>DATNLE010000044.1:0-110422 GCA_035603035.1 Candidatus Acidiferrales bacterium | reverse complement strand
CACCCGGAATTCCCGCCGCCGTAAGCGATCTTCCCCCCTGGAACGGGCCGATCATGCGATACTTCAACCCTTTGAATAGCTTGTCTTCCGGCTTGCCGGAGTCTTTGTCGGAGGGCGAATTCTCGCTCGACGGGTTTTCGGTTGACGACGGCGCAGATTGCGTCGGCTTAACCGCTTTCGATTGCCGCTCGGGTTTGGTCTGCGCGAACGCCACACCCTGCGCGCAACCTACGACGATGGCGAAGGCAAACGGCAACCACCAGGCCATTGCAGATTTTGCTGACTTGTTTCCACGAAACGTTTCTTCACTCGCCATGTTCGAATTTCTCCCCAGGTATATGTGGATCGCAGATGTCGTAAATGACGCACAGGTGAAATGCAACAAAAAGTTCGCACACCGCAGCTGGTAGAGCAGTCAGTTTTTCAAGAGTATTCGACGTGCGGCCGCAATTTCCTTCAGTTTTTCCCCCTCGACCTTCGGATAGCACAAGTCGAGTTCTTCGAGCGTTTGGACAATCGCCGCCGCAACCACCAGATGTGTAAACCATTTGTTGTCCGCAGGAACGACATACCAGGGAGCCTGTTTACTGGCGGTGTGGCGGATCATGTCTTCGTAAGCTTCCTGATAATCGTCCCAACACTCACGCTCTTGAATATCCGCGGCGGAGAATTTCCAGTGTTTCTCCGGTTCGTCGAGCCGCGCCAGGAACCGCCGCTTCTGCTCTTTCTTCGAAAGATGTAGAAAGAATTTGCGGATTACCGTGCCGTTGCGCCCCATGTGCCGCTCAAAGCAGTTAATATCTTCGAAGCGCTCTTTCCAAATATCCTTCGTTATCAATGCTGGCGGAACTAACTGGCTCTCGAGTACGGGAGGATGCACTCGCACCACCAGGACCTCCTCATAATAAGATCGATTGAAAATTCCGATGTGTCCCCGCTCCGGCAGAGCCTGCGTCGTGCGCCACAAGAAATCGTGCTGCAGTTCAGCCTGCGACGGCGCTTTGAACGAGTGCACCTGGCAACCCTCAGGATTTACTCCGGACATGACGTGCTTGATTGTACCGTCCTTGCCAGCGGCGTCCATCGCCTGGAAGATCAGGAGCACTGACCATCGATCCTGCGCATAAAGCTTGTCTTGCAACTCCTCCATGCGTTTGATGTCCTTCTGCAACTGTTCCTTGGCTTCCTCCACGGAATCCCAGCGCCCAGTGTCAGCAGGATCAAATTCTTTCAAACGGAAATGTTTTCCGTCGTCAACGCGGTAGGATTTTTCCAGTTTGGCCGTTTTCATTCATAGGCCGTCCCTGCGGCCTTGACAGGAAGTCTACTGCATTTCGAAGGAAAAATTGGTTTCCTCGGCAGGGGCGATTTCATTTGAAGGCCGGAGTCCGCCCACGGGTCCTGGACGCTGACGATTTCCGGCAATGTCGTACGCGCCAGGGTCAGATCGTGGCTGGGTGAAAAACACGCGACTTTGCAGATACCGGCTTCAGACTCACAAAGCAATAAACAAAAAACGTTTCACCATTCACACCTTAGGTTGCGATGATCACACGGGCTTCTTAGAGCGCCGGCGAAAAGGCCCTGACCTGAATCTCACCCGTTTTGCCGTTCGACGTGGTAACAATCTTTCCTAAGGGAATATCCATCCTTCAGCTTTCTTCTCGGCGCGGATCGGTTCGCCCGTGGGCTGCCCAGAACCGTCCAAGGCTTGCGCGGAGACCGTCTTGGCATGATCCAAATTACGAAGAGTGATGCGGCTAATCACGGGCTCAATCAAGGTAGGCGACCCACCCCATTCGGCGAGGTTGCTACGCCGCTCGTTCCACCGCATTCCCTCGTTTTCAACGCGCGACCCGAGAGTCAGCAGCAATCTGGAAGCGCGAGAAATCGGCTCGGATTCAAGAGATGTAATCCAGATCGTGCAAAATCGGTTCTGCACCTTCGCCGAAAGATTGGTGACAGACTTGCCGTTCGCCTTCACAAATCCGATCCCCGCCTGCGACCGCGGAGTATCCACGGTCACGAGCCCGGCCATTGCCGATGAGTTGTACCATGCCAACTGATGGGTATCGGAGACAATTGGATTTTTGGCCTTGGGTGCCGCAAAAGGAGGCCCTGGCGCACCATCCAGCGATTCGATACGCGACTTGTGTTCCAACGGTCGAACACTTGGTCGCGTGCGTAGGAACGCAGCACGGTCGAGTTGGCGGGGCTTACGTCCGCCCGCAAGAACATTAGGGCTCCCGCAGCAAGCTGTGACATTTTGACCGGATCGAGTGAAATGTCAAACGCGTCTCCGATATAAGGTTTCCAATCGGGTGACGCTTTGGGCTCGAACGTGTACCAAATGATGGCATCCCAGTCCTGAAAATCGCCATAGGCCGCGAGAATTGGAATGCCTTCGCTCGCCCAATCGCTGGGAAATGGATTGTTCACTTCGCTGACGGTGTAGGGTTTGCCAGCGACCGGAGTTCGGGACAATTCCACCACGGTCGAATTGAATGGGTCGTTCACCATGGGAGCCTTGATCTTGTTTTCCCAGTCGTGCTGCCAGTACGTGTGGCCATCATTGGTATCGAACGATGACGTCGCGAGCAGCAATGGATATCCGCTGCTCGTGTGGCCGTGATCGGCGGTGGTCATAATCAACGACTTCACCCCGAGAGCTCTTGTCAGATAGTCGCGCATGTCTTCCCAGAGCCGCGCTGGGTATCGAGGAAAAAGTGAGACTCAGCGTAGAATCGCAGCTTCGGCGCGGTCTCGATCTGTTTCCTACCTTGCAACAGGGGGACGGGGTCATCCCCTGAGACTCCTGCCTTTTCTTTCACCTCTTTCAGATCTTCCGCGTTGAAGGTTTTTTTGAGCCACGTATTGTAGAGATGTGCGAGTTCGTGGTCGTAATACGGCGTGGGGCCGTGAGCGCCGACCCAGAGTGCGTTTTCGTTGTTGATTTCGACCATCGCGACCGCCGGGTCATTGCGGTATTCGATTTTGGCGTAGGGATTGTAATGAGCCAGTAGTTGCTTCGCGTACTCCTTCAGTTCGATGATGCGCGGATCGTACAAACTAATTCCCTTGGCGCCCTCGCGGATTTTCTGGTAGTCCTGAACGCCGTCGCCAGCTTTGAATGGGCGAGCAACCAGCAAATTGAAATTAATCTAGATTCCCCGTTTTTCCAGCTCCGCGATGAAGAAGTCTTCGCGGTCAAACGCCTCAGGATCGAGAACGCGTGTGTCGTCGCGTTTTCCGTCGATCAGTCCGCGCGGCGTAAGCAGATCGAGAAATTGAAAGCGGACACAATTCACGCCAAACCGGGCCAGCGTCGCCACCCAGAGTAGAGCATCAGCCTTGGAGGGAATCATCACCGAACCTTTGCTCCAATCGGTGATGTTCACTCTTCAAAAACGAATGCGGTTACCGTAGCCGGTCACAAAATGCCCGCCCTGAGCGCGGACGAATCCGTGCTTGCCTGCTGGCGCATCGAGCAGGAATGAGACGTCCACGGGCGAGTGCGCGAGTAGTGCCTTGCGATGGTCGACGGTGAATGGCTGCAGGGCAGCGTCTGACTGTGCGGGCACTCGGTATGGCAGGAGCAACCAACAAATGGCGAGCAAAGAATGGTGGCGGCGAATTTTCTTGAACATATCCTTTACAGATAGGGGACAGCTACACAGCTTCCGGCGGCGCGGCAGCAATCTCGAAGCCAGCCTGCCGTTTACCAAGAATCGGATGTGATGCCGTCAGCGTCACTGTTCCCGCTTGTTCCTTCGCTCGTAACCACACAGCGCCGGTCCCACCAGCCAGGGCAAAAGGATTGTCGCCGACAATTTCGGCAGGGCCTTCAACGCTCAACTGAATGGCATCGTTGGCAAAAGAGCGAATCGCACCGAACTCGTCGGTGACGCGCAGGACGACACGGGTAGAATCGGCACCATCGGCAACGAGCTTTGTGTCATCGGGTAAGACCGAGAATTGTCGGTCAATCCCTTTGCCCGAGCATCGCTTCACGATCACTTGCTTGCCTTGAATGTAGCCCTCGATCCGCAGGTCTCCCCAGGCGTTGCGGAACGGACGCATGTGAAGAACGAAAGGCGGATACCGAAGGTTGCCAAACTCGTTCCGGTCGGGATCTAGCTCCGCAATCAGCTTGTCATCGATATAGAACTTGAGATGGTCGCAGTTCGAGCAGACTACGGCGGTACTGAATCCGATCGATTCGTCGCCGCGCGCCCAGCGGAAGGCGGGTTCCAGAACGACTTCTCCTTCTGGATCGCATTGCGATTTGTAGAAACCCGCAGCAGGCTTGGGCTCGCGGAAGATGTCGGCAACGCCGTGGTAACAGATCCGGTCGCCGGAGCCGAAGTCGAAATGCGTATTGTAGTCGAAGGCACACCATCCAATGCCGCCAGCGTATTGCGGATTCGACGCGAGCTGGTTGTGGACACGGGCGTGGCGCAGAGCGTGCTCCGTGAGCCGTTCCGTGTTGTCGAAGCTTTTGGTCGGATAGGTGTGGCCGATGAATTCCGTATTCAGGTACAGGGGTTGGTTGGGCGCTCGAAGCGGGAATCCGAAATCGTTGATGGTAAACACGTCTTCGAGAAGTTCCGAGTTTTCGAAATTCCGGATGCCTCCCGTCTGCCGCGTCGGGTCGAGTTGATGGGCCAGGGCATTGGTGCGAGTGTAGAAGTCGTGGTCATCGCGGGATTCGTTGATGCGGACTCCCCAGAGAATGATCGAGGGATGGTTCCAGTCGCGGCGAATCATGCGGCGCACGTTGTCCACGGAAACATCTTTCCACGCGGCGTCGCCGATGTGCTGCCAGCCTGGAATTTCTTCCAGGACCATAAGACCGAGTTCGTCGCAAGCGTCCAGAAAATGCCGAGATTGCGGATAGTGTGAGGTGCGCACGATGTTGCATTTGAAATTGTTCCGGAGGATTTGTGCGTCGCGCCGTTGCACCCGCGCCGGCATGGCTTGACCCACAAACGGAAAAGTTTGATGACGATCGAGCCCACGCAGCTTGGCGACCTTGCCGTTTAGTTCGAAGCCGTGTTCAGTAAACCGCGCCTCGCGGAAACCGATGGTGCGGGAATCCTCATCGACCACTCGCGACCCATCCCACAACCGAACATGCACAGCGTAAAGCTTTGGCCGCGCCAGATCCCACAGCACGACAGGACCAAGATTTTCCAGGCGCACGGAGTGCGGGGCGGGATTATCGGAGGCTGCCGCCGGCCCGACTCGCTCGGTAGCTGTGGCGAGCTCACGGCCGCCATCGCGCAGCGTGACTTCAAGCGAAAGCGCGTCGCGTGAGGATTCCAGATGCTCCAGGAAACACTCCACCTCAAGGCTGGGTTTTGGAGTGAGCACATCCTTCGTTTTCGCGAAGATGTTTTCAATGAAAGTTGCGGGAACGATGCGCAGCGCAACTTCACGGTAGATGCCGCCGAAAGTGAGGTAGTCGATCTGATTTCCGAAGGGTGGGATGTCCGCACGTTCGGTGGAGTCAACCTCAACAGCCAGCACGTTGTCGGCGTCAAACTGGAGATGCGGCGTCAGGTCGAAAGAGAAAGGCGTGTACCCACCTTTGTACTCGCCCAGGCGAGCTCCATTGAGCCAGACGGTCGAGGCCGTCATCACCCCTTCGAAATCGACGAAAACATGCCGGCCGCGCGCTTCTCGGGGAAGCCTTAAATGACGGCGATAGACCGAAACAAATTCATAGTCTTTGTCGTCAAAGCTGCGCCAGGGCAGACGAACATTGGCGTGAGGAATCACCACGCGCTCGAATTGAAAATCGTCAAAATCCTTGGTGCGCGCTTCCTCAACCGCGACGCGGCTGAACAACCAGTTCCGGTTCATCGGAAGGACAAGACGACCGCTCGCCACGGGCACGGCAGACGGACTAGTAGGCTCCGCAAACGCGCCCTCCGCCAGGATCCCGGCGACCAGAGCGCCGGTTTTTTTCATGAACTCTCGTCTTTGCATGATTGCTATGCGCCAACCTCGAATTGTGGGTAGCCATCCCCACAGGTAAACAAATCAGTGATTCTACCTGGAAGCGGGTTGCTTCCGCATCCTCCATAAGGCGGACTGTTGAAGTTTCCGCGATCAGCCTCCACTCGAATGGGAGTTGTGTTAATTTCACGCAGTCACTGGGAGAGTTACGGAGTTTCCGGGCGAAGGTGAATGATGAATCGACGAGCATTTGTTCAAGCTGTTGCTGGGACGGTAGTGGGGACTTATGGGGTGGGTCACATTTCCAACTTGGTCGGTGAAGACCCAAGCTTGGCAGCAAACAAGGGCGAGGAGACCGGAGTGCCTTTCAAGCTGTCGGTCATGCTGTGGACGGTTTTCACCAATCTCCCTTTCGAACAGCGCCTGGAAAAAGTGGCAGAGGCTGGTTATAAGAATGTGGAGTTGGTGGGTGAATTCGACAAGTGGACGGACGCGGATTTCCGGCGAGTGAACGCCGTGCGCAAACGGCTCGGCATCAACTTCGACTGCACGGCCGGGTTGAAGCACGGCGTAGGCATCCCAGACCATCGGCAGCCTCTGCTCGACGAACTGCGGCATGTGCTCCCGATCATGGAGCAAATCGATTGCCCGAACCTGATTTTGCTCTCTGGCGACCAGGTTCAGGAAATGCCTCGCGAGGTGCAACATCAATGTTGTATCGACACGCTTAAAGCCGCCGCGGATCTCGTGCAGGGTAAATCGATCAACCGCGAGCCAGTGCAGTTGCTGCTCGAGACCATTGATCCTGAGGAAAATCCGCGATACTTTTTGACGAGAGTCTCTGAAGCGCTTGAGGTTGTGCAAGCGATCGGCCACCCGCAAGTCCGTTTGCTTTACGACCTTTACCATGAGCAGATCGCCGCAGGAAATCTCATCGAGAAGCTAGAGAAAAGCCTCCCGCATCTGGGACTCGTGCACATCGCGGACGTCCCAGGCCGTCACGAGCCGGGAACGGGCGAAATCAACTACCAAAGCATTTTTCGCAAATTAGCCGAGTTGAATTACACGGGGGTGGTTGCGATGGAGTTTTATCCCAGCGGTGATGCGATCACGCAGTTGCGCGCCGCGCGCGAAATGGCCCTGCGGGCTGGGCATGAGGTGTTCGGCAAGAAAAAACTTCCTGCCCTGACGCGCACAGGGGAACGGCTGTGTGAATTGGGAGAAAACTCGTGAGCATGAGAACGACAGATTGTGTGGCGCTAAAATCCGGCGCACCATCCTTCTGCTTCTTATTTTGTCTCGAATCGGCTCTGGCGGAGAACGCGCCGGTCTTGGGGGTGGCCAAACGGCGCCCCAGGCTCAGAAGGCAAGCCAGCGCAGGAAACCGTGCGCGTTAACGAGAACGGCGGGCATATCGTGTCTGGCGCAGGTGGCTTCAATCTTGACCAGAGTGACGGCTCGCGGCGCCCTTCAGGCTGTGGCTTACCGGAACACGCTTTCGATGATCTCCATGTTGTTGTTCAGGCGACGACGCTCTCTCCACCTCGACTAAAACCTGAAGAAATGGCAGTGGCGTGTTCCTCATATACACGCATAGAACTACCATCTGCTCCGTTCGAGATTCCGACCTATTCCGGGAACACGAACACATGGTCTCCGCAGCCACAGGAAGTTCGGCTTCCTGCCCCGCGTCGAAGCTTCAATCACGTTCACCACATTCTCGGAAAACGGCCCGCTGCAGCAAGCTAGGCGCGATCAGACTGCGGTATTTCCCTTTGCAGTCGACCGCCATCGGAACATCGCGGTCGATCTCCGGCGGCGCAACCTTGAAGTTATCCAGCGGCCACCAGGAACCACCCTCGATGTGACCGTCCGCTCCCACTCCCGCGGACCGTCCAAAACTTGCAGGCGCTGCTCCTTGATACACACGATTATTGATTTACACTCCTTAGTTTCTATGATAGTTTTCCAACCCTCAGGACTCGGGACAGGCCATTACTGCAGGTGATTGGAGGAAACGTGGCGACCGCTGCGCAAATACCGGGAGCTTCTCACGCAGAGTACAGCATCTGGCGGGTGATAATGGCCTCCTCTGTCGGCACCATGATCGAGTGGTATGACTTTTACATTTTCGGTAGCCTCGCGGCTATTCTTGGTCCAAAGTTTTATCCTCCCGGCAACGATACGTTCGCTTATATTGCCTACCTGGCTACATTTGCGGTCGGCTTTCTGGTGCGGCCCTTTGGTGCACTTTTCTTCGGCCGCATCGGCGACCTGGTCGGACGCAAGTATGCTTTTCTGGTAACCCTCTCCATCATGGGTTTTTCAACGTTTGCCATTGGCCTGTTGCCTTCGTACGCTGCGGCGGGTTGGTTCGCGCCCATCGTTTTGCTTTTGATCCGCGTCTTACAGGGATTGGCCTTGGGCGGCGAATACGGCGGCGCCGCAGTTTACGTGGGTGAACACGTTCCCGACAACAAACGCGGCTTCTATACCAGCTTCATCCAGATCACGGCTACTCTTGGCCTGTTCGCCTCGCTGGTCGTTATCCTGATTACGCAAAACTCGATGTCGAAAGAAGACTTCGCCGCTTACGGCTGGCGAATTCCCTTCCTCATCTCGATCATCCTGGTGGTCATCTCACTCTACATCCGCTTGAAGATGAAGGAGTCGCCCATCTTCGCCGAACTAAAGGCCACAGGCATGACGTCGACACAACCCCTCCGGGACGCCTTCACGAAATGGCCGAACTTAAGGAATGTTCTCATTTCGCTCTTCGGAGCCACCGCGGGACAGGGCGTGGTCTGGTACACCGGGCAATTCTATGCCCTGTTTTACATGCAGACCATTCTGAAAGTGAATGTGAAGACGGCAAACATTGTCGTTGCAGTCGCGCTGCTCATCGGCATGCCGTTCTTCACCGTGGTGGGCGCGCTTTCCGACCGAATCGGACGGAAAAAGCTTATGATGGCCGGTTGCCTTCTCGGAGTGCTCACCTATATTCCTATTTACAAAGCGATGGAACGCGCTGCGGGGAATAATGTGGTCACAGTAAAATCCGCTCGCAACAAAGTGACGGGGGCGATCTCGCTCACGGCCATGACCACCGACGCGACTGGCGCCCCGGTGCCTGCCAAGGAAGCCCCCAACCCCAACTTCACTATGCTGGTACTCCTGGTATTCGTGCAGGTTCTCTACGTCTGCCTGGTTTACGGCCCCATCGCTGCCTATCTGATTGAAGCTTTCCCGGCGAAGATTCGTTACACTTCGCTTTCTCTGCCCTATCACATCGGCAACGGTGTCTTTGGCGGGTTGCTGCCTCTGATCGGTCTCTCTTCAGTCGCAGCCACGGGCAATATCTATGCCGGGCTTTACTATCCGATGATCGTGGCGGGGATGACTTTTATTGTAGGAAGTCTCCTGCTTCGCGAAACTAAGGGAGTGCGCATTTGGGATGAAGCCGGAAACCGCGCACCAGCAGTCGACTGACACCATCAACCGCAAAGCAGTTGAACAAACGCCATTGATTTCCGCAGCCCGCTCTTTGTCAGAAACCACGAAGCTGCCTGGGATTTAAATGCGCCCCAGGACGAGGAGAACGACAACCACGAAGAGAATAAGTCCAACTCCTCCCGTTGGATAATATCCCCACTCTCGACTATGCGGCCATCTCGGTAGAGCGCCTAGCAACGCTAAGATCAGGATCACGATCAATACAGTTCCAAGCATGTTTTGCTCCTTATCGTTCAGTGTTGACGTGGAGCTCGATTCAAACTACTCGTCGCCAACCGAACCGCCGGTCGCGGTGACCAGCGCCACCCGTGTTGTTTTCATCCTTGCTGAGTATTGGCGCGGGCGTGACTCCGCCCGCGCCTTGAACTCTTCTAGCGCAGGTTCCCTGTGCTTGGGTTTACTGGAGTGCCGATGGCGTCGCCCGAGACGAGAAGTTCGACTCTGCGGTTCTGTTGCCGCCCAGCGGAATTGTCGTTCGACGATACCGGCATAGTGTTGCCGAATCCTCTGGCTGACACCGAGTTTCCTGCTACCCCTTGTTGCACTAGATAATCGCGCACCGACCCCGCCCGATGCTCGGATAAGGTTTGGTTCATGCTATCTCCGCCCACGTTGTCCGTGTAGCCGCCTACTGCAATGTTGAGTCCAGGATAAGCAAGCAGGATCCCCGCAACTTTCGCGAGTTTCTCCCTTGCGCCCGGCTTCAACGAGTACTGTCCGGTATCAAACAGAACGTCGGACATGCTGACGATCAGCCCGCGCGCACTATCTCGAGTCTGAAGAATGGAATTCAATTGTTCGGATAATTTCGTGCGCATGGCCGCCTTGTCGGTCTCCGCCTGCTGGACCGCTGAGCGGGATCGCTCTGCATCAGCCTGCGCCGCCGACAGTGCAGTCGCCGATGCAGCCTGGGCGTCGGCGGCGTCGTTCCTTGCCCGGGCGGCATCAGCATCTGCCTGAGCCCTGGCAGCCTGCGCCCGCGCCGTGTCGGACTCGGCCCGCTCTTTCTGGCGACGAGCGTCATCCGCCAGATCTTGCGTCTTCGCCTGCGCATCCGCTGAATCCTGACGTTCGTTCGCCAAACGCACATCGTCCATTTTCTTGACTGCAATGGCGCGCGCATCTTCCGCCGTCTGCACCGCCTCGCGGGCAACTGCGATCAGAGGTTTGCGATCGAGGTGTTTGTTGGTGGCGTAGCCGTCGGCAGTGTTCATCAATTGAACCGCGTGCTTATAGCTGGCCCCGGCATAGGTTTCGGCGCCCTCGGATTCGGCGATGCGCACCGCATTACGTGCTTCGAAAAACTCCAACGGCAACTTCGCATTGAGCACCACGGGATCAAATTTGTACCCGGTAGGAATGTAGCCACCCCGTTCCATCAATTCGTACTTGGCGTTCACCGCCTCGGTCGTTCCCTTGGTGTCGTCGCGAACAACATTTTCCAGGACTACTGCATTGCTCGGCTGCCGCACAGCATAATAGGGTTCCGCTGTCACGATCAGCGCAAACGCCTGCAGGTCCGTGGTTACGTGCAGTTTGCTTCGATGATTGCCACCAAGCAACACTTCGCCCAGATTTACTGCCCGGCCCTCAGGTGAGATCGCCCACAATACGTACGTCAGGTATTCATTGCCGAAGGTGGTTGGCTTCTGCAGATTTCCAAACTCTGCGTCAATGTCAATCGATCCGCGCTTGCTGTTTACCTGCGCTTCCCCATTCGCTGCGGGCATCAGTTCTGTACCGGCAAAATCAAGCTTCGAAGACCCGCTCCGATGCTTATAATTGACCGCCTGCACACTGCGGCTGATGACCACCACGCGAAACGTGGGCGTCTGACTCATCCGCTCTACGGTCAGATTTTGAGAATTGGTTTGAGCTGTAGCAGGCACACTCAGCACAATTGCAGCGACGAACAAAAGCGTTTTCTTCACACTATCTCCTTGTGGCAGATGGTCTGCCGTTTTGCTTGGTATCGATCTTGACCTATTCCGATTTATGGCTGGCTTGCTCTAAGATCCAATGCGAACGTGCGAAAGCGAGTGAAAGAGCCCAAAAACGTTCAGCAGCCACAGCACGACCGCGATAACCACGACACCGTTCAGAATTGATTTGATGGAACCCTGCATCGGAATGAACCGATTCACCAGCCACAGCAGGACACCCACCACGATGAGAACTTCCACGAGTTGAATTAAAGGCATTCGCTTTACACCTTTCTTGTCTTACAGGGCGTATGACCTCTCTTTCGCAGGAGGTATCGCCCTAATTTGAAGTTCGAAAGACTTTTGGTCGGGTCTATTGGCCGAAGGGTTCTCGGCTTATACGCGGGTAAAGAGCCGCTGATAGGCTGGATGTGGTCGCTTCGCGTGACTTGATCAGAGCCAACCCGCAGCGAGCTAAGGACGAGAGTTTACGAATCAGCCATCGTCACTCTTCGACACACTCAGTAGAGTAAACAATGACAGACCTAAGCTTTCGCGTCTGAGCAAGATAGCTCACAAACTCACGTCGGGCAAAAGCGAGGCCCGAGGTAAAAGAACGAAGAAGCCTGGAGCACTGAACTTACAAGTCTTGGGCTCGCTGACGGCGTTCGCAACTTGCGTTGGCATCCAGCCAATCCAGCAGTGAGTGAACACTGGCACGGGCCAAAGCAATTGCGCAATCTGCGGCTCCGTAATAAATGTTAAGAGTATCGCCATCGGCATCGAGCGTATACCCGCAGGGAAATACGACATCGTCGACGTCGCCATGACGCTCGTACTCGGCTTCCGGACCAAATATCCACGAGTCTCCTCGCCGCAGGCATTTTTCCGGATTCTCCAGCTCGAACAAAGCCACCCCCAACCGATACAGGCAGCCCGAAGGCGTGTGCCGCACTCCGTGATAGAGGACAAGCCATCCTCTGGCGGTCTCAATGGGCGGCGGAGACATCCCGATCTTGTTCGCATCCCACCAGGCGCCGCGCCGCGCTTCTAACATCAGCCGGTGCCTTCCCCAATGCCGCAGGTCAGGCGAGTAGGAAATCCACATGTGCGAGCCAAGCGTCGTCATTGGCCGGTGAATCAATGCCCAGTACCCATCAATTCTGCGCGGCAGAAGCGCCGAGTCTTTATCGTCCGGCGGCATAATTACGCCGTAGCGTTCAAAGCTGCGGAAATCCTTGGTCAGAGCTAGAGACACTCCGGGGCCACCGCGCGAATACGAGGTGTAAGTCACAACATATTGCTGCAATTCAGGAACAAAAGTGATGCGCGGGTCTTCGATACCCCATAGTTCCTCGGGATGCTCTTTCGGGCTGGGCATCAATGTCGGCTCGCTGTCAATTTGCCATCCGTCGACCCCATTCACGGAGCGGGCGGCACAGAGATGCGACAATCCGCGCCGATCTTCAACCCGGCAAAGCAACAAGGTAGTTCCATCCGCCAGCAGCGTCGCACCGGCGTTGAACACGCTGTTGATGGAGTAGGGCCAATCCTTACTGGTCAGGATTGGATTAGCGGGATGCCGGAGAAGTAACGGTTCGTAACGCGTGCTCGAGGAACTTATAGGTCCTTGTGTGATGATCGTCATGGCAACCTTTGCATTTCTTCAGAAGTTTGCAGCGAGCGCATTTCCAGCAGCGCCATCAGGAACGACAGCGTCGATTCCGCCCCCTGATTTTCATTGGCACGTTCGGGATGAAGCCCATCGCGACAGCCACCGGTGACGCCGTCGTAAAGAGGGAGCTGAAGATCGTTGTCGCCCAGGAACCAGTTAAAAGCCGACCAGGCCTCTTTGCGCCACCGACTATCACCGGTTCCACGGTAGGCTTCGAGGCAGGCCGAAACCGTCCCGGCGGCCTCCAGTGGCTGTTGATCGAATCGAGCCCTTTCACCACTTTGGCGGTAGAAGCCTTGTGAGCCAATCGGTACAAAGTGGCCACGGATTTCGCAACGCTGAGTCTCCGTAAGCCAGTCCAGGGCTTCGAGACCAGCGGAAACCATGCGGTCATCTGCGCATGCCGAACCGGCTAACAATAGGGCCTGGGGCAATCTCGCGTTGCCATAGGCCAGAATATTTTCGAACCACTTCCAATCCGTGCGTCGGACTGACTCATACATGGCAAGCAACCGTCCGGCCAGCGCGGACCTTATCTGCTGCGCATCGCGGTCGCCAGGATACGAGTCAAGATATTCCTGAATTCCCAACAACGCATAGGCGCAGGCTCGAGGACTGCGAAATCCGAGAACCGCGGGCAGCGAAAATTCGAACAAACGGCCCGCCGCAGAGCGCAACCCCGGATTGGCGGACCGCCCCAGGACCGTGCCCAGTGCCCACACCGCGCGCCCGTGACAGTCTTCAGAACCTTCAGACTCGTTCCATCGGCGATCATAGCCGAGAAAATTTCTGAATTTACCCTTCTCAGGATTGAACGCATGCTCGATAAAGGACAGATAACGTAAAGACAAAGACGAAGACGAATCCCGGGGCAGCAAATTAGAACGAACTGCTCCTGTTGTCGCAGGCTGTTCGGTTTCCCTCTGCTCCAGCCACACTGTGAATGCGAGCGCGCGAGCATTGTCGTCGGACGTATATCCTTCCCCTCGGTTGGGTACGGTGAAGATCGCATGCTGAAACATTCCCGTGTCATCGGTCATCCGAGTCAAATGCTCAAGGTTCAAGGCAGGCAACTGATTCGGCGATTTAGGAATCGCGTGAGAAGAGAACTGAACTCGTGGACTGGCCATACGGTCACTGCGAACGCGAGAGAAACTTTCCATGTATCCTTGCGCTACTCTTTTCCAGATCGTCTCCCGCGAAAACAAATAAGCTCGCTTCCGCATGGCGTGGCGTATCGCGGGCGTGTCCAGGAGTTCGACCGTCTTTTGTGCAATAGCATCGGAATTTTGAAATGGAACCAGCGCGCCCCTACGGTCGTCCAACAATTCGATCGCGTGCCAATATGGAGTCGAAATGATGGCCTTACCCGCTCCCAAGGCAAAAGCAAGCGTTCCGGAAACCACCTGCGCTTCATGCCGGTAGGGAGTGATGTAAATGTCTGCGGCGCCAATAAACTCGACCATCTCCTCCGGACTGACAAACCGGTCGTGAAAAATGACCTGCGATTCCACTCCCACTTCCTTGGCCAACCCCTGCAGATACGCTCTATACTGATCACCCTCGCGCCGAAGAATGTGGGGATGCGTGGCGCCCGCGACCAAGTAGACAACATTCTTGTGCTTGGACAAAATTTGCGGCAGCGCCTTTATGACGTTCTCGATCCCCTTGTTCGGCGAGAGCAGACCGAAGGTCAGCAGAACTGCCTTCCCTTCGACGCCGAATCTGTCCTTAAAGAAATTGGGATCGAGGAACGGCAGATCCGGCACTCCATGTGGAACCATGTCGATCTTGCCGCCGGGAATCCGAAAAACTTCTTGCAGAATTTGGGATGAGAGCTGGCTCATTACAACCAGACGATCCGACAATTTTGCGATTTCTTCCATGACCGCCAGTTGGTCAGGATTGGGTTCGCGCAACACCGTGTGCAGGGTGGTCACCACCGGCATCTTAAGGCCGCGTAGCAGGTGCAGGATATGGCTACCGGCCTCACCGCCGAAGATCCCATACTCGTGTTGCAGACACACCATGTCAATATTGTTGAAGTTCAGGAAGGCGGCCGCATCTTGATAGGACTTCACGTCCTCCTGCGCTATTGACCAGCGCACCCGTGCCGGATAGTCATATCCCTGTTCCGTATCATTTACGGGAAGCGCCATCAGTCGAGCCGTTCCGTACTCTGAGGAAATAGCGTCGCACAGGTCAGTGGTGAACGTGGCGATGCCACAATGTCGCGGAAGATAGTTCCCGATCACCGCGATGCGACTAGGCAGCGAGGGTTTTGCTTGCAAAAGGGCACGCGCCGCGGAAGTACTCACCCGCACCCTCGGCCGGGGACTGATAACCTCCAGCGTGCGATTTGGAAACATCGTGTTTGATATTGCCATTTGCCCTATCGTGGTGAGAACAATTACCGCAAGAGGTCCTCGTCAAGGCGGGCCGCAAGCAGGCGCTGAGGATTTGGATTGAAGTTTGTCTCTTGTCAGTATTCTATGAAAGTGGACTTGCGGACTGATCAAAATTGATCAGCCTATTTTCCAGCGATGCTTCACCATGTGGCTGTGAAGGCCAAGAAAGACCAAGCCATGTCCGTCCGTTGCCCCACTTGCGGCGCCAAGCCGGGAGAGAAGTGCGAACTCAGTAGTGGGCAACCGCGTACCGCCCCGCATCGAGATCGGCGCTTAGCATCTTCGGACAATAACGGTGAGCCAGATTAACCGTGCTGCGATGCCCGCCGGACTGCAGTGTCGTCTAAGTAGCAACTCCTCTGCAGATGCCGAGAGTGGGCTGTTACAACGGTATAGCGCACTCCCAGAAAGCGCTTCGCTACGATGGCAGTGACTTCGAGGCTGTTGAAGTCTTGCTTTCTCACTTTTTCCAAGATCCGCCGCAATGCGCTCTGGATTTTTTTCGCTCCAAGAGCACCGAAGAACATCCCTTTCACTTCACCCGCCATGAAAAAGAAGTTCCAGCCCGCGGCATGGATGCTCCGATCAAGGACGAAGCCATCCAGCACCTTGACCAGACTCCAACTTCCCGAGCAGGGTTCACTTTCCAGCCCCAAGGACTGCATGGTTAGAGGCCACTTCTTCATGAGAATAGATCCAACCTGTACGGTTGCCGGCATGAATCCTCCTAAGACGACTTCAATTGCTAATCTTTTTACGGAGCCCCTAGAAGAAAGTGCTCAGAGGTATTGGAACCACCCTTGTGCGAATGCCCGTGCTCTTCGAAGCAACCTCTTAGATTCCCTGATCTTTGGTTCGAATGCTGTACAAAATTGCTCACTTGCCAAAACCCCGAATCCGTCACTTTTATATAATTGGTTTCCCTCTCAGGAATATAATTGCTCATCATGAGTCCCTCTGGAGCTCTCAGGAAGAATCGCGAATTCGATTCCGACATCTTTCTGGCAACCATTGGCGATGGCAGGAAGATCTTGTCTTTTTCGAGAAAAGAAATGATCTTTGCCCAAGGAGACGGCGCAGACGCCGTCTTCTACGTTCAAAAGGGTAAAGTGAGGCTCACTGTCGTATCCCAAGCGGGGAAGGAAGCAACCATCGCGATCGTCGCTGAAGGGAATTTCTTTGGCGAGGGCTCACTGGCAGGTCAGCTGCTTCGGATGGGTTCCGCAGCGGCCATGACAGATTGCGAGATTCTTCGCATCGATAAAAAAGCCATGATCGATGCCCTGCACCGCGAGCCCGCGTTTTCTGAGATGTTCGTCGCGTACCTGTTGGCGCGCAATATTCGTTACGAAGAAGACCTGGTCGATCAACTGTTCAACTCGAGCGAAAAGAGACTGGCACGTGTGCTTCTATTGCTGGCCCATTTCGGCAAAGAAGGTGTTCCGGAGACCGTCGTCCCCAAAATCAGTCAGGAAACCTTGGCGGAAATGGTTGGAACCACTCGGTCACGCGTCAGCTTCTTCATGAATCGCTTCCGAAAGTTGGGCTTCATTCACTACGCCGGTGGCACGGAAGGCGCCTTGCAGGTTCACAGCTCCCTACTCAATGTAGTTCTGAACGATTGAGCGTTAGTATCGCTCGCATCGAGGCGAAGCAACTCCTATAGCAGCTCCTGGAACGAAGGCGGCTATGCCGGTTTATGCTTGTCTTAATATCACTGCCTTACGTCTTTCCGCTCAGTTGAACTATTCTGAGCGGCTTGCCGCACTCCAAACAAAATGGCTGAGCTCGCGGAGTGATCAATCCGCAGGAAGGACACATCCTTTGTGATCCCAATTCCTGAGCGACGGGCTTCAGTATCCTGAACAACTTGGTGAATGAATCCAGGATTAGGGCCAAACGGTTGCGTAGGCTACGAGCCATTGATCTTCCAAGGTTTCTTCTCGCGATCTGTTGATCCGGCATTGCTCTCCGCGCCTGGCATCTCTCCCGACTCTTAAGATCCCACAAACTGATCTTGACATGTCGAAGCGAACCACGCTGTGCCAGATTGCTCACATTGCCCGAAAACCTTTTCGCCTCTTAAGAGCTCGACGACGGTATATCGATTGCAATCGCAGGGTGAGCAATTCAGACCAGCTATTCTTTATCTATATCGGAGATCATAACCTTGGAGACGAGCACCACCTCTCTCTCTTTCAGGTCCTCTGAACCTAAGTCAGCCATCTGAAGTCTTCTTTCTCTTAGTTCGCAACTCCTAAAGGAAACAACTCATGAAAAGGACAATTTCTCTGCTGTTGATCAGCTTGCTTGGTCTGGTTGGAACTTATGCGTTTGCCGGTTCAGACCGTGAGGAAACCGTCGAGCGCATGCAAAAATCCGTGGATGTCCTCCAATCCATCATGTCGACACCCGATAAAGGTATCCCCGAGGAAGTGCTGAACGGTGCAAAGTGCATCGTGGTTGTACCTAACTTGATTAAAGGCGGCTTCATCGTTGGCGCCAAACACGGACGGGGGGTGGCTACGTGCCGCACTTCTGAAGGCTGGAGCGCTCCCGCATTCGTTACGGTTGGTGGCGGAAGCTGGGGGCTACAGATCGGCGTTGAGGGCGTTGACTTGGTGATGTTAGTCATGAATGACAACGGTTTACAACATCTGCTTTCCAGCAAGTTCGAGCTCACTGGCGAAAGTTCGGTTGCAGCAGGCCCGGTAGGCAGGCACGCATCCGCCGGAACTGACTGGACCTTGAACACTGAAGTTCTGACCTACTCGCGCTCGAAAGGCGTGTTCGCTGGTTTGACCCTAGAAGGTGCGGTGGTGGAGCAGGATAACGACTCAACTCGCGCCATCTATGGCAAGCACATGGTCTTCCGCAACATTCTTTCGGGCCAGGCGGCGACTCCCCGCAGCGCGGATGCATTTGTGAAGGCTGTGTCCGAAGCCGGACACCAGGCGCACATCGCTGAAGCCAGAGAAGACAAGCAATAGTCGCGTCGGTGGCTGACCGAGACCGCAGGCGAGGTTCGGTCAGCCTAACAAATCCTGCGGTCACAGAATTTCTTACGGCACAATCAAAGGCGGTCACACGATGAAGGTCGGTTTAAACAAGTATTTTTTTGCGCAAATAATCTGCCTAAGTTTGTGGCCGATTCTTGCCTGGGCGCAATCGCCCGATGTTGCCGCCAATGTTGAGGCCTGCAAGGCTGGACGGGAAACCTGCAATATCGCGCGGCTAAGCCCGTCGGAATCGAAGGAACTAGCCTTGGCCCTCCACTCTCGCAACGTTGCAAATTGCAGAAACGGCGACGACTCCTGTGACCGCTCTAAACTGAGTAAGCCCGAAATCATCGCCTTGGCCGTCGCCGACCATCAGAACAATGTATCGGCTTGTGCTGACGGCATGCACACCTGCGACCGGTCGAAACTCACGCCATCAGAAGCGCGCGATTCATATCTCTCCGACCACCAGCGAAATATCACCGACTGCAAGGACGGTGTGGGCTCCTGCGACCACGCCAAACTGAGTGAACCCGAAGCAGGGGCAGTGGCCACCGCCAGGCGTCAGCTCAATGTCTCTGATTGCAAGGACGGCGTGGGTGTGTGCGATCATTCCCAGCTGACACCTTCCGAAACCAAGCTGGTCAGCACCGCGGAACACCAACGCAATGCTCAGAATTGTGAAAGCGGCTGGGCCGAGTGCGACCGCTCCCAACTCACGCCCTCAGAAACGGCCCGAACATCCAACGCAGAACATCAACGCAACCTGACCGCATGTAAGGACGGCAGGGAGACCTGTGACTACGCAAAACTTTCCTCCACCGAATCCAAAACGCTGGCCGACGCTGAGCACAAGCGCAATTACACAGCTTGCCTCAAAGGCTACGGTTACTGCGATCCCTCTCGCCTCACCGCGGAAGAAACTCAGTCTGTGGCGGTAAAAGGACGCTGACTTCGGCGATATCACGAACGCCCTTTGCTTCCATCGCTTACAACCGCGTCGCTCAAAGCCGCGCTAAGTACAATAT
Organism: Candidatus Acidiferrales bacterium; assembly: GCA_035603035.1. GTDB lineage: Bacteria > Acidobacteriota > Terriglobia > Terriglobales > Acidobacteriaceae > Sulfotelmatobacter. The sequence goes on along the minus strand of DATNLE010000044.1, from coordinate 90,916 downwards.
CACCGAAACGCTCTGAGATGTCCCCCGAGTTTTAAATGACCGTGCCAGCTCGCGCTTCTACGCCCGGTCACGGCTCCGCATGGTTTACATAATCTGGCGCTCAAACCTCGATTGGGGTCGGTGAGTGTAACAGGCATTGATTGCCAATTATCGGAGCCTCAGAAGACATGTCCGGAAAGCAACGTGGACGCACCGCGGCTACTGTCCTCGTGCATCCTTCGCCTCTGACACCGGTACCAGTTGAGCGGCGATCATCTTCCAGGCCCCTGCTCGCTTCGTGTAGACCATGGCACAGCGCAAAACTGTCGGGTCACCGGTGGTGATCAAGCTTCCGAATACGACCGCCGTATTACCGGTAACTCTTGCGTTGAGGCTCACGAAGTGGGCATTGGTGAACATTGGCCCGCTGCCGCTCGGCGGAAAGAGACTTTGTTTGTTGATGATGTGATTGTCAGGCGTGCTGCCAGCGAAGCTGTCGTCAATGATCTGACTTAATGCCTCGCCGTTGCCCTTCTGCGATGCTTCCAACCATTGCTGCTGCACCTGAAGTACCGCGGCCTCTTCCGGTGTCGCCTTCGACTGCGCGAAAAGCGCCGCGCCGACCAATAGGAGAAACAGACAAACGTAACTTTTCATAGATACCTCCATGGATTTACAAGGCCGAAATAAATTAATGACCGCAGCCTGGGCAGGCTGTTTCCATCACGTAGCCTATGTAGCCTGCAAACCACACCATCAAGGCCAATGCCGCCGTCACGGCAACGATCGGAACCATGCGCTCGGCAAGCCGACCGGGCAAAGCGATAGTGACGAACTCTCTGGTGGCGCTGAACCAGACACGAAGCAGGCCGGGAAAACCACTTCGGGAGTATGCTTCTGAGACCTGTTCATCGAAGACTTCGACCATCTCGCCGCCAAACTCGCGGCGAAGCTCGTTGGGATAGAGGACAAGAGACGTCGCGTAAACCTTGTGGCTGACTTCGAGGAGGGCCGAGACGGAGTTGCCGTTAATGACCGTCACGGGGCACCAACTTCCTGCGCTGGGCGGAGCGCACCAGCGAGTCCATACGATTCAACTCGGCTTCGAATACCTGACTACCGCTACGTGACAGCCGATAACAGCGGCGGCGGCGTTCGGAGTCTGAGGAGGTCGAGGTTTCTTCAATCAGCCCGAGTTCCAGCAAGCGCTGGATGGTGGTATACAGCGTCCCCGGTCCCATCGTGAATTGTCCGCCAGAGACAGTTTCTGCTTCCTTCATGATTGCATAGCCGTGCTTTTCGCCTTCAGCAAGCGCAAACAGGATGTAGAACACGGCCGGACTAAGAGGTGGCAGCTTGCGTCCAGCATCTGGAATTTCCGTTTTCACCATATATCACAATGTGATATATCATAAACGGACATATGTCAAGCTGGGGGAGAAACTTTCTTCTTGACATCCCCTTTCATAGGATGACTGCAATAGAGGTGTTTCGCCAGTTTTGAGGATTGCCGGCGCCTCGGATGACTTCCGGTTGAGCCGACAATCCACGAACTTGTTTTGGTTGTTTCGAACAGGCCAACTCCCAGATCGTCCACCAGGAAGCTACCCGAAAAGGGGCCGCGGGTGCATTAGAATCCACTAGTTCCGTCCGGAATGTATACCTGCGGCACGAGGCCGTTTGTGCCAGCGGTAGAAGAACGGAATACCGAGGACAATCACTCCCAGCCCCAACGAGGAACGCACGGGCCGGACCATCCACAAGTTGACCGTCAAAGCCATCGCGGCAGCCAAAAAGATGAGCGGCGTCCAGGGATATCCCCAGGCGCGGTAAGGCCGAACCAGGTTCGGCTCTTTTTGGCGTAAACGTATCAGGGCAATCGCCACTAAAGCGAAAAAGATCCACACGGCAAAGACAAACAGCGAATAGAGTTCCTCGAACGTCCCACTGAGCGCCAGCAGCGCAGCGATCGAGCCCAGGAAAACTAACGCGCCGGTGGGCGTACGACGGGAAGGATGAAGGCGCTCTGCGAAACGGAAGAACAAACCGTCGCGCGCCATGGCGTAGGGGATGCGAGCACCTGTCAAGACCACGACGTGCAGCGCCCCAAGGGCCGACACGGCCATGGCGACCGTGAGCCAAGCTGCGCCGCGCGAACCACTCAACGATTGCACTACGTCCGACGCAACATGCTGGGACGCAGCCACTTGTGGGAATGGCAACACATGAAAGTACACAACGTTCGTCATCAAATACAACCCACCCACAGTGAGCAACCCAAAAATGATGGCTCTGGGGATGTTCTTCTGCGGTTGGACAATCTCTTCCCCCAGATCCCCCAGATCGTTAAAGCCGTTGTACGCCCACATCGCAGGAACCAGCGCTGTCAGCAAGGCGGCAATCGTTCCCCAGCTGAACGATGTTGAGGCTGGCGCAGTTGAGCCGGCGTGTTTTGTTCTGAACACTGCGCCTCCGACAATGATGACCAAGATTGTGCCTATCTTGAGCGACGTCAGCAGCACCTGGATAGCGCCACCCATCCGCACACTGAAATAATTGACCGCCGTCACCATCACCACGATCAACGCCGCAATCGGCTGGGCCGTGGTGAACGTGAATTCGTAACGCCCGATGTGACTGCTGAACAAAGGCATGGCCACACTGGGAAACAAAAATCCCAAGAACCGCACGAGACCGGCTGCCAGAGTGGCCATAGCGACTGGCCGCTCGAGAAACGAACTCATCCAGCCAAAGAGAAATCCCCAGAGAGGACCGAGCCCACGGCCAAGGTAAACGTAGGGGCCGCCGGCCTTCGGAAAAGCCGCACCGAGTTCGGCATAGCAGAAGGCGCCCAAAAGCACGATGAGCAAGCCGAGGATCCAGGCGATCAACACCAGCGTGGCGGAGCCCACGGCGCGCGCCATGTTGCCAGCGACAAGAAAAACCCCCGTCCCGATCGTGTCGCCAATAACGATGGCGATCGCCGGCCCAAGACCCAGGCCACGATCCAACTCACTTCGCTCGGACTGGTCAGATGGATTGCTAGCCAACATCGCGGAAGTCAGAGCCTACTAGCAGCAATGAAGATCGTCAACGACCCGCCGGTCGGGTAGTGTTCCCCCTTCATAGATTGCCGACTGCCCGCCCGGTGACTCAGTTCCAAGGCAAGAGTCAGTCGCCAAAGAAATGCCGCGATGAACGCAAAGTCAGAGTAACTTTAAAGCGCGCAAAGCATTCGGAAAGGCGCGAAGTGATCCCACCCGCCGAAAGGGTCTGCCCGAGCCACTGCCCATCCGGACCAGTCCTGTCGTTGCGGACGGGAGATATACTGGCTCATAGCGCTGATTCAGGGTTGCGCGATATGATCGAAAAACCGCGATGGCAGCGCATGAAATCATGCTGAGCGAGTTTTCCTGGGACGAACGTCACCGCGTGGCCGGCATTGAAAACGTCCTTACTCCTACGCTTGTGGTCTATCCGGAAATCGTCTCGTCAAACATTGCGCGCACTTTGCATCTGCTCGGAGGCGATCCGGATCGCTGGCGTGTGCACATCAAGACCGCAAAGCTGGCCTACACGCTTCGCATGCTTGTCGAGCGGTGTGTCCGGAGTTTCAAGTGCGCAACCACGCTCGAACTACTGGTAGCTTGCTACAGCGGAGTTGCCGACGTCCTTCTTGCCTACCCGGTGGTGGGCGCAAATGCACGCCGCGTGCTCGAAATAGCGAATCAGTTCCCGCGCGTCCGGATTTCTGTCCTGGTCGAGAGCGAAGTACAAGTGCGGCAATGGCGAGGCAGCTCAGTCGGCGTGTTTGTCGACATAAATCCAGGCATGAATCGAACAGGAGTCGAACAGGGCCAGACCGACAAAGTGGTTCGGCTTGTGCGTGCTGTTGAAAAAGCTGAGCTGCAATTCAGCGGCCTGCACTACTATGACGGCCAGCACGGAGGGCTCCACGAGCCCGAACGGACCGCAGCGGCGCATGCCGGCTACGATCGTTTGCTGAAACTTGTGATCGCGATCCAGGACAGTGGGATGAGTGTGCCCGAAGTCATCACCGCAGGGACGCCGACGTTCCCCTGTTCTCTCGCGTACAAAGGTTTTCACGGAGCAGGGTTCATCCACCGTGTCTCGCCTGGAACAATTATCTATTGCGACGCCACAAGTCTGGTGCAACTGCCCGCTGAATACGGCTACGCGCCAGCGGCGCTGGTATTGACACGTGTGGTCAGCCGGCCACACGACGGAATCATCACCTGCGACGCGGGCCACAAAGCTGTCTCGGCCGATGCGGGCGTGCCCACGTGCGTGGTCGCCGGACATTCAGAACTGGCGCCTCTCGCGCCCAGTGAAGAGCATCTTCCGATGGCATTGAACCGCGAAACCCCAGGTCCGCAGATAGGCGAAGCGCTCTATCTCCTGCCGCGCCACGTCTGCCCCACGGTGAACAACTTTGATTCCGCGCTCCTCGTGCGGGACGGCCAGATCGCGTCAGTCGAGAAAGTCACCGCCCGCGGACGCGAAGCGCCGCTGCTGCCGACGTTAGCGTTGGCCAAGTCCTCACTGGGTCTCGCGGCTACCGAGCCAGTTTAGGCGGATAGTCTAGGAAAGAAATTCCGCGCCGAGGCCTCGGTCGGGGTGAGCCGTCCTTGTGGCGTTTCTTGCGACAGGGCGGGAATTTTATTTGTTCCGGCGGCTCGCCTTCTTCTTTGTCGTCTTCTTTTTCTTTGCCCCATGCACTGGTCTCGAGCCCGTTTTCTTCACACTGTACGCAACGCAGTCGATTTCGATCAGCATGCCTGGAGTGTGACCAAGATCGCTGCCTACCGTCGTGCGCGCCGGATACGGCGGCGAAAAACGTCGCGCGTAAACCGCGTTGTAGCGCGCGAACAAACTCGTATCACTCAGGTGCACATGGACCTTCACCACATCGCGAAGAGAAGCTCCGTCCGCCTCGAGAATGGCAACAATGTTATCAATGGTCTGCTCCGCCTGCTGCTCAATGCTGTCGCCGACCAGCCTGCCGTGGACCGGGTCGATCGCACCCGTTCCGCTAACAAAGACGAAATCCCCGGCCCGCCATCCCTGGGAATAAGCTCCTCCCGGCGGTGCACCACCCTTAGCTTGAATCACGTATTTGGCCATCTTCTCGCGTCTCCGTAGCTCCTTGTTTCGCGTCATCCCGCTGACTCCCGCCGTGATATCGGCAGCTTCCCAAGGAAAACTATCACATAGTAACTCCCTAATCGTCGGCTGCTCGGCAATTGGCCAGATTGCTAACGGGAAGTCGGCTTCTCGTCAGCAATCGCACTACTGACGACAACGCGTTTATGAGTACCTCTCCTGCATTTCAGATCCTGCATTTCAGATCCTGCATTTCAGACGCGAAGGCTTTGGCCAACCAAGTCCTTTCCGAACAAGAGACTTTCTTAGAAGCCGGAAGCGCTGATCTCTCTATTTCCGATTCGCAAAGGATCCCTCAATTTCTAATTTTTGGGCATCTGAAATCGTGCCAAGCACCCAATCCACTACCGGATCGCGTCCCGCCTGAAAATCCGCCCACGTTCCTGTGATCTCTCGATCTGGGCGGATCAGGTTTTCTTCGCCACGCACAAATCGATAGAACCGCACGGAGTAGCGGGCTACCCATTGTGAGTTTGGAAGAACCATCTCACGGGCTTCCTGATAGCTATTCGGCTTCTCACCGATCGGCTGTCCAACGAGAACTCCTGGGGCATCATCGCTTCTCTTGATGCCATTCCAGAGCACTCAGAACGGACATCAACGAGGGACCTGGCCAGTCCTTCGAAGTCGGCTTGCAGGAAGTGATCGGAACAATAGAAACCCAAACGTCTGAGAGTTTGTGGCGCTGGCGTCCGCGGGACAGGCCGCCCCTTTTTCAGCCCATTCTTGGATTTTCGCTAAAACCGCATTCTGCGGTGTGGGGACTGGACTGCGGCCGTCGCCAGGGGTCCACCCCCAGAGTACAAGTGGCGTGTGCATATGCTCCACAATCTGCGCGGGCGTACGATTACCGTTCCTCTGAGGATCTTTGAACAGTTCACAGAGTTGATGGTCCGTCAGTCCCTCCCAGATCATCGGCATCGCGGGCGAGGGCAGATACCAATCGGGCGCTCCCGGAGGCATGTGCAAGCCCGCGAGATTGTGATCCTGATGACAAGTGCTGCATCTGACAGCATTTGCGCCCTGCCCCTCTGGTCCACGACGGATTTGCATTGTGTGTCGATGACTATCGTCGCCCTGTCGAGGAAAATCTCCCGTTGAGTGGCAATTCATACAGCGAGGATGGTGGAGCACCGGGACAATTGCTTCGAAAGCAGCGGCCGCGCCAACATCATCCTCGCGCGGGATTCCTTGATGAACGAGTTGTGCTCTGGCACGTTCCATTCCCCGCGCGGCAACCCATGGGATTAGCGAGGATAGAAAACAATACATTGCGGCGACAGCAAAAATGGAGGAGATGGATCTTCGATTCTTCATACTTACCTCTCGTCACTTTGGGAATTCTCGCGCAGCGCAGCGTTCACTCGCTCCGGAGTGAACGGCAGGGTCCGGAGGCGCGCACCGGTGGCGTCGAAGATAGCGTTTGCGATCGCGGCGGGAGTAACTGTGATGGCGGTCTCCCCTGCACCAGTTGCGGGCACATTGGCGGGCGTCACAAAGACTGTTTCGACGGTGGGCATCTCGTAATCAAGATGCAAGCTGTTATAAGTCTCCCAATCGACAGAGGTCACGCGCTGCGGGTCCCATGTAACTTCTTCCACCAAGGCACGGCTCATGCCCTGCAGGATGCCGCCTTCGGTCTGATTTCGCAGACCATCAGGGTTGGAGATCGGACCACAGTCTAGCGCAATTACGAAGCGCTTCGGCCGGACCGTTCCGGTTTGTAGATCTACCTCGACCTCGGCAACCAGCGCAGCATAGCCGTTGTCTCCTTCATACGCGACACAGGCAATACCACGTCCGCTTACCGTTTGCGTCCGAGAAGTGTCCGCCCTCGATGAAGAGCGGGCCTGCCAACTTGCCGCATTGGCAGCTGCTTTGAGGACGCCGATGACTCGCGAGTTCTGCAGGTGCCGCAGCCTGAAGGCCACAGGATCAGATTGTGTGTGCGCGCAAAGTTCGTCCATGAAGCATTCGTTGGCAAATGTGTTCTGAATGCGAAGCGGTGAGCGGAGGGGGCCAGTGAAGAACGGGGAACGCACCGTATGCGTCAGCGCCCGCTCACTCCGGATGGTTCCATCTCCACCACAGCTGCCACCGATGCACCCCGCGAAGTACGATGGCACTGTGTTGCTCTGGTTGCGCAACTTGCCAGTAGGAGGCTTGGCGAAACGCGGCTCAGGTAACTCGGGTTCATAACCCAGCAGCATGCCCGTGATGACGTTCCCTGGTTGGTCGTAGCCCGGTCGATTGCCCAGCGAAGCTACCCAATCCTCCCGATCCCAGGTCACAATGCGTCCATCGCGTGCCAGTCCGGCACGATGTTCCACCGCACACGCGGAACCGAAGTTCTCCCACATCATTTCGTCCTGACGTGAAAACTGCAGGCGCACCGGTCTTCCCACTTCCTGAGAGAGTATGCCTGCATCAAAGGAAACGGCATCGGCACCATTTAACCCATAGCACCCCGAGCCGCGCACATAGATCACGCGCACCTTATCAATTGGCATATCCAAGAGCTTTGCAACGATGCTCCTGGTTGGATAAGCCGACTGTGTTGACGAGTATACGGTTGCGCTCTCTGGTTTGACGTCGGCCACCGCGCACGATGCACCAACGGATCCGTGCATTTGGTAGGGATAGGTGTACTTGGCTCGGATGACGCTGATCGCGGCAGCGAGTTGCGCCTCGGTATCCCGGGAGTCAACGCTAACAACGTCGTGGGAAGGCTGTTTCTGGAGATAGTCGAAGAAGCCGTTCTGAGGCGGAAGCCCTGGCCCCGGATTCCATTGAACCGTCAACTTCCTGACCGCCAGCCCTGCCTGGTACTGAGTCTCGGCCACAACACCAACAAAATTCTTGCGCACGATGACCTTCACGAGACCCGGAACACTCCGCACCGATTGTTCGTCTACATGGACAAGTGTTGCTCCCATCTCCGGAGGCCGCACGACTCGCCCGTGAAGCATCCCTGGTATTCGAACGTGGTGAACGAACTCGAACCGACCAGTCATCAGGGCGGTTCTGTCCAGTGCAGGAATTGGTTTACCCAACACCATCCAATCTGGAGCAGATCGCCGCTTCGCTGTCGCGCTTAGCGGGATATTGAAACGTTTACTTCCGATAAGCTCCTCGTACCGGACGTGATGCCCGATATTGCTTGAGATGACGCCATTCGCCAAAGTGAGTTGCTCAACCGGCTCTCCCAATTTCACGGCAGCGAGCCCCAGCAGAGCTTCGCGAGCAGTAGCTGCGGCAAGGGCGAGATTTTCCGTGTTGAAGTTCGTCGGAGTCGACTGACTTCCAGACGTGGTCCCCTGATCCGGACAGACAGACGTATCGCACTGGATCAGCGTGACGCGGCCAATTGGAACGTACAGCTCCTCCGCAACCAACTGGGATTGAGCCGTAAAAATGCCCTGCCCAAAATCGCATTTCCCTGTATATGCGGTGATGGTCCCATCGGCTCGGACAGCTAACCACGAATCGAGCTTTTTGGGATCAACGTGGGAGGGATGCGTGGCGAACTGCCCTTGGCCCTCTAGTGACGATACACTCAACGAGCCAGCACTAAAACTGACAATCAAGGCGCCGCAACTTTTCAGAAACTCACGCCGGGACTGAGTCATGCTCGTCTTGCCTCGGCATACTTTCGAATTGCCCGCAACATGCGAGTGTGCGTAAAACAGCGACACAAAATGCCCCCCAGAGCATCCCGAATCTCCTGATCAGAGGCATCCGGTTTCACGTCGAGTACGACCTTCGCCGTCAGGATCACTCCGCTGAGGCAAAACCCACATTGCGCGGCCCCCTCCTCAATAAAGGCTTGCTGAATTGGGTGAGGCTTTTCGGGCGTGCCCAGGCCCTCCAGCGTTGTGACTTCGTCTTGACCGACTACTCTTACAGGCATGACACACGACCGCACGACTTGACCGCGCATGATAACGGTGCAGGCTCCGCACTGAGCCATGCCACATCCGAATCGAGGTCCGCGCAACCCAAGGTCGTCGTTCAAAACAAACAACAGCGGTGTTTCCGAATCAACTGCCACGATGTGCTGCTGCCCATTCACATTCAGAGTGATCTTATCCATCGAATGGGGTGGCTCCTTGGCTTCTAATTCAACGGTGCGGGTTACGGTTTGGGTTGGCATGAACATCTTGGATGAAAGTTCTCGAACAAAAGTAACGCGCGATCCTAAAGGAAGGGTCCCGACAAGTTGGCTTGGAGGAATCGACGAAGCCGAGATTCCTCGAAGCCCGTTTGAACCAAGCTTTGCGGCGGACGCTATCGCGTGCCCGAAGCAAGCGGCAGCGGAGATTCGAGACGTGCATACGAATAGATCGCTAGCGTCGGCGTCCCAAGTCTTGCAGAATGGTCTGTCTCGCGTTACGACGGGGCGATCGTGAGCCTGGGCTTCATTGGTTAGATCGATGAACTTCGATTTGAAACTCGCCCCGCAAGTACTCTTCTTTTCAATAGCTTCCAAACGGAAATCGATTGAAATCCCATAGCGCCCGCCGCGAACAAAGCGGCTTCGTTCAAACGGCTGTATCGAAAGCGAACTCCTGAGGTCCAAGCCAACCGAACCTGTCGCGCCGGTTCGCTTCCGATACAGCACTAACGTTTCTGGCCAACCGAGTAAACAGTGATCGTTCGCTGGACACAAGCCGCATGTGGACGAAGCCGCTGCGCGGCAGACGCTTCCGCGTGCTCGATGTCGGCTGATGGAGATGGGGGCGAGAGAGTACACGGTTTAGATAAGTTGGGTCACAGGAAAAGGAGGTCTCTATGACCCAACTTCGCCAAAAAATGCTGGAAGAACTCCAAAGACGTAATTACTCCCATCGTACCGCAAACACCTACATCCGGATCGTGTCTGAATTCGCTGAACACTTTCACCAACCACCCGACAAACTCGGACTAGAACAGATTCGGCAGTATCAGGCATACCTGTTTCAGATCAAGAAGCTGACCCCGGCCACCGTCAGCCAGTATGTATCGGCGTTACGCTTCCTGTTCGTCAAGACACTGCGCCGCCATTTTCTTGCCGAACACATTCCCTTTCCCAAGTCGCCCCGGCGACTGCCCATTATCCTCAGCCCGGAGGAAGTCACCCAGCTGATCAACTCCGCCCGCAATCTCTATCACCGCACCCTGCTCATGACCCTGTACTCGACCGCCATGCGGCGCAGCGAACTGTGCGCCTCCAGGTCCGCGATATCGACAGCCAGCGCATGATGATCCGCATTAACCAAGGCAAGGGTTGACGCGATCGCTATGTTCCACTCAGTCCCAAGCTGCTGGAGACCCTGCGCGTGTACTGGCGCTGGATGAAGCCCAAAATCTATCTCTTTCCCGGTACCGTCAAAGGCATCCGCGCCGACGTGCCCATCACGCCCAACATCGTGTGGTTGGCTTGCCGCCAGGCTGCCCAAGCTGCGGGCATCGACAAGCCCATCCACCCACATTCTCTGGGTACATAGTAGACACACCTACGCCACAGAGATGCTTCGAGCCGGTGTGAGCTTTCCTGTCCTGATGAAGTTACTCGGTCACACCGACCCTGAGATGACCATGCGCTATGTGGATGTGGCCCTGCCCGATCGCCAACGCGAGTTCCACCAAGCACGGGCCCACCCAAAGTATCTGGTTCCGCAGCCAAAGACTCATCTATTCCCATTCGTGTCGGCCTCGACGGCGTCATCGATTCTTTGCTCGCCTCTCAACATGCGTTGGAGATGTTTCGCCGCCCACTACCAAAGGGCACTTCTCGCTCTTGCCTCGACCGGCTCTCCGACCGCCTCACCAAGATCCACACAGAAGCCCGCAAACTCCGCACAACGTGAGATTGGGAAGAGATTGGCCGGTTAAGCCCGTAATCCAGAAGCTAGAGAGCGACGGGCGGGCCGCCGCCTAGAGACGCTGGCTTCTCGAATGAACTGTTATTCTGGAAATGATCGACTCCTGAAGGGAGAATGCACTGAAGCGTTGGGTACGGGCGGCGTCATGGCTGTTCTTCGCGGCGATTATGTATCTCATCCTGGGGGAAGCGGTCTGGCCATGGTTCAGATTGCCGATTCTAGGCAACGTCGGATTTACGCTAGTATTCGTGCTCTTCGCGCTGATTCATTGCACCGCGCTCGAAGGCCTGCGGCGCACGTCGGCGTTCTTCGCGATCTCTGCCATTGTTTCCTACATGATGGAAGAGATTGGGGTTCGAACCGGTTTCATCTATGGCGCCTACCACTACAGCAATCTGCTGGGTGCGAAGCTGGGCCATGTGCCTGTGATCATACCGCTGGCTTGGTTCATGATGATTTATCCCTCATGGATGGTGGCGAAGGCTCTAGTCGGTGGCATCGACACGCGTTCACTTCTTGGCGCCACCGCGCAGGCAGCTGTAGCTGCTGGGGTGATGACCGGATGGGACGTAGTAATGGATCCCAGCATGGCCGTGGCCGGGAATTGGATATGGGAGAACGGAGGGGCCTACTTCGGCGTGCCGCGCCGCAACTACCTCGGCTGGCTGCTTACAACCTTCTTGGTTTACTGGATCGCAAGTTGGCTCTGGCGGGGTAGCGTTCACAGAACAACCGCAACGAAGAGATTTGAAGCCCTACCCGTGGTCGTCTATTCATTTTTCGCGGTTCGTTACCTCACGACAAATCGTTTCCCCGCTTTGCAGGTCATCGCGCTCTTTTCCATGGGCATGCCGTCGCTGGTAGCCCTGATACGGATTTGCATGAACAAGAAAAAGCACTGCGAGTAGGTCTCGCCGATCAGGCCTGGGATGCCGGGGGAGCCGTCATAGGCGCCGAAATCGCTGACAATTCCAAGCTAACGGTTGAGATTGAAGGCAACCTCACTGTCCGCCGTTCAGCTTGAGGGTATAGCCCTTGGCCACAAAGAGGAAGGAATGTTCCCCTTGACTCTTCCTGACCCACAACCCATGCCCCTCTCCATTGCGGAATCTTCGACTCCGACAGCCTTCGTGTCCCTGCTTACTCCCACCGACACACATCTCGCACTTACTTCTACCCCCACCCCCAGCTCCGATACTTCCCAACCACTGCTAGAGACCCAGCCACCCTCACTTACTCCTGCCTCCTACGCCATCCAGAGGCGAAAGGTCTTCGAATCGCCCCAAACAAAACCCTTAGCTCCCCCGCGCCAGCCGCGCAGCGGCTTCGTCCAAATCTCCCGATCGCAAGTGCCCCGGCGAGACACAGTTGGGTCCACGCGGCTACACAGCGCCGGCGCAATTGCGATAGGCGCCTAAGATTTAGGGGCCTAAGATTTGTGGAGAGTAAGCGTGCAATCGCGGTGTCGAGTATCCCTGTGTTCATTCGCCTTGGTCCGGCTTTTGAGGTAGAAGATTGGTACGTACGATCAGGCGGGAGGCGTCATTTTTTGTCTATGATTCGTTCAAGAGGGGGGAACCGGACGCATGAATAAAGCGGATGGTCAGGACAGGGCAGACCGCCTCTCTGCAATTGTCGCCAACTCCCTGGACACTCAGGCGAAAACGCAAGATCTGGCGCGCCAAGCGTATCAAAGCCGCACGCAGTTCCACAGGTTGTTCCGAACCGTGGTCGAAGAAACTCCGGCAGCCATGCGACGACGGCTATTGCTGGAAAGAGCAGCATATCAACTGGGGCATAGCGGAATGTCGGTCACCGACATTGCTCTGGACGCCAACTACGGTTCGTTGGAGGCGTTCACTCGCGCTTTCCGAAAAGCCTTCCGGGCTTCTCCCAGCGTCTACCGGCGCATGCGTGATCCGCACTTTCATTTGCCGGCGTCCAACAAGATTCACTTTTTCGCCCCTGGTTCGTCAACAAAAGGAGGGACAGACATGGATTTATTCGATCGTTTTGCAGGCAACGATTCTTGGCACACGCGGCGTTTGCTGGAATACGCGGGTACTTTGACCGAGGAACAATTGGATCGGCCGCTGCCCACGGTCGTAGAGCTGCTGCCTTGGCGAGAGTCGAATAAGACTCTAAGGCAGCTGTTAGAAAACATTATCTTCACTAAGGAAGTCTGGACCGCCGCGCTGTCCGGAGCCGATATGGATATGAACGGCCCTCCCAAATCGCAGCGCTCCCCGCAAGCGCTGCTGCAAAGGCTCGAAAAGACGGATGCTGAACTGCACCGTATTCTCCGTGACATCCGAAACCGCACCGCCTGGGATGATACGTTCGTCGACGCTCTGTGCGAACCGGCGGAGAGCTTCACGTACGGCGGCGTCTTCGCCCATATCATGACATTCAACGCGCATCGCCGATTGATGGCCTTGGACGCGCTACGCCAACTCGGCGTCCAAACCGAAGGTTTCGGCGATCCCATGGAGTACGAGGAAAGCGTGGCACCCTGGAACCAACGGGTAGCTCTCAAAATGCCATGAGAGAACACCCTCGCTGATTCCAAAGTCTCGGCGAAGCGACAGCCTTCTGGCTCAATCTTCAGGCAAGGCTGAGGTAAACGAACCCTTCAGAGAAGTGGAGGCCCGTGCTCCCGAAGATCGGTTCCGAGCCCAGGACAAACCTGTGGAAGCTCCGCCGAGTTTGTAGTCGCCGATCTTGATTTGGAGCGACGATGAGAACGGAATTGCTGCGATTCAACGGCGCCGTCGAGCGTGATCTCGCCATCGATGCGTGGATGAAAGAGCATACAGGTAGATTGGGAGCCATCGCGCAACAGTGGTTTGAGGTGATGCGAAAATGTGGGGACGAAGTCCGGGAGCTTCTGCATGACGGCTGTCCGGTTGCATGTTTGGGAGACGCGCCCTTCGGCTACGTCAATGTATTCACTTCACACGTAAATGTGGGGTTCTTTCACGGCGCAGCGCTGCGGGATCCGGCGCGCTTGCTGCAAGGCACCGGCAAGTTCATGCGCCATGTGAAGCTGAGACCGGGAACGGCCACAAACGCCGCAGAGCTGAGCAGGCTCATCGATGCGGCGTACACGGATATAAAGGCGCGGGTAGAAAACGGCTAGCTCAGAGAAACGCCTGGGAGGCCGAAGCGGATGCCAACCGCCAGATTGGCAACGATATGTCGCATAGTGTTTGCTGATTGGCGGACGGGCTGCAGTGTGATCTCAGCATTGTGACCACCTTCTCACGCACGCCGTCTGTTTTCCGCCGATTGCCTTCAGGTAGCAAAGGTGGTTTCCAAAACCCCGAGTGCCGGAGCCACCGTTGACTGCGCGGACAGTCCACCGCAGCACGCGGGTGCATGCAAGATGCGTGCCGGGCAGGTGGCTGCCCTAGCAAATGTGGTGCGGGCGGAGGGACTTGAACCCTCATGGGCCGTTTAAGCCCTGCGGATTTTCATGCCGTCTACGGCTTTCGCCGCCCGGACGTGGAGCTTTTGGAGGGCTCAGGTCAGGTTTGCGGTCTGGACTATCCCTTCACCCTCCCCCGGAAGCTTCGGAGCTTAGGTGCTGCCCGTCTAGTCTCTACACCTTCCCGGCTGCTGTCTCTCCGGGCTTGGCTCGGGATTGCCATTTCAGGGTCCCCCGAATTTGAGCAGTTCTGCATCGCCGGTTTCCCAGGCGAGCACTCAAGTTTTCCTTAAGTCCGCTGCGTATGCCATTCCGCCACGCCCGCGGGTTCTTGTTTTTCAGCTTTCTATCATAGAGCACGCAGGGGGAATTTACACATCAGCTTCGTGCGTCAGACGTCTTGATTGCTTTGGAGTTTTCGGCCGGCTAGTTTCCTTTTCCGTTTTGGTCTCATGATGTTGATCGCGGCGGCATCAAGCTGCGTCTTAATATCTGCCGCATATCTGCCGCTTAATGGCGATCCAGCGGAATGTCTCCGGAAGTGGCTACCATTTCATGCCCGCGACTTTTCGATCGGGTTTGGGATCGAGCACATACAGCCACCCCGGTTCGGGCCTGGCCCAGTTTTGTACTTCAATCTTCGAATCTGCGGATGCATTGGTCTCCGGTGGTGCGCTATTCCGGCCGACTGGTGCGCCCGTCCGGACACGGCGAGCTGTGAAACCCGGCGAGAAGGACACTGAAAGGAGACAAAACAAGAACGGCAGGAGATTCGCTTTCATACATTACCTCTGGAATTCCCGATTGAGTCCCAACGTTTGTGGGTTGTACGCCTCTTCCTGCTCGACATTGCGCGTTCGCCCAAGAGCAGCCTCCCACTTGAATCGTAGCGCGCTCGAAGATTGCCTGACTCCGCCGACATTATTAGAGATGGCGACTTACCCTAACCACATCCTGCTAGAATTTGTGAGCAGTGCGTGCTCTTTGAAGAGCGGTTTTGCGGGCCGAAAGGAGTTTTCGGTTATGAAACAAATGTTTAAGGCACTCTTGTGTCTGGCGCTCGCCGCGTCATCGTTAACGGCGCAGAATACGCAAGACAAGCAAGCTTCTTCCGCCGGCTTGCCTCCGCTGATTGACCGCGAGTTGATCTTCGGCAATCCTGAAATATCAGGGGCGCAACTCTCGCCCGACGGAAAGTATTTGGCTTTTCAAAAGCCATGGAAAGCCACGCGCAACATCTATGTTAAAGGCGCGGACGAGCCCTTCAGCACGGCGCGTCTCCTCACTGCGGAACCGAAGCGCCCAATCGCAGGTTATTTCTGGAGCCGCGATAGCAAATACATTCTTTATGCAAAAGATAACGACGGCGATGAAAACTACAATGTCTATGCCGTAGACCCAGGTGCCAAGCCGCCGGCGGGGGCGGATGCTCCCGTCTCGCGCGACCTGACCGGGCTCAAGGGCGTCCGCGTGCAGATTGTGGCCGTACCTAAGAACGATCCGGACACGATCTACATCGGTTTGAACGACCGCGACAAAGCCTGGCATGACCTCTACAGGCTGAGGCTCTCCACCGGTGAGAAGACATTGGTACGCAAGAACACGGAACGCATCACCCGCTGGGAGTTTGATCTTCAAGGCAACCTGCGACTGACCAGCCGTTCCGCAGAGAACGGCGACACGGAAATCCTTCGCGTCGATTCCGACAAGTTTACCAAGATTTATTCCTGTAATGTGTTTGAGTCTTGCGACACAATTCGCTTTCAGAAAGATGGCAAGCGGGCGTACATGGAGACCAATAAAGGCGCCGACATGAACTTGAGCGCTCTGGTGCTGTTCGATCCGGAGACTGGAAAGACGGAGACGGTAGAATCCGATCCGCTCCACAAAGTGGACTTCAGCTTGGCTGTCTTCTCGGAGGCTACAGACCAGTTGGCGATTACCTTGTACCAGGACGATCGCGTGCGCCGCTATTTCAAAGACAAAGGCTTCGAAGCCGATTTCAAATGGCTGGGGGGGAAGTTGCCCGGAAAGGAACTCACTCGAGTCTCGTCCACGCTGGATGAGCAGGTATGGCTGGTGAATGCCTCTAGCGACACCGAGCCGGGCGAGACCTACATCGTTGATCGCAAGAGGCACAAACTCACATTGCAGTACCGGGTGCGGGAGAAGTTGCCCCGTGAAGCTCTGGCAGAGATGAAGACAGTCAGCTATAAGTCCTCAGACGGGCTGGAAATTCCGGCTTATCTCACCCTGCCCAGAGGCATCCCTGGCAAGAACCTGCCTACGATCATCTTCCCGCATGGCGGGCCATGGAGCCGTGACATGTGGGGTTACAACGGATACGCCCAATTCTTTGCCAACCGCGGATACGCTGTGTTGAGCATGAACTTCCGCGGCTCTACCGGATACGGCAAGAAATTCCTTGATGCCGGGAACAAAGAATGGGGACGCAAGATGCAGGACGACGTCACCTGGGGCGTGAAGTACATGGTCGACCAAGGCATCGCCGATCCGAAGCGCGTGGGCATCTTCGGCGGTTCCTACGGCGGCTATGCCACGCTGGCTGGGGTAACTTTTACGCCGGGTCTTTACGCCGCGGCTGTGGACCTGTTCGGCCCGTCCAATTTGATTACGCTCATGGACTCGATCCCGCCCTACTGGGAATCCATTCGCGTGATGTTCTATCAGCGCATGGGAGATCCCACGACTCCGGAAGGCAAAGCTCTGCTAGTAGAGCGCTCTCCGTTGACCTCTGCCGACAAAATCAAAACGCCGTTGATGATTGCGCAAGGCGCCAACGACGCCCGGGTCAACCATGCTGAGTCGGAGCAGATTGTGATAGCGTTGCGCGACCGCGGCTTCCCTGTGGGATATATCCTGATTCCCGACGAGGGCCACGGCTTTGCTCGGCCGGTAAACAACATGGCGTCGATCATGGCCACAGAGAAATTTTTCGCCACATACATTGGAGGACGCTACCAGGAAGGCGGAACGGCTGAAGTGGTGGCACGCTTGAAAGAAATAACAGTTGATCCAAAATCCGTGGTGCTGGCCAAGAAAGTGGATTCTAGCTCCGTCGGCGCTCCCACTCTGGCCATGGATCTGCAACCTGGCAAGTACAAGTACCAAGCTAAGATTGAAGCCAATGGCCAGCAGGTCTCGCTAACTATCTCGACCACAGTAGCTGCGGAGGGCAGCACCTGGACTGCCACAGACGTGATGGAAACACCGAATGGCACGGTGACTGAGATATCGACTTTGGATAGAGGAACCTTGATCGGGCGCAAGCTCAACATGAAACAGGGGCCGCTAACGATCGACCTCAACTTCAGTAGCGACAAGGCCACCGGCAATATGAACGTGAACGGACAGGATCGTACCATTTCAGTCGATCTGGGAGGACCTCTGTTTGCCAATGCTGCCGGTGCGAAACAGTCGATCTCGTGTCTACCCTTGGCTGAAGGCTACAGCACTACGTACCGAAACTTTGACGTTCAGAAACAAACAGTGAAACTGATGCAGTTAAAGGTTTCCGGAGTCGAAAAAGTAACTGTGCCCGCAGGCACTTTTGACGCCTACAAAGTAGAAGTATCCTCCGCCGACGGAGGCCCTGATCAGGAAACTCTTTGGGTAGATCGCAATTCGCACAAGGCCGTCAAGGAATCCGCGGTATTGCCATCCATGGGCGGAGCCCTACTGACGCAGGAACTGGTGCAGTAAGCGTCGACTCGCTGCTTGTGATTTCCAGAAGCAATCGCAGCCGATCGCGTTGGCGCCGCAGCGCTTGTTCGTTCATGTGGCGCTCAATCGCGATCCCGGTGATGTAGCTGGCGTTCTCAATTAACTGAAGTTCGTTGGCAACGGGGTTACGTGGTTCACGATAGTTCATAGAAAAGGTGCCGAGGGCCTTGCCTTCGCTTGTGAACAGCGGGCGTGTCCAAACGGAACGAATTCCATAAGGCAACAGGCGGTCACGATAATTTTCCCAGATGGGGTCGGTTAGGATGTCGGTCACATACACCGGTTCCTTCCGATAACTGCTGTGCCGCAAGATGCGCCTTTCGAACCAAACAGCCATGGTCCCGACGTGAGCGATAAATCCAGGAAAGCTGGGCGCAGCAGCACCATGGAGTTCCCTTCCATCTTCATCGGGAAGCCAAATCGTGCAAGACATGCCCTCGGCCTGCGATTCAACCAACTGAGCAATAATCGCTAGAACTTCGGACCGAGGAGAGCCAGCAAAAATCAATTTTTGCAGGCTAAGGACAGACTCGGTCGAAAACAGACCCAACTCGTGTTCCGGGGGTGCGTCCCGCGGTAGGACTCTTGGGGGAAACTGTATATTGCTCTCTCATGAATTGTCTTCCCGGCAAGTCTTTCTCGC
The DNA here is from genome assembly GCA_035603035.1 of Candidatus Acidiferrales bacterium. Classification (GTDB taxonomy): domain Bacteria; phylum Acidobacteriota; class Terriglobia; order Terriglobales; family Acidobacteriaceae; genus Sulfotelmatobacter. The sequence goes on along the minus strand of DATNLE010000044.1, from coordinate 72,075 downwards.
GCCGGCAGGTCACTGCCCGAGGACAACCTGGGTGCGGGCTCAGGGACTTGAACCTTCACGGGCCGTTTAAGCCCTGCGGATTTTCATACCGTCTACGGCGCCATCCCGGCTCGCGACCATCTAGCCTAACCGCCTTCTACTCTTGGCTGGTCCACATGGTCTGTCACGCTTTTTCCGCCTTGCATTGGCTCGGTTCCCGGCTACCCTTGCGCAAGCTTCTGCATCTCACCAGGAACTCTATGAAATTCTATTCAAAAGATAGTGCTATCGCCTACACTCTTTTTCTCGTGTGCTCGCTGATTTTCATACCCGCCTTGCACGCTGGAAACGACGTCCTGGGTCAAGTCGATCTCGTAGGTGCCACGAAAGTCGAACGCACCTCCGGCGTCTGGATCGACGGACAATACGTCGGCTATCTGCGCGAACTCAAGGGATCAAAAAAAATCCTACTGCTTCCCGGCGAACACGAGATCGCAGTCCGGCAAGGCGGCTACGTGGACTTCGTACAGAAGGTCACGGTCCGTGGCGGACAAACTCAGACCGTCGAAGTCAGGATGGAAAAAGATACCCGGGTCCAATTGCCACAGATCACAGCAGAGATCAAGCTTGAGGTGAATCCGAATCGCGCCGCAGTATTTGTCGATGGCGTCTTCGTGGGTCACGTCGCTGAATTCAGCGGCATGGGCAGGGCCTTGCTGGTTGCACCCGGCAAGCGCAAGGTTAGAATCTCTTTGCCTGGGTATCAAGCTTTCGAAACCGATATCGAACTGGTAGCCAATCAGAAATCAACAGTAAAGACTGACTTGGTAAAGGGTGGACCGGCAGAGGGAACGTCGTTGCGCCAATGAGAGTGACTCCGGGGTGTGTGGCTCGGTCAGGAAGCGGCGTTGGCAGCCCCAGCCACCGTTTGCCCTCTCTGCTTGCGGAGTTCCGCATGGAACGACTCTGCCGCAAGCCCTGCCTGGTTGCGAAAAAGTTCGAGCAAAGGATCGTACATGTCGCCGGCGTCGGAAGCTGTAGGTAAAGTCTGGGCAACATCAGCTTCCAGGCCCTCGGGTTCAACCAGCAACTCGGGCAAGGCATTGGGATTTTCCGTGAGGCGGCTGAGAAACTTTTCCAATAATGCACGATGTTCCGCTGTGGTTTGCGTGAACTCCACCCCCATCCCCTGGTCCGGGTGCATCACTCGGACCACTCCTTCAGATCGCAACTCCACTCCTGCGACTCGCATCGAGAGCGTGACCCGAGTTGAAACCGGGAAGGGGGAAGGAATTTCCAGATAGCAGCCGCGCAAACTCAAGTCCGTGAGCTGACAGCGCACAGGAGGATCATCAATCTCTCCGTCCGGCAAATTGCGGCCCAGCCATTCGCGCAAATTGCGCTTCACGTCCGCCGACAGATCCAGAAAACGCAATCCCACCTGCGTCCCGCTTCCCTCCCAGGCAAACTCGGCTGCAGCCACTTCTACGCCAGTCGAGCCAGGAAGGGTGAATGATAAATTCCAACGGCCATGCGGCTTGCTGCGACGTGGCAGCGAAACAGCCAACCCACCCTCCCCCACGTCGGTCGTATTTACTTTGAAACGGACACCAGAGTCGACATTGACCATCTCAACTGAAAAACGAACGTGGACGCGCGAATTGCGCCGGCGTTCCCGTTTCATCAAAGCTCGCGCCGCCCGAAAACTTGACTTGGCTCGTTCCGCGGAAACTGGCTTGTATAGGATAAAGTGCGCCCCTATTTCGAAGGCAGAGCGCAAGCCGGTATCGGGATCCAGAATCGCCATCGCGATGGCGCGTTTGTTGCAGGGTGCCGTCCGCGCTCCGCGCAAAACATCGGCGGCGCCGGGACCCGCACAATCGACGATGATGGCCTCAAACCGGTCTCGGGTCAGATAGCGCAATGCCGCTTCCGCGGTCGTACAATGCTCGACGTCGATCTCGAGATCGCCCAGCGTGCGCCGCAGCACGCGCCCGATTTTTTCATCTGAACAAAGCAACAGTGACTTCAAATTCATCGACGGTCCTACACCTTCCAGCTACTTTCCTTCCAGCTAATCAGCGTGACTGACTGCCGACACTACATTCTCAAATGTAAGCTGCCTCCGACGTCTCATCAATCAAGCACTGGCGCTAGACATTACTTGTGTAACTTCCGCGCGCTTTCCTAACTGCGTCGCAACCGTGGGTCTTACTTGTAAGTCTAATGGCCCAAATCGGTTACAACGGTCAGGTCAGGCGGTCAAATTGCGGTGCTGGTTGACTTTCTTCCCCCCGGTGCCCTAATATGCTGTGTCTCCAAACAGATCTTAGAACCCACATCTGCTGCATTTTAGGCGCGGACGCTCTAATTCAGTGAATCCCCGTTAGCGCCAGGAGAATCAGATAGATACAGGAAAACTATTGGTTGTTAGCTAATCCCCCATCAGTACGAAAGGCTTTTTTCATGGCAAAACGACGTGGAAATCCGAACTGGGGCAAGCCCGAGCCGATCGGCCCGGTCGTCCCCACCATTACCGAGTTTGAACAGGTGGTACGCGAATACAAACTGACGCCAGACCAATATCTGCGGTCAACTCGTCTCCGCGAATGGGCACGCCGCAACAAGAATTCCAAGTACATCCCCGAGCCTCTTCTGGAAGCCTGGGGCTTCGAGATTGAGTCGACTCTGTAACCGGCGATTTACAAACTGAATGGCAAGGGTCGCAGACGGCGACCCTTTACTTTTGTGCTCGACTGGCTACAAATCTCGCTCCCCGAACTTTTCGCCCTCCTAGCCGCCATCGCATTTGCCGCCGGGCTAAACGTCTATGCCACCGTCGGCGCGCTGGGCTTATTGGCTCGCTTCGGACATTTGCTGCTTCCCCCGGGATTGCAACTGCTCAAGAGCTGGCCCGTGATCGCCGCCAGCATCATTCTGTTCGCTATCGAGTTTTTCGCTGACAAAATCCCGGCGTTCGACCTTATATGGAGTGCCCTCCATACTTTTGTGCGGGTGCCGGCGGCGGCGTTGCTTGCCTATGGTGCGACGAGGCAGCTGAGCCCGTCTCAGCAGCTTCTCGCCGCTCTTCTTGGAGGTCTCATCGCGCTCGCCGCACACGGCGGAAAGACCGCCCTGCGAGCGGCGGTCACCCCATCGCCGGAACCGTTCTCCAATATTTCGTTAAGCTTGGGTGAGGATGTTCTTGCCCTAGGCCTCACCTGGCTTGCAACGCGACATCCTTATGCAGCGGCTGCGCTAGCCTGTGTTTTGCTTGCGGTCATTATCTGGTTGATCCGGGTGGTCATCAGGGCTCTACGAGCACTGTTCCGCGGCGCCGAACGAGAATTGGCGCGGCGTCCGGCGTAGCCCGATCTTCAACCGGTGCCGGATGCGGGAATCCGATCTCCGACCAATTTGGAACTTTCGGGAAATCATCCTTATTCACAGCAGCATCGCGAACCCTCAGTTGGGCATCTAAGTGCCAGGGCTTCTATGTCAATCTTCGACGAGAAATATCGGGTGGTGAGCGTCGAGGGTGACCGCCTAATGGTGCGCGGAGTTCATACCGGCGACGTGCTCACCATTATCAATCCCGAACCTGAGATTCCCATCTCCCGGGACGACTATCCCGTCGGCAAATTAATTGCTCTCACGGATCCTTCCAACAAACTCCACAATTAATTGGTTGTGCGTGCACCAAGAGAACCGTTTCCAGCGCAATGATTTCGTCAGACTTAGGCCCAACTCCAACCAAAAAGCCACGGTCGAAACCGTGGCTTGGCGAAAACATCCACTCCTTAACTGGCTTTGCGATACTCGTCCTCGCGCCTTTCAGAGGCTCGCGTACCAATCACTTCATGGCGCCGCTCGCGCAGACGGTCCTGAAACGTGTCCCATCGTGGCCCAATGCCGACCGCGGTATTGTCGATCTCAACCGTATCAGTTCCCCCGGCAAACCCGGGCTCGATGAATCCCGTATCCTCGATTTCCGTAGGTCCCGCGCTTTCCACAGTACGCGCATCGGCGGAGCCCGCCGCCGTTGCCGAAGGCGAGTTCCCTGGCATCTGCTGCGTAGTCGGGGTGATATTCCGGTCGGTCTCTTTCCGATGCATCACCGGATCGGCCTCCCATTTTGAACGATACTTGCCTTCGTAGTCTGACCATTGTTCATCGGATTCCAGATCCGTCTCTTTGTAAGGCGGGAAGTTTTCCACCTGCGCCTTGGTGAGATCCACGGCAAAAGCGTCATCGTGTTCGGTGGAAGGCCGCAACCGGTCCGCTGGCACAATAAATTTCTTGGTCGACAGCCATCCCCCTGTGTCAACCACAACGTAGCGAATCGCTCCGTCGGAGTGGTCGAAAATCACGTCGTCGATCTTGCCCAGTTTTTCGTCATCCAGACCGTACAACTTGGACCCGCGGATGTCCTCGGCGGCATCCGTGAAGCGATAGTTTCGGAGCATTCCGTAGTTCGCCATAGATTCTTCCTCCCGGAAAGTTTTCCCAGCTGCTGCTACTTTGGATGTCACTCTGCCCGCTGGGGTATATCACCGAAATTAAGCTACCCGTCAACCCAGCGCTCCAAGATCCACAGCTTCCACGTTATGTTTAGGATACGTCCCCCAGAGAGAAAGCTGCGAATCATCTATAATTCAGGGTATTCTCAAACTCAAGATGCAATTGCTCTCATGCTCAGCTTTTTTCGTTGGCGGCGAGATTCTTGATCTGATTTCAAGTACCGGTGCGGTCGCCAAGTTCGTTCTTTTCATATTGCTGGCCTTCAGTCTTATCTCCTGGGCCATTATTCTTACCAAGTGGAGTCTGCTCCGCCGCGCTCGAGTTCAGAGCGGACGCTTTCTTCGCGCCTTTCGTAAAGCTCAGCGCCTGCAGGATATCGCCGCCGTCTCCGATCAATTTCGTCCCAGCCCTCTGGTCGGAGTGTTCGAAGGCGGCTTTCAGGAATACAAGCGCCAACTAGCACCCCCGGCGACCGCTCTCCGAAGCTTGACCGCCGTTCAGCGTGGAATGCAGATCGGCGCCTCCGAAGAAATCACACGGCTTGAGCGTAACGTCCCGTGGCTTGCCATCACCGCTGCTGTTACCCCGTTCATCGGGCTGTTCGGTACCGTGTGGGGCATCATCGACGCTTTCCACGGCCTCGGGACTGCCGGGGGCGCTACTCTTCGTGCTGTGGCCCCTGGCATCTCCGAAGCTCTCATCACCACTGCTGCCGGACTCGCCGCTGCTATCCCTGCCGTTATTGCTTACAACTTGATCGGCAATTCCGTTCGCGTATTTGCCGCTCGCAGCGACGACTTCTCCCTTGAGGTGCTCAACGCCATCGAGAGTATTCAGCCTCAGGCCGTGGCCGAAGTGAGGCGCTAATGGCTTTCACGTCGCCTAATGGCCGCACTCAAACCGCACTCGCCGATATCAACATCACTCCGCTGGTCGATGTCGTCCTCGTGCTGCTGATCATCTTTATGGTAACTGCCCCCGTTCTGCAGTCGGGCATTGAGGTCAGCGTCCCCAAAACCCGCACCGTAAAAGAGATTTCCGAGGAACGCACCGTCATCACCATTAATAAGGATCAGCGCGTCTTCCTCGGCAACGACGCCATCAACATCAATCAGATCGCCGCACGCCTCAAACAGAAAATTCGCGATCCTCGCAACCAGTTTATTTTTATTCGTGCTGATGAAAATGTTCCCTTTGGCGCTTTCGCCACCGTGATGGACGCGGTCAAACAATCAGGCATCACTAACGTGAGCATCGTCACTCAGCCTTTGGAAGAAAATGGCACGAAACGCTGAGATATTTTTCGAACACGATAGTTGGGGACGCGCCTTCGCCTGGTCGGCCGGCTTCCACCTTGCCGTTACCGCCGTCATCCTGCTCTATCCAGTTCTCTTCACCGGAGGCCGGGGCTCGGATTGGGGATCCGGCGGCGGTGGCTCGGCCATGGGAGTGACGCTCGTGAGTTCAGTGCCTCTATCTGCCGCCCCCACTCCAACCCAGAACGTTCTGGCCAACCAATCCAAAGGCCTGGCAAAATCCCAGCCCAAGATTGAAGAGAAAGAGCCCGACGCCATCGAGATTCAGGGCAAGAATTCCAAAATCAAACCAAAGAAGATTTCCACTCCCACGAAGGCGAAGCCCCAGCCTGCTCCTGAGCCAGAAACCAACCAGGTTGCCTTCGGTGAAGGCGGACCGGTGAGCGGCCCCTATGGCACTTTCGCCGCCGGAGGAGCGAAAGGCGGCTTCGGTATCACTGGAGGCGGCGGCGACTTTGGCACCAAGTTCGGCTGGTATGTCCAGATAATTCAGCGCAAGGTTTCGGAAAACTGGTTGAAATACGAGGTCGATCCTCGGATCAGCACCGCCGAGCGCGTCTACATCACTTTCGACGTGGCCCGGGATGGACATCCTTTTAACGTGCGGGTCGAACAGTCCAGCGGCGTCCCATCGCTCGATGTCTCCGCCACCCGCGCGTTGCAGCGTATCGATACATTCGGTCCGCTGCCGCCGGACTATAGCGGCAGCAAGATCTCAGTGGAATATTGGTTCGATTACAGCAAAAAATAAAATTGTGTACCAGTGCGCGCCTGGCCAGCATCGATAGGTTTTGTAAGCTAACTCATAAATGCCTTGCAGGGTGCGTTGGGATCTTGAAGATACTCCCCGCATGTACCTGATGATTCTTTAGGTTCCAGATTCTCGACTATGATTGATCATACCTTGCTAATGAGAACATATCGGACTACGATTCGATCGTTCGCCACATATTTTTTTCTGCGTCCGCGCGACACCTCCAAAGGGATGGGCAATAAACGAAGACGATTTTCGCATGCTTTTGCGACTGGCGGCCGCTTTGCGACCGCCTGCTTCATTCTCGCGCTTTCTTCCCTCTTCGCCTCCGCCCAAGATTGGGTTCGCACCGGCTCCGGTCTCGGCGTAGAAAGGGTCCGCCTCGCGGTCCCCGACTTCAAGCCCTCGAACACGGACCCTCAGAACGCTGCCCTGCTGAAAACCTTCAATGACACATTCTGGAACGACCTCGACAACTCCGGCGTCGTCGAACTGATCTCGAAAAGCTTCTATCCCCTGCAGGTCCCGGGCAATCCTCCCGAAGTTACCTTCGGAGTCTGGAACTCTCCACCGCCCAACGCCGCCATGCTGGCCTTTGGCAATCTCGCTGTCGCGGCCGGCAAAGTGGTCGTCCAGGGCTGGCTTTACGACGTGAAGAACACTGCCTCGCCCCTGGTGCTCGGAAAACAATATACCGATGTTGCTACCGACGAGGCTACCCGCGTCATTGCACACAGATTCGCTGACGAAATCATCTTTCGTCTGGGGGGCGGGATTCCCGGCATCGCCGAAAGCAAACTGTTTTTCGTCAGCGATCGCTCCGGCCACAAAGAAATCTGGGTGATGGATTACGACGGCTCCAACCAGCGCCAGCTTACTCACCAATCCTCCATCTCACTCTCGCCGCGAATCTCGCCGGACGGTTCCCGCCTCGCCTTCAGTTCGCTCACGAAAACGGGATGGGACATTTTGATGTATTCCACGGATCTCAACCGCCTCGTGAGTTTCGCCCGCTTCGGCGGCACGAATCTTTCTCCGTCGTGGTCTCCTGACGGCGCGCGCCTGGCGTTCTCTTCTTCGCGCGGCGGCCACTCGGAGATTTATGTGTGCGATGCTACGGGCGGAAATCTTCACGCCATGACCACGGGAAAGGGTCCTGACGTTTCACCCGTGTGGAACCGCAAGACCGGCGCCCAGATCGCTTTCGTCAGCGGCAGCACGGGACTTCCGCAGGTTTATACCATGGAGGCCGACGGCACTAACCAACAGCGCATGACCGATCAGGGGTATGCCGTCTCACCCAACTGGTCGCCCAATGGCCAATTTCTGACTATCGCCTGGATTCGCAAGTATGGCCCGGGCGAGCCTGGCTCCTCCGACATTTATCTGATGGATATCGCCAGTAAACAGTGGGTTCAGCTCACCCATGACGGCGGTCGCAATGATTTCCCTTCGTGGTCGCCGGACGGACGCCACATCGTCTTTCAGTCCAGCCGCTCGGGCAAGGAAGAGATTTGGGAAATGCTTGCCGACGGCACCAAGCTCCACCAGTTAACTTTTACGGGACGCAATTCGCAGCCAAATTGGAGTTGGAAATAAATTTCACTTCGTCTGAACTCGAATAACTTTTCGGGCTCGCAGGAGGATACGTGAGGAAGATCACCATGAAACAGCACACCCTGAAAGCTGTCGCCACCGTCTTTACCGTGAGCGCGATTCTTATGCTCGGTGCTTGCCATAAGAAAGCAGCTCCGCCGCCGCCACCCCCGCCACCGCCCCCGTCGCCGACCGCATCCATTTCAGTGAGCCCGGATACCATTCAGGCCGGACAATCCGCAACCCTGAGTTGGCAGACTTCGAATGCAACTGACGTCTCAATCGACGGCATTGGCGCGGTTCAGCCCAGCGGATCACAACAGGTTAATCCCACCGATTCCACCACGTATCATCTCACCGCCAAAGGTTCCGGCGGAACCCAGGACGCCACGACGCGCCTCACCGTCGCGCCTCCGCCCGCGGCAACCACTGCTCCGCCGTCATCAGCTACGGAGGAGGATCTGTTCGGCCAGACCGTCAAGGATGTCTATTTCGATTACGACAAATCTGACCTTCGCCCCGATCAGCAGACCGCCATCCAGTCGGACGCTCAATTCCTGAACCAGCATTCCAACATTAACTTTACGGTTGAGGGACACTGCGATTCCCGCGGCTCAACCGAATACAACCTGGCATTGGGCGATCAACGCGCCTCTTCAGTGAAGAGCGCTTTGATTTCGGCCGGAGTCAGCGCCAATCGCGTTAAGACCATCAGCTACGGCAAAGAAAAACCTTTCTGCATGGAAGAAACCGAAAGCTGCTGGCAGCAAAATCGCCGCGGTCACTTTGTCTATCAGAAATAGTGTCTCTGCGGGGCGGGGGCATCGCATCGGCGGTGCCCCCGCTTCGGCAGCAAGTAGCGCGGCCGGGTCCGTCCGCTCATACCCTTCAAGGTTCCGTACCCAATCTCACAACCTACGACGGGTCAAATCCATCTAAAATAGATCACAGGTAACCTGTTTATGAACCCACAAATCCGCTCCACTGTTTTTGCTCTGCTCTCAATGACATGCCTCGTCGCTGCGCCCGCGTTTGGCGTCAATAAAGAAACCATCCAGTTGCAGACCCAGGTCCAGCAACTGCAGGAGCAGATGACCGCTATGCAACGCAGCTTCGACGAGCGCATGGGCGTCATGAATAACCTTGTCGAGCGCGATACCGACGCCGTCAATAAAGTTGCCGCCGCTGTCAGCGCTCTTCAATCCACTCTGCAGAAACAACAGGGCGATTCTTCAACCCATGTGGATCAACTTTCCGGCCAACTGCAATCGCTCAACGACACCCTGGACGAACTAAAAGCGCGACTCGCCAAAGTCAGCAAGCAACTCGAAGACATGCAATCTTCGCAGCAGAGCGCCGCCGCAACCACCGCGCAACAACAGGCGCAGCAAAAGGATATGGCCCAAGCGCCTCCGCCGGACGTGCTCTATAACAACGCCCTCCGCGATTACAACGGCGCCAAGAACGATCTCGCGATCCAGGAATTTTCCGACTACGTCAAGTACTACCCCAACACCGATCTTGCCGGAAATTGCTATTTCTATCTTGGCGAGATTCAATTCCGGCAGGGTAATTATCAGCAGGCCGCGCAAAGCTACGACCAGGTGCTGCAGAATTTTCCCACCGGAACCAAAGTCGCTTCCGCGCAATTGAAAAAAGGGTTTTCGCTGATCGAACTGGGCAAACAAGAAGACGGAGTCGTGGAACTCCGCCGTGTGATCCAGCGTTATCCGCGCTCCCCCGAGGCTCTGCAGGCCCGCGAGCGCCTTCGCAAACTCGGAGTTGCATCGAACGCCCGCCCCGGCGAATGATCTCAACCGCAGCCAAGCAGGAGTTTTCTTATGACCAAAATTTCAGATAACGATCCCGATCGCGCCAAGGGCGCAACCGAAGAAGAACACCACCACGACGGCAACGCTGGACTCGCCGACCAACTCGGTCATCGCGACCAAAACCCAATCCTGAAAGATGCCGACTCCGACTTTCCGGAACCTGGCAACAGCCCCGAACACTCCAGCGGCCGCCCGCAAACCACAAAGAAAAAACCCAAACCCAGCGTCGCCTAGATTGTCGCTTACCCTGCCCTGTGTCGCCCGTGTTTAAGCCTGTGCCGCCCTAAGCACAACCCTCTCCACTTCCGCCCAGGCCCTCGACCGGGGATCGACAATGTCGAAATGTTCCGCATCCGGAAGCATCACCAATTTCGCATCTTCCTTGGGCTTCGCGCTCACATAATCTTTGCTGAGACTCGGCGGCACAACGTCATCGGCTCCTCCGTGCACCAGCCACTGCCGCCCACGAATCTTTAGCTTTATCGGATCCGCTTCCCGGTAATGGTCCGCTACCTCCGCTGGGGTACCTCCCAGGAATTCCACCACCGCATCATTGCTTAAATGCAGTTCGTATGCCCGCTGCAAATCCACAACGCCCGCCAGTGAAATCGTCGCCTTGAGTCCCGCCTCACGCGCCGCCAAACAGAGCGCCAGCTGACCTCCCGCGGAATGTCCCAGTACCACCAGTCGTTCCGGATCGAACCTATACCGCGTCGCACTCTGCATCAAAAACCGATAGGCCGCGCGAATGTCAGCAAACGTCCCCGGCCATCCCCCACCCGCATTTCCTACTCGTCTGTATTCCAGATTCGCAGTCGCCAGCCCCTTCGCAGTCAACGCCGCACACGCGTGCCCGAAATATTCGAGATCGTATTTAGCTCGCCAGAATCCGCCGTGAATGCACATCGCCAACGGATGCGGCCCCTTTCCCTTCGGTGTGCGCAAATCCGCAAACTGATTCTCATCGCTGCCATACGCCGCGCGCGCATCCGGCCTCGGCGCCGCCAAGCTCAAAATGTCATCGCCCAATCAGATTTACCCCGTGTTCTCCTGCGCCCTCTCTGTTTAAGTATTTGATCTGTGAAGAGCTGAGTAAATCCCAAACCAAAGTTTCCCTACTCATACCGCAGCGCCTCAATGGGATCCAGTCTCGCTGCGCGCATCGCTGGCACCATACCACTCACCACGCCGACCACCGCTAATATCCCAGTGGCCACCAACAGAATCATCGGCGAAACAATCAGCCTTACATCTCCCGCCTCCGCATGTTTCGCCATCGCGCTATATAACGTCAGGCGCCCCACCGAAACTGACACCACGTACGACAGCGCAATCCCCAGCACGCCGCCCACCGCCGTAATTGCCATCGCCTCCGCCAAAAATTGAAACAATATGTCCTGCCGACGCGCTCCCAGCGCCTTCTCCACTCCAATCTCCCGTGTGCGCTGGGTCACCGAAACTAACATCATGTTCATCAGCCCTACACCACCGATCCCCAGCGTCAGCGTTCCAATAAAGGCCAGCAGCACCTTCAACGCCAAAGAAATAATCCCGAATTGCGAGAGCTGCTTCTGCGCGTCGAACACGGAAATCGCCCGCTTGTCATCCACTTTAAAATTGTGAGCCGTCGCCAGCGTGGCCCGCACGGTTTGGTCCAGCTTGTCGTGATCCAGGCCCTGCGAATCTAGCCAGATCCCATCCAGATAATGATTGTCCTTTAAGACATTCATCGAGTTATACGGAATGTAAATGGTGCGGTTATCGTCGCTGTCTCCCTCCTGCATCCGCGGCTTCACGATACCCACCACCTGAAATTCCACCCCATCGACCCGGATACTTTCGCCCACCGCGGGCGCCCCGGAAAATAACTTGTCCTTAGCCTCCGAGCCAATCACCGCAATCAAGCCGTGCCGGGCATTATCGGCGTCATCCAGGAAACGCCCCTCGCCCATGTCCAGATTCCATATTTCTTCAATCGCTGCATCCATCCCCACCACCGGCATCGTGAAGGTGCGGTTTCCGTTCTGCACCGACGAATCTTTTTGCGACATCCGCACCACGTGCTTGCACAGGGGCACATTATTCCGCATCAGTTCAATGTCGTCATTGGTGAACCGGACTTGCACTCCCGCCTTATTTCCGCCCGCCTGTTGCGACGTGCGCCCCGGAAATATCCCCACCGCGGTGGCCCCAAAGCTTTGAAAAATATTTTCAATCGCGGTTCCGAACCCGTTCCCGTATGCCAACAGCAGCACCACCGTCGCAATGCCCCAGGCCATCCCCGCCATCGTCAGCATGGTCTTGCGCAGATCATGCCGCATCGCCGCAAACGCCTGACTCAACAAATCCCGATGCATAAAGTCTCAGTTGTAGCTACCCGCTCCTGGCTCCAAGCCAAACCTGGATAAGGCTTAGCTGCCAACTCCAGGCGTTGAAATATGCTTGATAGCCACGACGAGTGCTTGGCTAGAAGCCAGCCCGCTAGGAACTAGAAGGTACACCTATTCCTTCCGCAGCGCCTCGACCGGTTGCAGCAAAGCCGCCCGACGCGCCGGATAGAGTCCCGCCACCACTCCCGCCAATGCCAGCGACACTACCGCCAGTACCGCCGTTCGTGCCACCAGCTTCGGCGGATCAAATCCGTCGCCCAGAGACACTCCCGACAGAGCCGCCATCGTTCCCGCTGCCGCAGCGATTCCAACGATGCCGCTGAGCAATGTCAGAAACGCGCCCTCCACGAAAAACTGAAACATAATACTCGCGTTCGTCGCCCCCAACGCCTTCCGCAGGCCAATCTCCTGTGTGCGGTCCGCCACCGCAACCAACATGATGTTGATGATCCCGATCGCCCCCAGTCCCAGCGTCACCAGGCCCACACTCCCTAGGAAAGTATTCATCGCGTCGAAAATCTTTCCCACCTGGTCGACCGTCTTCACCGTATCCCACTCGTCGAATGAATCCGGATTATTCGGATCGAACCCATGGTTTCGCGCTATAACTCTATGTACTTCCAGCTGTGCCAACTCGTGATTGGCCCGCGTTTTCGGCTGATAATTGATAAACGAGATGACGTCCGGCGCTTCCCCCACATTGATTGGACGAAAATATTCCCGCATCGTACTGAACGGCACAAAACTTCGCAGGTTGAAGGTGTTATTGTCGCCATGCCCGATGCGTTGCAGCGTCCCAATCACCTCAAACTGAACTCCGTTGAGCAGGATGGTGCTCCCTATCGCCGGACGCCCCGTAAATAGCGTTCTTTGTACTTCATCTCCCAGCACGATTACGGCTCTCTTCTGCACTACATCCATCGCGTTCAGCCAGCGTCCTTCCTTCATCGGAAGGTATCGGATCTGGTTAAACATCGCGGACACTCCTAGGATCGTTCCGCTCGCCTGAAAGAAATCGCTCACCGCGCGAATGTCATTCCGCGAGATCACCGGGGCCACCGCACCCACGCTGCGACACTCGCGCAAAATGTCCTGATAATCGCGGTCGGTCAAGTAATACTGCCTCAGCGCAGTAAAACTTCCCAGCATCGCTGGAGCCCGCCCCGACCAAATGAACATGACGTTCTCACCCAGCGTATCGAACTGTTTCTTGTTTCCCGAGCGAAATCCCTCCCCCAGTCCGACCAGCAGCAGCAGCGAAAACACTCCCCAGGCGATCCCGAACATGGTCAAGAACGAGCGCAGCTTGTGTCCCCACAGCGTCCGCAAGGTCTGCCCGAAGATATCAAGAAGATGCCGCACGTCTGTATTATACGGACCCCGATTTGATGCCTTGCGTGCCCTCAGCCCCGTACCCACTGGGTTTACGTTTTTGTCTTCTTTCCGCCGTAAAACTCGGCTATTCTCTACCGGGATGACGACGCTACCTCTTTCCGAGCTTCTTGGCGCCACCGTTTTTGATCGGTCAGGCGCGCCCACAGGCCGGGTGCGTGAAGTCACGCTCGCTCCACAGGAAGACCGTACTCGCATCGCTTCGCTGATTGTCAAAACCAAATCCGGCAATCGCGTTCTTCCGTTTTCCGCCATCGCCTCCATCGACGCCAACATTCACACATCTACCAATCCAAGCGACTGGCCCGTCGCCAACGGCGCCGAAGGATTATTCCTGCTCGAACGCGATCTCCTCGACCAGCAAGTCATCGATGTTCACGGACGCAAAGTCGTCCGTGTGAATGACGTCGAACTCCAGATCGATTCCGTCACCGAGTCCGGACACCCTCATACCACACTGCGCGTCACCTCCGTCGATATCGGCGCCCGCGGCGCTGTTCGCCGCCTTTTACGCGGGCTCGCACCACGCGCCGCGCTCAACCTGTTGTTGCAAAAGATTCCCCTCCGCGCCATCCCCTGGACTTTTGTTGACCTCATCGAAACCGATCCGGCGCGCCGCATTAAACTGAAAATTTCGCACGAAGGCCTCGCAACCCTTCATCCCGCCGACATCGCCGACATTGTCGAAGATCTCGCTCCCGACGAGCGCGAGGCCGTCTTCCGCACTCTCGACGAAGACGTCGCCGCGGAAACCCTCGAAGAAGTCGACCCCAAGGTTCAGCGATCCATCGTGGAATCTCTCGACTCTGAGCGCGCCGCCGACATCGTCGAGGAAATGGATCCCGACGCTGCGGCTGACCTTCTTGCCGATCTTTCTCAGGATCACACCGAACAAATCCTGGTGCAGATGGAGCCCCAGGCCAGCCAGGAAGTTGTCGAACTTCTCGAACACCGCGAAGAAACCGCCGCTGGGCGCATGACCACCGAGTTCCTCGCGCTCCCTGTCTCCGCCACCGTCGAGAACGCCATCGGCGTCCTCCGCGAATTCGAGGGCGGTGTCGAAACCGTCGGCACCATCTATCTGGTCGACTCGCATGGCACCCTGGCCGGCGCCGTCCCACTCGCAAAACTCGTACTTGCGCAGCAAGATACTCCGCTGCTCTCCCTCATTTCCGAGCCGCTCGTCTCCACCCACGAAGCTACCAGCGATAACGAAGTCGCCGAACTTTTCGACAAATACAACCTCGTCACCCTTCCCGTCATTAACGAACACAGCAAGCTCGTCGGCGTAATCACCGCGGATGACGTAATCACCATGCTCCGCTCCAAACTCTGATTACACCGTGTTTCCCCGGTGCCCTCTGGGTTTAACCTTCTGATTTTGACCTCGCGCAAATCGGCGCAAGGGTCGCCTCCCTCGGTATAATCATCAGTTCCCTGGAGACCCACTTGCCTTTCGATGACCTCCGCCAATGGATCGCGGCCCTTGACCGCGCCGGCGAGCTAAAACGCATCCAAACGGAAGTTGACCCCATCCTGGAAATCGCAGAAATAACCGACCGCGTCAGCAAAGGCGCAAGCACCACCACACGCCATGTGGGGACAGCCGCCTCGACTGTCCCGGCAAGCGAAGCGAAGCGGAACTCTGCACACAAGCCCGGTGGCCCCGCCCTCCTTTTCCAAAACATCAAAGGCCACCCTGGCTTTCAACTCCTCATCAACCAATTCGGCTCTGAAGCCCGGATGAAGCTCGCTCTTGGCGTGAACTCCTTTGACGAATTCGCCGACCGCATACGCGTCTTCATGGATCTCAAATCTCCGCAAGGCTTCCTTGACAAACTCAAAATGCTTCCGCTGCTTACCGAAGCCGGGAAGTTTTTTCCCAAGACCGTCGCTACCGGTCCCTGCAAGGAGGTTATCAAGCGAGACCACTTCTCCCTGCTCGACTTCCCCATTCTTCAATGCTGGCCGCAAGACGCTGGACGCTTCATCACTCTCCCTTGCGTCGTCACCCGCGACCCGAAATCCGGCAAACGAAATGTCGGGATGTATCGCCTCCAGGTCTACGACGCCACCACCACCGGCGCGCACTGGCAAAGACAGAAGGTCGCCGCGGAACACGCCCGCCAACGCATGCGCTCCGCAGCCAGGGACCATGTGGGAACGGGCAGCAGTGACCGTTCCCGGCACGAAGCGAGCGCCGCCGTGGACCTCATGGCCCGGACCGCGGGCGGCCAAATCTTCTCCGAAGGCTTTCAACCCTCCGGCCGCATGGAAGTCGCCGTCGCCATCGGCACCGATCCCGCCGTTACCTTCTCAGCCATCGTCCCTGCTCCCCCAGACGTCGAAGAATATCTAATCGCCGGATTCCTTCGCGCCGCTCCAGTCGAACTCGTCAAATGCGAAACCGTCGATCTGGAAGTTCCGGCGACCACGGAAATCGTCCTCGAAGGCTACGTCAACCTTGACGAACTCCGCTCCGAAGGCCCCTTCGGCGACCACACCGGCTTCTACTCCCTCGAAGATCTCTACCCTGTCTTCCACGTCACCTGCATCACACATCGCAAAGATCCCATCTATTCGACCACCATCGTAGGCAAACCGCCTATGGAGGACGCCTATATGGGTAAAGCCGTCGAGCGAGTTTTCCTCCCGCTGATGCGCCTCACTATTCCAGAACTGGTTGACATCAATCTTCCCATCGAAGGCGTTTTCCACAACTTGATGATCGTCTCCATTCGCAAGTCCTATCCCGGCCAGGCCCGCAAGGTGATGAACGCCATCTGGTCGCTCGGCCAAGCGATGTTTACCAAGGTCATCATCGTGGTCGACGAAGACGTCGATGTGCAGGATCTCGCCGACGTCACGCTCAAAGTTCTCAATCACATCGACCCCGAGCGCGATATCCAATTCACTCTCGGCCCCATTGACTCCCTCGACCACGCCTCTCGCCTCGCCAACTACGGCTCGAAGATGGGCATCGACGCCACTCGCAAGTGGCCCACCGAAGGCTTCATTCGCCCCTGGCCGGATGAGATTGTGATGGACGCGAAGACTAAGGCGTTAGTTGATAGCAAGTGGAAAGCATTGGCGAAAGAGCTCGGGATTGACTAGCTCGTCTGGGACGGACGCTCTTGTCCGTGGCTTGAATTGAGGACTCCACCGCCCGTACCAGGTGCGGGACCAGGGCATCGAGGTTGCGTGGGGCAGTTGTGATAGCAGCGGTGAAAGGGGGCCAGCCCCATAAGCGCTTCTAACTTCAGGAAAAGCCCGTCCCTGCATATCGCGGAGACCGCCTATTCCGATATTGCGGGTAAACCCGAAGGTCGTAAACACTGGCAGGGACGGCGACTGACCGGAATTCGGGCAATAACGGCCTTTCCGAAGTGACGACGTGGGCAGGTGCGATGTAGAATTCTGCGGTCGCGTCAGAGGTAAGGAAAACTCCAGATGGGGAGAAAAGAACGGAGCAGTAAAAAAGATCAGAGCCAACCCAACCATGGCATCGGTGTGACATTGATGGCCGTCGCGAAGCACATAGGTCTGACGCCTGGGACCGTATCAGCGGTATTGAACAATTCACTGGCATGCCGGCCTGTTCCCGAGCGTACGAAAAAGCGGATGTTCGCTGCAGCCCGTGAGCTGGCATACAAGCCGAACTATTTGCCGCCAGCGCTCCGCGTGAAGCGCTCATCTACGATTGGCGTGATCGCATCAGAAGTTGGGGACTCGTATGGATCATTGATCATCAGTGGAATCGAACGGTACCTCCACGCGAATGGTTTCTTCTACTTGACCGCGGTTCACCGCCACGACAAAGAGCTTCTCGAGCGCTATTCGCGATTGTTGCTGCAGCGCGGCGTAGAAGGGTTTATCACGGTTAACACATCTATTGTGCGGGAACCACCTCTTCCCACCGTGGCGGTCGCAGGTCACCGACCCTGTGCCGGCGTTACCAACATTGTGCTTGACCACAAGGCTGCGGCGTTTTCAGCGCTGCGGCATCTGCTTGAGAATGGTCATCGCGAGTTCGCTTTCATGAAGGGTCCAGTAATGAGTTCGGATACGGAAAGCCGCTGGCGAAGCATCGTAGAAGCCTCGCGTGAACTGGGAATCCGGATTCATCCGGACTTGGTGGTCGAACTCAATGATCCGCAAGCATGCGCTGCGCGTGCGCCTAAGTATGCGTATCCGTTCGCGAAGCAGCTGTTGAGCCGAAACCGCACGTTCACCGCTGTTTTTGCGTACAACGATAACTCGGCGGTCGCGGCGATCAGCGTGTTTCAGGACGCGGGACTGAGAGTTCCCGAAAATGTTTCGGTAATTGGTTTCGACGATATCCCGCTGGCGTCTTATTCGAATCCGACGCTGACCACCGTTCGACAGCCGCTAGAGAAAATGGGCGAGATTGCGGCGCGGACTCTCCTGGACCGAATCGAGAATCGAAGCAAATATGTCGCGGAAATCGCGATCGAACCAGAACTAATCGTTCGACAGTCGACTGGTCCCGCTCCCAACGTAACATAGCAATCATCTTGCGTTTCCAGAATGTGGCCAATGTCCTGGCGCACAACGTCATGATCGTCAACCATCAGGACGCGAGGCTTTGAAGTTTCCTCGCTTCTCCCCTCTCGGCCTCTCAAGTGGCAAGGATGATATCGCGACTACACTGATATACGAGGCGAGAGAGGACAAAATCTGAAGCGGATGGCCCAATTACAAAAGTCAATCCGCCCACAGTCATCGCGAGCACTCGCGACAAAATACTCAGGTGGAATTACCGCAACGCGTCGTATCCTTATCGACCAATATTGTTCCCCCGCGATTTGAGGTGCAAAGGAAATCAGCTGCGTATGTTCCCGCCTTTGTCACATTTACCGTAATGTCGAACCACCCTCAGGGTTCGGTCCAACCAGCGTAGGGCAGGTCTGCAGGAGGAGCAATCTTGTCGAAGGGGAATTGTCGTCGATTGGATCCGGCTTCCGGTTGAACTTCGTTAAACCTCCCATCGGCCGGGTTTAACTCTCCGCGGCCATGATTCTGTCGGTCGCTAGCGTGTTACGCGACCCCTTCGCTGCCCAAGTCATAGTAAGCACACAATATTCGTCCCGGTATTTTTGCCCGCCGCCCTGATAGCGGCCGTCGTGATAGAACAGGCCTTTTTACTGGCCCAAAAATGATTGGGAAAACGCAACTGCCGGGAGCATCGATGCCGCTGCGAAGCATAACGAAAACGCTCTCCGGTTCCTGCCTCCTTGAGTACGATAGCCTATCTGCAGTTGCGCAACTCCGCCAGCGGCAGCGACGGCACAAGTAAGTTCCGCACTTCAGACTTGGAAAAGCTCGATTCCGTGCGCTTTTCCGAGATTGCGCGAGTACTTCTTGTCTTTCCCATTGTTCCAATGTTCGTGTACGCCAAGACTACGGCATCGGACGCCGTCGCGTTCAGGATCATAGAAAGTCTTCGAAGGTGGATCATTCGCCAAGGCAGATTCGCGCAGGTAGTTGTCGGCATTGGCGATATCCGGAAGATCGGGCCATTCCGAGGTGAGAAAATCGAAGCCGACGGAATCGATCGCTACGCCGTCAAACGACATAAAAATACTGTTCGGCCAGGCATCGTTGAATGGCGCCATCTTCCACTTGCGATGAGGCGGACCATCCACGTTGTCGTTTCCATAGAGCCCATCAATAATAAAAAGGATGGTCTTCTCGCCGAGGTCCTTATGACCCAAATAATCGGTGAAGGCGGCGTAACTTGCCGAACCATCGCTGTTGTGATGGAAACCGTCGTGCGCGTTCTTGCGCCAGTCGGGGTTGATACTCGTAGCGCCGAAGAGATTCTTCGCGCAAAGTGTCACCCCTGAACTCACATGCGCTCTCAACACGGCAGCATCAATCAAGTAGGCGGCCTCGACCACCGTGGTATCGAGTCCCGTGGCGTTTTGGCTTTCAACTGAGAAAGGAATCGCGTTGGGTTTGAACTCGGCTTTTACTCGTCCATCCCCTCCGATATGGTCCACAAACGTGACGCCAGGAAATTCATGGTGGATCTTGTCGTAGAGATTGCCCGGGATGAACCGGCTGGAGTCGAAGATGGTGATCGATGATTCCGGCACTCGTGCCGGGCCGGTCAACTGTCGGACGAGAGAAAGGATCAAATGGGGCGAGGAGTTCAGGCGGTCGATCGTGCCATGGTCCGTTGTGTTGTTCAGGTTCGCCTTGATCGCAATTTTCTCCCCAACTCTGTATCCGGCTTTGCCGCGACGATGAGTGCGATTGAAGTACTGAAAGATGGAGGCCCATGCCTGGGCGTCGCTTTTTTGACTTGTAAGACCGCAAATGGACCGGGAAACCATGCGGTCAATTACAGACTGGTCATTGTGGACATCGGTCCACCACGAACCTGTGCCATCCCAGGCCACAGCCGCCGGATCATGCGCCCAAGTGACTCGGCCGGGAACGACGCCGCGAGGAACTCCTGATGGCGAAAGCGGCTCGAACAAGGAGGTCCGCAGGTAGGTGGCAGCTGCAAGAGCCATGGTGAATTGTCGGCGCGTCATGTCCATTTTGACTTGCTCCTCTCGCACAAAATCTTACGGTTCCGTGCACCATTTTTCCTGAAAGCGCAGAAACCGCTGCAGCCCTACACAGACCAGCACGGTCTTGTGTTGGAAACGGGTCGTTGCAGCGCGGGAACTTGCACTGCCGAGTGAATTGTACCGGACGAGGCAAGTAAAATCCTCAACTACGCCCAACTACAATGGCTAACCATCACCCCTCGCATAGTGTGCACTATGAGACATCATTACCCCCCGGTCCCGGCGCACACTCGTGCCTGCCGCCCTCCGAAAAGCGGACACTCTAACCTTGGAGATCACATGCACGGTTCACGTCATTACATCGCTTCGCTATTTCTCACCGCTGCTCTTGCCGCCCCGCTGTCCCTCATGGCCTCGCCCCGACCGCAGGAAGCCGGCATCCAGGTCCGCGTCTACGATAAACAGCACAAGGATTATCATAACTGGGACGACAACGAGAATCGCGCCTGGGGTCAATACCTCACCGAAAACCACAGAGAAGCTCACGAATATTCAAAGTCCAATAAGCGGGAGCAATCGCAATACTGGACCTGGCGCCACGCCCATCCCGACGATCGCGATCATCAAGACAGACACTAGCCTGATCCCGAGCATCCCGTCCGCAACCTCGTGGACGGGATGCCTGCGCCTCGAATCAGAGTGGGACTCCAAGCCCGGTGCAAACTCGCAGTTGTCCGCCAGACTCACTCGTTTACTGTCCGGGCAATTTAATTTCAGATTTGCTGGCGAGACGTTCTTCCCTAGCCCCGACGAGAGGCTTTAATTCGCTGACCAATTCCAGAAGTTTTTTTGGGTCTTGTTCGACCGCAGCCGGTTCGCACAGTTCGATCCATCTCATCTCCGCTTTGTACCTTCTCCTGCAGTGCTGCTTTTGGTTCGGAGAGAAGATGTTCTGTCCGCCGCGTATCAGTCACGGTCGGAGCTTTGGAACATAAGTCTTGGATCCGGCTTGTAGGTTTCGAGAGCAAGCAGTTCTGATGCCGACTGGTTAAAGTTAAACGTGGGTAAGAAGAACGTTCTAACGGTGATAGCGCTCGCGCGGCGTGCACGTCCCAATTCACGGAGCGTTTAGCCGAGCACGTGTTGCCTGCAAATCTGTTCAGAGCCGTCAAAAAGAAGACCGACAAGATCGGTACGCCATGAAACGAGTCTCATTGAATCTCAGGCTTGCGCCAGGAGCGAAGATTGATGGCGTACAGGGCAATGCAAAACAGATTCGCCGGGATGAAGCCGAATTGTGAGGTGCGGAAGCCGATCAGACAGATGACTACGCTATTGACGCCCGCCAGAATCCAACCCTCCCAGCAGCGCCGTCCCACCAGAATCGTAGAAACGATGGTCAGTACGCACGACAAGTAATCAAGCCGTAACACAAACAAACTCCTCATTGCACACAATCGAGTATGACGCAGAACCGGGGAAATTTCCCATGATTCTCCGCCCAGCGGGGTAACGGAAGTAAGCGTCCTAAAGATTGACTGTCTTCGATAAAATCTGCAGAGACAGGAGTTGAAGCATGAAAATCCTTACGGAATACTTGAAGTTTCATACTAAAACCCACCGCGCCTATGTCCACATCACGCCTCAGGTGGAAGAGATCGTGCGCCGGGGCGGAGTGAAGGAAGGGATGGTGCTGGTTTCCGCCATGCACATCACGGCAGGAGTCTACGTGAATGACAACGAGAGCGGATTGATCGAGGACATCGATCAGTGGCTGGAGCATTTGGCTCCTTTTCGCAAGAACTATAAGCATCACGAAACCGGTGAGGATAATGGCGACTCGCACCTGAAGGCTTTATTGATTCACCACGAGGTAATCGTGCCGATCACTGCTGGCAAACTCGACCTTGGAACGTGGCAGCGAATCTTTTACGCCGAGTTTGACGGGCAGCGCGACAAGCGAGTGATCGTGAAAGTGATGGGCGAATAAGAAGCAGTTGTCAGTCGCCAGCCCGCATTGTCAGCGCTACCAGAGTACTTTAAAGTCGCCTCGCTGCTTGCCCGGAGAGGAATGAATCCGTAGTATCGAGGACTGCGACCGTCAGCTTGCAAGGTCGCGCCCGGAGGATCGAATGAGTGACGAGCTTCAAGAACTGCAAGAGCATGCCGAACATGCCCAGCATCATCCCAACTTGGCTCCCGTATCTTTGACCATGGCCGTACTGGCGGTAATGGTCGCCGTTGTCACGTTACTGGGCCACAGGGCGCACACCGAGGAGGTTGTGCTGCAGGCCAAGGCCTCTGACCAGTGGTCGTACTACCAGGCCAAGAATATTCGTCAGCACGAAGACGAATTGTTCGCCGATCTCAGTGCGGCCGTAGCCAACAATGACGCCGCAGGAATGGCGAAATTCCATGACAAATCCGCGCAGGAAGGAGACCGGTATAAACATGAAAAGGGGGAGATCCAGGAGGAGGCACAGAAACTGGAGAACGAGGTCGCCATGGAGCAAAAACGCGCCGACCGCTATGACTTGGCGGAAGTTTTTCTGGAGATCGGGCTGGTGATTACATCCATTACTTTGCTCTCGGGAAAACGAATCTTCTGGCATTTGGGAATCGTGCTGGGCGTGGTCGGAGTGGTCGTGGCGGTCACAGG
This sequence comes from Candidatus Acidiferrales bacterium, assembly GCA_035603035.1. Lineage (GTDB taxonomy): Bacteria > Acidobacteriota > Terriglobia > Terriglobales > Acidobacteriaceae > Sulfotelmatobacter. The sequence continues at coordinate 49,094 of DATNLE010000044.1, read as the reverse complement.
GGCGTTGGTTCACTAAAGTCAATCCGCGAAGTTAATCCTCTGGATCAGACGTTCTTCAGGGTAGGAAAGCTTTCATACAGAACAGACTGCCACCGGATTTTTCGAACTCCGAGCTTTCGACGATCACCGGTGCCAGACCTTCCTCGCGGAGAATGGACTCGAGGTGCGTCGTAATGTGGGAAGTGAGATAGCGTCCGTTGGCAACGATGCCGTTGCCCATGAATTTGTGAGCTTCGTCGGCAGTGAGTTCGTGTAACCGCTTCCAGAGTGGACGCAAGGCGGCGAGGGATTCGGCAGCATACGCCCCGGGATAGATGAGAACAGCTTCGTTGTTCAGGGGACAAAAACACGTATCGAGGTGGTAGCAGTACGGATCGACCAGATGGAGGGGCACCACCGGGATTTCCAACTTGGAAAGAGCTTTGCCAAATTTTTCGACACCAGACTTAGTCGACCGAAAACCGTAGCCGGCGTACACGCGCGACCACCCGGGGTGCCAGAGAAGGTCACCGTTACCTTCCAGGTAATCGGCGCCGAGATCGACCCTGACAATCTTGAAGCCTCGCTGGCGATACCAGTCCACATAGAACGGAACCTCGCGCTGCCGTGACGGGTGCACCATCCGGCTGGGCACAATGAACTTTCCGATGTCTTTGTCAAAACCTACGAACACCGGATTGGCCGCAAAAACCATATCTTCATGGCCCGGCACAGGCGCTATGGTTTCCACTTGGTAACCGGCATCTTCCAAAGCAGAACAAAGTGACTGCCATTGCTCCTGAGCTTTCGCGCGGTCAATCGCAGACCCGCCCGACATGTAAGCATTCTTCTGATCGATAACGTCGAAATGGGTGGGCGGGCAGAGTAGAACCTGCATTGGCATTTCTGGAGATAGTAGCGGGGAAGAAGTGCAGAGACAAGGCACGGAGGACGAACCTTGGCAGGGTGCCGATAGATGAAGCGCCGTCCGAGGCGGACCATATCGCTGGGAATGGCACAAAAGTGATGGCAGGCTGCATGCCTCCTATGGAGCTAGGTTGCGGCAGCGAATGCCTTTGCAGGTGAAAGCGACCGGAACGGAAGGAGGCCACGGATGCTTAGCCACTGCGCCGATTCTCAGGGTTCAGAACCAATTCTGCCACTATGCGAAGGCAGGCGGTTTCTGGTGGAAACTGGCCCTGTTGCGGAAGCCAAAGGTCTTAACGCGCGGACCGCTGCTCCACAGCGGAAACCTCCGCAGCGCGTGGAACACTTCTGGCTGTGGGACCGGTGTGCGTCTTCTTGGACTTTCGCTCCAGGAGCGAACGCGGGAATAGCACTGTTTCCGCTCAGGCAGATCCGCGTATCCAGGAAAGGAGAGACGGCAGAGAGCCACAGACAGGCTAGCCGCGCAAGGCCAGCCAGCACGCACATGTCCGGCGGCGCCGCCGAGGTCGAGCACTTTGGCGGGCGCGGGCGGAAGACGACGAAAAATCTCCTGCGTCCGGGCGTATTCCAGCCGAAACCATCCGGTAGGCAGCCGGGAGGCTTCGTCAGCCACTGTGTAGTCACGAATTATTTCGTCCGCAGTGTCGTTGCCCATAACTGAATAAGACTCGGAACCAGGTATCGCCGAACATCTTAGTTGCTGAAACTGGTATTGCCGAACCTGGAATTGCGCTCTAGCTATAGCTAAGCAAGACTAGACCCGCCCAAGACGTTGGGGCACGCGATATCCCATGCCCATGGAGATTTGTCGCGCCGCGTCTTTGAGCCCCTCGAGAATTCGCGGCATAGTCTGCGGGCTGACTTGCTGCGTGGTACCGCTCAAGCCCAGTGCGGCCTCGATAGCACCGCGATCGTTAAACACCGGAGCACCCACGCACCGCGCGCCGAGGTTGTTCTCTTCATCATCGACGGCATAGCCTTGCACGCGAACTCTCTCGAGCTCTTTGAACAGCCGTGGCATGGTGGTGATGGTTTTTGGCGTTCGCTTTCCCATACCGCTCTTACGCAGAATCTGCTCCAGGCGATCCTGGGCGATGTGCGCCACCAAGGCCTTTCCCACGCTCGTAGCGTGCACCCGCATCCGCCGTCCCACCCAGGTATCCATTCGGATAAAACCTTCCGGTTCAACCTTCTCTATGTAAACGGCATCGGGCCCGTCCAGAATAGCCAGATGGCAGGTCAGCTGAGTCTGTTGCGTCAGATGACGCATGATCGGCAAGGCCACGCCGCGCACATCGAGTCCGCTAAGCGCCCCTCGGCTAAGGCTCAAAATCTTCAGTCCCACCCTGTACTTGCCCGAGTCTTCGTCGCGGATCAAATAGCTCTGAGTTTCAAGGGTACGCAGTATGTAGCTGGCAGAACTCTTTGGAATCTTGAGCTTGCGGCTGATCTCGGCATTGCTCAAACCGGCGGCCTCCTGGGCCACGGCTTCCAGCATGGCAAGAGCGCGTTCGACTGCAGCTGAGGGAGAATCCGATGAGGCAGCCATAAATCCAGACCCATGGTAGCAAAACTGCACTCGGCCAACAAAATGAATGTATGTTCACTATGTTGAACATTACGGTTGACGGGCGGACCAGACTGACATAGGCTTCGCCAGTATAGTGAATTACTGTTCATTATATTGAACATCCAAATGACGCCCAAGAGGCAAGCCACTCTTCCAGGAGAAATACAAATGCCCACGAACAATAACGGAAATAAAAATACAATGAAGACCTCCCCGGAAACATTGACCAGACATTTATTTCCGAGCACATCAACCAGCGATGAAGGCGGTACTGCACAATGGGCTCTCGCGCAGGAATGTATGGAATACGAGTGGGCAAACAACCCGCGATGGAAAGGCGTGGAGCGACCATACACGGCAGAAGCTGTGTTGCGTCTGCGGGGTTCGATTCATATCGAGCACACGCTCGCGCGCCTGGGCGCGGAACGTTTGTGGGAACTGCTGGAAAGTGAGGCCTACGTCAAGGCGTTGGGCGCGGTCACCGGCAATCAGGCCGTGCAACAGGTGCAGGCAGGGCTGAAAGCAATCTACGTGAGCGGATGGCAAGTGGCAGCCGACGCAAACAATGCAGGCCAGATGTATCCCGACCAAAGTTTGTATCCGGCGGATAGTGTTCCCAATCTTTGCCGCCGCATCAACAATGCCCTGCAGCGCGCCGACCAAGTTCATCATGCGGAAGGCAAAGTTGCTCCGGGACAAACCTGGTTTGCCCCGTTGGTAGCTGACGCCGAGGCCGGATTCGGCGGAACTCTCAATGCGTTCGAACTGATGAAGGCGATGATCGAGGCGGGGGCGGCTTGTGTGCACTTCGAGGATCAGCTTTCGTCAGCGAAGAAGTGCGGACATCTGGGCGGGAAAGTTCTGGTTCCGACCAACGAAGCAGTGCAGAAGCTGGTGGCGGCTCGTCTCGCAGCCGATGTGATGGGGGTTCCCACTCTGATTATGGCTCGTACTGATGCCGATAGCGCTCACCTGCTGACCAGCGACATCGATGCGCGAGATCGTGAGTTTTGCACCGGGGAACGCACGCCGGAAGGCTTTTACGCTATCCGGGGCGGAATCGATTCGGCGATCGCCCGCGGACTGTCCTATGCTCCTTACGCGGATCTTCTCTGGTGCGAAACATCACATCCCGATCTCGAAGAAGCACGCCAGTTCGCCGAAGCCATTCATGCTATGTATCCAGAGAAAATGTTGGCTTACAACTGTTCGCCAAGCTTTAACTGGCGGAAGAAGCTGGACGAAGAAACCATCGCACGCTTCCAAACAGAACTAGCCGGCATAGGATACAAATTCCAATTCGTCACCCTGGCAGGATTCCACGCCTTGAACTTGAGCATGTTCGAATTGGCGCGAGGTTACAACGCAACAGGCATGGCCGCTTACTCGGGCTTACAGGAAAAAGAATTTGCCAGCGAACGCGATCACGGTTATCAGGCGGTGAAACATCAGCAATTCGTGGGCACAGGATATTTCGATCAAGTACAGCAGGTGATCAGCGGAGGCATGACCTCGACAACTGCATTAGAAGGATCCACGGAAGCGGAGCAATTCTCTTCAGGAAAGACGCCGACGGATAACTTGCACACCAAATTGAAAGCCGCAGTGTCCGAACCTTTTCCGGTAATGCCCCACGAGGAGATGCTGCAACCGTCGGGGGACTAGTCTCCAGTTGAGTCAATTGAGCAGGTCGTATGACATGACTGCGAAGGACGCAGAAGGACAGGGCGCAATAAGCGCATTTAGTGCGATGCGATCGCAGCGCTAGTTCCGACTTTGTTGGGTTTGCGTTGTAGGGTCAGCGACGTCAGCTCAGGTATCCCTTGATCTTGCCCATCACGTTCCGCCGTTTTGGAAACTGTATTTCGCATTGTTCGGCCGACGAGGTTGCCTTCCATTGCCGTGAATGACGAGATACAGAGTGCTCTAGTCGTGTCCTGACGCTTAGCGACCTGCAAGGTCGCCGATTCTAAGCCGAGCGCCAGCGCGATAAGCACAAAGCATTTCATATTCTCTCCTTTTGAGATCCTACGATCCTACCCGCAGCCCAAATGATAGCCCTGTAACATCAGTTTCCTCGTCAGGAGTTTAGCGTGGGTGAGTCGACACTCGTTGCTATTCGGAGCAAGAATGAAACGATTCTCATATTGGATTACAGCTACAGCGGGATGAACAGAACATTAATTTATTGCCAATGACCAACTCACCTATCCCACGGCTGTGGTAAGTTGATTCGTCAGTTCCAGCCAGCGCTCCTCATGCAGACGCGGGGACGGAGTTAAAATCACCGCGCCCACGCCTGCGGGCTGCGTTGGCCATTTCTAAGTGGTGGCCCTCAACCTTTGCTTGCTCTACAAAATGGTCCGTATTCGGCGGTGAGCAGAGTTGCAGGCAAAATGAAGGATAAGGTGCTCACCCGGGGAGCTTTTGACACTTACTGGCAGCATCTGGAGGGTGAATTGTGCCATCCCGCAATTTTGTGATTTGCTTCTTCCTGTTGCTCGTGAGCCTATCCCTGTACGGTTGCGGGAGCGGCCACCTGCCCGCACCCCTTGCACCGGCTGAAAAATCCACTGTCAGTTGCCTCGGCAACAACATGCCCTGCAACGGATCGATGGAGGTGCCACAGACTTTGGTGGACGGAACCGATCCCGCGACTTACGGAATTCCCATGTCATGCTCGGTAGCAGCAGGCAGCGGTAAGATGAACTTCACCACCATTCCATCCCAGGCTTGGTTCGGGGTTTCTCCGGGCGCTGGCACTCTTCAGCCGGGAACTACCACAACATTGGCAGTTGCATCCCTGAATGCCGCCAATGTCAGCGCTCGCAATGTCGGTGCGGTCACCGTCAGCGCGGCGGGATATGCGGATAACAATCAGATGGAGGTCGAACTGAATTGTAATGTCGCGGCGGACACTTGCACGGTTGCCTTTTCGTGTGATCCCAAGACTAACCCCCTGCCGTAGCGGAGAAACCGGATAGCACTGAGGACTGTCCGGCGGCGGGATACCGTTTAAAGGCCGCGGCGGAGTAGATTTCGGTCCAATTGTCGAGCCAAGCTCTTTCGGACTCACCTCCATCATGGGTTTGTTCACAGGAGGAGTCTGGCCAGCGAAGTGGGGGCAGGGATTTGAAGGGCCGGGACGTGGTATCGACCCTGAATGAGATTCGACGAAAGACCGGTGTTCCCAAGCAATCCAAGCTTTGCCGTCCTTGCCCGTGAGGAAGGCAGCACGCCTTTCTTTATTGGGCTGGGGTCCCGTCGGTTCCGGTCAGTCTCGAAACAATAGCCCGCCGGTGTCCCGGCTCCGGGTTTACCTTACTCGCTTCATCAACATTGAGCGGGCCTCCCTGTCTTGTTCTTTGGCTTCCAGGCGCAAAGCGGCCTCGATGAAGCTAATCTTGGGGAATGCTACTGCGAACTTAATGGACAGAAGACGCTGTGAAAGGCACGGACGGTCAATTGACACGGCATGTCCCCCAGCAATGCGAGAGCGAGAACTCGCAGGGACCGACGGTCGAAAAATCCATTTGGCAACCGCTTCTTGCGGTGCTCGCTATCTTTGATCGGATGTGACAGCCGCTTTTCTTTACGTGCCTTAATTTGGGCCGAATGATCCTTAGCTATTCCGGTCAACTCCCCAGACTCCTTACTTGAGAAGACAATCGAAGCTTGTGGTGCTCGGTCGAAGCTTCCGTTACCGCTCTCGCAATTGCAAAGAGCGGCAGGCGCGGATTGCAATCATGCAGGCAACAAAACGATCGTCAGCGGCGCAATTGACATACGATCTTCAATCGCGCGAACCGTATTACGCTCAAAACCCTCGTCCCGATACGAGAACCGCAGCGAGGGCCACGGAATTACGGCAAATAGTAGCGGAACGACGTGAAGAACATGTTGTCGATTCCGTGAGGCGAAGAGAATCCTATCCCGTTGGTACCGGTCCACGCGTAGCGCGTGACATACGAGTATTGTGGACCGAACTGAAGCCTGCCATGAGGACCGCTATGAGCCTTGATCCAGAACCCGACGGTGCCCTCGACAAGGCTCTTCGTGTCCGAATTGCATTTTGAAAGGGAACCAAAAGTGAAACCATTGGTCCCCGTTGCCGGTGGCGGCGTTTCGGTGTAACAGCCGGTCACATTAAAGAACTGAGAGCCGTACCCCACCGGCGTATATGGACTGACAGGATTGTTTGGATCAAATTGCCAACGTCTCTGGACGTACTCCTCGCCAGCGTTCGCATAAAAGTCCAACCGCTTTGTATGCCACTCAACAGTAGCCAGGCCTTGATAGCTCCGCAAGGGAGCCAAAGTACCATCGGCATGAACGGTCGAATCCGGTAGACCTCCGCTGCCATAGCGGCCGATACCTTCGCCGGTAAGAAAATGAGCCCCGATATCCAGTTGCTTGAACAAGGTGATGCGCGCGTTCCCCCCGAATCCACCTACGTTGAGAGAGCTGTTGTAGGCGCCCAATGCTGAAATTGCACCGTTGCAGTTCGAAGCAGATGCGGGCTCGGCGCAGGGATAAATGCGATCGCGGAAGCGGCTGAGAATGGCGAACACTTCATAGTGTCCAAAACCAGGTTCCCCGGCGGCTTTCACAATGAAATCCGGCGTGGCGTTGAAGGAATAAGTGGCCGCCGGAGTGCAGCTACTCAAGACACTGGTGATCGTTCCGTCGCTCCCGGTTACCGTGATGGTGGTGCAGTTCGTAATGCCCGAGTTGTACAGTCCACTACCGTTACCAGGACTGCCCAAGGCAAAGTTCGCCGCGTTTCCGCGCGCTGCAAAAGTGGTTTGCGGATTTTCTAGAGAGGCGCCTATCCAGAAACGATTGCCGAAATTCTGGACGAAGCGGACGCCGTATTGCCGAGCCCAGCTAAAACCGACAGTGTATTGTGGGTCGATAGTCATGGGAAGGGCTTCCGATCGATTATCCAAGCCGTGCTTGGTTTCGGTGGCTAGGCTCCACATCTGTCCGCCGGTCAGACTCGAACTGCCCGAGGCCACTTGTCCCCATACCTGCCGCTGGCGGAGACCGTAGCTGTTGCTCTGGTTGTTGTTGGAGGTAATGCCCGCTGAGAGGAAGTCAGCTTCGTAGTAACCGCTCATCTTGAAGTTGTCCAGCTTGCCTTCCGCGAGCAGAGCAATGCGGGACTGGCGACCGGAACCGAAGAACTCGGACACCGCATTCTGGCCGGCCCCAGGCATGTTGATGCTGTTGAAAGGCGTATTGATGTCGGCCCCGAGAGCACGATTGCGATAGACAGATTCTCCGGCCACGAAACCGCCAGGGGTAAGAGTGACGCCTTTGAAGTGAAGAGCGAGCGGGCTCTCAATTTCTTCTTTTTCTCCTTTCACCAACTTCTGCGTGTCCTGAAGAGTCTGGGCCATGTTCGTTGTATTCTGCTTCAAGTCGGTGACGTCATCCGAGAGAGTCGCGACGGTTTTTCCCTGCTCAGCGGTTTGGGAGGAGGCAGAATCCGCTTTTGCCTGCGCATGCGTCACCGCGGTCTGGCTCTGATCAAGCTTTTGTTCGAGCTGCTCAATGCGTAGGTCGCGGCTCTGAAGCTGCTGGCCCATCGCATTTATCTGCTGTTGCTGAGCTTCGATCGCCCGTTTCATCTCCGCGAGTTGTTGAGCCACGGATGGTCCGGAGGCCTTTTTCTTCGTGCCGTTGGATGTATCCTGTGCTTCTGCAAGGAACAAACTGGATACTAGTGCCAGCGACAGCGCGAACGTTGAAAATCGTTTCATTTATAACCTCCTGAAAAAAACGAATTTAGACCAGCGGCACAGCAACTGAATCTCCAACTAGCAATCCAATAGACAGCAAGCGAGAAAGATCTACCTTAACGGGCTGCGAACTTTTTGAAGATGAGTCTCCAGACGGGTTAAACCATCAGAGCTGAAGATCGCGCCCCTTCCCGTCTTCTGAACTATTTCCTGTTCTCGTTGAGATTCCGGGAGTTGCTCGGTTTCGACGCGCGCTTTGCAAAAGACGCTCCGGCAGCCACCTGGCAGCTTGTGGAACTCGTGACATCGCATGCCTGAGCAAGATAGCCGATTGCCACTTGTCCTGAAGTGAGCAGATCGGTTTCTTCAAAAACCCCATGGTTGTCGTCGATTAAGTAGTATTCGAAATAAGGACCCGCTCCACCCGTGTTCATGAATGTGCCAGCGATACGGCCGAACTTGTCCGCAGGCAAGGCAAATGTGTCCAAAAGCGGAAGAGGGAGGCTTGCCCCTGGGAAGTCGTTGTCACTGGTATTGTCCAGCGTTCCCGCCAGCGTGCCAGCGACTCCGTTGATACTGGACTGCATCGTGCCACTGCCATCGATTTCACTGGGGCCTTCCGTGAGGCTAAACCCGTAGGTCTCCGGATTGCCGAAGGAAAGGGAGGAAGCATTTGCCGACTGGGGATAAGCGATTCCGGTTCCAATCGCCGGAAAATTTGGGTCTGCTCCCTCGGCCCAGAGGATCAAAGGCGGCGTTCCATTGCCGGTGAGGTACGCCAGGAGGCTAACCTGGACCTGCGGAGAGGCTCCCGCGAACTTCGGCCCCAAGTCTGCCCGTCCAATTTGGTTCGCATCCAGAGAGTATTTCCCCGTAAGTGCGTTGGCCGTGTAGGCTAAAGAGTCGGCGGAAAAAAAAGTATCGTTGATCCCGGTAATCGTGCTTGTGCCATCGGCGTTGATCACACCGGCCGACGTGAAAGATGACGGAACGGCCGCGTTGATGTCATACCCGAGAACGCCGTACACGTAAGGCCCGGTTAGAGAGGCAGCGGTAAACGTACCGGCGGCGCTGCCTTGGTTGACCGCGATTCCAGCTGTCAGGAACCCTCCCGAACCGTTGATGTCATCGCTCTCAATCAGGTGTATGTGGGTCGCGTCCACGATATAACCGGTGAACTGAATAGAAGCAGGCAGCGTCTGCCCAAAACATGTAGCTCCGGTGAGCGTTATCGTAACGATCCCGAGCGAAGTAGGCTGCGACACGCTCCCAGTCACGCCAGTAGGCGGCACGCAGCTTAGAAGCTTCCGCGTGCTGCCAGTGGAGTTGTAGTAATCCTGATCGGCCAGGCTGCCTGCACCTGAGATCGAACCCGTGGATGGATTGTTGTCAATGTTGAAGACACCCCCGAAGGCAGTGGGGACCGGAATGCCTTGACCTGGACCGTTTGCGCTGCCAGAGTCGCTGCCGTTCGTGACGAAAGCGTACGCGCCCGTGGGCATGGTCGTCGCGGCAGATGGGTCTTGTAGTTCCAGTGTGCCGGAGGCAGAACTCCCCAGATTCGGCTCTATGTCCGCCACCAGCGCGTCTGCGCTGGAGACGACCATGAATGTATAGGTTTCCTGAATCGAGGCAGCCGTTCCGGCTTGCTGCAGGTTCAGTGTTATCAAACCACGGCCATCCGGACCCACGAAATAGGTGCTTGGCGTGGTTGAGCCTTGGACGGTGTAGGTGGCGGAAAAGCCACCTACGGTATTGATCGTCTGCTGTCCGGAGGTGATATTGCCGTTGCCGTCAAAAAGAAATACTCCCGTTGTTTCGTAGGGATATGGGTTGCTGTCAGAACCCCGCACCTGGAGTACAAAGGTCCCGTTGAGTACGGCGGCATAAGAGGTGATAGTGATCGGGGTAGTCACATTCTTCGTGTGATCGGCGGTGGCGAAAACCGTTACATTGACGGTCAGACTGCCGGTAATGACGAAAGTGGGAGGGATGTAGTTCACTGGCGTTCCGCTCGCTGAGTGAAACGTTGGAATGCTGAGGGTCCCGCAAGCTCCGACAGTTAATGTGCTCTGAGAACAGGTGACAGCCCAGTCGACCCCGTAATTGTTCGGATCATGGTTCACCGTGGGGTTGAACTGGATTCCCGTAGTGTTTCCTACGGGTATAGAAGTGCCACTCGGAGCCGGATTTAGAGCGATGGAAATACCGGGAGCAGACTCGCTGGACTGGGAGGAATGGCCGCTGCCACCGCATGCGGCCAGGAAACAAATTGCCGCCAGCAAGAGAAATGGGGAAATCCGTCGTCTCGCTACCACGGCTAACCTCCGTCTGAATGATGTGAGCGTCATAAATGGCATTGCGTGAAGTAAGACTGTATCCGACGATGCGTTCGGGCCAGGTTCCGGCGGAAAGCTACATCCCGATTCCTCGCAAGTAAATCGTCTGTACCGACCCTATCTGGGTTGACGTGTTGTAGGTGAAAGTGATCTTTCCCGGGTCGAGTGCAACAATCGTCGGCGCGAATATCACTGTTACCGTGCAACTTTGGTTTGAGGCCAGTGTGGGAGGGCAGTTGTCAGTCTCGATATAGTCGGCTCCCGTGACCAGCTTAGAGGTGAAATTGACAGCACCCGCATTGGGGTCCGCTGGGTCATTAAACACCGTGATGCTTAAAGGATTGCTGCCGGTACCTTTGCCCACGCTTCCGAAATCCATTCCGGCGCTCGGAAACATCCTGAGGGGACTCGGCGGATTCGTCTTGATCTCGACGGGAAAACGACCGCTATCAATCTCGCAGCTGGGTTCTGCAGGATTGTTCGGGTCACCACACCACATGCTGTTCAGTTGCAGAAAGTCGTCCAAGCCCTGGCCAGCATTCAATGCCGCCGCCCAGGTCGCTGGCTGGGGCACAAACGTAACTTGCACACTGCAGCTATTGCCCGGCTGTCCGAAGCCTGCCAGCGTGTGGCCCGAACATTCATCGTGTGAGACTTGGAGACTTGGAAGCCCGCTACCGCCTTGGGACCGAGGTGGATCCGTTTCGCAAAAAAAGTCCACGGTCGGGGCGTTGACCAATGGAGGTGAGATATTACTCTGATTCAAAATGGGGCCACTAATAGGTCCCAGATTGGCCGTTTCTGCGAGCTGTATACCGGATACCATGGGCTGCCCGTTTGAAACCGGCGGGCGAGACACTGCCAGCGGTTGGGAAGTTGCCGAATAAACGCAGGGCTCCCCCGCGGGCAGGATTGTGACCGGACTCGGGCCCTGATTCGCGAAGGTGAGCGTCTTGGGAGGACTCGCCTCGCCAAACGCTTCCCACCCAAAATCAATCTCGGGAACAGACGGGACAACTGAGCTCAAGCCGGTGCCAGTAACCGGCACCGAAAATTCTGAATCGCCGTCGGCACTACCGCTCGGAAGGCTGACCGTGAGCGAGGCAGTCAGCGGCAGCGGGCACTGTGCGGGCGCAACTCCATTAACGCTGGCACCTCCTTGTGGTTGCGGGAGCCACGGGCAACTCTCCTGAGGTGAGAAGAAAACGGTGATGGCGCAACTGGCTCCGGAATTCAGGGTGATCGAACCCTGTTGCGTACAGTTGTCCTGCTCGGTGAAATTAGGTACACCGTTAAAATCGCCACCGCCGGGCGTATAGAACAGCAAGCTATCGCGATCGCTGAACAGGAGTTTCATACCGCTCAACGCTGAACTCGAATTGTTAGTGAGCGTGATCGTTTGCATGGTCGGAGCCGACCCGAGTAACTGAGGCGGGAAGTTCAAAGAAAATGGCGACAGGGTGATGGGCTGACTGCATGCTTTCGAACTTCCTAGCGCGAGGCAGAGATTTCCGGCGTCACCGGACGAGCAAGATTTTGTGGTGACGACGTAACCACCAAGGCCGTTTCCGTTCAGATTGTGAACGACGTACCCATTCTGCGTGCTGTCGAAGGTTACTGCTGTTGGAGGATTCCCCGATCCCGGGGTTAGACCAATTTGCCCGACGGGCGCGCCGCTCGTGGAAAAAATCTGCAGAAGAACGCTATTGCCGCTGATCGTGCCGTTTAGAGAAGCCGTACTCATGCACGGGTAATTATTCAGAAGAGTAACCGGATCTTGGAACAGAAGCGTACCTGTAACCGTGGCACTCGCTGCTCCGATATTCGGACCTTGGGTGAAGGTACCGGACACCGGAAAATTCTGATTGGCGAAACCTGCGCCTATGGTGCTATGAAAAAAGCCTTGAAACCCTCCTGTAAGTGGCGGCACCAGGGTAGCGCTCCAATTTCCAGCATCATCGGCCGTGCCACAGGCTACCAATTGACCATTCACAAGGGCATAACCGGACGTGACGCTGTAGGTGCCGTTCTGCATCGAGGAGTTATTGGCGCTGAGAGCTCCTCCGCTGAGTGCAATCGTTTGTGAGGTGGGGTTACCGTTCTGATCCAATGAACCGATGGTGGCAGTGAGATTCACAGACTGGCCCCTCATCGTTCCGGTTACCGTAGCGGTTCCACTATTACAGTTCGTATTTCCGCCGCCATTGCTTGAAGGTAAGAGGACCGAGAATTCAATCTGTCCAGTAATCGAGCCGTTCTTCTGCAGAATGAACCCTCCCTGCAGCGGGCTGGCAGCAAAGGACGTGCTGGTCGTAGTCAAGGTGAACTGCCAATTACCGCCAACCTGTGGGCCAACCTCTGGCGGCGCTACACTACTGCCTCCACCGCAACCTAAAGTCGTGAAGGCAACGATAACGAGCAAGAAAAGGCAAAGGCCGGTCGCCCCCAGAGCCGATGTCTTGTGCGTCGTGCGCAACTTTTTCTCCTTTATATGTTCCGCGTCGAATTCATGAGTTCACAGTCCTCAGTCCTTAGAAAGACAGCTTCAAAGCGAGCTGAAGCGTGCGGGGGCGATGGGCGTCGATCGGGTGCAAGAATGACGCTCCGGTGACGCAATCGGCTCCGCTGCCCTTGTAGCCAGCCGAATACGCTGGACCGGCATAGCAACTTATGACATTGTTGCCAGTGCTGCCCGGGTTATCGGGATCGTAAATCCGGAACTCCGTGTGATTGAAGATGTTGAAGGCCTCCGCACGAAACTCAAGCTGGCTCGCCTCGGTGATCCTGAAATGCTTCGCGAAAGCCATATCGAAATTTATTTGATGGGGGTTGTTCAAGAAATTACGGCCAGCATCGCCGAAGGTCAGCCCTCGGGGTGCCACAAATTGCGAAGGGTTAGTCAGAAGAGGACCAAAGCTCTGGAAATTGTTTGCCGGCTGCGCCATCCCCCTCACCACGTCCGGATATGAGTCGGCAATTCCCAGATTGCTGGAGACACCGGCATTGTCGGTAATGGATATGCCCGTGTTGCCAGCTGTATTGATAACGCTGAAAGGCGTTCCTGAATGGAAAAGCGTTATGCCGGAAAATTCCCAGCCGTCCGCGATTCGTTGTCCGAAGCCCGAGGGAGCAGCCGCGGGCTTCAGATCTTGTGTGTTCTTCGAGTTCTGCCCGTTGACCCAGTCGGAGATGTTACTGAAAAGACCTCTAAACGAAAACTGGTAAATGTAGCTGAGCGTTAGCAGATGCCGTTCGTCGAAATTCGAGCTGGCTCGGTTCTCTCGAAGATCGTACGAGTTCACCAGGACCGGATCGCTGCGGTCGGAAGAGTCGTCGATGGAGTGGCTGTAGGAATAAGAGAGCCCTGTGGTGAGCGCCCCACGAGTTCGTCGCGCCGTGAACTGAAATGCGTGATAGGAAGAATTGGCGACGTTCTGCAGGGAGAGAACTCTACCCAGACCCGGGTAGGGACGTCCTGGCAGTGAGTTTACGTTCGGAGTGTGCAGGTTCGTGCATGCCGCTTGCAGATGCTGGTACGCAGGGCTGGCTGGTCCGACGATCGTCCCGCTTTCCAATTGGAACGGAGTGGTGCCATCCCCTGGGAAAACATCACCCGATGAAGATGCGGGGGGAACCGTGCAATCGTTCAAGGTTAAAGGCTCATTTGGGCCGAAGGGATTTTCGCTCAATGGGAGCGGCGCCAATTGGTTGAGCTGGCGCTCAACGGTCAGATGTGTTCCCTTGCTTCCGGCATAGGCAAGGTTGATCACAAAATCGCGATGTAATTCGCGTTGTATGCCGAAGCTCCATTGCTGCACATAGGGCCAGACTGCGTGGGTCGGAATTGACGTCACATCTATCGGATACAGCGAATCCGCCGGTTGCGTGCTGCCACCGCAATAGTTACCACTTCCCACTTGTTGGTTGAAGGTCGTGCCGAATCCGACATTGCCGATGCACATCAGACTGTACGGGTTGGGCTGGGTTACGCTGAGCACGACCGGAGCGCTGGCTTCAAGCGACCCGGTGTTGGCCTCGTTGCCAGTGCCATGCTCGAAGAAGATACCGTATCCACCGCGAATAGAAGTCTTGGCATCGCCCTTCGGATCCCAAGCGAATCCGATACGCGGAGCCCAATTGAAGAGGTGCCCGGTCATGCAGGCTGCCGGAATTCGACCCACTCCACATTGCACCAGGCCGAGAGCGCTTACCACGCTCGGATCCAGGGAGAAGGTGTTGGGCGCGAATGTAACTGGATTTCCGCCGTCCAGCAAAATCCCGCTTTGTGGATCCGCGCTAAAGCGCGTCCCATCAAAGCGCGGTGCCTCCCAATTCCAAGCCGCATGATTCCTTTCGCTGTAGGTTCCAAACAGGCTGAGACGCAGACCAAGATTGACAGTGAGACGGCTAGTCACCTTCCAGTCGTCCTGGAAATAGGGCTCGGCCAACTGATAGCGCTGATGGTAACGATGCTGCCCAGAGTCCTGGGTAAAACTCTGAATGAACCCATGCGGGTCCGGTGTTTTACCGGGCACCTGCTGTGCCAGAAAATCGGCGAAAGCATTTCCCGTGCTGTTGGACAGGTTGCTGTAAGTCAATAGCCCTTGAACATCCCCCGAGGCGGCGCCGATCACGTTGTTTTCCTGGTTGCGCTGATTCAAAACATACTGGGCACCGAAGGTAAGCGTATGGCTGCCAACCTGCTTTCCCACGTCGTCACGAGCGGAATAGGTTGGATTCGAATGCTCCCATGGCATATACGAAGGATCCTCGGCAAAGCCGTGGCCTCCGTAAGCGGCGTTCGTCCCCAGGATCGCAACACCCGGCATTTTTCCGCCGAACCCATTGTTAAAGATGTGACCGATGCCACACTCAGGTAACAAACTCGCAGGATCGCGACTGAGAGTCGGATCGCATCCGGGTTGGATGCCTGAGACCAGCGGCTGATCGAGAGCAGGATTGCGTTGAAACTGTGCGCCGCCGGGGCCGTTCTTGTCGGCCAAGGTGATAGTGGAATTCACATAGCTAAGAACGAAGGTATTGATGACGGTGGGCGAGATCGCGTCGGTGACACTTGCAACCAGGCTGATTCCGGGTCCGTCGAAGCTATTCTGAATCGTCGGGAACGTCCCCGCTGCCGGGTTGGTCACACTCAGGTAGTTCCACTGGGGCGACAGTACCGTCGTGTTCCAGTCGTCGTGAATGTAGCGAAATGTGAGCTTTAACTTCTGCGTCAAGTTGTGGTCAATCTTGAACAACTCTTCGCGCCAATAAGTAGAAGGAGAAACTGTAGCTACATAGCACCGGTAGGGGTCGTCAGGCCCTAAAACCGTTGTCGCGGGCAGGGCGAAGTTGCAGCCTGTAGCGGAGTTCGGCAACGGGATAAGATTCGCATTCAAGATCTGACTGGCATTCTTGTCTACTCCCAGAGCAACCAGCTGACCTAAAGTCGGGGCCCCCTCCAGGTAGTAAGCGGGTTGTTCGGTGTGCGTCGATCCTAAGTTTCCGAAGGCGGGACAGTCCGGGAACTGCTGGCGATCAAAGGTGGACGAGCCGAACGGCGGGCAAACGTCCGAGAAGTCGAATATCTGAGCTACCTGCCCCGGCGCGTTCGAGCTTACCCCGAGATTCGGCTGAATCCCCTGTGCCGTCATGATGAGACCGCGCTCTTTCAGGCCGGGAACCGCCTGGTTGTAATCGATCGGACTCTTTTCCAGCCGCACCTCTTCGGAGAAGAAAAAGAAGGTCTTGTCCTTCTTCGTGTTGTACACATGAGGAATAGTCAGGGGTCCTCCGATCGTCCCGCCGAAGTCCTGACGGCGGTAGAGCGGAGCACTGCTGGTGAGATCAAAATAATTTCGCGCGTTGAACGCCTCATTGCGGACGAAATCGTACACTCCTCCATGAAAGCTGGACGTCCCCGGCTTGGTGGTCACCTGAACCGTGCCGGAGGCGGTGCGGCCGTACTGGGCTCCGTAGTTCGAGGTCAGAACCTTCACTTCCTGAATCGCGTCAATGCTTGGGTAAACAACCAGAGAGCTCGCGGACCGGTTCAGTCCGGTGTTGAGCACATCGCTGCCGTCGATTTCGAAAGAATTGTATTCAACGCGTCCGCCGTTCACGCTGTATTTGACGCTGCCGACGACACCCACTTTCCCTTCGTCCTGGCCGGTTTGATTACTGACGCCCGGCGCCAGAGCGATCAACTGCGAGAAGTTGCGGCCATTGAGTTGGAGGCCAACCACTTCCTTCTGCTCGATCGTTCCTGATACCGTCGCGCTCTCGGTTTCCACATGACCCACACTGCTGGATTCCACATTGACCTGCTCGGTCGCCGAAGGCAGTTCCAGTGAAACGTCGAGGGGGAGTGCCGAGCCCGCTGTCACGTTGATGTCGGAAAACACCTTCTGCGAGAAGTTGGGTGCCGTGACTGTCAAGGTGTATGTGCCTGGCGCCAGGTGGGCGAAAGCATACGCTCCGTTGGCGGCGCTGACCGCCTCGCCTTTGAAATTGCCCGGACCAGTCAGCGACAACTTCGCTCCCTGTACCACGGCACCTTGGGGATCGGTGACGGTTCCGCTGATCGTGCCGTGGCCAGCCCCAGCGCCTCGAATCTGTGCCTGGCCGGCCAGCACGAGCATGACCGTACTCGGAGGCGGCATCAGCGAAAGTGATTGCGGCTGCTGGGGCGATGGCTCCTGCTGCGATTGAGGGGGTTGCTCGCTTGCTGCAGCGGAAGGAGCTGTCCCCTCCAAAGCGACGTCGACAGGAAGCTCCATGCCCGCTTTCAGGTAGATATCGGAGAACACCTGCGGCGGAAAGTTCGGAAAAGTTACAGTCAGCGTGTAGTTTCCTGGTTTGAGGCTGGTGAACGAGTACCCACCATTGTCGGCCCTCTGCGCTTTACGTTTCTCTGCTCCGCTGAGCACAACTTTCGCGCCGGCCAAAACGTTCCCCGTCCCATCCCTGACGCCGCCACTCATGGATGTGTCCGCGCCAGCCGCACCAGCGTTCTGCTGAGGAACTGCACCAACCAGAGATGATGCCAGCAATATTGGCAACAGGACGGCATTAAACATACGAATCCGAACACGCATAGCAAGGAAGCGCAAAGCTTCGCCTCTCTGAATGACAGGTCGTTGTAGGTTGCTGGAAAATCGACGAGCGATTCTAGAGGACGGATGAGCCGCGCAAAGTTAATATTGCGTGAAAAAAGCTCTGCTCCGCCACCTGTGGATATCAGCTTTTTCGTAACAGGCCATTCACACAAATTTGGCTGACGTTTCACACTCGAGGGGTTAACTTTCCTCTATGCTCACCTCGATCCCGCACATAGGTTTTTTGAATGAGGAGAATCAGACTGTTCGCTGGGTTTGCTTTCCAGCTTGCGTCCTCGCATATCACTCACGGTCAAGCCTGAAAATTCGTTACAAAATTAACAAGGAGAAACGAAATGTCGAGAATCAAAATATGTGTCGCGGCCCTTCTCGTGACCGCGGCGGTTGTCTTTGGTCCCTCGCACGCGGCAGCGGCCGACACTGTTGAGCTCGCGATCGCCGGTTCGTCTGCGATGTGGCAGACGGCGGGTCTGGCTGCTTTCCAGCGGATTGGCACCGGAAACACCGGGGCTTGCGCCGGTTTGGGTATTACCGCTACCAAACCATGCTTCCACTACACGACCAACGCTAAGTTCAACCTCAACGACACTCGGCCAACGAAGATCGGAGGCAGCACCAACGTAGACACCGGGACCCTCTGGATTGTGTGGGACAGTAGCACTACATCGCGCCACGTCTGGGTCTACTCTAACGTAGACTCCGTCGTCGGCGACCGTTGCTTCTACGCGCAGCCCCGCTGCACCATCACGGTTCCTGCGGGCTATGTCTGGGGCACCGTAGGAGCGCAAATCCCGACCTCCCTGTGGGGCACCGACACCGTGCCACCGGCTGACGTGCAGGCCCTCTTTGGTGGTCTCGGTGTGAGCGTTAACACGGCCGCCACCGATATTCGTCCCGACGATGCGCAGTTTGTGATCTGCCGTGTCGATTCGAACCTTGGTCACGGCCCGGAAACCGCCAACCACCCCGACGGTTTGGACGGTCTTGGCTACGCCACGAACCCAACGGGCACCTGCCCCACGTTCGCCAGCATTTCCTTAGCTAACGGCGTGGGAACCCCCATCCAGAGCGGCTTTTCTACATCCACGGCAAACCCACTCGCCTTCAATATCAGCGGACATGATCCGTTCACGAACACCGCCATTCCGGCGTCTGACGTAATCAATTTCGGCGCAGCTCCAATCGTATTCCTCTTCAGCCGCAGCTCGACCATCAACACCGGACTGAAGGGAGCGGCAGACGCGACCGACGCCCAGCTGCAGGAGATCTTCTCGGGCACGAACTGCGATGCCAACGTATTAGCGGGCACGAAAGGTCCAGCGCCCATCAACGCGTTCCTCCGCGAACCTCTCTCCGGAACCATGAACACGACCGAAGCCAGCGTATTTCGTCGCCCGGTCGACACAGTAGCCAAGACAGTCATTGGCTTGAGTCAGGAAACGGGCGTGGGCACCACCAACCCGCTTAGCGTTACTCCCTGCACTGCCGGTGGTGCCCGTTCCCGCGCCATCGGAACCGGCCAAATGGTCGGAACGGCAGTCAAAAATGCGGGAGGCGGGGCCGGTGGTACCGGCGAAAACGGCAACGACGGTATCGGCTATGCGTTCTTCAGCTTTGGAAACGTGAGCTCGATCTCCGGCAGTGCGAACTTCGGCTACCTGACGCTGGACGGCCAGGATCCGATCGGGCTTCGCACCGCTAACCAGCAACTGCCAGTCTGCGCGTATCCTTGCCCCGAGTCTAAGTTCCCGGCCTGGATCAGCGGGAAAACCCTGCAGTCGTTCCCGTCTCTCCGCACAGGCAAATACACCGCGTGGTCTCTGTTGCGGATGGTTACCATCAGCGGGAAAGAGGTTCTCGTTGAGGACTTGGCTAAAGCTTCGTTCAAGTACGACGTAAACTTCACAAGCGATTTCATCCCGGTTGATGAAACCGTCGACTCGCACGGCAACACCGATCCAGGACTGATCTGGTGGCACACGCACTACCAGCAGCGTGACGCCAACGGCCTTGCTCTGGGCGGCGCGCCCACCAACGGCACGTTCCCCACTCACCACAACCCCGGTGTAGTTGCCGCCGACCATGGTGGTGATATGGGTGGTTGCACGATCACGACTACGGGTATCACCGCTACCACGAAGATCAAGTTCATCCAAGCCAACGTAGTCGAGCCGTATGCGGTTACCTGCAGCTTGGATCGCAACTAGCTCCGACTTTTCCTTACAACCCGGGCGGACCGTTCCCACGGTTCGCCCGTTCTTTTGAGAGGATCAAGAACAAATGAATCGGAACTGGTGGCGCCTCTGGCGTTCACCGATTCAAAGCAATCATGAGGAGACACTGTGATCTGGAATCGCTTAAGTGCCATTGTTGGCGGAATCGTACTGATTCTTTTGTCCATGAACAGCATTGCCCAGTCGAACCCCGCCTCTCCCGCTGACCCGTCCGTCGCGAAGCTTAAAGATCCTCACTTGAACGAGGCGCGCGAAGATTTGACTTCACCCACCTTGGAAAAGACCCATCTGATACCCGACCGGCCTCTCATCGGATTTGTCGACGAGAAATCCGGTTACAGTGTTTCAGAGATTCGGTTGCAGTGGAGACCAGGGGACCCAATCGATTTGTGGCTGATGAGGCCTATTAAGGTGAAAAATCCTCCCGTGATTCTTTACATCTATGGCTATCCTTCCGACACCGACATCTTTAAGGATCGTGACTGGCAGGAGTTGGTGACCAGGGGGGGCTTCGCCGCGGCAGGATTTGTGACTTCGCTCACCGGGCATCGCTATCACGATATTGAGTGGAGCAAATGGTTCTTGAGTGAATTGCAGCAGTGCCTGTCGGAGTCATCGCATGACGTACAGATGGTATTGAATTATCTGGCATTGCGCGGCGACCTGGATATGAATCGCGTCGGCGTGTTCGGGCAACTCTCCGGAGCGACGGTGGGAATTCTGGCTTCTGCGGCCGACCCGCGCATCAGGGTACTGGACACTCTGGATCCATGGGGCGATTGGCCCACGTGGATGGAGAAGTCTCCGTTTGTCCCGAAGGACGAGCGTCCGAATTACGTAAAGCCGGAGTTTCTGGCGAAGGCTGCAACTCTGGAGACATTGGACTGGATGCCGAAGGTGCAGGCCAAGAAATTCCGCTTGCAGCAGAGGATCACCGAGCACGAGACGCCGTGGCCATCGAAGGAGAAGTTGAAGACAGCGATTCCGCCTGATGCGACCTACACCTATTACAAGACTGCTGGAGAGTTCGACGAGGCCGTTGGCAAGGACGAGAACAAGTCCCTGGATTGGATCAAGGCACAGCTGCAATCCCTCCAACCAGCAGCAGCAGAAAGCGCAGTCGCGGAGAAGAAGTCCAACTGAACGGAGTTGCGTGCTTCCATTGCTCGCGTCCGCCTTTGCGCCGGAGTGGCGACACCGGTGCTCCCATGCGTAGTCGTCTAAGTGTGTCTCGTTCGCTATCGAGGTTCAGTACTTCGCCGTGGAAATTCCACGGTGAACCCGCAGATTCCGACGGCCAATCTCAAGTGGCCAGCGCCTTCGTTGCCGCCGCTGGAATCGCTTCTATGCTCTTTCGCATTTTCCACGCCAGTTTTTGTGCGAAGTAACGCACCAGCAAAGGAATATCTGCCCTGCGCCAAATCGCTGCGAAATTCGCGTTCTGCACAATCAGCTTCTCCAGGTCGCGGTGGGTTGCCGCAACCAGACATACATTTACCTTTCGTGGGTCGACCTCGAAATCCCATAATCGCGCGTTCATGTGTGTGGGATCGGTAGAATGATCCGTGATTCTCCCACCGAAGCTCGTCGCGGTAACCATGGTCAGTACAGCTCCTAGTTCAGTTTGGTCCCCTTGCTGCCATCGTCCGCCGTGTCCGGATCCTTCGGGGCGGTGGGCGAATCGGGCGACTGCGGACTGGCGTCCGGGGCGCTCACGGACGCGGCACCGCTGTTGATGAAGACCATGGTTCCTGTGATGAATACACCCGCGGGGTTCATGTCAATTGTGCTTCCACCCACTTTCAGTGTGAGGCCCGCGGCAGCTTCAATCACCGCGACCGCACCCGCATTGAGATGAATGGTGGTATCGGTCTTCAAGGCATAAGCCATGGAGGTTTCGTCCTGCTTACCAGTGACCGCCAATGAGACGTTACCGGTTACGCTCTCGCTTTGATTGCCGGTCACCGACAGAGACAAGTTCCCGGTCACACTCTCCATCTGATTTCCGCCGACATTCAGCGACATATTTCCGTCGATTTTCTCGAAATGATTCCCCTGGACATGTAAGTGCTTGTCCGCCTGAATCTGTTCCTGCTGGTTGGTGGTAACGATGAGGTGACGGTTCGCACCGATAAACTCGCGCGAATCTTTTTCTACCCGCAGATCCATATCCTTTTCGGCATTGATGAAAATCTGCTCGTCGCCCATCTTGTCCTCGAAGCGCAACTCGTTATAGTTGGCGGCTCCGCCACCTTTCGAACTGCGGGACATAAAAGTGCTTCGAGTCTGATAGTCGGGCAAAGTGTAGGGAGGCATCTGCCCGGCGTTATAGACCCGGCCGGTAATGAGCGGCCGGTCCGGGTCGCCTTCCTCAAAGCTGACAATCACTTCCTGGCCGATGCGCGGAATCCACATCGACCCCCAATTTCCTCCAGCCCAGGGCTGCGATACGCGAATCCAGCAGGAACTGTTTTCATTCTGCTGGCCAAGCCGGTCCCAATAGAACTGCACGATCACGCGTCCATACTTGTCAACCCAGATTTCTTCCCCTCCTTTGCCTACGACCAGAGCGGTCTGCGGACCTTGGACGAAAGGCTTTGGAGTGACTCGAGGTGGATGGTACGCAACCGAGGACGGAATGCAGGTGAAGTGATTGGAGTAGGTCTCGTACGCAGTCCCCGCTGTCGTATACGTCTGACCCACGGACGCCGAGTGCCGAACTTCGGTGATCACGTAGTTATCGTTTTGGTCGGCGCGATAATGGTTTTTAAGCTGGAACATGTATCCAGAAGCCAGCCCGCGACAGTTACTCGAACCTGATACCACCATATGGCTCGCTTCCTCTTCCTGCATGCGAAGCTTGGCCACTGTGTCGCCTTGATCCTTAGTGGAGTAAAGGCCGGGATAGTCAAAAAGCTCCAGGCCCTGGCTAGCCGAAAGACTCACGACCGTGGGATTGTTGGCCAATAGGCTGGTAGAGGGAGTCGTGAAATTGTAGTCCGTGACGGTGTACTTGCCGGTGCGCAGTTCCTGCTCAACATGCCAATCGCTAGCCGCTTCTGGATCATCCAGGCCCCCCACCACGGTATCGTAGCTGACCGGAGAACTAGAACATACGGGAAGGGCGCTCGACTGATCTGCCAGCACCATAGTGTGCTTCCCTTGGACGGTGTGATCGAAGTAATAGAAGATTCCGTACTCTTCCATCAGCCGGGAAATGAAATTGAAAGATGTTTCGCGATACTGAACGCAGTAATCGAGCTGAGGGTAGGCCGCCTTCAGGCTGGTGCGAAAGTCCTTCACGGCAAAGAGATTAAAGACCTGGCTGATAATGTCGGGCGGAGTCAGGTTCTGGAAGATTCGGCAATCGGCCTGACGAGTGAGGAACCACAGCCAGGGGACGACTTCGGCGCGGTAGTGGGTGAACATGCGGTCATCCGTATCGCCCTGCCTAAACCGGCTGACATAACCATTAATGTAGCGCGGGCTGCCATCTGGCAACTGGATGGTGATGGTAACTTTCTGCCCGACAATGTCCTTGAAAGAAATGGAAGAGTGTTCGTAGGCCAGCAGGTTCAGTTCGTAACTGAACAGGCGGGAAATTCCCTCGTGTCCGCTCAGGCTCTGCAAGAGAAGCACGTCCTTTCCCAATGGAGTGTCCAGAGCCAGCAGCCGGTGCAGTTGACTGTACGATGCGTCTCCCACGAACCTATCCTTCCTTTAGAGTGCCGCAACCACTGCACAAGGCGCTCACGATACTTTGACAACTACGTCAGCATCATCCCCAAATGGTTTACTGGTAGACGAAGGCTCCGTCGCTGCCGACGCCCACATGTATGCGTTCCATGGATTCGCCTTCTGCCATGCGCCCCAGTAACTGCCGCGAAATTTCCGGCAGCAGCGTATTCGTCAAGATGTTATCCACGTTTCGCGCACCGCTCTCGACTTCGGTGCAGCGCTTCGCGACTTCATCCACCAGGGCCCCGTCATAGGAAAGAGCGATCTTATGATTTTCTTGAATCCGCCTCTGTATCTTGCCCAGCTTCAGATTAATGATCAGTTTCATGTTCTCATCGCGGATCGGAAGATACGGGATGATCACGAGGCGTCCAAGAAAAGCAGGTTTGAATATTTTATTTAGCTCCGGCTTGAGCGCCTTCACCAGCCCTTCCGGGCTCGGCATCGTTTCCGGGTCAGCACTCAACTTTGCCATGGTGTCGGTGCCGGCATTTGTGGTGAGGATGATGATGGTGTTCTTGAAGTCGATCTCCCGGCCTTCGCCGTCCTCCATCATCCCCTTGTCGAAGACTTGATAAAAAAGTTCCATCACGTCAGGATGAGCTTTTTCGACTTCATCGAGCAGCACTACCGAATAGGGCCGACGCCGCACCGCTTCCGTAAGGACACCGCCTTCGCCATAACCGACGTAGCCTGGGGGCGAACCCTTTAAGGTGGACACGGTGTGCGCTTCCTGGAACTCCGACATATTGATGGTAATCAGGTTGCGCTCACCCCCATAAAGAAGGTCAGACAGCGCCAGCGCCGTTTCGGTCTTCCCTACCCCGCTAGGACCGACCAACATGAAAATACCGATGGGCTTATTGGGATCGTCGAGGCGGGCGCGTGAGGTGGAGATTCGCTGGCCGATAATTTCAAGCGCGTGCATCTGTCCGATGACTCGTTGGCCGAGAAACGCAGGCAGCGAGAGGACGGTTGATATTTCATCCTTCATCATTTTCCCGACGGGAATTCCGGTCCACGCGGAGATGACTTCACCGATGATCTGGGCATCGACCGCCACTCGAATCATTGGCGTCTCACCCTGAAGGGCAGCGAGGTCGGCCTCAGCCTGTGCCAGTTCGACGCGCGCGGCACTGAGGTCAGATACCGGCGGCGCTTCCGCCACGGCAGTCGCCGTCCGAGGAGAGGATGCGCTCATTCCATCGCCAGCCGTAGCGGCTGGAGTCGCGATATTGGCTGCGTGCCCGCCGGAGCCGTTTCCACTCGGAGTAACCTCGGCATGAGCCGAGATGGAGCCCTCGAGTTGCGCGCGCAAATCGCGGATCCGAATGACTAGTGTTTTTTCTTTATCGAAGCGCGTGCGTAAGTTGGCCAAACTGCTTTCAACTTCTGATTTCTTACTCGCAATCTCTTCGAGACGCACGCCATGGTCTGAGCCGACGGCTGCTTCGCGTTCCAGAATGCGCTGCTGAACCGCCAGGTCATCGAGTTGCCGAACGCAGTCTTCTATCGCGGGCGGCGTGGCACTCTGTCCAAGGGCCAAGCGCGCGCAGGCCGTGTCCAGGACGCTGACGGCTTTATCGGGAAGCTGGCGTCCAGCCAGATAGCGATGCGACAGGTGAACGGCAGCGGTTAATCCCTCATCGAGGATACGGACTTTGTGATGTTTTTCCAGCGAAGGTACGATGCCGCGCAGCATGGTCATGCACTGAGTTTCGATGGGTTCTTCCACCTTCACCACTTGGAAACGTCGCGCCAGCGCGGGATCCTTTTCGAAATATTTCTTGTACTCGGACCAGGTGGTGGCGGCAATGGTACGCAATTCGCCGCGCGCCAAGGCGGGCTTCAGCAAATTGGCGGCATCGCCCTGACCAGCCTGTCCTCCAGCGCCGATCATGGTGTGCGCCTCATCGATGAAAAGGATGATAGGTGTTGGTGAGGCTTTGACTTCCTCGATTAAACCCTTGAGGCGATTCTCGAATTCGCCTTTGATTCCCGCTCCCGCCTGCAACAATGCCAGATCCAAAGTCCGAATGGTTACGTTGCGCAGCGGCGGAGGCACATCTCCGTCGGCAACCCGTATGGCAAAACCTTCGACCACGGCCGTCTTACCTACACCGGCTTCGCCCGTCAAAATCGGATTATTCTGCCGGCGACGCATTAAGATGTCGACGACCTGGCGGATTTCGAGATCACGTCCCAACACGGGGTCGATTTTTCCGGTCTTCGCCTTCTCCGTGAGGTTGATGGTGAACTGATCAAGGTTCGGAGTCTTGCCACCGGGTCGCGCTCCAGTCGCAGGTGCACCGGCCCCACCGAAAGAAGCCGCAGCAGACTGGGTCTCTTCGCTTGAGCTGGCAACGATTGCGAAGAAATCCTTGCTCAGTGCATCAGCCTGGATCTTTTGGAATTCGCGGCTCACCTCGCGCATTAGGCGCATAAGTTCGCCATTCGTTGCCAAGGCCAGGATGGTGAAGCCGGTCCGCACCTGTCCCGCCCCATAGTCGATTGAGCCTAGAGTCCACGCCTCCGTCATCATCTTGATGAGCGTCGGGCTCAATGCGGGCGTGCGCGCATTGCCCGACTTCAAGCGGTCGAGTGCGCGGAACAGTTCCCCCGAGAACCGGGAGGTGTCCAACTCGAAATGTTTGAAAATCGCGGCCGCATCATTGTTCGAGGAATCGAGCAGCTTCAGGAGGAAATGTTCAACCTCGATATCGTAATGGGTGCGCGCCAGGCACAGTCCGGCAGAGGCCTCCATGGCGCCGCGAGTCGAGTCGTTCAGTTTGCCGATCAAAGCTTTCAGATTCACGTTCGTCCTCCTTGTTCCGCCTCAACCGCGAGGATGGTATCGTCCGGATCACGCCCAAGAGGCATTGATTTCAACCATGACACCCAGCCCAATTGCGGGCCGGACGCGTCGTCCGCCCCCAATTCGCAGGCTGGCACCTCTTCACGTTCGAGGATTAGCTTGACTTCAAAATCTAATTCTTCGTTGGAAAAAAATCTTACCCAGGATCGCAGAGGCTCCCAGTTGGAGCCGTCGGGAAGAAATTCCAGATATTTTTCCAGGCTCAACGGACCGAGAATGACCCGTATTTTGGATTGCTGGTTCCAAACTTCGTCGCCGACAACGGTTCCGAGACCCAGGCATTCGCTGTCGCCAGCCCCTTCGGAAAAGCAGCAGCGCGTGGCTGGATCCAGGCGGTACCATCCTCCCGAAAACTGTTCGATCTTGACTGGCACCGCAAAGTAGTCGGTAAGAATCTGGCACAGAGCTTGCGCTGATCGGGGATGCTGCGATAGAAGGCCGGAATAATAAACGAGGCTGTCGTCCGGGACCGCGAGGCGGTCCTGTAATCCATCCGTACCCAAACCCAGAAAGCTGAGAAGGTGGCGGGAAAAACGGTCACGCTCGTCCCGCTCGGCTGACACGTCGAACCGGTACTTTCTCCACGCGCGATAAAAAAGAGAAATGAAGCGGTGGTTGAAAACGTCGAGAAAGTCGCGGAGAGCTCCGTCGGAAGCACGCGCCCTCTCGATGATCAAACTGGTGTAAGGATTGGGGAGCGTGCCCTCGGGACCGGTAAGACCCATGAAATTTACGGTCATGGTCGGGGCTCCGTCCTCGGGCCATTCCATCGACTGAATCTGGCTGGCGGGGAACGCGAGCGAATTGTGAACCCCGAAGCGCGCCACTTCACGGGAGGGATGCGCAAACCTTCCGACCGGCGTGCGCTCGGGGAAAAACTTTTCGAGCAGACGCACCGCCTGAAAGAAATCAAAGCGGAACGGCTCCTGCCGAAGCTTTTCGCCGACCACAGATTCGCCTAAGTCAGACGCTTTTAGATCAATATCGCTTGTCCCGCTCTCGGAGGCCACTCGCCCAAGGGCTCCTTTCGCTGGCGGCTTCGGGCCACCAGTTGACTAAAACTGTTCATGGACACGTAAAGGCCGAAGAACTTTT
This sequence comes from Candidatus Acidiferrales bacterium, assembly GCA_035603035.1. Taxonomy (GTDB): domain Bacteria; phylum Acidobacteriota; class Terriglobia; order Terriglobales; family Acidobacteriaceae; genus Sulfotelmatobacter. Next base: position 21,454 of record DATNLE010000044.1, on the reverse strand, counting down.
CGAGCACGCTGGCAAACAGATACGCACCGCCACCGCTGAATTGTTCCTCATCGAATTCCATTTCCACTCGCGTGCCGCGCGCAAAGCTGATGCCATGCTCAGAGATCACGCGCGTGAAATGCCGGCGCGCGTCCACCGACGTGATTCCTCCAATCTGCTTCTTGACGTCAGGTGAGTCGGAGAAATCATAAAGATCGAGAATTTTCTGCAATGCCTCCTTGCCCTCGTCCACTAGAGAAAGATAGTTCAGCGAGAGGTGCGAGGTGAGGCACCAGAGAGTCTTGCCATCCAAGGGAGGCCGCAGCGTTCGAGTCGGCTTGCGCAGAGCGACAACTCGTTTGATGGAGGCCGCTCCTGCCATTTCAAAATCGCCACTCTCGCTGCCGAAAGGCAGCCGGGTCACGAGATCGCGGTTGGTGCAGGTACAGCGAACCGTCACGGTGTCGTAATCCAGTTCCATCGGAGCGGCTGCGAGGTTCACCAGAGAAACGAAAACATCGCTTCCCTCGTCACCCTTGCGGTTGGAAGGAAGCCGCGTGGTGTACCAATAAGCGGGACTGGAATCCTGAAGTCCATGCCGGCGGGAGTACAGAGGATGATAGGTAACCGTCTCGTGGGAATCCGGGTCAGTGCTGACAACTTCATTTACCGAGTAAACCTCCATGGTCTGGCGGCGGCGTGCATCGGGAATGACCGGATATTGGTATCGCGTCTGGTCAACGAGGATAGGCTCTGCGGTTTGACCAAACAGGTTGATAATCGGAGTACAGCCCAGGCGGAGCGTTTTCGCCTCCACCGCCACTTCGAGCCGCTGATGTTGGCCGTCCTGCTCAAAGGGAGCAATCAGGAAGAGGATTTCAGCCTTGGACTTGAGTCCAGTGCCTTGCAGCGCAGATAGTCCGTTCAGACTGAGGAAGAAAAATTTTTCGGGGAAAGCGAAGTATTCCTGGAGCAGTCGGTATCCGACAAACGACCGGTGGGGATAGGGGAGCACGTCTTCATCTTCTGCGAACCCCATGGGGCGAAGCTTGCGCACCGGTAGCTCCCGCGGCGGCGCCTTTGTATTCGCGGGATCGCGCACCAGAATGCGAGTGCAGTTCCGGCACAGCAACTCATAGAGTGTGTGGATGACCGCACTCTCTCCGTTCAGATAGAAAGCCAGACTATCCAGCGCGAGCTTGTCGAAAGTAACATCCGGAAAACACTCAATCTCTACCCGCAACACGGCCGCGTCGGAGGACCGGAGGGTTGGGGTGAGACGATCCGGCGACAGCCACTGGGCTTGCGAAACCTTCATGGGCCACAGAGTGGTGTCGTAGCAGGTTCGAAACTTGCAGGGAACTCCTTCGACCGGGCGGGAATAAAGCACAGTCCCCTTCGGAACCTGCAGACTGCTCGTCATTTTCCCGCGCTCCGGGTCGGTGTGAAATTCCGCAACCGACATGGAAGGGATCGGGCAGAGATAGTGCGGGTACAAGATGTTGAGCAGAGCCTCAGTAATCTGAGGGAAGTCATCGTCGATGCGCAAATGCACCCGCGCCGCCAGTAGCGCAAATGATTCGATCAGGCGCTCGACGTGGGGATCTTCACAACGCTCTGGTTCGAGCAGCAGGCGCGAGGCGATCTTGGGGTACTTGTCGGCGAATTCCGCTCCGATCTGGCGCAGAAACGTGAGCTCGCTTTCGTAGTAATTTCTCAGCTCATTGCGCACTGTCTTCTCCCTTGACTTCGTAGGCGCGTTTGCCCAGTTCCAGCACGGTGTCGAAGCGGACGGGCTCGGGCGCCGGATCCATGCAAAGCATGCCTTCGATTACAAAACGCAGTGCGCGATAGCCGCCCTCCACGCGCTCCATTCGCACTCTTGCATGCTTCAGCCGGGGCTCGAATATGGCGATAGCCGACTCCATTTCTCGCACTAGTTCGTTATGGTCCCGGCTCGAAAGCAGTGACTTGGAGGATATGTCGGCAAATCCGTACTGGTAAACCGATCTCGCGGTTTCGCGCGCTGACTCGGGAGCGGGTTCGATGGTTCGCCGCGTGTTGAGCAGCCATTCCAGGTCGCGCTTGATCCCTAACTTCAGTTCGCGCAAAGACTGTGCCCGGCTCAGAGGTAGTTCTGAACTGACCTTCGGATCCCGATCGATGAGACGGTCAAGCACGGAGAGTGTGACCGGACCGACTATGTCACGCCTGGGCATGGGCTACTTCCCGTCCCCGAGGGCCTGCGCGGGATCGAGCCGGCAGATGCGCTCGAAGATTTTCTGCTGCTGAGCTTTATCTGCCTGAATTCGCAGGCTCAGTTTCATGATCGTGCCCAGCGCGGCCGCGACCAGCCCAGGATCCTCCCACTCGTCGAGTTTGTGGGTTTCTATCATGGCCGCCAGGTCGTCCAGAATGGGCTGCGCAACATTCTGTTTACTGGTTGAAACACACATTTCCACTAATTGCATCTTGCGACGGAAGCGTTCTCGGCCGGAACGCAGCCGTCCAACATCCTGTTGCAGAATTTCAAAAGCTTTTCGCTCCTGGCCTTCGCGCAGGGCCTGCAAGGCTGCGGCGTACACATCAGGAGCTTGTCCCGGCCAGCGCGATGCGAAACCGTTGCGACCGGCGCCGTTGGCGGAAGACGCTCCCGCTGCGTCCTGTGCAGGCGCACCCTGCTGGCTCAGGCCGTTTAGCCAGGCGCGGGTCTCGGCGTTAGCTGCGGGCGTATCGTCCATTAAGGTGGCGTCGAGCAGTTGCGGACAGTCGGCGATGAGCGCTTTCAGTTCCGAGCGAATCGCCCGGGCAATTGCCTCATAGTCGCTGCCGAGCGCCTCACAGGCCTCGACCACCATCCGCTGCAGATCCAGCCACGCCCGGCTGCAGGGGAGAGCCATTGCGCTTTCCGCGGCCTCCAGCAAGTCTTCAAATTTTCGGCCAAGGCTCAGGCGCTTCAAGTGCTTGCGAAGTTCTGTGGGCGGAGCTTCGAACTGGGTGGGATCCGCCCGGTCAATGGCGGCGCGCAACTCGCCCCAGCGTAGTCCGCGGAGCATCAAATAAGAGGCCGGACTCCGGGGCTCACGCCGTCGCAGAAAAGCCGCCGCTTCGGCGATTTTGCGCACCGCCTCCACGCGATCGGGAGGCTCGGACGATGTTTCAACCGAGAGTAGGACACCGACCCGAACCGGCGCGGAAGCCGCATCGCCCGCCGCAGCATCGGAGCCCCCTTCAACCCCTGCCCCAGGCGCAACCTCCTCAATCGGGTCAGGCTCTTTTTCCCGCTTCTTCTGAAGAAAGCCATGGACGACGTGGCGTGTAGCTTCCAATGCCGACTGGAGCGGGCCAAAGGATGGACCTTCGTCGACAAACTTCGCGTCACAGGCGTCTCTTAGCTGCCTGAGTATCTGCAGGCTACCATCCAGGTCTTTCTCAGCCTGCGCGTAGAATTTCTTGGGAGTCTCCTCGAAAGCTTTGTCAAAGACCTCCGGTGCGAGCCTGCCATCCTTAATGAGTTGGGCACGCTTCTTCTTGGCATCGTCGGTCTTACACTGGTCCTCGTAGGAAACTTCGCGGGACTGCTGAAAGTCGAACGTTCCGTAGGTCGCCTTCTCGACAACCGGGACCATCTTCAAAGGGATTTCAAGCCTGGTTCCAAGAAAACCCAGCGGAGCTCCTCGAGCCTGAGCGTCGCTATCTTCAAGTTCGGGATAGACGGTCTCCCAGAACTTGTCTGTCAGCCCATAACACAGGGCGAGACCATCCCTCAGTCCCCCATAACCAGTCTGTTTGAGTAGAGCCTCGGTAAGCCAGACGGCAAGCTGCAGGTCTTTAGTCTTATTAGCAAGGACTTCTTTTGTAAGCTTGATGACCAGCGAATTGTCCGCGACTTTCCGGTCTCGTTCGGCCATGCCGGGCGGGGGGTGATCTTCTTCGCGGCGCGCCTCTTTGATCTTGTCATAGACCGGATCGTAACGCAGGTTAACGCCGCTGGGGTTGGGGCCGTCGATAGGATTCAGCAAATCTTCGGGAAAGGGCATGATAGGTCAGACGGGCACGGGGGCTGCGTTGAACTCGAGAGAGCGGAGCTCGAGGAACGGGATTTCCTCGTCATCCGCCAGCCACATTTTCTGGCCAAAGGGAATTTGATCGTCGTAGCCTTCGCTCAGTTCCCACACGGTGGATCGTCCCAGCCGAACCGCGTCGTCGGAATGCCTCCACGAGAATGGCGCCAGTGCTGGAAGCAGCACTTCACCGAGTTCGGTCCCCTTAAACGAAGGCGTGGTACGAACTGCAGCCGGTGTCCACAAGAGGTCGCGCAGCCGCTTCGGGGGCATAATGTGAATGGAGGCGATGTGTTCGAAGGGAAGCAACAAATAAGTGCCTGCCGCGAACAGTTCCAGCCTGGCGCCGATCCGCGGATCGGCGTCCGCAAAAGATTTGAAAGACTTGCCGTTGATTACCCCACCACGCTCGGGCAGGACGACCTTGTTGGGATACTCGCCAGTGTTGAACAGATCCTGGCGCTGACGCTCCGCGAATAGTGCGCTGCGGTACAGAAGCACCCCAATTTCGGTTTCGGGCCCCGCCTGTGCCAACACTTCGAGCTGCTTATCGGCTCGAGCGTATTCACCGGCAAAGCACAGGAGTTCGAACAGAAAGGTGCGGCGGCGAGCGTCGGTGGGGTTGTCCCTCACTTCACCGCTCAAAACTTTCAGAGCCTCTCCGAGACGCCCCGCTCGATATAGTTCTTGAGCATTCATGGCATACGCTCCGCGCCGGAAACCCTCCAGCGTGGACAAACTACTCAATCCTACCGATTAGCGCAATTGATCAACTGCGCAGACGACCCGGTGCTGGCATCTTCATGATCGAGTCGAATTCGACCATGAAGACGCCTGCCGGATTCCAGAAGCATCTTCGTTTGAATCGTTCTAGCCCTTCGTCTGCTGCCCTTGTCCAATGTTGTAAATCGCGATACCAGCCGACTTGGTCGCGCCGCTGGACGTGTCCTGGGTAAAATAGTCGAACTGAATCTGTTCGTACGCTAAGCTCACGCTTTGAGTCGGCATCCCGCTCGAGCCGCCGCCTGTACTATGGCTGGTGATGTAGCAATTAGTTAAGGTGGCCACCAAGTAATTGTAGGGCGTTCCGCCGCCTCCCGCCTTGCGGCCGGTAAAAACCACCGAACTGATGTGCGTGCCGGCGTACAGATTATTCAAAATCTGCCAGCTGGAAGAATCCAGCGAGCACGAGAAACTAAAGTCCGACAACGAACACTTCCCGGCGGACAGACCTCCTCCCCCGACGTCAGCGGGGTTTGAGGCGCCAAACGAGAAACTATCGAGCTCAATGTTGCCCGCAGGCATCCCCACTGCCTGCGATTCCCCCGTCACTCCGTTTATTAACAGAAAATAGTCACTTGCCATTGCAATTCCTCCTCATTCATTTTTGAAAATCAAGGACCCCTCAGGACCTTGTTTGAAACTCCCACAACTGGAGCCGGGTTATCTCTTTGCCGCAGCCGGTAACTCAGCCACAAGTCGGAGAGAAACATTCAGCTCGTCTAGCTGGAAGTGCGGTTTGAGATAAGCGACCGCCCGGTATACGCCAGGCTTGCCCTTGACCTCCTCGACATCCACGCGCGCATCCCGCAAGGGATACTTGGCCTTGGTCGTCTGACTGGCTTTGTCGTCTTGCGTTACGTACCTGTTAATCCAGACATTCAAGAAGCGCCAACAGTCGTCGCGGGACATGAAGCTACCGATCTTGTCGCGCATCATGGCCTTAAGGTAATGAGCGAACCGGCAGGTGGCCATCATATAGGGCAGTTGCGCCGAGATACGGGCATTCGCCGTGGCCGAATCACTGTCGTAAAGCTTAGGCTTATTGCAGGATTGAATGCTGAAGAAGGCCGCTTTGTCGGTACCCTTGCAATGAACGAGCGGCACTAATCCTTGATCCGCAAGCTCCTTCTCGCGGCGGTCGGTGATAGCGATCTCGGTCGGGCACTTGAGCGCAACGTCTCCCTCGTCTGTGCGGAAGGTGTGGGAAGGAAGCCCTTCGACCAAACCGCCACCCTCGACTCCTCGGATGGCTACGCACCAGGCGTAAGTCGAAAAAGCCTGCGTCATTCTGGACGCGAGCGCGTAGGCAGCGTTGCCCCACAGGTATTTTTCGTGATCGGTACCGTCCACTCCTTCTTCGAAATTAAATCCCTCCACCGGTTTGGTATCTCTGCCATAAGGGAGGCGCATCAAAATGCGGGGACAAGTCAGGCAGACGTATTTCGAGTCCTCGCTTTCACGGAAGCTTTTCCACTTGGCGTACTCGGTGCTGTCGAAGATCTTGCCGACGTCGCGAGGCTGGTCGAGTCCGGTGAAACTTGGCAAATTCAGCAACTCGGGAGAGGCCGCGGAAAGAAATGGCGCATGTGCCGAGGCGGCTACCTGCGAGACCTTTTCCAGCAACTCCATGTCCTCAGGATGTTTGCTGAATTCGTAGTCACCGACGAGAGCGCCGATGGGTTCGCCGCCGAATATGCCATATTCATCCTCATATACCTTCTTGAACATAGCGCTCTGGTCGAATTCGGGCGCCCGCTGCAGATCGCGCAGCAATTCCTTCTTCGAGGCATTAAGGATACGAATTTTCAACAGCGTGCTGGTTTCGGACTGGTCGAGCAGATACTTGAGCCCCCGCCATGTGCCTTCAAGCTTCTGGAATTGAGGGTGATGGAGAACCTCATTCAATTGGATAGAGATAAGGTGATCAATTTGAGCAACCCGGGCCGTAATCATCTGGTCAGCATCGCGCCCTATCGTCATCGACCCTTCGAGCACTTGGGAGACGAACTCCTTAATGAGGCTCTTGCCCCGCTCCCGCGTGCTGGAATCAGTAAACCGCCCCTGTTCCACAATTTGGTCGAGAAGGCTCGTCTGTTCCACCGCTACTGTCCCGGCAGCACCCTTTTCTTCCACCATGGTTTTAGCCATTGCTCTCCTCCTTCTCGCCAACTTCCGTCTTCAGCTTGTCCAACTTCTCCGTCTGACTCACCGCTTCCAGCAAGGCTTCATCCAGCTTCTCGTTAGTCTGCAGAGTGCCTTTCAAATCGTTCAGGCGGGTCCTTAGATCCAGCAGTTCCTTCAGAGGCTTCACCTGCCGCGCAACCTGTTCAGGCTCGAAGTCCTCGAGGCTCCTAAAGCGCAAATCCACTTTGATCTGTCCGGCATTGGAATCTTCGCTAAGCTTGTTTTCCACGGCAAACGCCAAGTGAGGTTTCATACTCTCCAGGACAGAATCGAAGTTGTCCGGCGTCACCTCGACAAACCGCCGCTCCTTTAGCTTAGGTAGGGGCTGTTCCGGGACGCCGGTGAAGTCTCCCAGGACACCCACCACAAACGGCAGTTCCTTTATTTCAATGGCCCCGCCTGTCTCTACGTCATAAGTAATCTGGACACGGGGCGGACGCACCCGGTCCAACTTGTGCTGTGTACTTTGTTTAGCCATGTATTCTCCCTTATCTGGTTCTATCTGTCGGATCGAATTCTGAAGGAACTAATGCGTCGGACAACCACAGTCCACTCAGCTAGTGGTGCGGAGCATATTAGTCCGGGGGGACCATCGAAACGGGGAAACGGCCGCCGTCTACCCCTTACGAGCCGTGGTGCAAGGGTTTATCACAAGCCGAAACCGGAGTCAAGCATTAATCTTTTCTCTTCCGCCGAACCATTTCTGTCTCATAGATTCGATCGGAAAAGACTTTTCGCGCACAATGAGATAGTGCTGATCATTGCTCAAACGTTACACACGGCCGGTGAAGTTAGAGTCTTTTGGCTGCGGCTGGCAGGAAGTACGCAGGGAGATCGTTCACGTCCGGCAAAGCGCTGCGCCTCCCGCAATGCCGGCGTCCGCGCCGTAGTGAGCTGAGATCAGGAGAATGTCCTGACAATGCGAATTTACACTCCAGGTAGGAAGCTGATCTCGGATCTCATCGAAGAATGGAAGCAACATGGACGCCGCGCCTCCTCCCAGAATCATTACGTCAGGCTCAAGCAAGTCCACGATATTCCCCAACCAAACAGTCAGAAACAGCGCGGTCTCTTGTAAGATTTCTTTGGCCAGCAGATCCCCTGCAGCGTAAGCTCGTCCCACCATCTCACTGCTGATGCGGTCTGACCGACCTCCGGCCTCATCCAGAATTGTCGAGGCACGATTCGACTCAGCTATTCTTTCCGACGCTCGGCGGGCAATGGCCGGGCCGGACGCGAAAACCTCGATACAGCCTCTCTTGCCGCATCCGCAACGCGGGCCTCGGTAGTCGATGGTCATATGCCCACCCTCACCGGCGGCGCCGGTGCGGCCGTGATAAATGTGGCGATCGAATACAATTCCGGTTCCGATACCGGTGCCGATGGTGGCGCAGAAGACGTTGCTAAAGCCCCGCCCAGCACCCCACAAAGCCTCCGCCAGCGCAGCTGCATTGCCGTCGTTGTCGACTCGAACCGGCAAGCTGTAGATTTTTGATATCTCGGCTGCGAGTGGGAAATTTCGCCAGGCCGGCAGATTTGGAGGATTGATGACAATTCCGGTCCGCGGATCGAGCGGTCCCGGAGCGCAGATTCCAATCCCGGAAATCGATCCTGCCCCGGGGTGAGAATGGGCTGCGGCCCGCACCGCGTCGATCGCCGAAATCACTGCCGCTAAACCGGCCGCAGCGTTATTGGCGGCCATGGGAGTGCGCATCTGGAAGCTGATTTCGCCATCCGCGTTCACCAGACCGGCCGCCACCTTTGTGCCGCCCACGTCCACACCAACGAGGTATCCGTTGCCCGAGATTTCCGTCATAGATTCGCGTCACAACTCTTATAGAAAGGGCTCACGCAGGCAATGTTAACCTATCCGGAACGGGGATGGGCTCCTAGCGTGGTTGTATCGTAGCGTGGTTGTACTCGTAGCGTGGTTGTATAGTATGGGCGTTTTCGCCGCCGTATTTCTCTACGCGGCACAACAAAACCAGGAGCGTACGAATCGACCTTGAGCGGCAGGCTTGGCAGGGCGCGAAACCCTCGATCGCCATTTCCCGTTGCCGCGGGATCCCCCTCGATGGCGCGCCCAATTACCCGTTGCCGACCTCGGCGCTGGGGACTCTGCGTGCATTGCGGCGCGAAGTCCCGAAACTGATGTTCATTTTGGCTAGCCATATCTCATCTTCTAATGTTAGCCGCTCGTCCAGGCTTTGCCCCGGTCGTGGCACGCTCCATTTTAAGAGGCTCCATCGGCAAGCTGGGCAGCTCAACGCTATCTGAGACGAACTTTGGCAGCGCGGACGTGGGCATATGGATTTGGTTTCTCTGGCATCGGTCCTCCTTAACCCTTCTCCTCTCAACCCTTCTTCTCTCAAGAGATGGCAGGAAGCAGGCAAACGACGTACAGCGGAATATGGATTGCCACAGGTGAGGTCCCCTAAGGCAACGGGAAAGGATGATCGGACGATCCTCCACGAATGAGACGTCCGAGACATTCCAGGCGAGGTAACGGTAAACGTAAGCAGGGGCAGGTGCTTATGCCTCGGAATTATTGTCTGTGTGAGGGAATAAAGCGGCCGCCAGCTGGTTTACTCTTGTGGACGTGTCAGGAGCGGACCTTCAACTCGATTCGTTCGAAGAACTGGCGATGCCGCTCTTCGATCAGTTGTACAACTTCGCTCACTGGCTTACTCAGAATCGCGAGGAAGCCGAAGACTTGGTCCAGGAAACCTACGCTAAGGCGTTGAAAGGATTTTCGTCTTTCCAGTTGGGAACTAATTTTCGGGCATGGATGTATCGCATCTTGCGCAACACGTTTTTGACCTCCCGGACTGGGTTGAAAGTGACAATGACTGTACCTCTTGAGCCCGAGGAAGATGGAGCTGAACTGGCGGTTGAGTGTGTCACGCCAGAAACGATTCTGTTTGAACGCGCGAACCGCGAACTGTTGCAGAGCGCCATCGACGAACTGCCGGGGTATTTCCGCGAGATCCTCCTTTTATGTGAGGTGGAGGAGATGTCGTATCAGGAGATTGCAGAAACTCTCTCCATTCCTGTAGGCACGGTGATGTCACGTTTATCCCGTGCGAGAAAAGGGTTACGCGACCGCCTTCGCCCTCAGGTTCGAGAAGGAAGTACTGCGGCGCCGATTGCAAAGGGGACAAACCGTGCCTTGTGATGCTTGGAAGGCAAGACTCGATACCTACCTCGATGGTGAGCTTCCGTCTGAGGAGATGCGCGCCTTTGGCTCGCATGTGCAGAGTTGCCCTGCCTGCGCGGCAGATGCTCTGGCGCGCGTTCAGTTGAAACGCAATATTCAGGCAGCCGGAAAACGGTTTGCTCCGACCCCTGACTTTCGGCGCAGGGTGCAAGCTTCCATCGCAACAAAACCGCGCCGCAGTTTCCGTCTAACCTGGGCATTGGCGGCGGCACTATCGGTCGTCGTGGTCGCGGGCTTGCTTTCAACCTACGTGGGAGTGCAGCGATCCCGCAGAGAACAGGCTTACAGCGAAGTCGCCGACCTGCACGTCGCGGCGCTAGCCAGCCCCTCGCGAGTCGATGTGCTGTCCACCGATCGCCACACAGTAAAGCCTTGGTTTCAAGGCAAGATCCCCTTCAGCTTCGATTTGCCGGAAGTTCAGAACACCGAGTTTTCCCTTCTTGGAGGCCGCATGACGTATCTCGGTCAAACTCCCGGAGCACATTTGATCTACACTGTGCGGAAACACGAGATTTCTGTGTTCGTGTTCCAAGAAGAAGCGATGCGGGGCAAATGGGGTGATAATACCGGCGTGAAAAAAGAGCTCTCGTTCAACCTGGCAACCTGGAGCCAGGGCGGGCTCCGCTATTTTGTGATCGGCGACGCAGGCGCAGCCGATATAAACAGTCTCACGAAGTTGTTTAAAGCCACCAGTTCGTAGGTTCAACAGTAGAGTCGGCTCCTGATCAATTGCCGTTGTGTTGTTCGCGAGCTTGCCGCAACATCTCGGCGGCAGAGTCGACCGGTCCCACCCGCCGCCGCGGGCTTGAACCTGTAATACAGTGTCCGCCCTGCGGCGACCCAGAATATTCACTGCAGTCACCTCATCTGAAAGCGCGGCACTCTGCGCTGTGACCACTTCGAGATAACTTGAAAGCCCACCCTTATAACGAGTGACTGAAGGATCGAGGGCGGGCTGGAGCGCCACGACCCCGACACCAATCGCCTGTGCCCGGGTAGTCTGCAGTTGAGTCTTCGCCTGCTCCACTTCTACTTCTGAGGCAATTCCTCCCTGGAGCGGCTTTCATTCAACTCCAGCGCCTGCTCGTACTCCGTAACCGTTGAGTTTGAGCAGTTGTTCCTCGGCATCCAGGCTGCGCGCCTGAAGTAATCGACGGCCAGATCCGCGTACATACCGAGATTGACCGTCGCCAAGTCTGCAGTACTGGCTTGTGCTTGCTCTCGATAGGACTCCACGGTTTTTCGAACTTTGTCCTCTGGGACGAGACCCGTTAACGCTCCAAATAATGCTGAGGACTGGAATGTCAATGGTCGGAAAGATGGATGTCGGTTGGAGTACGAACAATGGCAACACCACCCATGATCAGAATCAGGATCGACATCACTACGAATGTGTAGGGCCGCCGTAATGCAAGTCAAACAATCCACATAAAGGTTCTTTCCGGCCTGCCTACGACGAGCGGTTGAAACTCGCCACCTTTGATCCGGTTTTATTTAGACCAACACCGCGGCGCTTTCATGATCTGCACCACTCCTGTCTTGCTTTCTTCTAACGAGGGCCACGACGGTGGAAGCCGGCGTTGGACGGCGCTGTGCCTCGAGCGTGCGGCGCATTAATCGCCGCAACTTAGCGCGAGCGCGAGAGACCTGGGCCTTCACGGTTCCCTCCGCCACTCCCAAAATGCGCGCCGCCTCGCTCGTGGTCAGTTCATCCAGGTCGCGCAACTCGAATGCTCTGCGCAACGGAGGCGAAAGCTCTGCTAAGTACTGCTTAAGGTGCCCATGCAATTCCGACTCCCGATACCCGTCTTCAGGACTCGGTCCGCGGGCGGGCAAGCGTTCTGACACGGCATGCTCCTGCTGCTCCCCGAATCGCTCATCGATCGACACGTGCGCCAGGCGCGGGCGTCTGCGTAATTGCATCCGTGCACAATTGGTGACGATGGAGGTCAACCACGTTGACATCTGAGCCTGCCCCTTGAATTGGTCCAGATGCTTGAAAGCGGACAACAGGGCGTCCTGAACCGCATCTTCGGCGTCGGCTGAGTTGCCCAGCTGTCGAAACGCCTTTTTGTAAAACATCGGCAGATAGCGCGCGAGAACGTCCTGCATCTCCGCAGTTTTGTTTTCCGGGACGCGAACGTCTACGCGCTGTTCGTTTCCCCGGTAACCGTCTATGGCTTGCATTATGGCTGGCCTCCTCTTTCCCGAGTGAAAGTGCACGCTGTTCTCCAATCGGTCGCCCTAATTGAGGTGTGTATTTTCAGCAACTTCGGTGAAATGGATGGTTCGCAAGGCAGGCTGAAACGCAGATGAAAAGGCATGCGACTGACAGAGCGTCAACATTTCGACAGCTGGGATCCAACTGAGCGTTCCGATAACCCAGCTCTGGAGGTGTAGGGCGTGGCCCAGCTAAGGCTTATCGTCGGCAGGAATAGGAAGCTTCTCCTCGATTCTCCAGACTTCCTATCCGGCGCAATTTCGCGTAGAAGGTTGCTAACCGCATCGGAGCTTAGCGCACCACCAAAGCGATTCATGGTTTCCCCGAAGCTTCGGTTATCACCCGGATAGTAGCTGTTCCCTAGCGAACTGGTGAGTAGAGCCCAGGAACTCCGAGGTGTTGAATGCGGGATCGCCGTCGTCCTTCCTGGTAACTACGACTCTGGTTGCGGCGTACCAACCCGCGCAATGAGAGTTCTCCTGTGCGAGGAGAAGTATCGAGGATCCTGATGCAAGATCGTCGCCAGAGCAAAGGTCTGGATAACCCTGCGCGATTCCGTGTCCGCCAGAGTCGCTCCAAATCGCTTCCCCCAACCCTACATTCCACCACCGTAGTGCGGCCATTGCCCCTGGGCTTGATCGAGAGTCGCCTGAAAACCAGCCCCCAGAAGTGTGTGGGGGGAATACGAGGTCTTCAGAAGAGATTGAACTTGCTACCAGCGGACAAAAAGGTGAAAGCCGAGGTACTGCTCGCTGGTGCAGCCGGTTCACGTTTCGCCGGGAATTCGGAAGTAGCGTCGGGCACTCGCAAGCGACACGGGCTGGTCGGCACTTGATCTAAGAGCGCGAGCTGGATCGAGTGTAACGGGTTGTTTCGGATCCTTCATGCACTGGAGTCGAAGAAAGTGATGCCGTTTCTTGTCGCACGGATGACGCCTGTCCCCCATCGAGACTTGGCGTGACCACAATCAACACCGCTAATAGCAAGGCATGAGTTGGGTGACGCGAGCGACCGCGGCGGGCGGAGTGCAGGGAAACACGCCCCGTCATCGTTATTCCTGATCAGCCCGCGAACTTTATTCACTCGAGATCCTGGCCTCGTGTGCGCGGCTTGAAGACTGCCAAGCAATCCCATTGCCCGAGGGTCACGCGTGCTAATTCGTTCGCTGCAGTTTCCGACCAAAAAAATTTCAGGCCAGTATTGAAAGCTGGTGCTTTCAAGAAGCTAGAGCAGCGATTCCGTTAAGCTCCAGACATTCTTCCTCAGCCAACTGCAGAGAGGCCGCCTGTACGTTTTCCTCAAGGTGCGCAATCGACGAAGTCCCGGGGATGGGCAACATAACCGGGGACCGCCTCAGCAGCCACGCCAATGCGACCTGGATGGGTTTCACCTGGCGGGCTTTCGCAATCCGTTCCAGCAGTTTGCTGGCCACGGTACCTGCTCCCAGCGGGAACCACGGGATGAACGCGATTCCGTTGCGTTCGCAATAATCCACGACATAGTCCCATTCGCGATCGGCAAAGCTATATCGGTTTTGAACCGAGGCGATGGGCACGATCTTTCGCGCACGCTCGATGTGTTCGACCGTCACGTTGGACAACGCGACCAGGCGGATCTTCCCTTCCATCTGCATGTTGGCCAAGGTTTCAATCGACGCGTCGAGAGGTATCACCGGATCGGGCGCGTGCAGCTGGTAGACGTCAATCCGGTCGAGGCGCAGTCTCTTCAGGCTGCCTTCTAGCGCTTCACGCAAGTGCGCGGGGCTGGCATCGTGGGTCCACTGGTTTGGCCCGGGACGATCCCATCCACCTTTGGTTGCGATGACAAGATCCGCGGGGTAAGGCGCCAGGGCTTCGGCAATCAACTCTTCGCTAACATTAGGACCATAGGAATCAGCCGTATCTATAAAGTTGATGCCTAGCTCGACGGCGCGGCGAAGAACGGCGATCGCCGCCGCGGAGTCTTTCGGTGGCCCCCAAATTCCGTCGCCCGTGAGGCGCATGGCCCCAAAGCCGAGACGGTTGACCATGAGTTCACCAGCGAGCGAGATTGTTCCGCTGCCGGCGGCCGATAGACTAGGCGTTGTGTTCTCGTTCATATTCAATCTCCAAAATGCCTTTCTGTTTGAGATGCCTAGGCCGATGCGATGGGTGCTCTTTTTCGGCGGCTCGTGCGTCCGACGAATCGCATGACGAGAAACCGGTCGCGGATTTCAATCCGCAGCGTGCCAACTGGAATTGCGCGCTCTGATACTTGGCGCGACCGTTGCGGTGTTCGGCCCGAGGTCCTTTTCGTAAACCACCCTATCCTGCGAGACTATGAAGGTTTTCACTCCTGATGACCGGTAGTCCGCGGGATACGCTATCAAAATGAGGCCGCCTCTTTTGCTGCCGCCCGCAACATCGCCTTTATTCCGGGCCGCAGCAGCGTCAGTCAAAATGCGGAAGTAGTACCCGTGAAAGGGAGAGGACTCATCGTTGTCGCTGTTCGTCACACCAGCAGAAAGCAGGCCTTGGACGTACTGATTGATCGAATCATCCTCACCGGCAGCTTTTGTCTCGCCCTGCTTCTTTGCCATGACGAACGCATTGCAGACCTCGATCGCAGCGGTCTCGTTTTCTCCGACCCTCCGGAACTTGATTTCCTGCATGCCGGTTTGGGAATCGAAATACCACGCGCCATTCTTTGAAACCAGCGGAATCGGAAAGGGCCAATTTTCTGCGCCGATATATAGTACCGTACTCCCGTCGGGCTCTCGGACTAAACGGTGCATCTCCTGGTATTTTTGGCTGAACCGCTCGCGTTCGAGTTTGTCCTCCACGTCGTCACTCGATGAAGTGACTTCCTTCCCTGCTCCAAGAATGGCTTCTAAAGCCGGCTCGTCCTCTTTTTGCGCAGCCTGAAACAGAGCGCTACTGGCTTCAGCCGGAGACGAGAAGGTCTTCGGTTGTACCCCCTGCGCAAAGCTCGATCCAAAATAGCCGACCACCACCAGCAGAAGACCGACCATCAGCAGCAGGAGGACGGTGGATGCGAACATCCAGGCAAGTCTCACTTTAAATCCTTCAAGCTTCATATTTCTTGTGTGCATGAGTTCTTCTCCGTATCATCACCCTGGTTTGTGGTAGTTGAATCGAACTACCGATGACCGCCGCCTCCATGACCGCCTCCGTGGAAACCTCCACCTCCTCCATGGAAGCCACCGCCGAAGCTAGACCGCCCACGAGACGAAAATCCTCTCGCAACTCCTCCATGATTAAAGCCGCTGAATGCGCCTGAGTGGGTACCAGACTGGCCATGTGGCGACGCAAATCCATGTTGGCCGCCGCCGAAGCCTCTGGCGTCTCCGCCATGAAAACCACCGGCGCTATGAAACCCACCGCCTCCGTGAAATCCACCGGCACGATTGAAGTGGTTGCGATTGGCGAAAACTCTGCTGTGGGAAACGTAGCCGTGGTGGTCGAAGAGAATTCCATGACCACGCCAGTCGTAACCCCAGTGTCCCCAGCCCCAGCCAAATCCGTCAAAGAAGCCGATCCCAAAGCCGAGGCCAAACGCGATTCCCGGGCCGCCAATGTAGAGTCCAGGATACGAATACCAGCCCGGCCAAATTCCGATGGGCCCTCCATACACGAGCCACGGGTTATACTCAGGCACGTAAACAACCTCCGGATCGGCGGGCTCTATCACAATGGTTTGCCCCTGCTGACTTACTTTCTCCTGCGATGTGCTTTTCAGGTTGCCCGCCTTCTCCGCACGGTCGCGCATTACTTGAACAGCATTCATCACGTCCTGCTCCTGATTGACGTAAGCATCGCCGAGGGACGAGGTCCACGACAGATTTTTGTCCATGTTGGCGAGCACCGAAGGAAATTCCACGAGGGCCTTCACACTGGGATCCCAGGGCTGCGTGTCGACTTCTTTGCCGAGTTGTTCGCCCTTAAGATCGCCATGTTGCTGCAGCCACCGGTCTGCTTCCACAATTTGATCGGGATAGGTCGCCGCTGCGAGGACCTGTGCCACCAGCGCATCGGGATACAATGCGATCGGCGCGACGAGTTGCTGCAACTGTTCCGGCGTCTGCGGCGCAGCCTGGACCGCTGACGGCTCCGGGGCCTGAGTCGGCGGCGGTGCGGTGGACTGATCTGCCTGAGTGGCGAACCCATCCGGCACAGCGGCCAACACAAGACAACAAGAAAGCAAGAGTGACAAACTCTGTTTTAGAAGCTTCACAATTAAGTCTCCTTGCGACGGGGCTGCATCACGGGGTGGCTCCGCCAGATCCGCTATTAGTTGGCCGCGTCAATGGCACTGCCTGAAGCAAACTGCCGAAACGCGAGTGGACACGCCGGATGGCTGCAGTGACATGCGATTTCCTCACCGTCGCTGCCCGCGTCACGGCACCTTTCTCCGCAGTATTCGTCTCCACTTCGCGCATCACAGAGGCAAGGTAAGTGCGCGCACTTGAGTGTCTTTTGATTCGCCATTCCATTCCCTCCTTTCGAAATCCGCGCCTTTTCATCACCAATAGGCGACGCATGACGTAGCGCCGTTCCCTGCCCGCCTGAGGCAGCTTGAGGGAATCCTCCGGACGTGCAGTCTCGGCGCTTACGTCACTCGGGTAATTGCATGCAGCTCTCCAAACCTCGCTTCGTCGCTAAGTCGAGACCGCTCTAGCCCTTGTCGGTTATCCAGCGAAGAAAACCGACCCCGCGGAGTGTCGACAAGCTGATATTGCTGTCGGTATTTGGACGGCACGAATGCTGCCGTCTCCTAAACTGAAAACCATTAACAAACAAAACCTGCTTGCGGTTGTAAGCGAAAATGAATCACGCGATGGATCGTATGACCAGAAAAACTCCAATCATCCATCCCGAGTCGATTATCGGAGCCAAGCCGATCTGTATCATTGAATGGCTGGGAATGGCTGGTTTTCGACGATTCACAAGAGTTTGCATTCGTACGGGATGAGCCGAGGATTTCCTATCGCGGGTATTATGAGCAATAAACATTCGAAACTGGAGCCTTACCGATGAGCTTTGAACCAATTGAAAACTACGGCGTGATCGGCAATATGCGCTCGATTGCGCTCGTGGGTGTAAACGGTTCAATCGACTTTCTCTGCTACCCGAATTTCGATTCTCCTACGGTGTTTGCGGCGATGCTCGATGATGAGAAAGGTGGCTGTTTTCAGATTCAGCCGCAATTCAAAGAAAGGCGGGTACGGCAGCTGTACTTGCCAGACACTAACATTCTGCTCACGCGCTTTCTTGCAGAGGAGGGTGTGGCCGAACTCACTGACTTCATGCCCATCGGGTCCGACGGGGAGCAACCGAATGAGATTATCCGCACCCTGACCGTTATCCGGGGCGAGGTTGATTTCAAGGTGCGGTGCCGTCCCCGATTTGGCTATGCGATGTGTGAGCACACCGTGAATGTCGGCGAGCGATGCGCGATTTTCTCGCCGGCGAGCGATGCCTGTCCAGCAATGGCGCTGTACTCCACCACTACCCTGCGACAACAGTCCCTGGATGTAATCTCCGAGTTCAGGCTTCGAGCTGGCGAGAGCGCGACATTCGTCTTTGGTGGAGTTCGCCCCCAAGGACAGCCGCCCGAGATGGAGTTCGTCGACCAGCGCTTCCACGAGACAGCGCGTTTTTGGAAGGCGTGGATTGCGAAATCAAAATACAAGGGCCGGTGGCGCGAAATGGTCAACCGTTCGGCACTGATGTTGAAGCTGCTCACCAGCTCCGAGCATGGATCGTTGATTGCAGCGCCGACATTTTCTCTGCCGGAACAAATTGGGGGACCGCGCAATTGGGACTATCGCTTCACATGGCTGCGAGATGCGACATTCACGCTTTATGCGCTAATCCGACTGGGTTTCGTCGAGGAGGCTGAGGCCTTTATTGGCTGGCTGAAGGGGCGGCTCGGTGACGATGCGGAACGGGGACCACTGCAGGTAATGTACGGGATCGATGGCAGACAGAAGCTCGATGAGGTGGAGCTGAACCACCTGCAAGGCTATGAACATTCGCAGCCCGTGCGTATCGGAAACGCAGCTTATCAGCAGTTGCAGCTGGATATTTATGGAGAAATGATGGATTCCATCTATCTCGCAAACAAGTACGGGGACGCAGTCTCCTATGCCGGATGGCAGGACGTTCAGCGAATCTTGGAGTGGCTGGGCAAGAACTGGCAACGGCCCGATGAGGGCATATGGGAGGTGCGTGGCGGAGCGCGAGAATTCCTGCACTCGCGACTGATGTGCTGGGTGGCTTTCGATCGAGCCCTGCGACTTGCGCAGAAACGCTCCCTTTCAGCGCCGTTCGGCGCTTGGCTGCGAACCCGCGACGCGATCCGCGAGGACATCTTTACGAATTTCTGGGATGATGAACTGCAATCGTTTGTGCAATCGAAAGGGACGAAGAACCTCGATGCGTCGGTCCTGCTGATGCCACTCATGCGCTTCATCAGCCCGGTCGATCCGATGTGGCGTTCAACGATGAAAGCGATCGAGGCACGATTAGTCGAGGATACTCTGGTCCGTCGCTACGAGGCGGAACGCACCCATGTGGACGGAATTCCAGGGGGAGAGGGTAGCTTCACAGCATGCTCGTTCTGGTACATCGAATGCTTGGCGCGCGCTGGCGAATTGGAAAAGGCACAATTATTGTTTGAGAAACTCTTGGGGTATGCCAATCATCTTGGCCTCTACTCGGAGGAAATTGGTCCAAGCGGGGAACATCTGGGAAACTTCCCACAGGCATTCACGCATCTGGCGCTGATCAGCACCGCAACATATCTCGACAGAGTCCTTTCCGGCAAGGATGATTCAGTGTGGCGCTAAGATATTCGAGAAATGGCCTCGTCGATCTATGGACCGTTCTTGAGATTCATGGGAACGCAACCTCTCAGGCTCTTCCCCGGGTTCGAACGGCTCTATCGAATCTTTCACGGCGGCCGCAAATTCGCAGGAATGACGCTCAATCACCCAAATCAAGCTTAACGCGATCATGTCAGCCTTTTGACTTGATCCGATCCGGATTCTGGAGGGTCCGACGACAGCAATGGTCGCGACCGCGCCAATATTGTTTTGCTCCCCACTCCAGGGCCGCGCGGAGATCGGAGGTGGCGCGGCGGGCAGGGCAAAGTCGCGTGACTCTTTGTACGGGACGGGCGCGGATTGTTGATGACGCTGAGGATATGGTCGATGGTCGCGCCGTCGTAGAGAAGCAGAGGCCAATCCGGCGCGAGGCGGTCGAGCAGTTCGTGGAATGCGGGCTTAGCGGGTACCTTGGGACTTGTCATCAAATATTCCTTCGAGACCAGTCGACTTCCCTTTTGGATCGAGGTCGCGATCGAGGTGAAGGCTCTTCCATCTGGCCGCACCTCAAGTGGTGGCAGTTTTCATTTTTGCATTGCTAGTTACCTTCCAGCGCCTCTTGTGTCCAGGGATTTTGGCGGGGCGTGCGATGCACATAGCCCTCCGTAAATGAGGAAGGCTGTGGCCAAAGCACACCGCAATTCGCGCCCCACAATCAAGGTTTCCGCAACCCGCCCCATAACAGCATCGCGAGTGCCGCGGTCATGACCAAGATATCTATCCGCGCGCTATCGAGGCTGAAGTCCATGACTGAGAGAAAGAACAGCGCAAGCAATGGAATCCGCGTCACTCTGGTCATCGTTGTTATCACTCAAGTCTGCGGCCGAAGCCCAGTTCAATCTCGACCACGTCTTACTGTTGCCAACCGCCCCCCCAGTTTTGCTAGATCTCGATCAGAGCTACAAGCTCATTCCACTACGCCTGAGCACTCGCGGTCCTTGTGATGCTCAACCAGCGCGTCTCCCTCCGATGGCCGGGGCTTCAGGACGACAACCGCGCGCTGTGCGCTGCGCCGCTGCGACGATCTCGGCTTCTCTAAGCCGACACCACTTGCCACCTAGAGTCGGCTCCCATCGCACTTCCGATTTGCCGCAATGCACGAATTCGCGCGGCAACTACTTCGCGCCGTGAGCAGCCCACAACAATGGAGCACTCGTGCTCGGAATAATGTTCGAGGACCGACATCACAAAAACGAAGCGCTCGAACGGCGGGAGCTCGAGAACCGCAGCAATTTCGGGTTGCCCTTTTGCCAGGGTTCTCCCCTCGGCGTTGGAGTCCGAACGAGCGTTTTCCTCCGTTGGCCGCGGGTTGATCATTCGCACGCCGTTCTGAATGATTGCCCGCCGGGCCCGTGAGCGTGCCCAGTCCTTGAAAACCGGGTTCCCATTCACCGAATCCTCCAGTCCGGAGACAAAGCACTGTCGGGCCTTCTCACTATCCACAGTCAGCAGAAAAGACAGCCGGTACAGGCTATCGGTCTCTTCGTAGAAGATCCGGCGGAAATCACCGCGGCTTGCGTATCGCGTGGGGCTCGTGAGGTGCATTGCCTTCGGCATGTTCACCTTCGTAGTGATTCCTGTTGTTGCCTGCGCGCAAGTTGTTTCAGCACGTGCTTGATGAGTACTCCACCGTTGGAAAACTTGGCCCCCCTCTTCATCAGATCGAAGATCGCGTCTTCCCCCTCGTGGCTGATGACGGTCAAGTTGCTCAGGTCGATGACCAATTTGCGCCCGTCGAGCTCCTGGCCTGCATTTCTCCAGGTTGTACAAAGCTCAGGAACCCAGGGCCCAACGAGAGTTCCTTCGACAATCAAAGTGCGTTGAGACGGTGTATCGGCAATGGAAATCTTGAACATGTAGCGGTTGTAACGAACGTGAACCTCGCAACATGATTGCCAAAGCAAAATCGCCTGGCACCCCAGGCAAACTATTGAATCCATTGGGGAGCGGGAGGCGGGTCACCGGATGTGTCGGAAAATGTCGAAATCAGAATCGACAATTGTCGAGAATGGAGACAGCCAAAGCGGCACTACAGTGGAGGTCTACTGGCCGTTCGCAGTCTCGGAATATTACGCCGCACGGTCCATATGCGGCGAGCGACGCTCGATCGGGACAGGTGT
>DATNLE010000145.1:0-1699 GCA_035603035.1 Candidatus Acidiferrales bacterium | reverse complement strand
GTCTTGACATAGTTGAGGACATGCTCAATTATCGCGTTATGTGAGTATGGGCTCAATTAACGCAGTGAAACATCTAACGTCAATCCGACAGGCGAAAAAGCATGCTTGAACTCGATCCCAAGACGACCGCACTGGTCCTTATCGATCTGCAAAAGGGCATAATCGGACATGAATTGACGCCTCACCGGGCAGACCAGGTCTCGGAGGTTGGCAGCGAGCTTGCAGACACATTTCGTAAAGCAGGCGCGCCAGTTGTTCTCGTGAATGTAGGCTTCGCCAAGGATTTCAAAGACGCCTTGAGACAGCCTGTCGATCGCCCATTCGCCATGCCGCCCGGCGGCTTTCCTGAAAATTTCAGCGAGTTGCTTGATGGTTTGGCAAAGCCTGGCGACATTCTCGTCACCAAGCGCCAATGGGGCGCCTTTCATGGAACAGAGCTGGATTTGCAGTTGCGCCGCCGTGGTATCCAGACAATCGTTCTGGGGGGCGTCGCAACGAACATGGGAGTCGAGTCAACGGCACGACAGGCGTGGGAACACGGCTATGCCATCGTTCTTGTCGAAGATGCGACGAGCGGCATGTCCGCTGAGATGCACAACTTTGCCATCGGCAATATCTTTCCAAGGATCAGCAGAGTCATCAAAGGTGCTGAACTGACTCTTTCCCAAGGCTGACGGTGCAGCAGTCCGTGTCTTTATTCACACTGCCCGTCTTCGCTCGCTGGGGAGTTCTGATTGCTCTTTCGGTTCTGTTCGCTGCCTTGCTGACATGGGCTCGGTTGCCTGCGGCCCTTCTGCTTGGTTCTATGATAGCCGGCATCCTCGTCGAAAATGGGGGCGCGGGCATCCTTGTGCCGCAACTGCCTTTCGGCTTCGCCCAGGCGATCATCGGCTGCATGATAGCGCGCGTTCTTACGTTCACCATTATTCATTCCTTTCTGCATGAGTGGCCGCTGTTTCTAGGCATCAGCTTCTTGGTCATCGTTGCCAGTTGCTTGTTGGGCTGGCTCATCAGCAGGTTCCGCATTTTGCCGGAAACAACGGCTATTTGGGGATTATTGCCTGGCGCGGCGTCAGCCATGATGGTGATGGCCGATGCCTACGGCGCTGACGCTCGGCTGGTTGCCTTCATGCAATATGTGCGTGTTCTCATGGTCGCTCTCGTAGCTTCCATTATTGCCCGTTTCTGGGTTCACGCACCGGCGGTTGCGGCCGCAGCGCCTGCGGTCTGGTTTGCGCCGATCCACGCACTGCCTTTTCTTGAAACGCTGGTCCTCGTTCTTGGAGGAGTCATTCTAGGGCCTGTTTCCCGCATTCCGGCAGGAATATTGCTGATACCCATGTTCCTCGGTGCGGTTCTACAATCCAACGGTCTTGTCGAAATCGAATTGCCAAGCTGGCTGCTGGCGGTCAGCTATTTGCTTCTTGGCTGGACGATTGGCTTGCGGTTTACCCGGGAAATTCTTGTGTATGCCATCCGGGCTTTGCCGAAAATGATAGTATCAATTCTGATGTTAATCGCATTTTGTGGCGGCTTGGCCTTCGCTCTCGTCGAAGTTTTCGATATCGATCCTTTGACGGCCTATCTTGCCACCAGCCCGGGCGGGGCAGACTCGGTCGCCATTATTGCGGCATCCACCAATGTCGATGTCGGGTTTGTTATGGCGCAGCAGATCGCTCGTTTTATGCTCGTCCTTATC
>DATNLE010000035.1:0-4963 GCA_035603035.1 Candidatus Acidiferrales bacterium | reverse complement strand
CCAATTTCTTGTGCAAACCCACGATTTGCTCCAAGGTCTTCTTATTGGCCGGATCGTCCACCGCGACCGCGGACTCATCTTTCAATCGCGCGAACAACTTGGCCCGGTCAATTCGCATTTCCTGCGCGGCGCCCATCTGCCGCCGCCGCAAGGTTTTCGTTGCCGCCAGAGCCTTGCCGGCAAATCCAGCAGGGATCTTCTTGCCGCCCCGGCGAAAAAACTCCATGACTTCTGAATCCCGCCTCGCCCCACTCCGTTTCGCCATCTCCCGCTCCTCGTTGCCAGCCTGCGCACACACTTTCGCGGGCCCTTTGACCGCGAACCATTGATCCGACGTCGTATGAGCCACTCAGTACATCGAATTTCGCGGGTGAAACGGGACATGCGCTCACGCATCCCCACTCGGAGCGCCGCCCCTCCTGCACAATAGGCAGAGCTGAGTGCGTCACGTGCGACCAAGGCCCTATTGGCTCTATACTTAAAGGGTGAGAGTTGCCATCGAGAACTGCACAGACACCGGCCCCATGCAAAACGATCCCACGCCACGAACCGAGAAATTCTCTCTTCGAGATGCGCTCTTAAAGTGCCTTCCCGCCCTAATCACCGGCCTGATTCTTGGCTTCGCGCTCGTTCTCTTTTCTCATCGACATTAAAGGCTTCTGCGGTGCGGCGCTTCGCTCGCACGCTTGATGCTGGAGACAGAAATGAAGCTCACTGCATTTCAAGTTCATAAGTCCTGGGTGCTGCCGACTTTGTTGGTTCTGCTGGCCACATGCTTGACCTACGGTGTTGTCGCGTCGCTTGCGGCAAAACCGTTCCCGTGGGTTCTGCTGATCCCCGGCTCCCTGCCGCTGTCCATGTACTTCTTCGTAGGTAGACCGCTACTCAGGAAAGAGAAGCAAGACTCAAAACTCTAGCGTACTAAACGGGCCAGCAAGGCTCGTTCGGCCTTCCCTCTGCCCGTTATTTGCCGACACCGATCTGCTTCATCAGCGTGGCGTTATCCCAGAACAGATATTCCTCGGCCATGACGCCCTGCTTGTTCCAATGTCCTAGGGTCGCCATCGGCAGATGGTAAGCCTTTCCCGTCGGCTGAATGACGGTGCCGTCCGGTAGAGTCATGGGCTTCGTAAACGTGCCATCCAGAAAACCCATGACAGCGGTCCATTCAGCGTCTGCCGTGCCAAAACGCACCGGATGCTCGGTGATGCGGTTGTCCGGAGCAAAGGTCCACATGAAACTCAGCTCCTTGATGTGATCTGGAATCCCTTTGGTGGTGTGACCATCCGGGTAATACACCACGATGTCTTGTGCATGGCTCTTGTGAAGGTTCGCCCACTGCTGGCCGGTGTAGACATGGAAGTCGAGGTCGTCGAAGTTGGCCAGGTTCTTCGCAAGCGCTGCCGGCATACCCGCCACCTGCGGCGTGGGAGCGTTGACTTTGCTCGCTGGCCAGCTCCCTTGATCGGAAGCTCTCACAAGGCCCGCGGCTAGACATGCAGCCGCCAGAGCGGCTCCTGTCAGCGCCAGAATGTACTTTTGCTTCGTCATGATTTCTCCCTTTTGAGCGTGAGCCGCGATTTTAGAATAATTCCCCTCGTATGGCAGCGTCCGCGTTGCGAGGCGTCAGGCGGGTGGCATCACGACAATCACATGTCAATCCTAGAGTTTTGGGATGCGGATTCGGCTGATCATCAAAGATCCCGATACCCCAAACAATAGCGTCAGCGGATGCAACGCATGTCCGCCGAACTTGAGTTCACCGAACCATAACTGTTCGCCAATTGCGCCCAGTGCGGTGGCCACGGCCATAAGGCACACCAGAACAAATGACGTCGGAATCGGCGTGCCTTCAAAAAAGGTAACTTTCCCAGCGCCAGCGGAAAGGGCCTCTGCCGTGACATTGTATCGAGCCAGTCGCGAAACGCCGCAGGCCACGAAAAACCCCAAGATGATTCGATCGAACAATCCCTGCATGCCGAGCCCATAGCCGATCATGGCTGGAGCGACGCCGAAGGAAATGACATCCGCCAGAGAATCCAACTCTCGACCCATTTCTGATGACTTTTCACGCCATCTCGCAACGCGGCCGTCGACAATATCAAACAGCAGCGCCGCCAATACCAACGCACACGCAAAGTAAACGTGCCGCACCGCGCCCGTCTGCACAAAACTGATCGTAGAAAATATGGCGGCTGTACCGCAGACGGCATTCCCCAACGTGAACCAATCGGCCAGATGGAATTCACGAATCATCGAAAACGGCTTTTTCGGTTTCTGCACGCTCATACCGTGGATGATACCTGCCCTTAGGCTAAGAGAGTCTTTGGCAATCGCGGCTTAGGGCACCCACTCCATAAAATACCCCCGCCGTCCGAACTCAAAGCTCATCCCGAATGATCCACGAGACGCTCCATCTGGACCTCGATCACGCCGTCGCGCTGGCGTATTTCCTCCTGTCCCGTGGCACGAAAGCCCATGCGCTCGTAGAAACCTCGAGCACGGCCATTCCCCTGAATGACCTTCAGCCGCACTAGCTTTGCGCCTTCCGACTGCGCCCAAGCAATCACCGCTGCCACCAGTTCATCCGCGCCGCCCGATCCGCGAATCTTTGGATGCACCCACATCGCCATCAAATGAACGACTGCCGGATCCGCTTCATCGCGCAGCCCCGCGACCATTCCCCGAGTTCCCTCAGGCTCGCAAAGAATAAAGGCCACGCCCGGCGACATCCATCCCTGCCAATCCGCTGTGCTTCGCGCCACTTCCCTTTCATAAGTCGACCCGAATGCGTCGGGTTGTTCGGATAGCGCCTGAAGGCGAACCTCACGAAGGATCGCTTCGTCTCCCAAGACCGCACGCCGCACGAACCGCGCAATGCTCATGGGGACCGGATTACCATATCTGCCTCCTTACTGTCGACAGCCCGTCAACCAAGCACTTCCGCCACGATCGAAAAATCCCCCTTCGCTTCTTGCAGCTTACCCGCGCGCCCCAAGCCAAACGACGGCATGTTGACGTAAACATTCTCATAGGCGCCCGGCGCTATCTTGTAGGTCTCGTGCCAAATTCCCACCGATCCATCCGTTCCAATCGCCTTATTGAACGCCTGCCAAGCTGGCAAGTGCGCCAACTCTTTTGACTTCGAATCGGCCAGCAAATGCTCCGTCGTACGCCAATACTGCAGAAGAATAATCGTACGCGAAAACCACATTTCAGCCTGCGGGAATCCAAGCTCCGGCTGCCGATAAAGCTCCTTGAGCATTCGCGGCATCGCAACCGCTAGGGGGCCACCACTTATGGATGAGCAGCGGCCGATTGATTCTCATGCCGATGAGAAGGGCCACGAATCCGCGAAACGCGTTGAGAACCCGAATCGTTCTTCCACTCCTTGCCGGACTACCGCACTAGACGCATAGTTCGGTTATGAAGCGCTGGTATCCGGGACTTGCAATCCTCTTCGTCTTCTTCTGCGTCGCCGCGGCAAACTCAAGTCTCGCTGCGATTGAATACGCAAACATCACCGGCGGCCGCGTTCAAGGCGAAGTGAAAGACGGCCTCGCATCCTTCAAAGGCCTGCCCTTTGCCGCGCCGCCTGTTGGCGCTCTGCGATGGCGAATTCCGCAACCCGTTATCGCGTGGAGCGGAGTGCGCAAAGCGGACACCTTTGCCCCGGCTTGCATTCAGCCGTGGGCCGGCAATCCCAGTCCACACCAGCTTCGCGAAGACTGCCTCTATTTGAATGTCTGGACCGCCGCGGCGACAGCAAAAGAACGCCGCCCGGTCATGGTCTGGATCCACGGAGGCGGCTTAACGAACGGCATGTCTTGGCAGGATCTATCGTACGGCACGAAGTTGGCGCCCGAGGGAGCGGTTCTCGTCACCATCGCCTATCGGCTCGGAGCGTTGGGGTTCCTGGCGCATCCAGAACTGACGCGCGAGTCAGGCTCGGGGTCCGGCAACTATGGCTTGTTCGATGTCGTGGCTGCTCTGCGATGGGTGCAGGCGAATATCGCCCAATTTGGCGGTGACCCCACACGAGTCATGATTTTTGGCGGCTCGTCCGGTGGCCATATCGTCAGTCTTCTCGCCGGTGCCCCGACGGCGAAAGGCTTGTTCCAACGCGCCCTCGCTACAGGTCGAGCAAGCTTTTACCAGAACCTTGATTTGATCCCGCCCAATCTCACCCCGCTACCGCCTCTGCAGGTCGCCGAGAAGACGGGAGAAGATTTTTTCAAATCACTGGGAGTGTCGAGTCTCGCATCTGCACGGAACCTTTCTGCGCAGACCATATTGGACGTGCTCACGTCATCACAAGCTGACTTGGGCACCACCATTGATGGCACTCTCATCGTGGGCTCGAATCCGGAGCTCTTTCAGCAAGGCAAATTCAATGACACGCCGATTCTGGTGGGCTTTAGCACCGACGAGGCTGGCGCGACGCCACCCAAGGTTTTGGTCGACTGGATGGACTCCGTGATTGCACGCTCAGGTTGCAAGCAGGCGCAAGCAGCCATTGCCAAGATCTACCCGCGTACCAACGATCCGGAAACCAGCATGCTGCGTTATCTATTTCGCGATTTTTATGACGGCTTGCCCATTTGGACCTGGGCGCGATTGCAATCGAACCTAGGCCATCACCGCGCATACGTTTTCCTCTTCGACGTGCATGGTCCCGACCAACCCTTCGGCGCGTGGCATGCCGCTGAGTACCCTTATGTATTTGGCAATTTTCCGAAGCCCCCGACCCTCAAGGACGAGGCGATTTCCGCACTGATACGCAAATATTGGATTAATTTCGCAGCTCACGGGGATCCTAATGGTCCGGGCCTGCCCGTTTGGAAAGCATTCGACGAACAGTCACAAATGGCCATGGTCTTGAGCGACTCCTCGCACTCACAAAGGCTTCCGAACCTCGCGGGGCTCAAGGCGCTGGATGAGGTTCTGCGCTGCCAGAACCCAA
>DATNLE010000144.1:0-31569 GCA_035603035.1 Candidatus Acidiferrales bacterium | reverse complement strand
GTTTCGACTCGTGCGGATCAAGTGGTGATCAGCGCGCAGAACCGCAACTTCCCCGGTCGCAGCGGTCCAGGACAGATGTACTTGGCCTCGCCGCTGACCGTTGCCGCGAGCGCGGTGGCGGGCTACATTGTGGAGTACGAGGCGAGCCAAGTCTTGCTCGAAGCCTAGACGCCTGATGGCCTGTAAGTGGTTGAATTCAGGCGGGGTGGCCAAAATCAGCCACTATGGAGCCTGCAACTTTTCCGTGAGTTGTGAGTTCAAATAGATTAGGTACTTCTGGAGGAAAGATCAAAAGATCAGGAGACCTGGGATCCGGGTAGTTCGCGGTTGAAAGGGCGGATCTGAGACAAGGGGGATTCATGCGGTACATAAAATATTTGGCTCTGGTAAGTGTTCTGATGGTTCCACTGGCCTACTCACAAGCGCAGGTAAGTGTAGGCGTGGGTTTTGGGCCGGGCTATGTGGGGGGTCCTCCAGTCTGCGAGTACGGCTACTACGGCTATGCGCCCTACGCTTGTGCGCCTTACGGCTACTATGGGCCTGATTGGTTCTCCGGGGGAGTGTTCATCGGTGCCGGCCCCTGGTGGGGCTGGGGTCGCCCGTGGGGAGGCTGGGGTTTTGGCCGTGGCTTCGGGCGTGGGTTCGTAGGCGGGCGTGGGTTTGGGGGCGGTCGGGGATTTGCAGGTGGTCGTGGCTTCGTCGGCGGACGTGGATTTGCGCGCGGTTCGGCGGGCGGCTTCCACGGCGGCGGAGGTTTCCACGGCGGCGGAGGTTTCCACGGTGGCGGAGGTTTCCACGGTGGGAGCGGAGGCTTCC
The DNA here is from genome assembly GCA_035603035.1 of Candidatus Acidiferrales bacterium. Lineage (GTDB taxonomy): Bacteria > Acidobacteriota > Terriglobia > Terriglobales > Acidobacteriaceae > Sulfotelmatobacter. The sequence goes on along the minus strand of DATNLE010000144.1, from coordinate 30,753 downwards.
ATGGCGGCGGTGGCGGTTTCCACGGCGGCGGCGGTGGTGGTCACCGGTAATCTGTGCAGACTCGGGGTCAGTAAACCAAGAACGGCTGGCAGCCGAGGCTGCTGGCCGTTTTCGTTTTTTGCGGAGCATCCCGATTTCTTGCTAGAATGAGCGTTCTCGCAGGGACGGCCATAGTAAAATACATGCATGCAGTTTAGGAGATCGACCTCGTTATGACTTACGTAATCGCAGAACCTTGCATCAACACCAAAGACACTGCGTGCGTCGATGCGTGTCCGGTGGATTGCATTCATCCCAAGAAAGATGATCCCAAGTACGCCACAGAGCAATTGCTCTACATCGATCCGGTGGAGTGCATCGACTGCGGCGCGTGCGTACCGGTTTGTCCGGTCTCGGCCATCTTCGCACTCGACGATCTCCCGGAAAAATGGAACTCGTTTACCGAGCTCAACGCCAAGTATTTCGGACGATAGAGGATCGTTAGCCGCAGCAGCCCGCCGTTTCCTTTTGCATCGTTTGTTCTTGGTTTCCTGGGTCGAAGGGCGGAGGTGTCCGCTTGCCGGGAAGGGTGCGTCACGACTTCTTGATGGTGAAGTTCCGTTGCCGCTGCGCCCGGTGGTGCCGCTCCGAGTCCACGTGCCAGTGATAGTATTACGGTTCACCGCCCCCGCCTGAAAAGCAGAGCCGCTCGCGGTGAACTTGAGATTGGTGATGCGAACTAATCGGCCAGCCACTCTATTGAATAAAGTTGGTAGTGAAATTAAAGGCTGGCGAACCGTCCGGATGGGTGAGATCGGCCGTCCAACTCCCGTTGATGTTGTGGGAATTCGAGTTGCCGCCGCATCCCGTCGTAAAGAATCCCAGCAGTAAAACCATGATCATTTCCAACGACTTGTAAATATAACCCCACCTGGCCCGTGAAGTCTTTGGCAGTTATGGAGGGCAAAAGTCTCTCTGCTATTGCTGGGGATGAAACTGTTGCGCGTTGATGGGAAACGGAGGACCTCTGCAAATTTTCCTGACGTAACCGGCAAGTTTTTGAGCAGCCGCATCTAATTCTAACGCTCGGGGACGAGCGCGATCTCAAAGATGTTCGGCCACAACTTGCCGGTGACAAAAAGTCGCTTTTGTTCTGAATCGTACGCAATTCCATTCAGGACGGCGCCCGCTTCCAAGCGGTAGACCGGGCTCAGAAGGCCGGTAAGATCAATCCATCCGAGGACCTCACCGTTTTGTGGGGAGATCCGGGCAATTCGGTCCGTCTGCCAGACGTTGGCGAAAATCTCTCCTTCCACGACCTCCAGTTCGTTCAATTCTTTTACAGGATGAGTCCCGTCGCGGACTGTAAAGCGTCGCTTTTCCGTCAGCGTGCCGGGATCGAGAACGCGAATTTCAGACGTTCCATTGCTCATAAAGATCTCGCGGCCATGGCTGGCCAAACCCCATCCTTCTCCGGAGTAAGCAAACCGGCGCAGCAAATGGAAGTCGCTCAATCGATACACAAATCCTATTTGCGCCTGCCATGTCAACTGCACCACTGTATCCTTCAGCAGGGTAATTCCTTCACCAAAAAACTCTGGTGCGAGGTCTATGCGCTGAACGACCTCCCCAGTCTCCAGACGCACCTTGCGGAGAGAGGAACGACCCTGCAGGCCAGTGCCTTCGTATAAAAATCCGTCACGGTAGGCGAGACCTTGAGTAAAGGCATTCGAGTCATGAGGGAAAGTTCGAACGATCTTGAAGCTGTATTCCGGCGGCCTCGAAGAGTGAATTCGGGGCCCAGACTGGCCCAGAAGTAATTCGGCGAATGCGAGTAGGAGTCCAATCGCAACTCGTCGAGTCATCCCTCTAGCCATGATTGCCTATTGTCGCATTCACTGCGGGGAGGTGATGTAGCGCACTTCAGCCGGAGATGGCTCTTGCGAGAGCCTCCGAAATCCCGGAATGCCCTCAATACATGACAGTAGGTCTGTGCCCAAACGGCTTTTGTCCACACATCCGTTCGCCCCTGCTTGAATTGCTCCAGGTAATAATGGAATGGGGTCATATTGGCTCATAAGTAAAATTTTTGTATTAGCGATCTCCTGGCGAAGAAGACGGGCGGCCTCCAAACCATTCAAGCCCGGCATGCTGATGTCCAAAAGGATGAGGTCGGGCAGCAGCTCTCGGGCCTTCCGAATTGCCTCCATCCCATCTCTGGCTTCGCCGCAGACGTTCCAGTTCTTCTTGGACGCCAAAATTTTCAACACCCCGCGCCGGATCCGTTCATTATCGTCAACAACAAGAATTCGCATGACGATCGCTGATGCTCCTCAACGCACTCCTGCCAGGCGAAACCTGACTAACTCCGTTGCGCCCGCACACCTGCCGAAATCTTCGACAATCCTGTTCGACCTTCAGTAGTCTTACGTGGGGAAGGCTCACTAACGATCACCGCGCGCGGATGATAACCAGCAGCACACCGCGGTCATATAGGGTAGTTCCTGTAGACTCCTTTTTGCTTTCGCGGTCTCGTATTTCATCATGAAAAAAGAAAAGCCAGCCCGAAGGCTGGCCTTGCGTACGGATAACCTCTCGCAATTTACTTCTGCATGCTGTCCTTACTTCATGCTGTCTCCCGCCATCTTAAGTGACATCACATGCACCTCACCTTTGTCGGCGTTCACGTGTGCCGTTATTGTGACGTGGTGCCCCTCATGCCCCTTCACAGCTTCCGGGTTGTCGATTGTCCAGCTCTTGCTGTCCTTATCGCTGACGAATGTTTTGCCGTCGTCGCTAATCTTTCCCATGACCTTGGCGGCCTTGGCGGATGAGTCAGCTTTCATGGTGTCTGGCTTCATAGTGTCCTGTGCAATCGCGACACTACAAACGATCAGGCTGAATGCGAAACAGAGAGAAACCAGTTTCTTCATATTGATCTCCTTGATCTAATTCTGGGGAACCATTTGCGAACATTACATCCATCGAACGACCTTGGTCAACCCTGACTAAGTTCCGCTGCCTGGCACCTCTGACCTCGGTAACCACATGTGGTTGCCTGTACACTTTTTTCTCGGAGTCTGGTTCGTAGTCCGAATCCCTTCGCGAGTAGCGAGAAGTGATTTCCACAACTAAGCTTCAATCCGGGGGTTTGGATCAAGCCGCGCTTGCTGCGGCTTTTTCTTTTCCGTAATGCCTTGCTGACTGCTGCATTTTCCTGCGCGGTGGTTGTCTATAATGGCCGGGGCGCATCTGCCTTACTATTCGGTAGAAAGTTTCCGAGGAACCGTCCGCTGACTGTATGAATGTTAAATCTGAATTGCTGAAACCGGGATTGGAAGTGGCGAGCCTGAGCGACGTGGGTTGCCAGCGCGAAAACAACGAGGATTCCGTTCTCTACTGGGAGCCGGTCGCTGCAGAACTTGAAAGTAAGGGAAGGCTGGCGGTAATCGCCGACGGCATGGGCGGATACGAAGGCGGCCAAGAAGCCAGCCGGCTGGCGGTAGAGACGGTCCGTGAAGTCTACGACAACGTCGTCGGGGACGATCCGCACATCGCCTTGCTCGAAGCATTTTCCAGAGCTCACGAAAGGATTCAAGCATATTCCGTAGCTCATCCCGAGCTTCACGGGATGGGAACCACGTGCACCGCCCTTGTCATCCGGGGCCGCCAGCTTTTTTTTGCTCACGTCGGAGACAGCCGCCTTTATCTGGTGCGGGGTGCGCACATCGCGCGATTGACGCGAGACCATTCCTATGTCGGCAGGCTGGTGGAGAGTGGGATCGTCCGTGCCGAGGACGCCGAAAGGCATCCGCAGCGGCACATCCTCACTGCCGCACTAGGAGCGGGTATTGAGTTCGCCATGCAAAGCGGCGAACAGGGGCTTGCCTTGCAGGCCTCGGACGATCTTCTCCTGTGTACGGATGGCCTTTGGGGCGTGGTTAGCGATCAGGAACTGGAGGCAGCGGTGCAAGGTAAGACGCCGGCGGAGTGCTGCGCCGCCTTGGTGAAGCTGGCTTTACAACGCGGCGGCCCGGACAACATCACAGTGCAGATTTTGCGGGTTCTGCCCGAGCCTTAACCGCGCACTCAGAATGCCTGTGTCATCGTGGAACTTTTTTTCTTCGAACCGCAATCCGATGCACACTGGCGTCCAGCTGAGTAAAACCCCATCTCCACGCCGCTGAAAATAAGCTGAAATCGACAATCCCCAGCGCTCAAGGCGGTTCCCCAATTGCTACCGGCTCAAGGTAGATAAAGTCTATTAATTCAATGGACTTTATGGCATAATGGCCGGCGCTATGAAAATCTCGCAAAAGGGACTTTACGCATTGCAGGCCATGATGATGCTCGCCCGCCATTACCAGCAGGGTGCGATCAAGATCCGCGAGGTCGCCTACGAGGAGAGTCTTCCGGAGAAATTTCTGGAACTGATTCTGCTCGAGCTAAAAAATGCGCGCATGGTGGAGAGCGTGCGCGGAGCCAAGGGCGGATACCAGTTGCGACGTGACCCTTCCGATATCCGGTTGAGCGAGATCATGCGTCTGATCGACGGCCCGCTGGCGCCATTTGGCGATGCCGAACAGTTGCGCACGCTGATAGACCGCGATCTACCACACCGCGCTCTTTATCAGTTGTTCCTGGACGTCCGTGACGCGGCCGCGAATATTTTGGAAAACACGACGCTAGCCGACCTCATCGCTGACCCCGGGCCGCGCTCAACCAAAGGCAAGCGCGTGGCCAAGAAGAGGGAAAAGGCCAGTGTTGTGCCCATGGTCATCGGAGGACACAAAGGTGTTTAGGCGACTTTTGATAGCCTGACGCAGCCCTCGCAGCCGAGAAAGGTATCCGCGGTTAAAACCGGGGGAAACAAAGCTGGTTGAACAAATAACGTATCGAGTTCCTAAACACTACTAAGTCGATAGTAATAATCTTAAAGATAGGCATTAGACCGTTTCGTTCTTGAAGGAAGTACGGCCCGCGCACCGATGTTGTTACCGCTGAGTCGCCGTGTGCCGATTCTTGTTGAACCCGTCGTGGTCCACATAGAGCCACGCACGACGCGGGGATAACAAAAAGATGAAAAATCAACCCGGCCTAAATTGCGTTTGCCAAAGAGTTGTGTAGCTTCGGCAGTAACTAAGAAGTATGTCGACTAAAACTCAAAAGGAGAGGGTTCCAAATTCCATGAAAACAAGCAAGAAGTTAATCGTCACTGCTCTTACGCTTGCGGCTTTGACCGCCGGCGCATGGGCAGAGAATCCGCCGTCAGATGGGCCAGCCGCCAAGGACGCGGCGGCCGCGCCTGCACCGCCCACCGTCACCGCTGCCGATGTCCAAGCCCTAAAAGACGCTCTGGCCGCGCAGCAATTACAAATCGACAGACTCACAAAACAGCTGGACCGCCAACAGGCCCAGCAATCGGCGATGGAAGCTGCGAGCAAGTCCGATACCCGACCCGTCCCGCAGCAGCAGGTGGCAGAGGTCGCAACCGGAATCTCGGTTCAGCAAGATATCGCAACCCCGAGCCCAAACCCACAGGACGCCTCGCCCAACGTCAGCTCAATGGAGGGGCCGCTGACCATACACTTTAAAGGCATCAACATCACCCCGGGCGGATATGCGGAAGGTGCGTTCGTGCGCCGTTCGCGAGCCCTCTCGGCGGATTTGTCCACTCCCTTCAATTCCGTGACTATGCCGGGCGCGTCGCAGAGCCAGGTATCGGAGTTTTTCGGTTCTGGCCGCCAGTCTAAGATCACGACCTTTGTCAACGGCCGCTTGAAAAACGTAGACCTCTCCAGCTACGTATCCGCCGACTTTCTTTCTGCCGGCGTCACCTCCACATCGACCTCAACCAACGGTTACACTCTCCGTCTTCGTCAAGCCTGGGCGCAGGCCAAGTTCGTGAACGGCTGGAGCTTCCTCGGTGGCCAGGCCTGGAGCCTGGCGACCGAAAACGGAAAGGGAATCTCTCCCGATGATGACCTGGGCAGAACCAACGACGCTCGGCCTAGGACCATCGACCCGTCGTATAACGTCGGCTTCGTTTTCACCCGCCAGTATGGAATCCGCCTGACCAAGACCTTCGGCGATAAGGTCGCTTTCGCCGTGGCCATGGAGAATGCCCAGGGCACACTCACCACGCACGGCAACGGAGATAATTTCCTCCTCGGCCAGGCTGGCGCAAGCAACAGCTACAACAGCACTTCAACTTATACCTTCAACCCTTCGCCCGATCTCATCGCGAAGGTCGCCTTTGATCCCGGTTTTGGGCACTACGAAGCCTTCGGCCTGTACGACCGGTTCGCCGACCGGGTCTTTCCATGCGGCGAAGTGGCTTCTACCACTACTCTCTGCGGCGGCAGCACAACCCCCGGTCCCAACGCTCTCGGAGCCCACAATGCCTCCAAGAATGGAGGCGGCATCGGCGCAAGTGCACGCTGGAACATCGCCCACCGCCTCACCTTTGGGGTGAAAGGTTTCGGCGGGAGCGGAATCGGACGCTATGCTCCGGCAGGGCTTTCGGATGTCTCCATCAACGCCGACGGCACACTTCATCTGATCAAGAACCTTGAGGGGCTTACCACGCTCGAATGGCACTCGAAGAAACTCGACATTTACGGCTACGGCGGTGTCGAGTACGCCCAGCGGACCTCCAGCTTTGATCCCATAACGGGCAAGGAAGTCGGTTACGGAGCGCCCCTGTTTAACAACTCTGGCTGCTACAGCGAACTAGCTCCCACGGTGAACACCGGCTTCACTCCCACGGGCCTCAGCAACTGTACCTCCGATACTCGCGCCGTGATCGAGGGAACCGCCGGCTTCTGGTACCGCTTTTACAACGGTCCGAGAGGTAGATTCCAGTTCGGTGTTCAATATTCCTATCTGACTCGTGACACCTGGTCTGGCGTCGGCCCCTCCGGAGCCGGGCACCCCGGAGTCACTCCAGAAGGCATCGACAACATGGTCTTTACCTCGTTCCGCTACATCCTGCCATAGAACCGAAACGCTCCCGCGTCAGCCGTTGACGCGGCAGCAACCGGTTCAACGGGTTCTCAATTTTTCGAGGGGCGCCTTCCCTTCGGAAACGCCGCCGGCTCGGTTTTGGCTACTCTCCTTTTCCGGGCCGGTGGTGATAACTTAAAATTGCTGCAAAGAACGGTTTTCAGAATGTCAACAACGACGAAATCCAGACGTGAATTCCTCAAGCAGATGTCGAGAGCAGCGCTCCTGGCTGGGGCCGCGCCCTCCATGTTGGCCTGGGCTCTCCCGCAAGGGCAATCCGTTCCGTTTCCCGGCGAAGACGACATGCTGCTTCGCTCCTTCCGGTTCGTCGATCTCGAGAGTCCAGTCGAATATTTCGATACCTGGCTCACGCCGGTGCCGCACTTCTTCGTGCGCAATCACATGTACGAACCCCGCGAACTCGATGCCAACGACTGGCGGCTCTCGCTGGGCGGCGAGGTGGAGAAACCTCTGACCCTGAATCTGACCGAGCTTGAGAAATTCGAGACGCACTCCGTTGTCAACACGCTTGAGTGCGCCGGCAACGGACGCAGCTTGCATCGCCCGCAAGTCCCCGGCATACAGTGGGGCAAGGGAGCGGTCGGAACTGCGCGGTTCGCTGGCCCACTTCTGCGCGATATTTTGCAGCGCGCCGGGATTAAGCCCACGGGCAAGCACGTCATGTTTCGCGGCCTCGATGAAGTTCCTGGTAAAGTTCCACCCTTCATCCGCAGCATTCCGATCGAGAAAGCGCTCGACCCCGATACCCTGATCGCCACGCACATGAACGGATCCCCCCTCACCAAGCATCACGGATTCCCTGGGCGCGCTCTCGTCCCCGGCTGGGTTGGCGCAGCCTCCTGCAAATGGCTCACCGAAATCAAAGTGCTCGACTCGGAATTTGTGGGCAATTTTATGAACCCCGGTTACCGCTTGCCAAATCAGCCAGTGAAGCCGGGCGATACGGTAAAGCCGGAAGATACGCATCCGGTGACTGCCTTGAGCGTGAAGTCGGTAATTGCAGGCCCAAGCGACGGGGCTAACCTGAAGGCTGGTAAAGTGACCGTGCATGGCGCGGCCTGGGCGGGCGAAGCCGATATCGTGAAAGTCGAGATCTCCGCCGATGGTGGTGCCAGTTGGAGCCCCGCGAAACTCGCTCATGAGCAATCTCACTATGCGTGGCGCCTATGGAGTTACGATTGCAAGATTGGCAAAGCGGGTGAACACACCATCCAGTCACGTGCGACCGATAGCCAGGGGCATACCCAGCCTGCGACGCCAGTGTGGAATCCCAGCGGCTATCTTTACAACGCCGTTGATCAGGTGAAGATCTATGTCTCCTGAACTCACGTTTCGTAAAATGCTCTATAAAATCTCGGCTCTTGCGCTGCTGATGCCTGCATCCGGCTTGGTGGCGCAGACGTCCGTTCCAGCAAAGGTGACTGCGGATTTACCTGCCGGCCCGATGCAAGCGAAAGCCACCACTGCCTGTCTGGAATGTCACGAGGCGCGCATCATCCTGCAACAGCGTCTGAGCAAACCAGCTTGGACGAAAGAAGTTGACAAGATGGCGAAGTGGGGTGCGCTCGTCGATCCCGCTGATCGCGACGCCCTGATCGATTATCTGAGCACCAACTTCAGCCCCGACAAGCCCGTTTACGAACCGCAAAGGACAGCGGTCGAGAAGAAGGCCTCAGCGCCGAAGAATTATTGAAGTTGGAGCTGCAGGAGAAGCAGCTACACAAAAAGCAAAGCGCTACCGACCCTCCTGCAGACATTACGGCAGCGCTGCCAATTACTGCACGAAGATCTGATGCCAAAAGTATAGAAAGGGTTCTGCACCATTTCTAGTGCATTATTAGGTTCAGCGAGTGAGAGGGGAACCTATGATTTTTCTTCTGGATCTCCGGTGACCTCCGGGGTAAAGCTTTTTTCAGGTCGCAGCAGCGGAAACAGAATCACATCGCGGATGGTGTGCGAATCGGTCAACAGCATGCATAGGCGGTCCACGCCCACCCCACATCCGCCAGCCGGAGGCATTCCGTAAGACAACGCGCGGATGTAGTCTTCATCCATCTGGTGCGCCTCGTCGTCCCCGCGCTCGCGCTCCTTCAATTGACCCTCGAAGCGCCTGCGCTGATCCTCCGGGTCATTAAGTTCGCTAAACCCATTGGAAATCTCCATCTGCCCCGCGAAGATTTCGAAGCGCTCCGTCCATTCGGCCTCCTCCGGCTTCTGTTTGGACAGCGGCGACACGGCAGTAGGAAACTCGTAAATGATTGTCGGCTGTGTGAGGTGTTCCTCGGCAGCCGCCTCGAACAAACTCGCAATGGTTTTGCCCAGAGGTTCGCTGGGATCGTAGGCAATGTGGGCATGCGCCTGGTTGAACTGCTCGACCAGTTTTTTCACCCCGTCCGAGGAAGAGAAGTCGCTCATCTCCGGTTTTGCGCCGGCCGTTTCCGGCCAGTAATGGATAATGGCCTCCCGCATGGTCAACCGCTGCCAGTTGGCCCAGTCAATCTCCAGATCGCCCCAACGGGTGACCGTTCCGCCGGTCACATCTTTCGCGGCCTGCGTAATCAACTCTTGCGTCAGATCCATCACGCCCTGATAGTCGGTATAGGCCTGATAAAACTCCAGCATGGTGAATTCCGGATTCCATCTCCAGCCCAGACCCTCGTTGCGGAAGTTGCGATTGATTTCATAGACGCGATCGAATCCGCCGACCACCAGCCGCTTCAAATAGAGTTCCGGCGCAATGCGCAGATATAAATCCATGTCGAGTGTGTTGTGATGAGTGACAAAAGGCCGCGCCACAGCTCCGCCGGCGATGGGCTGCATCATCGGAGTTTCAACTTCGACGAATCCGTGCGCTTCCATCGTGCGCCGCAACGACTGCACCAGTTTGCTGCGCTTCAGAAAAACGTCGCGCACGCCCGGATTCACGACGAGATCGACATAGCGCTGGCGGTAACGCAGTTCCACGTCAGTGAGCCCGTGCCACTTCTCGGGCAAGGGCAAAAGATCCTTGCTGAGGAACGTTATCTCCTCCACATGGATCGTGAGTTCGCCGGTGCGCGTGCGAAACAAATAGCCGCTGACGCCAATGTGGTCTCCGATATCGAGCAACTTGTACAGCTCGAAGCCGGAATCGCCGACTGCGTCTTTTTTCACGTAAATCTGCAGCCGCTGGCCGCCCTGTTGCAGGTGGCAGAATCCCGCCTTGCCCATCAACCGGATCGCCATAATGCGGCCGGCCACCCGCACTGCCACGCGCGGCTTCTCCAGCTGCTCCGCCGTCCTGTCCGAGTACTCCGCCAGAATCTGCGGAATGGTGTGCGTGAATTCGTATTTGCTCCGATACGCAGTTTGGCCCAGTGCCTCAATTTGTTTCAGTTTCTGGCGCCGTAATTCGTATACGTTCTCGTCGAATGCCAAGAGGATCCTTTAAGAGGGAATAGCGCCTTGTCGGCGCGGAGTACGGTAAAAAGGTTGAAACCAGATTATAAACAACCTTCTTCCGCAGGTTGGGAAGTTGAAGCCACGGCTTGCGCTGAATTGTGTACTCTGGTACATTGGTACACATGTCCGATGACCCAAGGCTGCTGGTGGAACCGCCCCAACCGGCGTTCGCATGGAGAATCGCCTGATCAAAATCCTGAAGGCCTTCGCCGAATACCATGACATGAGCCGGGGTGATCGGTTGGAGGGCATCATGCTTCATGGCTTCGACGGAAAAATACCATTCAGTGCCGCCTCGCTTGAACGCATTCGGGAATTGAAGCGGTTCTATGATTTTGAGCTCGATTCCAGCGCCAGCCACCGCCTGAAGGAGATCAAGGCGCGGCCCGCGCGTAAGCGGGCCACGGAGAAATAGGGGCTCATTCGAATCTATGACGGCATCGATGACAGCGCGACGCACGAAAATTGCTCTGACCGGCCTGCAGTGGACTCTGGGGCTCGTCATCCTGATCGAGGCAATTCTGTTTCTGCTTCCGAATGCCGCTCACGCATTCGCCAGTACTCACTTGCCGAACATCATACGAATGCTGTTGGGATGGGGCGAGATCGCAGGCTGCATCCTGATGCTGATCCCGCGAACTGCCGTTCGTGGCGCAGGGGTTCTGGCGGCGGTTTTTGTGCTCGCCATTGTGATTCACCTCTTGCACGGCATGTACGAAGTGGGAAATCTGGCCATCTATACCGCCGCAGCCTGGGCCGTCGCCGCAGGCAAAGCCTAGATGCTCATGTAGAGACTGCCGCCTCGGCCATCCCGCAGGGCCAGAGCCCGGCGCACCCTTGAGGACAGGGCGCGCGTGAGAGCAACGAGAGCACCCATGCGAAACAGAGAACTCATCCACGGTTTCGAGACCAACGCAATGCCCCAAGACTCATTCCACCATGCTGATCACGTGCGCCTGGCCTATGCCTATCTATCCGAGTATCCGGCTCTGGTGGCCCTGGGAAAGTTTAGCGACGCCCTCAAGCGATTCGCCGCCGGCCTCGGTAAGACGCAGTTCTACAACGAAACCATCACCTGCGCATATTTCTTTCTGATTCTCGAACGGATGGCGCGTCACAAGGTCACAGACTGGGATGAGTTCGCCCGCCTTAACCCCGATCTGCTTACGTGGAAAGATGGAATCCTGAGCCGCTACTACCATGCAGGCACCCTGAAATCAGATCTGGCCCGCAGCGTGTTCGTGCTTCCCGATAAATGTTTGGCAATGCAAACATCTCTTCTTGAAGTCGCTCCTGATCGGCGATAATATTGCGTGCTCGACAGTACGCGAGCGAATGAGGCGCCCCGGGGTACTATGCCGCAAAACTACGTTCCCATCTTCATCTTTATGGCAGTCATCGGAGTGCTTCTTCCGGTCACACTGCTGGCCGCCAAGCTAGTCCGCCCGGACAATCCGAGCAAGACCAAACTGATGCCCTACGAGTGCGGCATCGATCCCATCGACAACGCCCGCGGACGTTACACCGTCCGCTACTACATCATCGCCATCCTGTTCGTGGTCTTCGATGTGGAAACCATCTTTCTGTTTCCGTGGGCGGTAAAATTCAAAGCCCTCGGCGTTTTCGGATTTGTGGAAATTCTGATTTTTCTCGTCATCCTTCTCGTGGGTTACATCTGGGTCTGGCAGAAAGGCGCGCTGGAATGGGTCTAACGCAGCCTACGCCAACTGCCGAGCCGCAGGCCGAAACCTTTACTGCCAGCCGCTGGACGCAGGGAAACTTCCTGTTTCCGACTCGCCTCGTGATCAGCCCCTTGCGTGTTAGCCGCGTGAAGTCGCGGTGGTTCGGCAGCAACGACGAGAGCATTGCCACGTCGAAGATTGCGTCCGTGCACATTTCGACCGGAGTATTGTGGGCCGAGATTCGGATCGAATCCACGGGCGGCACCGATCCCATAACCAGCCACGGCCATCGCAAAAAGGATGCGCAACGCATCCGCGATCTGATCGAGTCCTATCAAGCGCAAGCGCGCGTGTAGCAGGCAGCAGCAGCGTTTCCATAAGTGCAGAGTCTCCATTTTTTCTCGCCAAGCTCGTTGACACCGAATCCTCAAGCTGATAAAAGTTAACGTTCTCTCCGAAACCCTGCGCGCCGGAGGTTTGTGCCTTCGCAGCTATGCCGGACGAAATCAAATCGCCCCCTTCACCGCCGCCGGAAGGCGATGCAAAACCGACGGCGGATCAAACAACCGTCCCGGGCGGCGTGAAAGCAACTGCTTCTGGCTCCGTTCAGTCTGATCCCAAATCTCAGGCGGAAAAGCCAGTTCCGTCGCCGCCGTCGCCAGTTCCTGCGAAACCCGCGACTACAGCGCCCGCTGCGCCTGCCAAGGCTGCAGCCCCTGCGAAACCGGCAGCACCCACGCCGACTCCCTGGGATTCGCCGATGGTCGCGAAGTTAAGAAACTCCTATGGTTCCGGCATCGAGCCGCTGACCTATGCCGGCCAGAACTACATGGTGGTTGATCGTAGCCTGATCCCAGAAATTCTTCAGGTGCTGCGCAACCAAGAGCAATTCGATTACTGCGTCGACATCACCGCAGTACATTATCCAAAGCGCGAAAAGCAATTCGATGTTTTATGGATTCTGTACTCCTACCCGCGTAACGAGCGCATTCGTGTGACAACCCAAATACGGGACGGTGAGAGCATTCCGAGCTCTGTTCCCATCTGGACGGGGGCCAACTGGCTGGAGCGCGAAGTTTACGATATGTTCGGCATCAAGTTTGACGGCCATCCCGACATGAAGCGAATTTTGCTGCCCGACGGCTGGAAGGGACATCCTCTGCGCAAGGACTACGGCATCCTCCAGCAGGACAATGAGTGGGTCCAGATCAACCTGGGGATAGAAAGCGGCCAGTGACCAGCGTCGGCAAGAACCGTCAGTAAGAATCAATGACAGACCAGAACAGTTCGCTCTCGCATCTCGATCTCGAAACTCCCGAGAAGCCGTTTCTAGATGCCAACGAGCTCGTCATCAACATGGGCCCACAGCATCCTGCCACGCACGGCGTGCTGCGTGTGATTTTGCGCCTCGATGGCGAAAAGGTTCTAGGCCTGGAGTGCGTGATCGGATATCTACACCGCGGAGTCGAGAAAATCGGGGAACATCGCACCTATACGATGTTCAATCCTTATGTCGACCGCATGGATTACGTTGCCGCGGTCTCAAATGGGCTTGGCTACTGCGAGACGGTGGAGAAACTTCTCAACGTAGAGGCCCCGCCCCGCGCCCAGTATGTTCGCGTGATTCTTACGGAACTCAACCGCATCGCCAGCCACCAGCTCTGGCTGGGCACGCATGCCCTCGATATCGGTGCGATTACGCCACTGTTCTACACCTTCCGCGATCGTGAAGAAATTCTCAAGATCTACGAGAAATACTGTGGTGCCCGCCTCACTACTCACGCCTTTCGCATCGGCGGCCTCCAGTATGAAACCTACGCCGGTTTCGAAAAAGACGTAAAGAACTTCCTCGACTTCTTTCGTCCCAAGATCGACGAGTACGAAGAATTGCTTACCACCAATCGAATCTGGGTCGAGCGCACCAAGAATGTGGGTAACATCTCCGCCCAGGACTGCATTGCTCTCGGCGTGACCGGGCCGGTGCTGCGGGCCAGCGGCGTGAAATGGGACCTGCGTAAAGCCCAGCCTTACGCCAACTACAAAAGCTTCGATTTCGATATTCCGATCGGCCAGAACGGCGATACCTACGATCGGTATCTGGTGCGCATGGGGGAGATGCGGCAGTCCGTGCGCATCGTGCAGCAGGCTATCAATGGGCTCCCCGAGGGCCCGATCATGGCCAAGGTTCCCAAAGTGATGAAACCGGCGGTGGGCGAAGTCTACCACTCCATCGAAGCACCCAAGGGCGAACTGGGATACTTTATCGTGAGCGACGGGTCCACCCAGCCTTATCGCGTACGGGTGCGTCCGCCATCGTTTGTAAATCTGCAAGCGCTTGATGTGATGTGCCGCGGCCAACTCGTGGCCGACGTGATCGCCGTGATCGGCACGCTCGACATCGTTCTCGGCGAGGTGGACCGGTGATGGGTCAGATCATTCAATACATCCAGTCCTATCGCCACAGCGACCTGACCCCCGGCGCCGCAGGAAATATGTTTTGGGCGCTGGTCTATATCATGCTGGTTTTCGTCGGGCTCTCCGTCGCCGTAATCGCGATGAACTGGCTCGAGCGAAAAATCCTCGCCCACATGCAAGTTCGCCTCGGCCCCATGCGCGTAGGCCCACACGGATTGCTCCAGCCGATTGCCGATGCCATCAAACTTTTACTCAAAGAGGACATCATGCCCGCGGAGGCGGATGCTCTTATTTTTTGGGTCGCGCCGTTCGTCGTCGTGCTGGCGGCGTTCACGGTTTTCGTCGTAGTCCCCTTCGGTCCCACGCATGCCATCACCGACATGAACATCGGAATTCTCTTCATGCTCGGGGTTTCGTCGCTGAGCGTGCTGGGCATCGTGATGGCGGGCTGGGCTTCCAATTCGCACTATCCGCTGATCGGTGCGCTGCGCTCCAGCGCGCAGATGGTGTCCTATGAAGTCGCGATGGGACTCGCTGTGGTATCTGCCATTTTAATGACCAGTTTGAACGCCGATGGCACCGGAACTCTGAGCATGATCGGCATCGTGCAAGCGCAGCAGGCGCAGCACGAGTGGTTCATTTTCAAATTCTTTCCGCTCGGACTGCTCGCCTTCTTCATTTTTGCCGTCGCCATGGTTGCGGAAACCAATCGCGCGCCCTTCGATTTGGCCGAAGCCGAATCCGAGTTGACCGCAGGCTTTCACACCGAATACAGCGGCTTCCGCTGGTCGTTGTTCTTCCTGGCTGAATACTCAGCCATGATTGCGGTCTCTTCCATCGCAGTCACTCTCTGGCTCGGTGGATGGCTGCGGCCGTTCCCAAATTTGCTGAGCAATTCAACCTGGGATCTGGTGTTCTCTCTTTTCCCCGGCATCACGTTCCTTTTTTTCGCTGCGATCTGCTTCTACAATGCGGCCCGCATGCCGAAGCATCCGCTTTTCCGGATTCAAACCGTCGGACTGGCCGGCTTCGGCGCAGTCCTTGGCCTGATCGGTCTGATTCTCTTTATTCCGGCCGTCAGTATTCGAGTTCAGGATATTTTCTGGTTCGCCGCCAAAGTTGCCGGCTTCATGTACATGTATATCTGGTATCGTGGCACGTTCCCGCGCTATCGCTTTGACCAGCTCATGCACATGGGATGGAAAGTCCTGCTGCCTATGGGATTGGGAGTTCTTGTTCTGACGGCTAGTGTAGCGCTGCTCCAAGAAAAGTTATGGCACCCGTAGCCACACCATTTTTCTTTTACCTGCTCTCCGGGATCATGCTCATCGGGGGGATCCTGGTGATTACGCGCAAGAATCCGGTGCATTCAGCGCTGGCGCTGATCGTAACGCTATTGGCTCAGGCGTCCATTTATCTAATGCTCTACGCTCCATTTGTGGCTGGCGTGCAAATCATTCTCTATGCCGGCGGCATTATGGTTTTGTTCCTGTTCGTCATCATGCTGGTGAGCATCGATCGCTCCGTGAAAGAGCGGCAATTTAACAGTCAGTGGATCGTCGGAATGATTGCTGCCACAGCCCTTGGTGGATTATTCATCGCTGTCTTCATGAAAGGAAAGAACATCTTCCCGGAACACGCGCTGCCAGTGATAGAAAACGACAACACTCAGAATGTCGCCACGATGTTGTACGGCCAATACATGTTCGCCTTCGAAATCGCCTCGCTGTTGCTGCTGGTGGCGATCATCGGTGCGGTGGTGATGGCCAAGAAAAGAATTTAGGAGCGAGCACCGTAGCCAGCGCCGAGCGAAATGAGTCACGCGCTAGGAGCCAGAAGCTGTTGTTATGGAATCGATGCTGCACATCACGACGCTACATTACCTAGTCCTGGGCGCAGCTTTGTTCCTGCTGGGCGTCATCGGCGTGCTGACCCGCCGCAACGTGGTCATCGTCTTGATGTCGATCGAACTGATTCTGAATGCCGTGAACCTTAACCTTGTTGCCTTCTCCCGCATGTGGGGAGAAGTGCACGGCCAGGTCTTCGCCATTTTCGTTATCACCGATGCCGCCGCCGAAGCCGCGGTCGGCCTCGGGATTCTAATCGCCTTCTTTCGCAACAAGGAGACGGTGAACATCGACGAAGTGAATTTGCTGAAGTGGTAAAAGTGCAGCTTTTTAGCCATTCGCTCTTAGCCAAAATCTAAGGGTTTGAGCTAAGAGCAAAAGCTAAGAGCTAAAAGCTTAAACTAATGTTCCTCTCCCACATCTGGTTGATCCCGCTGCTGCCGGCCCTTGGCGCGACCATCATTTTCTTCTTCGGTCGTAAGTTGCAGAAGGCCACGGTCAGCGCAGTCTGCGTGGGCAGCATCGTGCTGGCATTCGTGATGGCCTGCGGTGCGGTCCGGCAATACTCAGCCTGGTCATCCACGCCGGAGCATTTTCATCAACCCTATCAAACCATCCTCTACACCTGGCTCGGCACCGACACCGGCCACATGAACTACACCACGCATGACGGATCCCCGGCCGCGTTCCATGCCGACGCAGGTTTCCTGCTGGATCCTCTGTCCAGTATCTGGCTGCTGTTCGTCACTGGCGTTGGCATGCTGATTCATATTTACTCAACCGGATACATGGCCCATGAAGGGGGCTACTACCGCTTCTTCGGATACCTCAACCTCTTCATGTTTTCCATGCTGACGCTCATTTTGGCCAACAATTATGTGCTGCTCTTCGTTGGCTGGGAAGGCGTGGGGCTGTGTTCCTATCTCCTGATCGGTTTTTATTTCCATCGCAAGTCCGCCAGCGATGCTGCGGCCAAGGCTTTCATTGTCAACCGCATCGGCGACGCGGGATTCCTGCTGGGAATGTTCTTCATTGCCTGGTATTTTGGCTCGCTGCGCTTCACCGACGTGACCACGGCTGCTCGTAGCGGCCAGTTTACGATCGGCGACCCCATCATCACTGCGGCCACGTTACTTTTGTTTGTTGGAGCCTGCGGCAAATCGGCGCAGCTTCCGCTCTACGTTTGGCTGCCCGACGCCATGGAAGGCCCCACGCCGGTTTCGGCGTTGATTCATGCTGCCACCATGGTCACTGCTGGCGTTTACATGGTGGCGCGTTCGAACGCACTGTTCGTACTCGCCCCGACGTCGATGAAGACGGTTGCGATCGTGGGCGCTCTAACCGCAATCTTCGCCGCATCGATAGGCCTCGTCCAAAACGACATCAAGCGCGTGCTCGCCTACTCCACGGTCTCGCAACTTGGATATATGTTTCTCGCGCTCGGCGTGGGAGCATTCGCCGCCGGCGTCTTCCACGTCTTCACGCATGCATTCTTCAAAGCCCTGCTCTTCCTCGGCGCCGGTTCGGTGATCCACGCGATGAGCGGCGAGCAGGACATGCGCAACATGGGCGACCTCGGCCACCGCATTCCCGTCACGCACCGCACCATGTTTATTGCCACGTTGGCCATTGCCGGCATCTTCCCGTTTGCTGGCTTCTTTTCGAAGGATGCGATTCTCTGGGAGACCTGGTCGCGTGAAGGGGGCGCGTACCGCTTTCTCTGGTATGTCGGATTCGCGACTGCTTTGATGACCGCGTTTTATATGTTTCGCCTGATGTATCTGACTTTCCATGGTCGCCCGCGCATGAGTCACGACCTGGAGCACCATATCCACGAATCGCCCGTATCGATGACCGCGCCGCTGGTTGCGCTTGCGCTGTGCGCCATCGTCGCCGGATGGTTGGGCTGGCCGCATAGCCTCGGGGGTTCCGACCGATTCACGAAATTTCTTGAACCTGTCTTCGCCGGTGAAGCTCGTGTGCTTCAAGAAGAAGGCAGAACCAGCCAGCTGGTGGCTGGAGTGGAAGAGGAGCACAACACCAGCACGGAGTGGCTGCTGATGGCTTTGTCTCTGGGCGCTGCAGGCTTGGGCTGGGGCATGGCCTGGAGAAGCTATCGCCACGCCGATAAAAACTATTCCGAGCCAATCGCTGTCGTCGCTCCGCCAGTCTACAACACGCTGCTGAACAAATATTACGTCGACGAAACTTACGATACGGTCTTCACCGGACGCCGCAAGTTGGGCGAGGTCCGTCTGGGCGTGCTGGGACTCGGCGAAGCCTCGGCATGGTTTGATACTCATGTCATTGATGGCGCAGTGAACGCCGCCGGCTGGATCACGCGTCTGACGGCAACAATTTCCAGTTGGTGGGATAAGTGGATCATCGACGGCATCGGTGTCAACGGTCCCGCAATTCTAGCGCGCATGATTTCCTATCCCGCGCGCCTGTTTGAATGGGGCTTGGTCCAGTGGTACGCGCTGGTGATGACCGCGGGATTGGTGGGTTTCGTTTTCTACTATGTGTATCACTGAAAACAGCTCTTAGCTGTTAGCTCTGGGCTCTTTGAGCTGAGAACTATAAGGCGAAGAGTCACAAGCTAAAGGCTAGAGGCTAAGAGCAAAGGCTAAGAGCTTTTCATGCAAAACCACATACTCTCGATCATCCTCTTCACGCCGCTCATCGGCGCGCTCGTGCTCCTTTTTGTTCCCCGGGAGAACAAGGACGCCGTCCGCTGGATCGCGAATTTCTTCGCGCTCGGCGGCTTCCTGATCTCGTTGCCGCTGGTGCCCATGTTCTGGTCGCAGATCAACACTGCCGACCGCTTCAAGTTTATCGAGGGTGTGCCCAACAACTGGATTCCCTCCATCGGCGCCGGGTATGTGATCGGCATCGACGGCATTTCTTTCCTGCTCATCATGCTCACCACGTTGCTGGGCTGGATCTCAATCTTATCGTCTTGGACCGCCATCCAGATTCGGGTGAAGGAATATTACGTCTGGTTTCTAATTCTGCAGACGGGCATGCTCGGCGTTTTCATGGCGCTGGACTTTTTCCTCTTCTTCGTTTT
Organism: Candidatus Acidiferrales bacterium; assembly: GCA_035603035.1. Classification (GTDB taxonomy): domain Bacteria; phylum Acidobacteriota; class Terriglobia; order Terriglobales; family Acidobacteriaceae; genus Sulfotelmatobacter. The sequence continues at coordinate 11,293 of DATNLE010000144.1, read as the reverse complement.
CTGGGAAGCCATGCTGGTCCCGATGTATCTGCTGATCGGCATTTGGGGCGGGCCGCGCAAGCTTTACGCCGCCATCAAGTTCTTCCTCTATACATTGGCTGGATCGGTACTGATGCTGCTCGGCATCTTGTTCCTGTATTTCCATCACCATGCCCTCACCGGAATCTATACCTTCAGTCTCACTGCCCTCTACCAAACTGCGCCGAAAATCTATTCCGATCCCAACGGACCCACCATCGCCACTCTGCTGTTTTTCGCATTCTTCTTTGCTTTCGCTATCAAAGTTCCGATGTTCCCCTTCCACACATGGCTGCCAGACGCTCACGTGGAGGCACCGACGGCCGGCTCGGTCATTCTGGCGGGCGTTTTGCTGAAGATGGGGACGTACGGTTTCATTCGCTTCTCGCTGCCGTTCTTTCCCGATGTGCTGATGCACACCAAAGTTCGCAGTTGGATGATCACTCTTTCCATCATCGCCATCATCTATGGCGCGCTCGTTTCCCTCATGCAGAAGGATATGAAGAAGCTGGTGGCCTACTCCTCGGTCAGCCACCTGGGTTTCTGTACGCTGGGAATCTTCGCGCTGAACTCCGCGGGTTTAAGCGGATCGGTCTTGCAGCAGATCAATCATGGCATCTCCACCGGCGCATTGTTCTTGATCGTTGGCATTCTCTACGAACGGCGCCATACGCGCGAGATCGCCGAATACGGTGGTATCTCGAATGTGATGCCCGTCTACGCCACCATCACCATGATCATGTTCCTGTCTTCGATGGGGCTTCCGTTGCTGAACGGTTTTGTCGGAGAGTTCACCATTCTGCAGGGTACGTTCATGGAAAATTGGCGGTGGGGCGCATGGGCCGTGCCCGGTGTAGTTCTCGCGGCAGCGTATCTGCTATGGCTTTACCAGCGCGTCTTCTTCGGCACCGTAACAAATCCGAAAAATGAAAAGCTGCACGACCTTACACCGCGCGAGGTCCTTACGTTTGTACCACTCCTTATCATGGCTTTCTGGATCGGGCTCTATCCCAAGCCGTTTTTTCAGATCCTTGAGCAGCCAGTAAATCAAATAGTGCAAAACGTCCGCAATCCGCAAGCTGGTGACGCCGTCAACGCTGCCTTCCGGCCTGAAATAACGACAGCCCCAGTTCCCGTCGCCGCCATGATAAATCCGCCGGCGACAATACAATCACCGAAAGGGAAGAAATAGTGGGTGTGCTCTCTCAATTCACGGCGAGCGATTATTTGCTGGTGTTGCCTATCACTCTGCTTACCGTGTTTGCGCTTGGCATCCTGCTGATCGATCTCATGTTGCCCGCGCAGGAGAAGTGGGTCAACGCGCTCCTGGCTTTCGTGGGCGTGCTGTTTGCCGCCCGGGGCGTGTGGACGATTCAGCATTGGATGCATGCCAACCGCTCAGTCTCCATGGGTTCGCTCGGCCTGAGGGACACGATGCTGGTGGACCGCTGCGCCCTTTATTTCTTCTATCTGTTTCTTGCGGCGACAGGTATTTCCATTCTCATGTCGGTGCGTTACATGACGACTGAGCATGAGAACCATGGCGAATATTATGCGCTGATGTTGCTCTCCGTTGTGGGCATGATGTGCATGGCCGCCGGTTTCGATATCGTTCTTATCTTCATCGGCCTGGAACTGATGGCAATTTCCACCTACGTTCTGGTGGGCTTCCTGCGGCGCGACCGCCGTTCCAACGAAGCTGCTCTAAAATATCTTTTACTCGGCGCATTTTCTTCCGGGATCTTTGCCTACGGTCTCTCGCTTCTGTACGGCCTGACCGATAGCACGAACCTGCGAGACATTGGTAAACAGCTCGCGAGGATTCTTGCCCAGGACCCGCACAATCCGGTAGCGATCGTCGCCTTGCTAACTACAGCCACCGGGCTCTTATTCAAGATCGCCGCGGTCCCTTTTCATCAGTGGGCGCCCGACGCCTACGAGGGTGCGCCCACCTGCGTTACTGGATTCATGTCCGTCGCCGTCAAAGCCGCGGGATGGGCGATGCTGTTGCGGATCATGGGCGCCACCTACCCGACCTTTCCCAACGCTGTGTTAGGTCTGTCGGCGATGCGCCCCATCTACGTTCCCCTGTTCGTTTTCGTCTCCATCGCCACCATGACCGGCGCCAATTTTGCGGCCCTCACCCAAACCAATACGAAGCGTCTGCTGGCCTACTCTTCCATCGCGCACGTCGGCTACATGCTGCTCGGTTTGATTGCAGGTACTTCGACGCAACTCAGCCCGGATGGCATCAAAGGAATTTTGATCTATCTCCTGGTCTACACGTTCATGAACCTCGGCGCGTTCGGCGTGCTCACCTCGTTGCGACATCGCAAGGTGATTGGCGATGAGCTCGACGATCTCAACGGACTGTACTCGCGCGCTCCCGTTGAAGCCGTGCTCATGCTGATTTTTCTGCTCTCACTGGCCGGGATTCCGCCACTGGCCGGCTTCTGGGGGAAATACTTCATCTTCCTCAGCCTCATCGAAACTGGACACTACGCACTGGCTTCGCTGGGCGTGCTGTATTCCGTCTTTGGCCTTTACTATTATCTGAAGATGGCCAACGCCATGTTCATGGGTCAACCCGAAGAACGAGGGGTGCTCCCAGTGAGTTGGACGATGCGGGCCGCACTCGCCGTCACGGCATTCGCGACACTCCTGATCGGCATCATGCCGGACCGCTTTATCAACCTGGTCAATTGGTCGCTGATTATTGCGCAGAGTTCACCTACAGTGCTGCGCTAGAATGCGCCTCACTCCTCCGCTCGACCAAGGCTAAAATTTCCATTAATGCCGATCGTGATCGTGGTCCCCGCGGCTGTGACGCCAAGTCCAATACTCTTTTTGTTCCTCGGGAGGAAGCTTGCGAAAGTCTCGGTGTTCGTCGCGGTGGTTATCGCGGGCCCACTGGTGGTAGTAAACAACTTCATCATTGTTCCAAACGTGGTAGTCGCTGTAGTAGGGGTCATAGACTCGATAGTGATGTTCGGCGCATGCCGTGCCCATTACCGAAAGAGCCAGAGCACTCGCCAGGAGCCAGGAACTGAGAATGTTTGACCGTCTGTCCATTGGGGAAAAACCTCCCGAGTTATATGCGATAAACGAATCGATACGCCTCGATTTCGTTGCCGCCGAGCTCCTAAGGGTTTCCCACGAAATTGTTTGACTCGGGTTCTTCCATCCCCAAGCCAGGGTCAGCAGGAGTCCCGCTAGTTAAGTGGTTCTGCGTATAATCAAAGAGAGCGATCGATTCACTTCAACTTTGTCATGAATTACAAGGAGCCTACGCAATGTATCCAGAAATTATGGTTATTCCCATGCGCGAAGAACTGACCCGTTTGGGTATCACAGAACTTCGCACCGCCGAAGCGGTCGAACACGCCCTGAATGGTCAGTCCGGCACGGCCTTGGTGATCGTGAATTCGATCTGCGGATGCGCCGCCGGCCGCATGCGCCCTGCAGTCCGCATGGCTCTGCAGAACGCCGCAGCTCCTGATAAAGCGTATACCGTGTTCGCTGGACAAGACGCTGCGGCCACCGAACGCGCCCGCGGTTATTTCACCGGACAGCCGCCGTCCTCGCCCTCCATCGCCATTCTGCGTGACGGACAGGTCGTTTACATGATGCACCGCCGCGACATCGAGTCCCGCGAAGCCCCAGCCATTGCCGCCGACCTCAAAGCAGCACTGGACAAATTCTGCGCTAAGCCGGTGGCCGCTTTGTAGAGGCGTAGCTCGCTACCTACTTTTCTTTGCTCCGCTCACATCTCTCTTCTCACGCCGGTCACTGACTGCGGGCGCGCGCTCTTATTTCGCCTCCGCCGGCTTGCTTACCATGAATGATTTCACAGCAACCCCGTTCGGCTGCATTCCCACAGGAATCATCGTCAGGAGTGAGTACTCGGTCGGCTCCAGCTTACGTGCGGTGCGCTTCTGGATCACGGTCACGTCCCCGGCTTGGGTATCGAGCACCAGCAGGTACCTCTGATCCTGCGAGAGAGCCATCGCATCCGGATGGCTGCCCACGGGCATGGTCCAAATACGCCTGCCCATCTCTATGTCGTAGACCGCCACGCTGTTCGACCCGAAATTGCTGACATACAGCCGCGAATTATCAAGCGTAACCACTCCCCGCGCCGGATGTTGGCCGATGAGCACACTACTGCCTACTTCATCGTTCGCCGTCTCAATGATTGAGATACTGTCCGAATCGAAATCGCAAACCATCATCTCGCCTCCGTCCGGCTTCAGCGCCAGACTTACGGGCGTCCGTCCTACATCCAGCAACGCCAGCACCCGGTCCGCTGTTTCGCTGTTTTTGTTCGCGGCTAGCGCAATGGATGCTATTTGCGATGAGCCTGAACACGCGACGAAAGCTTTACTCGAATCCGGCAGGATGGCGATATCCTCCGGTTGACGGCACACCGCGAGCGTAGCCCGAACCCGCAGTAACCGAGCATCGATCACTGACACCGTATTGTCGCCGCGGTTCGAGACCACCACGGTCGCGCCGTCCGGTGAAGCCCGTGCTAGTCCTGGAGCGGAGCCCACCCGCACGTTTCCCAGCACGGTTCGCTTCTCCAGATCGATCACGGATACATTCGCCGACCCCGAGTTTGCCACATAAGCGCGTCTGCCATCTTCCGAGACATCGATGAAGTAGGGCCGACCGTGAACTCCAATCGTAGCTACCACGGCATTCTTCTCGGCATCGATCACGCTGACGTTATTCGACCCAGAGTTCACCACGTAGATTTCATTCTTCTTGCTGTTGGCCGCGACCCCGGTCGGCGATGTGCCCACGGAAATGGTTTTCGCCAGCTCAAACGTCCGCAGATCGATGACGCTGACCGTATTGCTCTTGCCATTGCTGACGTAAGCATATTCGCGGTATGCGGGACCGTAATCGGGCAGGGGTTGCGCGCGGAAATACCACCACCCGGCCGCACCGAGCAGCGGAATCAAAACAACAGTCAGCAGGAGTTTTCGCAAGGTGAAGCTGCTTTGCAGCAAAGTCGAAAAGCAACAAGACTACTAAAGAGCAGTTCTTCGAGACCCCATTACCGTGCCACCAGCTCAGGACGCGGCGCCGATCGCTCCGGTGACTGCAATGATCGTTCCCGCAATTCACTGGTTACTGCGAGCAGATTCTCGTTCGAGACACGAATCTCTCCATCGAGCACCGTTATCAACCGCCCCAGGCCCGTTTCCTCAAACTGTACCCGCCTAAGCGTCGCATAGCTGCGTGCTCCGGCGGGTAGCGCCGCTTTGAAGTCACTGCCTTGGCGCAAGGCGGAAAGAACTGAATCTGAAATCTTATCCCGCAGCGTCTCCCCCAGAGTGGAGGAGCGCAGCAACTCACCAACCAATCCTTCGGCCTCGACACGCCCTAACTGCGCCACTACACGCAACGTACCATCTTCTGCAACGGCGGGTGTCATCTTTACCTCGATCGTTCCGTTGCCTTCCACAATCTCATTCATGTTCTCCCTGCCGAACATCGTGTTGCAGGTCCAACGTTCGTAGTGCAATTGCGTTGTCACCACGGCGACAGATCCGTGCGGCGTCAGTGTCGCAGTCTGCACTGCAATCCGTTCCCCGCACCGATCAGTCTGGTTGAGTCGAGCGAGCAGCACATCGGTAATGGTTTGTTGCAGGTCCGACATGTCCGCGGTCAGTTGCACTGCAAACCTGTTGCCGCCGCCTTCGGCCACACTGTTCGAAACCACTCCGGATGTAATGACCGTGATGGCATGATCTGCAAAGTTGACCGTGTTCTTTACCGGTGGAAGGTTGAAAGCAGAATCCTGCCCCTTGCTGGAAGACGCAATGCTCATTTCCTCTCCCAGATCGGCTTGCGCGTGCTGAAAGCTCGTGAGCGCGCGCTCCAGATTCTGCGCCGAAGCTGCCATTTGCGGGGCAGCTGTGTTCGCTTCAACTTCCTGATCCAGGCCTTTTGCCTGTTGTGCAAGTTCAGAATCAGCTTTTCCCAGCCTCTTCGTGATTTCTTTCAGGCCGGATTTTTGTGCTTCGGAGAATCCCTCCAGAAATCGCTTATTCAATGTCCGCGAAGTTTCGATTGTCTCCTCGAAACTTTTGTCGCGCCGGGCAACCCCGGGCGGATTCTGCCCTGTGCGCAGTAGTTCCACAAACCGTTGCAATTCCGCGCCAGCAGCGGCCGTACTGTTCACCATGGCGGCATATGCGATCTTCTGTTCGTTGCTGGCCTGCACCGCCATGATCTGGTGAAAGTCTCGCAAGTCGTCCTTCGCGTCGACCCCACTAGCATGGTTACCCGAACTCAATCCGCCTCCGCCAGCAGCGGAGCCCCCGATCCGCCCACCTCCGCCTCCATGCTGGGCAAAGACTCCGCGCGGACATGCCAGCAGCGCCGCTCCCAAAACGATTATCGTAATTGCTGAATTACTATCTCTGCGAAACATAAGCCAGTTTCTCACTAAGTTGCGCAATTCTCTGATCTGACCATCTTAAACGGAGTGGAGGTTTCGGCAAGCAGCTGCGCACTCGAAATCCCTCCCGCGCCTTTAGCTTGTCTCAGCTTCGATAAAAACGCCACAAACTTTACAGTTCTTTGCACAGCTTGGAGCACGATTAGAAAGGACACTACGAGGTGCGCTGCTTTCACCGGTGGAACTCAATCTCCAAGGTGACTCTCCAGCAACTGGCTTTCCGTCCTTAGTCGCTGGCTTGAACTTCCATCGGCGCACTACTTCGACTGCCCTCGTGCCGAGGCCCATTCCCACAGTATTAACAGGCCTTCGCGTCGGTCAGATCTCCTCCTGCGGACACAGTCGCCATCACGATGACTGTAGCCTGATACTTCGCCTCTTTCGCCTCCGGGCTGACCTCTGGACTGGGGGTATAGATCGGTCTCGGCGGGCTGACACCTCTACCCAACCCGTAGACGGGTCCCACGCTTCCCCCCAGCTGTGTTGTCGGCGGATTTATCGGGCGCATTCTGCGCAAAACAGAACGCCGCCGAGAGCCAGCGTCGTGAGGCTTAGGGAACCGATTGAAACAGTTCGTCGAGGAATTCGCATAGCCCCCAAAGTGACGCGGCAAGATGGCCTACTTCACCCCCACCGCCTCCCTAACCTCAATCCCCGGCACCGTCCTCCCCACCACTGCCGCAATCTGGCGTACCTGCTTCATCAATTCATCAAACTGATCGGGAAACAACGACTGTGGGCCATCTGACATTGCCTGATCCGGCTGGTGATGGACTTCTACCATCAGACCATCCGCGCCCACGGCTACGGCAGCACGAGACAGCGGCGTAACCTTGTTTCGCTTGCCTGTGCCGTGACTGGGATCCACTAAAATCGGCAGATGGCTCAAGCGCTGCACCGCCGGAATCAAGCTCAGATCAAGCGTGTTGCGGGTATGGTCGGCAAACGTGCGCACTCCGCGCTCGCACAGCGCCACGTTGTAATTGCCTTCGCTCAGAATATATTCTGCCGCCATCAGAAATTCTTCCAGCGTGGCAGACATGCCCCGCTTCAAAAGTACCGGCTTCTTCGCCCGTCCAGCACGCTTCAGCAGCGAAAAATTCTGCATGTTTCGCGCCCCAATCTGGATCATGTCTGCATACTCTTCCACCAGGTCAAGTGATTCATTATCAATTGCTTCCGTGATAATCTTCATCCCATACTTCTCGCGAATTTCGCCCATTATTTGCAGCCCTTCTTCGCCCAGTCCTTGAAATGAATAAGGGGACGTGCGTGGCTTGTAAGCTCCGCCGCGAAAAAACTGAGCCCCAGCGCCATGCACCCGTTCCGCGACGGCAAAGGCCTGCTCCCGGCTCTCGATGGCGCACGGTCCCGCGACAATCGCCAGGCCCGGCCCGCCAATGGTCGCCGCCGTCCCCGCAAAACGGATGATCGTGTTGTCTTCCTTGATGTCGCGGCTCACCAGCTTATAGGGCTTGGAGACCTTAATAACTTCCTGCACGCCCGCCATCTCCTCCAGCGTGCCCTGCTCGACCTCGCCCTTATTCCCGGTGATGCCAATCGCGGTGCGCTGCGCTCCCGGCATTGCGTGCGCGCGATAACCCAGCTTTTCAATTTTTTCGCAAACGCTCCGCACCTGCTCTTCGGAAGCATGCGCCTTCATCACGACTAACATAGATTCCCCTTTATCTGACCATCACGAATAACGGCGGAACATCCGCTCTCGGCATCCATTTCTGCTTATGTGCAGACGGGCACTCCTGCCCGTCTGTGTCGAGCGAAGCTCGACTTGCGGTTGCCGCCACTTGCTACAGAGCCGCCCCAATCAAGTCTACCGTTGCCCCCCGCTGCACCGCAAACGCAGCAGCCGTTACTGCAGCCCCTCCACCAGCTATAAAAATCCTGCAGATGCGCCGCAAAGAGGTGGCAAGCCACGGCCACGGAATCGTACCCTTCGCCTTTATACTTTTCTAATGCCCCGCTCCATGGCCCGCGAACAAGACGTCCTCGCTCGTCACGCGCCCAAACGCCCGCCCCGGCTCACTGCCCGCCGCATCGGCATCCACACCTCAACTGCCGGAGGAATCCACAACGCCGCGGAACGCGCCTACCGGCTGGGCTGCAACACGCTGCAAATTTTCTCCTCCAGCCCGCGCCAGTGGGCGCCGTACGAACTAAGCCATCCGCTCTGCGGCGAAATGCTTTCCCTCCGCGCCAAATATGATCTCAAGCCGCTTGTGATCCACACGAATTATCTGGTAAACCTCGCCAGCACGAATCAGCTATTTCTCGAGAAATCCATCGCAGCCTTTCGCGGCGAACTAGAGCGCGCACTCGCAGTTTGCGCCGAGTACCTTGTCCTGCATCCGGGCTCATTTCGCGGCTCCGATCGCGAAACGGGCCTGTTGCAAACCGCCGCTGCCATTGCGGCTTCCACGCAAGGTCTCGACCTCGCGCGCTCTGGTCTGACCATCCTCATCGAAAATACCGCCGGTGCCGAATTCTCTCTCGGAGGTAGCTTCGAACAAGTCGCCGAAATCATCGGCCGCCTCCGTGGCATCGTCCCCATTGCCGCATGCATTGATACCTGCCACACGCACGTTGCCGGCTATGACATCGTCAGCCCCGAGGGCATCCACCAGACCCTGCAACATCTCGATACGACCGTTGGCTTGAACCATGTGAAAGTCATCCATTGCAACGACGCCAAGGCCCCTCGCGGATCGAAGCTCGACCGCCATCAACACATTGGAAAAGGTAGCATCGGCATCAAACCATTCCGCATTCTGCTCAACGACCCACGCCTCGCTCATGTCGCCTTCATCGCTGAAACCCCCATCGACCAACCCGGCGACGACCGCAGGAATGTCGACGCCCTCAAGAACCTTGTGGGCTAGCCTCCCGATCTTGACGATCATGGCATCCTAATTCTCATGATGACCACCACGGTCCTGACCTGGCACGCTGTTCGATATGTCTTGTTCGCGGCGATTTTCACCCTTCCGCCGAACGATGTGTCTGCTCAGCCCAGCCCTACGCCGGATACGCACTGGCGCAGGTCCTGAACGAGAATGTCTCGTCCTCCCCTAACGTTCCCATCAAGAATCTGAGCAGTCGAGAGCGAGAACAACCAGTTGATCATCAAAGGCAAGCTCCATCAGAAAGGGGATGTTTTCTTTTGAAACCACCGGAGCTCTTTCCGCGGACTCTGACGGACGAATCCGGCTCCACTGCCGAACATGTGGAAGCGGCGCACCTGCCAGTCAAAGGTCTGCTGGATCTACTGGGCGTCGACCTGGCCCGCCTCGTCAACCGCAACGCAGTTCCGGCATCACAGTCGAGAAAGATGACCTGATTATCGATCCTGAACAAATTCTTCCTCCCCCGCACATTCGCGGAACGCTGACCTCACTGCGTCTTCGCGGCAACGACATTGTTCAGGTCTCCGGCAAACCCCAGCCTTCGAATTTCGCCGTCCAACAATCCGGCAGTTCCATGGCTTTCGGCCGCGTCGAATTGGGCTTCGGCAAACTTACCATGCACGATGCCCTCATTATGATCGATATGGATCGGCGCGATCCCTTTGATTTCTATCTCGATCTCTACCCGGAGCAACTCGTCGCTGGCTATACCAAAAGCACGCAAGAGCACGGTCTTCGCGTCTCCCGCTCGCGACTACGATAAACTCAAGAATCACCCCGAAAGCCAGCCCAGGGAAACAGTTGTCTGCCAGATGAACGTGGCGACAGCTCCCTCGGCCGTCCTCGGAGCGCTGCTCTCGCTCGGAGCTGCCAAAGGCCCAAAACTGCCAGCTGGGTTCAGGAAACCGTCGCAAGGTAAACCTGCGGCCCAGACCAGGAAAAACAAACCCGCGCCGGCGATTATCGACTGATCTGGGATATCCAGGAAGACCGCATCACAATCCCGGTCCTCGAACTAGGGCACCGGAAAGACGCCCATCGCTGACCTGGCCAAGGGCTCAAGGGCTTTCTTGCTCACACGCTTCCCCTGCCTCATTGTAAAATCTAAGTTTTATCCGTACTCTCTGATCCTCTTATGCCGCAAGACAAAACCCAGGAAGAACCCGCCTCCGCCAGCACCCGTTCCCACGACGAACGCTACGCCCCCCAGCGCGTCGAAGCCAAGTGGTTCGAACGCTGGCAAAGCGATCCCCAGCTCTACGCAGCCGACGCAGCCGACTCCACCAAGAAGAAATACTACGTCCTCGAAATGTTGCCGTATCCCTCCGGTGTGCTGCACATGGGACATGTGCGCAACTATTCCATCGGTGACGCCCTCGCCCGCTATATGTGGATGAACGGCTACAACGTTCTTCATCCTATGGGATGGGATTCATTCGGATTGCCCGCCGAAAACGCCGCCATTCAGAACAACACCCCTCCGCGCCAGTGGACTCTCGGCAACATCGCCAAGATGAAGGCGCAGATGAATCGTCTCGGCTTTGCTTACGATTGGTCGCGCGAAGTCACAACCTGTTTGCCGGACTACTACCGCTGGAATCAGTGGTTCTTTCTCAAGTTCTACGAGAAAGGTCTGGCATATCGGAAAAAAAGCCGTGTCAACTGGTGTCCCAAGTGCGCCACAGTTCTTGCGAACGAGCAAGTCGTAAATGGCCGCTGCTGGCGACACGAAGACACGCTCGTCGAACAGCGCGAACTCGAACAGTGGTTCTTGCGCATCACACAATATGCCGATGAATTGCTGCGCGATCTCGACAAACTCGGCGACTGGCCCGAGAAAGTCCGCACTATGCAGCGCAACTGGATCGGCCGCAGCGAAGGC
>DATNLE010000014.1:0-1193 GCA_035603035.1 Candidatus Acidiferrales bacterium | reverse complement strand
GCCTCTCTATGATTCCTGTGATCACCTTCATCCAAACGACGCCGGGTACAGGGCGATGGCCGACGCCATCGACCTGTCCTTATTTAAGCAATAAGGGAGAGTGCCAACGGGGACTCCTGCGACACCGGGCGACGGCCTCCGTTGGCCCTAAGTGTCCGTTTCAAAACTTCTTGAGTCTGCTGAATCATTTGGATTCAAAGGATGTGGCCTGATTCGCGCGGGGGGGCCGCCAATGTGGACGCATGAGAACCGACCGAAATACAATCGTGATCACCTGAGGTACCCGAGCGACCTGACCGATGACGAGTGGGCATATGTGAAACCGTTGATTCCGCCGGCGAAGCCCGGCGGTGGCAAGCGACGAACCGACATGCGCGCCGTCATGAACGGGGTGATGTACATCCTGAGCACCGGGTGCCAATGGCGCTCCCTTCCGAAGGATCTTCCGCCGTATAGCACGGTGCACCACTACTTCGTGTGGTGGCAATGCGATGGGGTGCTGGATCAAATTCATCACGCGCTCTACACCGAATGCCGCGAGAAGGCGGAACGAGAAGCCAGCCCCACCGCCGCCATCATCGATAGCCAAAGCGTCAAAAGCGCCGAAAAAGGGGGGCCTGCATCGATCCACATGGCTATGACGCGGGCAAGAAGATCAAGGGCAAGAAGCGCCATGTTCTGGTAGATACGCTGGGTTTGCTGCTCCATGCCTTGGTTCATTCCGCCGGCATTCAGGACCGCGATGGCGGCATCTTGCTGCTGGCGACGATGAAAGGTCTGTTTCCATTCCTCAAAAAGCTGTTTGCCGACGCCGCCTATCAAGGGCCGCTTTTTGCGAACGGGCTCGCCAAAATCCTGCCTCGTCTCGAAACCGAAATCGTCAAACGTTCCGATCACGCCAAAGGGTTCGTGCAGTTACCCAAGCGTTGGATCGTCGAACGCACGATTGCGTGGCTCAACCGTTGCCGCCGTCTCGCCAAGGACTGGGAAAATCTCAACCGCAACGCCCTCGCGTTCTTGAGACTAGCCTCCATCCGCCTCATGTTGCGAAAGCTCTGCAACCCTTGATGAAGTTTCGAAACGGACTCTAAGCAACACTCCGGTGACCAAGCGGCATTTCCAACGGGAACGAATGGTTCGCAGTTCCGCACCGACCCGCTCTCGACCATCCGGAACGTTGCAGAAGCCCGCTG
>DATNLE010000001.1:0-1535 GCA_035603035.1 Candidatus Acidiferrales bacterium | reverse complement strand
GAAAAGAGCCACGAGAGCGGGAAGACTGATGCGGGTGCGAGACGCCATGGAAGAGAAAAGCTGCGAAGGACGAAGTCTCTCGTTTACGTCGGCGAGATCAGCGAAGCCGCCCCAGCGCTGGTGCCGGTTAATGCCGCGTATGCCCACGGCTACGAGTCCGTCCGCAGCTATTGCTCGACGCACCACAACCCAGAGGTCGGCGGCCGGGGATGAGGTTACCCAAGCCGGTTTGGTCATCTCTGCGGAGCTCACAGTGCCAGAGCGCAGCAGAAGAAGATCGTGTACCCGAGGCGAATATTGACCGATTGGGAGCATAAGTGCCTCAGAAGAACTTTGCCGCAAACAGCATCCAGAGTGCGAGAGTGGCCCAGCCGAAGAGGTAGGTCCCAATCAATCCCGAGCTGGCAATTTCCGGTGTTGCATCGAATCCCTTGCCGAAGACCAGGCCAAAGAAACCGCCGGGAATTGCGCTGATCACAGTGATGTTCCGCATATCGTTGTGACTCATCCGAAATAGCAGCATCACGAATATTGCGAACAGCGGCTGTCCCACAAGCTTGAGAACTGTGGTGATGGCGACACCGCCCGTGAATCGGAAACTCTGCGCGGAGACGACCAGGCCTGTAAGGACCAGGGCCGAGCCGGTTGCGGCACTCCCCATAGTCGTGAGTGTGCCTGCGACGAAGGACGGCACATGAAGTTGGAAAAAGACTCCAAACAAAGCCACAAGCGGAGCCCAGACAACTGGTTGCAGCAGGGCACGAGGTAAGCTGCGCAGGATCTGTGTTGCGGAGACATGATTCCCCCCGGAGTGCTTGGCGGCTTCAAGAAGCGCCAGGGTGAGGGGCGAGATCGTAATCGATCCGATCACAATGGACAGTGCAGCCGTGACGGTCGACTCAGGACCATAGGCTCCCCGGAATAAGGGAAGAGCGATTGCGGCCGAATTGGGGAAGCCAATTGTTAGAGCGAGTACGGACGCATCTGAAAGGGACATGCCGCGCCACCGGCGCGCCCAGATGTAGCTGATTAAGTACAAAGCACAGAAGACCAGCGTGATCATCAGGGCGGCGGGGACATGTTGCAACAGGCTAGTTCGTGACGATCCGATTATCGTTGAAAACAGAGCGCAGGGAATGGCGAAGTCCATCACCAGTACGATCAGATTGCGAACATTCCGATTGTCCATCGTGCCGCGCCGGCCCGCGACATATCCGAGAAGCAGGCCGGCGAATATCGGGATGAGTGTGTCAAGCAGGATCTTCGTCACTGCCGCTCCTTATGCGTTTTGCCATTGTGCTTCGAGCGCGGCGCGAACAGCGATTCCAGCTTTTCTTGTCTGCTTCGCAGCATCGGACTGAAGACGGTTGCTGAGGTCGGTTGCCCCGCGGCGCGTATCCTGAATGGCATCGATCAGATCGTGCCGGATGGCTTCGATATCCGCGGTTGTGGGATGCTGAGGGTCATCCACATGAAGCAGTTTGTAGAGCAGTCCAAGCTTCGCATAGTCGCGGACGTCATACGACATGGGAGCA
>DATNLE010000423.1:0-40551 GCA_035603035.1 Candidatus Acidiferrales bacterium | reverse complement strand
CCGCTACGTAGGTGTGCGGATAGGTGACACGGATCGATTGCAACAGGCTGTAATCGAATTGCCCATCCTGCGAGGTGAACGTGATGGTATTGGCGCCCTCCTCTAAAAGACCGGGCGGGAGACTCACGTGGAATCTGCCTTCGGCTTGACCGGTGAAGGTGAGATCGCCCAGGGGCGTCCCGTTCAGTGTGATGGCAACGTCGTGCGGAAAAGCAAGGATTACGCCTTGCAGTATCACATCCAATTGCCCAGGCTCGGTGGAAATTGTGTCGAGATGGGAGACCTGAATGGTCTCATCGACGGGAGTGGAAGAAATGAGAGGTCCAAAGAAATTGTTGCCATTCGCGGTGGTCAGCGCCGAGAAGTAAGTCGTACGGGGCGTGAGTTCTACCGTGAAAGGGAAGCTTGGGGGCGGCTGATTCGAGCCAGTAGATGGCGGCAAGCTATGAATGCGCCTGCCCCGCGATTCCTCTTTGGCAAGAAAATAAACTCTCGTGCCCGAGTATTGCGTGTCGATTCCGGTGCCGTAGAAATAAATTGCTGCCTGGGGGCCAAATCCCCCGGGCCCAACCGAAGCATCGGTGATTTCGATCGGCTGCTCGATTGCCTCGGCGTAAAGATGTAGGAATGCGGGATCGACGTTCGGATCCAACCCGGCGGTAACTAGTTCAGGCTGAGTCACCCGGTACCAGCCTTCGTGCTTTACATAAATCTTGACCGCGGGATGGGCCGCGACATCGAACTGTTTCTGGTACTGCGCAGGCGTCGGCGAAGTATTCTGCGAAATGTTCTCGAGCGGATGACTGGTCCCAGTGAGCGTTGCCGTAGGCTGTACCTGGTTGAGTTGATGCAACATCGCTGAGGTTGCTGGAATCGACTCACTGGCAGACCCGGAGCCGCTCAAAGCCGAAGCTGAAACCGGGCCGTGGAGTATGCGGGTGCCGTTCACGTCGACATCTTCCAGCCAGTAGGGGCCGCTGCCAGCGCTCGCGGACGAATCGATCCAAGCGTAAGTCTTGCCGGAATGCTTTGGCAGCGCTCCACTCATGAGCAGGGCTGATCCAGCGATCAGCGAGGGATTCAACTGAACGCGCTCGCCGCCCTGTTCGCGGTAAATGTTGAATCCGAGGTTGTGTACTTCCCTACCCGTCTTCCAGAGCAGCACGACACGATTTGTGCCAGTCTTGTCTTTGCCGGACTGGGCGGAAAATGATTCCAATTTGATGCTGGTCGCGGCGGTGATGGTCTCGGTCTGCGTGGAAGTGTTGTTATTCGGATTGGGATCGGTCTGGTCTGCGCTTACGGTCGCCGTATTGGTGGCTGTCCCTGGTGCGCCTGTGAGGGTGAGGATGGTAACTGTGGCATTGGCAGCGTTAGCCATTGTTCCCAGCAAGCACGTCACAGTTCCTCCTGCCTCCGAGCAGGTACCAGCAGTCGTGTTGACGGAGAGAGAGGTAAAATCTGTCGGCAACGGATCAGTTACGATCACGTTAGTCGCAGTCGCCGGCCCGTTATTAGTAACGGTAAGCGTGTAAGTGAGTGTGTCCTGTTCGGGTACTGTGGGACTGGGTGTGGCCGTCTTCACAATGGCCACATCTGCCGTGCCTGCCCCGGCCACAACAACGGTGGCCGTGGCGCTGTTACTCGTGAGACTGGGCACAACGTTGGTCGCGGTGGCCGTGGCGGTCTCAGTGATGTTTGTGCCTGAAGGCGTCGCGGAGATGACCTGCAGTATGACAGTGAAGGTTCCGCTGCCATTGATTGCGAGACTGCTGCCGTCTGTACAAGTGATCGTCCCGGTGCCGCCGGCCGCTGGAACTGTCCCGCAGGTCCATCCGGCCGGAGGTGTGATCGACTGGAACGTGGTATTCGGCGGGGTGGTTTGAGTGAAGCTCACTCCCGTCGCAATCGCCGGCCCGTTGTTGGTCACGGTTTGGGTGTACGTGACGTTGCTCCCCGGAGCCACCGTTGGCAGGGCCGAATTCGTGGTGATCAGATCTGCCTGCGTAGCGAGGGCGACAACATCAGCAGCAGTCGCGGTATTATTCGATGTATTGGGATCGCTGATCGTGGAATTCACGCTCACGGTATCGTTGATTGGCGTCCCAGCGGCCACCGCGTTCACCGTCACCACGTAAGTAATCGTCGCAGGCGTACCGGGCGCAAATGAAGGATTCGTGCAGGTAAGCGTGCCCAAAGTGCAGAGCCACCCTGCCGGGCCGGACAGTGAGAACGAAGTCGTATTCGCAGGCAGCGACTCACTCACCGATGTACCGGTCGCGGTGCTCGGTCCGGCGTTGGTCACAACTTGTGTGTAAGTAATGTTCGCAGCGGCGAGCACAGGAATCGGGCTAGCGGTATCCGTGACCGATAGATTGGCGGAGGTTGAAACTTGCACGGTCGCCGTTGCGCTGTTGTTGCCGGCGTTCGGGTCACTGGTCGCGGAAGTTACCGAATCGGCCTGAGTAATCGTGGTCCCCGACGCGACGCCCGTATTGACGGTCACAACGAAGGTAAAGTTCGCCGTGGTGCTCGCTGCCAGGGTCGCGATGGTGCAAGTGGGCGGCGCTGGAGCGGTGCTACACGCCCAACCCGCCGGCCCAGTCAGCGACACAACCGTCGTATTCGCCGGAATGGGATCGGTAAACGAAACCGTGGTGGCTGCAACCGGACCAGCATTGCTCACACTTTGCGTATAGGTGATCTGGCTTCCCGCGCTCACCGGATTCGGGCTGCCCGAATTCGTGACATTCAAATCTGCCTGCGTTCCCGACGCCACGGCGATCTGCAGCGTGGCGGAGTTGTTTGTCTGATTTGTATCGCTTGACGTGGTGGCCGCGCTCGCCGTATCGCTGATGATCGTTCCTGCAGCTGTTCCAGCAGTCACTTTGTAAACCGCTGTGATCGTAACCGTTGAACCGGGCACTACCGTCGGATTGGTGCAGGCTACGGGCGCCGCATTCGGACACGTCCAGGTTCCTCCGCCCGTGGTCACCGCCACGACCGAGACAAATGTTGTGCTGGCCGGCGTCGGCTCGGAAAAGGTTGCTGCGCTGCAATTGCTCGGGCCAGAATTCGTGACGGTTTGCGTATACGTAATGTTGCTGCCTGCAGTCACCGGACTCGGTGTCCCGCTATTGGTGACCGCCAGGTCGCAGGCAACCGTCACTGGTGTCGCGACTGTAGTGCTGTTGTTCGCCGCCGTAGGATCGCTGCTCGTGGTCGTAACCGTCGAATTCGCCGTTATGGTTCCGGCTGTGACCGTAGTCGGAACATTCACCACCACGATGATGTCGGCCGCGGTCGCAACCGCCAGATTCGGTGTCGTGCAATTCACGTTCCCGCTGGCACCCACGGCGGGTTCGGTACAGGTCCAGCCTGCCGGCGCTGACACGGATTCGAACGTAGTATTGACCGGCGTCGCCTCCGTAAAACTCAAACCGGTCGCCGCCGCTGGACCGTTGTTCGTGATCGCCTGCATATAAGTAATGTCGTTCCCCGAGATTACCGAGGAAGGTGTGGCTACGGTGGCCAGTGCCACGTCCGCCTGCGTCGCCGTCGCGACAATATCGGTGGCAGTAGCGGAGTTCGCCCCAAACGACTGATTTGCTGCATTCACTGTCGCCGTGTCGGTGATCACCGTCCCGCTCGCGGTGCCCCCGGTCACTTTATAGACGACGGTGAATGTCCCTGACGCCCCGGCCGCGACACTCGCATCCGTGCACTGCGGTGGGAATGCCGCACACGTCCAGCCAACGGGCGGAGTAATCGACACAAAGGCGGTATTCGCCGGCGTGGCCTCCGTGAAAGTAGCGGTGGTGGCTGCGGAACTCCCGGGGTTGGTCACAACTTGCGTGTAGGTGATGTTGGCGCCCGCCTGCACCGGATTCGGCAACGCCGCATTCGTGACTGTTAAGTCCGGCCCCGATGTTCCCACCAGCGTACTGATAGAAGCCGTGTTGTTCGCTGAATTCGGATCAGCCGTCGACGAATTCACCGATACCGTATCCGTGATCACGGTTCCGTTTGAGGTCCCGGCGGCGACCTTCACCACCAGACTAAATGTTCCCGCGGTCGATGCCGCCAGGTTGACGTTCGTGCAAACCACGTTCCCGGTATTTCCAATGCCCGGCGTTGTGCAACTCCAACCCGCAGGTACCGCGAGCGAAACGAAGGTGGTGTTGGCCGGGATCGGCGACACCATGGTCGCGTTGTCCGCCGCGCTTGGCCCGATGTTGGTGACGGCCTGGGTATAAGTAATGTTGTTTCCCGCCGCCACTGGATTCGGAGATCCGTTATCGGTCACCGTCATATCGGCGCTCGAGCCGACACTCGCCACATCGGTGGCAATATCGTTCAACAGATTGGCCTCGCCTCCTCCGCCCACCATTGCAGTATTCGTTAATGTTGCAGGCGACGATTGCGATACGAGGGCGTTTATAGTGATCGAAGGAAAGGCACTCCCCGCGGCCAAAGCGTCAGAGCGGGCGCAGCTAACAGTTTGCGCCGAAACCGAACACGACCAGCCCGTGCCCGCGGCGCTGGTCGGAGTAATGCCGGTCGGCAGCGTATCATTGATTGTGACCACTCCATTGGTTGGCCCGTAGATACCCACATTCGAAACTGGAATCGTGTAGCTGGCGGCCAATCCGCGGGTAAAGTTTCCCACGTGGCTTTTGCCCAGCGTGACGTCAGGAGTGCACAGAGCTGCGGATTGAACCCCCGTGACCTGGGTAAGCGTCGCGTTGATCACGCTCGCACCCGGGTTACCCGCGGTCGCACCGTATGGAACTCCGGGTGTTTTCAGCGTGAGACCGCTCGCGCCTCCGCTTACGCTGGCACTGGCCGGAGCTCCCGAAACAAATATCACCCCACCGCCGCCACCGCCGCCAGGGCCATGGCGATTTCCGAGTGAGTATGGCTGAATCTGCCATGCGTTTCCGCCATTGCCACCGTTGACACTGAGCGTGAGGCCGCTTTCCCCACCGGTGGCGGTGAGTATCACAATGGTTCCGCCGCTGCCTCCGCCACCGCCGGCGTCATTCAAAGTGCCGTTGTACGCGCTCGCGCCATTCGCCGTAAGAGTGCCGGCCCCGGTCAGACTGTTGGCGCGAATGAAAATGATTCCGCCGCCCGCTGCCGCGCTGCTGGCCTGCGCGTCCCCGGGATCATCATTACGGACTCCAGCGCCGCCGCCGCCGCCAAGTGCGAGACGGTCAATCGTCGCCGGAAACACCGCGCCGCCCTCGCCGCCGCTGCTCAGATTCGATTTCCACGAATCTCCACCAAATCCCCCCGAGCCGCCGTTGCCGCCACCACCGCCACCGGCGTTCTGATCGTTGCTCGTAGGATCACCGTCAGTACCACCACCACCGGCATTCCCCGGAGCACCTCGCGCCATGCTCCCATCAGTGCCCGTCGTTCCGCTCGGATAACTGCTGCCGCCCGCCAGAAAACTTACACCCGACTGCACCCACGCCGGGGTGCCCGCCACGCCCTCTCCTTTGGCTGCATCTACGCCAGTCCTGGCGGCACCGGTGTAGGTCGCCGGCGCTGCAACCCTGAAGTCGGTATTTGCGCCACCGACTCCGCCGCTGAACTGCATGCCAGCGCCACCGCGGAACCCAAGCCCGTTAACCGAAACCGTGGCCCCGCCTAGATTGAGCGCCTGCGCGATATCCAGCGCCAGTACTCCGCCGCTCGATCCGTTCCAGGCGGCCGCGGTCGGAGGCGTTGCTGAACTGAGCGTTGCATTCAGATATTGCGGAACCAGCACTACCTGATAGGTGCTTGCTCCCTTTGTACTCGAGGCGTTGGCAGCGGTATATCCAAACACCAGGCCGCCGCCGATTCCGGCTCCAGCGATCGGCACCGAGCCACCACTCACTGCCCCGGTTGCCTTCACGAACTCGTAGTTGCCGGCATTGTTGATCGCGGTAAATCCAGAACCAGTGCTCCCGTTCCCGTAGGCCACTGAATTCGCCGTGTTGATGCTTGCATCCTGCATCTGAATCACCAGCAGCAGGCTGCCGTTGGCAATCGCCCCACCCGCGCCCGTCGCAGTGCCGACTGGAATCGCTGTTGCTCCCGCCGCGACACTCGCGGTCCCCGGGTAGTAGGTGTTCAGCACGCCCGTGAGCGTTCCACCTGGACTCAGGGTCACCGCCGTACAGACAATGCTCACCACCGGAGCGAGTGCGATGTAGGTGTTGTTGGCGGAGTTGGGATCGGGGGGCGTGAGAGAATCCGTTACTGTCGCCGTATTCGGATAAAATCCCGCCGCGGATGCGTTCACGGTGACGGCAATCGTCGCGGTGGCACCGCTCGCAAATGAAGCGGGCAGGGTGCAATTGATGGTCGTCGTGGTCGTGCAGGTCGTCCCCGCACTCGGTGCCACCGAGATTAGAGATAGATTCGTCGCGGCCCAGGTGTCGGTCAGCGTGACGTTGTTGGCCGCCGACAATCCGTTGTTAAAAATCGTGATGTTAAAAACAGAATTCTGCCCTAGAGCGACCGCGCTCACGCTGGTCGAGACTCCAATATCCGCCGTCGTTGGATTGATCGACACTGCACCCAGCGACCAGTTCGACGTGCCGCTGAACGTCTCTGAAATCGGCACGCTCGGCGCGCCCGTGCGGGTGCTGGCCGTGCCGTTCACTCCCGGATTCGTGTTGTTTCCCTGCTGTACATTCCATGCCTGAACCTGCGGAGAGCTTACCGTAACCGTCTGAGTTCCGTCCGTAGCCAGCGTGTCAAGAATCATGCCGTTGACGACGCTGGGTACGTCGAGTTGCGTGTTGCCGCCATTGGCTCCGTTCGCAGAGACAAATGAGCCCAGAGGCACAGTTTGATCGACGCCAGTAAAGGTGGTTGCGCCCGCAACGACGCCGACATTCACCGCGGCCGGGATGTTAATCGTCACGATGACTGTGTTCGCGCCACTCGCCGGCGCCAGTTGATACCACATCTCAACCCGGCGGGTATTGCCGGCATCGTTGTGCGCTCCCGCAAAGGTCAGCGCCGCTCCGTTGTAGCTCACAGCCGTCAGTGCAGTAGTGGGGGCATTCGTGATATTCACGGAAACGCCCACGATCAATATGCGATTTGCCACGGCAGTAGTAGTGTGGGAAAAAGACAGCGTGGAGCTACCGGCCCCCACGAGGGTAGCGGAGCTGGAGCTCGAACTATCCACCGCCACCTGGGCCGTCGACGAAACAACCGCCAACAGGGCAAATAACAGCGCCATCAGACTCGCAGACGCGTTGGTCGGCGCTTGCTTCCGCGCTCGATTCCACATTTGAAGAAGCGGCGTTGACACTCGGTCCAGCAGTCTTTTCGCGATCCTTTGCCCTCGTGCCGCGCCACTCAAGAACCGGCCGCGGGCTCCTTTTAAACTGGCCCGCACAGCGCTGCGTCCGATCCGAACGTCCTTGGCTTCGGCAACGCCCAGGATCTGTTCCCCACACACCGCCGGATCGTCCTGCTGGGCGCAATCTCCGCGCGTGATAAAGACATCCCGCGCGACGTCAGCGACCACGAGGCGGTGCAGACGCAGTCCTATCTCGCCCTTCAGCAACACAATGTCACCCACCCGCAAATCCGCGAGCGCGGCCGCCTTCACATACACAATCTCAGCATCGCGAATCGCCGGCGACATGCTCGCGCCCCGCGCCTGAAAGCGAATCGCATTCCCGTTTGTCAGCAACTCCGTACTAAAGGCATCGAACAGCCCAGAATGAGGACGATCTTCGGTAGAGTTCGGAACGATCCTTGCGACCCTCTCTCGCCTGTCATTCTGCGCGAAGGGAACAACTCCATGTGCACTGGCACCGCAACCGGCAGCAAAAGGAGTTCCGGCCGCGGCGGTTTTCCCGCCGTCGCACCCGTCACATTCGATGAGTGATCCGTCAGTCACGGAAGTTAACGATCCTCTCCACTGCGCCCGCGTTGGGCTCGAAGGCGTAGCGGTAACATGGAACGTTATCCACCACTTCCTGCAGAAACGTCAGCGCCGACTCGACATACTCGTGCCGGTGAAACGGCACAAAACTCCGCGCAAACAACTCGGCGACAGCCTGACTGGGAGAAAGCTGAGTCAGCAGGTTCCCGTACCCATGTTGAAGAATGAAAATCCGCGCCAGCGGCGCGCTCGCCGGCGACGCGTAAGCAGCTTCTCCATGCCAGGGCGTCCCATAAATCCGCATCTTCTTTCTTCCGATGTCAACCTGGGCGCAGCGACTGTTCCGCGAAGCGGAGCGGTCGTGAAGTCCCAGAACCTCGTGCTCGCCGGCGCCGCCAGCAGCCTCGAAAGCACTCCCCACCGTTGCCGGCGCGAGCAAGCCCTGGCCCCGACCCTCATCCCCCCGCACAATAATCCGATCGTCGCTCAAGACTTCAACATCCTCCCGCGCCGTCCACAGCCGCGTAGTTGTGCTCTTTCCTGCCCCCGAATGGCCGACAAACAGGTTCCCAGTCCCATCGGGCCGCACGATCCCGCAACTATGCAGCTCAATTGCCTTCTCCTGCGTGAGCCGGTGCATAATCAGCAACTCATCCAGCGGATAATCCAGTGGCGCGGCAGCAGGAGTTACACGCGCCAAAGATTCATTACTCATCAGTAGAATGGCGCGTCGAAATTCCGGGTCGACCAGTAGCCGCTTATAGGGCTCATCTCCCATCGCGGGAGTACTGAAGTCGAAGCGATACCGGTTGTCGTCTTGGTACAGGCGCCAGACCGACCCCGAATCGAACAACTCATGCCCCGTCCCCCGGAACAACCGCGGAGTACGCTTGATTAGAATGTTAATGTCGAAAGCAGCCGTTGCGACGCGAAACGGCTCCAGAGAGGAAACCAAGGTAACGTCGTTACTGCACTCGCCTGAAACCTGTACTGACACTCCGCCGACTCGAAATTGGACGCAATGAAAGGGCTCCGTCTCTTCGACCAGACCCGGCCCCGCCCACGCAAGATCGCTTCTCATCCAACCCTGATCCTCTATGATCCGATGGACATACAGAAAAGCGCGGCACACGTAGGCGGGTTGGGCCCCCCACCGCCGCCAGAGATCTTGCAATGGCCCAGCACCGCTTCCTCCGGACGCAGGCTGATCGTGACAAGCCGCGGCGATTCGTAGGGTCTCTTGCCTTCGGTCTGACTCAACTCATGATCCATCCCGCCTCCCGTCGCCTCTTGTCCACTCAATGACCGCCGCAACTTCCACAGCCGCCCGCCGCCGCAGAGGAATCGTTGAGAATCGGCAAAATGTGTTGCGGACCTACCCAGTGCTCCACATCCACTTCTTTGTTCGCGATTCGCCGTGCCGACTCCTGCATCGCATCGTGATGGGTGCCCCCCGCGCAGAATTCGCACGCTCCATGCGCTGGCACCTCAGCTCCAATAACCGCAGCCCTGAGATGCGCCACGTGACATAGAAAATCAACCGGACTCTCCCGATCCCCATTCTCCAGTTCACCATTCGCTGGGCACATGCCGCACAGGGATTGAATGCGACACTCGATACACTTGGTGACGCGCGTCCGCTTGCGGTTTCGCAGATTCAGCAGGGACTCCTCCCAAACTCTCGTCAGGCCGGACTCTTGAACCCTGAAAGTATCTTGCTGGGAAATCACGCATATGCCCATTTCCCCGTAGGCGTTAATGGCGAACGAATTCATCCCGCCGCCGCAGAAATACACAGTATTTCCCTGGGACAAGTTGGGTGGATTTTCCATGTCGTGCCTCGCCAGTCTGCGATACTCACTGACTCCTTTTGGAGCGCTCATATCGAGGGTTACCACTTCTTCTGGCGTAAGCCGCACCGCGAGCGGACTCTGCGAGCAATCAATTCTTGGGTTGATTTGCCCGTCCATTTTGAACTCCACGCCCAATTCTTCCTCCGCAAACCGCCGCATGGCAGTCACTTCGTGCTTATTAATGCTGGTCGCCACTGTTTTCAATTTGAGCGGCAAGCCCCGCTCGCGGAGCAGGGTGATTCCGCGTAGGCAGCGGTCGTAAGAGCCTGGGATTTGAGTTAGGGCCTCGTAGGTTTCGCGGGTGCGGCCGTAGAGCGTGATCTCGATGGCGAAGGGCGGCCACTCGACCAGATAGTCGGCAATCCTTTCGTTGATGAGCGTGCCATTGGTAAAGAGTGTGATTAGAAATCCCTTCTTCTTGGCGTAGGTGTAAATTTCGAGAAAATCTTTGCGGGCAAAAATTTCGCCGCCGGTGTAGAGGAGCCAGAAGCAGCCCATCTCGGCCAACTCGTCGAGCATACGGAAATGCTCTTCGGTGGTCATTTCACGGCTGCGGGCATCATGGTCGCCCATAGGGAGATTGTTGTAGCAGTGCTGGCACTCAAGCGGACAGCGCCGCGTGACTTCGATGGAAACTTGCATTGGCACTCGCTTGCCAGATTGTCGCTGGTGCAGGTCTGCGCTGAATGCTCCGTAACTCAGTTGTTCCATGGTCCTCCTGATCAATTTTCTTTCAATCTGTCCAAGTAACAATTGGCACAGTTGCGCAGATATGCGGTGGTCATCAACGCGAGCCTCTGGCGTGCAGTTCGGCTTGCGCCGTCGAATCCATTCCAGCCATCAAAATTTCCTCGCCGGCTTCTCCGCAAACACGCTCGTAAACGACCTGGATCAAATCTGCCGACAGCATGTCATGCAAGAACTGCTTCACGTCTTGTTGCGCCTGATCGTGCACGACGGCGTATTCCTGTTCGACAACGTTAACCAGTTCGGCGAAACCCTTCGGAGATTCCAACGACTGCCAGATCAAAGAGCCGGTTTGATTGAAGCTGTAGATCGACGCCAGATCTCCGACTTTGCCACGCACTGGGACGACTAAAGTTTCTCCTGCCACCCGGCGTGAGACGACGGCTTGCGAGCGCACGAAAACTTGCTCCACCTGCGTCCCGCCGCGCTCTTCGACAAATTCCGTTTTTCGTAACAAGGAAGTGCCCATAGAAGAAGTATCCATAGAATTTTTGGAGGAATATCTCTTGCTTTGGATTACCGCAGAACCGCACCCATAAAGCAATTGCGCGTTTGGCCGAGGTATCCCACTAGTTATCGACTTTGAAGGGTCGCCGAATTTCGTTTTTCGTAACACTTGGTGTCTTTGACGATCCGCGGGAAACCGTGATCCGCGAAGTCCGGCGCTGCAGGCGCTCTGATTCCGCAGAACACGCGGTAAGCCTGAAGGGATATCCTGATACGAATCGCACCGCTAACAGTGGCTTTTACAGCGTGATGCACGGCGTGCGCGGGCGTCTGCTCAGTGGACAAACAGAAATTATCGTTATACAAACGGAGCGGACGATGCCACGTTTTGAGGGCACGATTGCCGGCGAAGTCAATCTTGATTTGATTTTCATCTTGATTTGATTCTCATCTTGATTTTGATTCTCTGTGCCGTCCCCAAAGATTTGCCGCGCGAACGCGAGCGGCTAGCTGACAGGATGATGCCGACTTTGGGAGGATCGTCCGCAATTCTGGCGCACAATCTCGCTGCTCTGGGCAATTTCGAAGACATCGCGCTACACCCCCTGCAACAACTGGAGTAGATGTTTCGTGGCCACGGCGCACGCACAGCGCGGCGAAGACGGGCATTACTATCATTTTGCAGCGCGAGCGATGGCGCAACATGGTGACGTATGCGGGAACAATCGCATAGCTTACCCGGAATAATTTAGATTTCGACTGCCTTACAGATTCGCGCCACTTTCATGTGTCATCTTTTTATCTGCAGCGCGGGGTTGCGGGAGCGGGTTCCCGAATTGTTTCGCCGGATGAAAGATGCTGGACTTACTGTGTCGGCTGGACACGAATGACGATCCGGACGACGGGTGGGAAGGGACCTCTGTGAGGCGCTGCGTTATGTCGACCTCTTTATGCCGCATGAGCGTGAGGCTCAGAAAGCAGCGCGGTTTGACGACGCGAAACCGCGCTGCAAAAGCTCGCTGTGATTGTGCCCCTGGTTGGGGTGAGGTTGGGAAGCGAGGGGGCGATGGCACAACGCGAAAGCGAACGCGTCGTGAGCCGTTTCAAGGAAAGTCGAATCCGTGGATGCAGTGGGCGCGGGGGATAGTTTCGACGCAAGCTCTCTGCACGAATATTTGCACGGCGGCGGCTTACCGGCTGGTCTCGCGGCTGGCAATCTCGCTGGGGCTCTCTCCACCACGCGCTCGGGAGGAATCGAGGCTTTTCGCGACGCCGCCTACAGCCAGAAATTCTTTGCAGAACATAGTTTGGGAAAGTAAGAAGCTGAGGACAAAATTCTTGCGCCAGCGTCCGCGGCAAACGCAATCTAGATTCCTCTGGACGAGATTCACTGGTTACTCTGGTTACCATCGACTATCGCGAGAGTTGGCTATGATAATGAGGACTTGGGGCCGCGATGAAAAAACTCAGTTTCCTGGTTTCGCTCACCAACGATGATAACGACTATCAGCAGGAACAGGCGGCAGCGGCCGATAAAGCTGCCCGGCGCCTGGGTGTGGATCTCAAGATCATCCACGCCGGTAACGACGCTGTGACGCAGAGCCAGCAGTTGCTGCACTACATTCAAGGATCCGCGTCATCGCGTCCCGACGCCATCGTGTTCGAACCCGCGGGTGGAACCGGCTTTCCTCAAGTCGCACGAGCCGCCACAGCTGCGGATATCGGCTGGGTCATTCTGAACCACGATGCGGATTATATTCATCAACTCAGGCAGAGTTGCCATGTGCCTGTCTTCTCCATCAGTTCCGACCACAGCGTGGTTGGGCAGATTCAAGGCAAGCAATTTGCGGCGCTGCTTCGGCAGGGCGGATCGATTTTGTATATTGAGGGTCCCGCTAACAGCTCGGCAGCACAGGAGCGGACGGCGGGAATGAACCTGACCAAGCCTGCGAACATTCAAGTAAAGACCATGCGGGCTAGTTGGACCGAGCAGAGCGCATATCGGGCGGTGAGTTCCTGGCTGCGGCTGCGCACTTCGCAGGAAACGCGCATCGACCTGGTGGGAGCGCAAGACGACAGCATGGCGGCGGGCGCGAGAAAAGCATTCGCGGAAATCGGAGAGCATGAGCGCGAGCGCTGGCTGAAGATTCCTTTCACTGGCTGTGATGGATTGCCCAAGACCGGCCAGGCATGGGTGCGCAATGGCTTGCTGGCAGCAACAATCTACGTACGTCCGAACACCGATCTGGGATTGGAAATGCTTACCGAGGCGATCCGCACTGGAACCAAACCACCCGAGCGCACGCTCACCGTTCCTGAGTCGGTGCCTTCTTTCGAGGAACTTGCGATGCGCACGACCAAGGCAGAGACCGCGATGCATCATCGCTCTGCGCGTGCCTGAATCGAATGGACGGTTTCGGTGTGCACCCGCTCAGTATTCTTGCCAACGCACTTATCACTCCTTAGCTAAAACCTGCGACCACCCTTACTTGCCCTGCCTGCCCTGCCTTTTGACAGTGACGCCGCGGCTTCCGAAGCATTAGAATTGCGGGTTCTAGTCCGAGAGCATCGGCATTGTGGCTGCTTGCGTTCATAGCTTACCCGGCGCGCATTGCAAGTCCACATTGCGGCAACGGCGAGAGGGAAATGAGATGGCTGACATTCGAGAGCGAAGCAAAGCGGCAGTTGAGACCAGCGAAGCGCAGATTGCAGTGCATTGGCGGGAGGAAGAATATTTTTATCCTTCGGCGAAATTTATCGGACAGGCGAACCTTTCTGACCCAGCCGTGAACGAACGCTTTAGCGAAAAGAATTTTCCAGAATGCTTTCGCGAATACGCCGACATGCTGAGTTGGGATCAGTACTGGCATACCACCCTCGATACCAGTGAGCCGCCTTTTTGGAAGTGGTTTGTCGGAGGCAAGCTGAATGCTTCTTACAACTGCGTGGACCGGCATTTGGATAAGTTCAAGAATAAAGCTGCCTTGATCTTCGTGCCCGAGCCGGAGGAAGAGCCACTTGTTGCGGTCACTTATCAGGAATTATATGTTCGGGTGAATGAATTGGCGGCGCTGCTTCGTGACTTTGCGGGATTGAAAACCGGGGATCGTGTGACGATTCATATGCCCATGATTCCCGAACTTCCGGTCACCATGCTGGCTTGTGCGCGGCTGGGAGTTATTCATTCAGTGGTATTCGGCGGGTTCAGCGGAGAGGCCTGCGGAAGAAGGATTGCAGACTCCGGCAGCCGGGTATTGATCACGGCTGACAGTTATTATCGTTCAGGCAAGCTGATCGACCATAAGGCCAATGCGCAAATTGCCCTCGATGTGGCGAACCAGGAAGGCCAAACTGTGGACAAGGTCTTGGTTTGGAAGCGGCATCGTGGGCAGTATGGGTCGGCGGCAACCATGGTTGCCGGGCGAGATTATTTTCTTAATGACGAGCTGGTGAAATTCTCCGGAAGAATCGTTGCGCCGGTTTCGATGGACGCCGAAGCTCCTCTATTTCTGATGTACACCAGCGGCAGCACTGGTAAACCTAAAGGTTGCCAGCATCGCACGGGCGGTTATCTTGCGTATGTCACCGGCACTTCCAAATACCTGCAGGACATTCATGCGACTGATGTTTACTGGTGCATGGCGGACATCGGCTGGATCACGGGCCATTCCTATATTGTTTACGGACCTCTGTCGCTGGCGGCTACCAGTGTCCTTTATGAAGGAGTACCCACGTTTCCTGATGCAGGAAGAGCGTGGAGAATCGCCGAGCGGCTTAACGTCAACATCTTTCACACTTCTCCGACAGCCATTCGCATGCTGCGCAAAGCTGGTCCGGATGAGCCCAAAAAATACAACTATCACTTCAAGCACATGACCACTGTCGGAGAACCCATCGAGCCCGAAGTTTGGCGTTGGTATTACGAAACGGTTGGCAAAGGCGAGGCGGTGATTGTAGACACGTGGTGGCAAACGGAAAACGGAGGATTCCTGTGCACGACGAAGCCGGCGATCGATCCGATGAAACCGGGAAGCGCGGGCCCGGGCGCGCCAGGAATCTATCCGACGATTTTTGACGAGAATAATGCGGAGGTCACAGCCGGATCAGGGAAGGCGGGCAATATTTGCATTCGCAATCCGTGGCCCGGAATTATGCAGACGATCTGGGGCGATCGGGAGCGCTTCGTGGAGCAGTATTACAGGAAATACTGCAAGGATTCCAAGAGCAAGGACTGGCATGACTGGCCATATTTTGCCGCCGATGGCGCGGTGCAGGCGGCAGACGGATATCTGCGAATTCTCGGCCGCGTCGATGATGTCATTAATGTTGCTGGTCACCGGTTGGGGACAAAAGAAATTGAATCGGCGTGCCTGACTCTTCCTGAAATTGCGGAAGCGGCGGTGGTACCGGTGGTGGATGACATCAAAGGGCGCGTACCGGAAGTTTATGTGTCGCTGGTTCCGGGAGTTAAGCCGAGCCAGGAAATAGCGGACAAAGTGACGAAGACGATAGAAACCATCATCGGCAAGATTGCTCGTCCGAAAAGAGTTCACATCGTGCCGGATATGCCAAAGACACGATCGGGAAAACTCATGCGCCGCGTTTTGGCCGCTATCTCCAACAATCTGAGTACGGGGGACATTACGACTCTGGCGAATCCCGACATCGTGGAGAGCGTGCGCGAAATGGTTCAAGGAAAGGGAGCGGTCGCTGTAAAGGACGGGCCGGAAGACCTGAAACAATTTGGAGGCGTGGATTAAGGAAGAAAGGAGAAGTGGATAGGCAGAGTTTCAACGCGGAAACTGACCGAGACTACGACGGACCTTTGGAAGCAGAAATAGTCGCCAGCAAATTATCGTCGGCTCCGTCCTTGCCCAGGCGCTGACGTAGGTCGGCGCTCAAAGAAAAATCTACCTTAAACTTATCCACCAGAGTCGCAAGCCGTTTGCAGGTGATTCCCCCTTGAAGTCCTTTCTCAACTTCGAGCAGCGAGAACGGCTTTGAGTTTTCCGTTTTTGCTGCTATCACCTGCTCCGCAGGTTTTGTCGGCGGCTCGGGAGCTTTCCAGTTCGCTTCCTGCTTAGATATCAAGCCCTCCTGGAGCATCTCTTGCAGGCTGGTTTGGGAGTTCAAACCCTGTTGCCGGGCAGCCTTGCGAAACCAAGTCGCGGCGTCGTGAGGCTTTTTGGGAAGTCCTGTTTCCTTATCTCCCCGCCGATATAAAGTCGCCAAGTTATATTCCGCCGGAGCATAGTTCTGGCCGGCAGACTTCCACAGCCATACCAGTCCCTGCTTTGGATCCTTAGGAATGTTTTGTACCCGTCCATCCTTGTACATAATCGCAAGTGCGAGTTCCGCCGCCGGATTGCCAAGATTCGCAGCCTTCCGCAACCAATCGACTCCTTGTTTTGAGTCTTTGGGCACACCCGTTCCGCTAAGATACGCCTTGGCCAATTCATATTGTGCGTCGGCATTTCCCTGTTTGGCTTGTTTCTGAAGGCTGGCAATATCTTGGGTTTGTGCGGTCGCCGGTTGGAAGCTAACGCCTGCCCAGAGGACGGAAAACAAAACCAAACGAATCATGGAATGGCAGAAATTCATTGGCGGATTTCCGTTCGCGAAAGGTGCTGCGAGAACATGGCGGCGATATTAAGTCGGCTGGCTGTCGAAAGTCAATGAAAAGCCCCTGTGCCCCCTGTGCCCCCTGTGCCGCGCGCTTCAGAGTCGCCATTATCTGTTCCCGGCGGGCATTGGCGGGCATTTACGAAGTACCGCTGGATAAGGATTCCGTGCTACTCTTACGCGCATTGCCGACTTAGTACCGGCTTGGGGTGGGAACAACTGATGCCTCGCTGTCCGGAGGCATCGCCGAGGCAGCTGTCGCCACACAAGCGTTTGCCGATTCCCACCGTAACTTATGAAATACTGCACCGCCTGCCAGAAGACTTATTCCATCGACCATGACGTGTGTCCGACCGACAACACCCGGCTGCTGGTGGCGCACGAACTTCAGCCTGGCATGATCATTCGAAATAAATATCAGATCATCGAGCGAATTGGGATAGGCGGGATGGGCCTGGTTTATCGCGGCCGGCATCTGACGTTCAACGAGTTATGCGCCATCAAGATTGTCAATGACGATATTGCGGGCAATGCGAACTTCCTCAAACGTTTCCAGACCGAAGCGATTGTCACGCGCAAGCTGCGGCATCCGAACGCGGTCCGAGTCGATGACTTCGACTACACCGAGGATGGCCGACCCTTCATCGTGATGGAATTGGTGGAAGGCAAGAACGTAAGCGAGGTCCTGCAAAAAGAAGGTGCACTGGCGGTTCCACGTGCGATTCGTATTGCACGGCAGGTAGGCCAGGCAATCGGCATGGCCCACAAACTTGGGATCGTGCACCGGGATCTGAAGCCGGGCAATATTATCCTCACTACCGATGAACCGGGTCAGGAAATAGCGAAGGTACTCGACTTCGGAATTGCAAAGCTGCGCGAAGCTGCCGGCGAGGAGCGCTCAGAAATGACCATGACGGGCATGGTGGTCGGCACGCCTTTGTATATGTCTCCCGAGCAGTTTCTGGGGAGAAAGGCGGGAGGCGAAGTTGACGGGCGTACAGATATCTATTCCCTCGGTGTCGTGCTGTATCAGATGATTACGGCTCAGCTGCCGTTTGATGCTGAGACTCCATACGCACTGATGCTGCAGCATCTGCAAGGTACTGCGCGGCCGCCGCACGAGTTAAAACCGGAGCTGCACATCCCCATAGCGCTTTCGCAGTTGATTCTGCGCGCGATGGAGAAATCACGGGAGCAGAGATTCCAGACGGCGGAAGAGTTTGTCGCGGCACTGGACCAGGTGACAGCGGATAGCGTGGCCGATGAGGCGCTTGGCACGGCGATTCCAAAACCTGGGGTCCAAGCCGTCCCAACCCCGTCGACCGCTGGTGTGGCTGTGCCAGTTTCGACGACAGGCCGTGCCCCGACTGCAGCCGATCCCGAATCCCGCTCAGCCATCGTACCGTTGGCGGCAGCGCCGGATCCGGCGGTTGTAAACAGCGCCGCTCAGCATGTTTTTCTGCCGCCGCGTGGCCTTACCGCGAAGCTATTGCTGCGCTTCGTGATCGTAGGTCTGGCAACGATTCTGGTTGCGGGCGCCGGATACTTGAAGTTTCGCTCGGTGAGAAGGATCAGAATAAGCGGCGAGGTGATGGAAAAGTTGAAGGCTGCGTCATCGAGCCTGCCCGGCGCTGATCTTAGAGTGTCGGTGTCGGACGATCGTGAGGTAACCCTGGATGGCGCGGTGCGTGCCGCGGAGGACTCCTCCCTTGCGGAGTCTGTAGCCGGTTCAGTGCCCGGCGTCGTTCACGTGCGTAATCGGCTTATCGTCGTGCCGACTGCGCCGACGGAAACCACTGAGTCGCTTGTCAACAAAGGGATCTCATTCCTCGATGCCGGCGACTATACCTCGGCCATAGATTGCTTTCGCAAAGCGCTGGCGGACCCTAATAACAAAGGTGCGCAGGAATTGCTGGATCGCGCCCAGCGAGCCCAGCAGACGGAAGAAGAATTACTCAAGAATCGGCAGTGAGCCGAAAGATAGGTGGGATCGACACGGCAGGCTCCGGCGATTCGCCGATAGCACTCAGCGTTGGCACCGGCTCCTGCGAGAGCATTCGCTTGTCACAATTCATGGCCGTTCACATCAGGAAAAGCAGAGCGGATGGCTTTCGAATTACATCTCAAGCGATCGACCTCGCCATCGTCTGCTCCTTGTATTGGCCCAGTTTCTAATGGCGAAGTCAGGTGGGAACGGGCGGTTGCCCGTGAGCGCGTTCTTTTTCAGATCTCGATCCCCATCGGCGATGAGCCCACGCTTCTTGGCGTCCGTAACCGTCAATTACGATCTTCCTCTGCCACGCAGCGCCGACAGCTCCACAGCAAGGGTCTGTGCCGCGGTCCAATCATCGTAGTTGGTGCCACCAAAAAAACCCTGACCCGCCTTCGCCTTGGCCACATCGTCGGTGAACTGTTTTCGGTCAGCACCGCTCATGATTTCGCTTTAGGATCTCCGTAAGGCGCCAGCATTCCTGCTGCCCCTTTTGTCTCTCAACGGACCGCTCGTAACCTGGCTCCGAGAGCAAACGTTCGGAAGTGGCCTGTACAGATGCAGCTGTTCACGAGCCCTGGGTAAAAGCCTCCTTCACAACCGCAGATTCGGTCTGATCGGCGGCTGCCTGTTGCTGGTCCAGCGTGTTCGACGCAGTCGTATCCGGCTGGGGCTGCGGAACTTCTCCGCCGACGGTTGACGTGTCAGGAGCCTTCGGCAGACCGCCGGTTCCTTGCTTTGAGGCGAGGGTCTTCAATCCCTCATCCACCTGTTCCTGGAAATGATTGTGCATTTCCTGCAGGTCGTCGACGGAAACGGCCACGGTTTTGCCGGATGAACAATCCGTTTTCTTGCTGCTGGTGACGATCACGTTCACTTTCTGGTCGGAGTCCGGGGTGTTTTCGATACGTGTAATGACGTCGCCGGCGGTCAGTCCGCATTCTTGGCCGTCGGCTGTGACCGCGAGATCGCTGGCCACCACGAAGGTAGTGTGAGCGGGATCAAGCGCGGCCGGTACTTCGCCTGTGCTGGCGGTAGTTGAGGCAGGTTGAGCGCCAGTGGATTGAGCGCCGGCTGCGGGCGCTTTTCCTGAGGCGGCCTGTTCAGCGGCGAGTTGCGCCTTCACTTCCTCGGCAATGGCTTGCTTCACTTCAGGACTCAGAGCCGCCGGATTGGAATTGGATGCCGGCGCGGCCTGGTCTCCGCCCCCATCTTGTGCAGGAGCACCCCCCGCGTCTCCGCCGCCGCCCGCCTGCGCGGCGTTGGCTTCGGCCTGTGCCGCATAGGCGGCTTGCAGATTTGCGGAAATCAGGTAATCCGTCAGCCAAAATGCCGCGGTCGGATACACCGGATAGGGAGCGAAATATCCTCCGTAGTAGCCATACCACGGAGCGCCACCCCATCCCCAACCCCAGGCAATCGGTGCCGGCCAGGGGTTATAGGCCCAGCCATAGAATCCGGGGTTGTAGTAGTAGGCGGGATAATAACCGTAATAGGCCCGTCCTCCGTAGTAATAAGAACGATAAACGTGGGAGTATGATCGGCCGTTCACCACATAAGTTCGGGAGACGTAAGTGTGTCCGTTGCGAACCGCGTAGGGGCGCTGCACGTAGCCGCCATGTTTGCCGGTCGTCACCACACGAGCTCCATTGTGTTCGCTCACGACGGTTCGTCCGCCGTGCATGCCGTGCTCGATGTGCATGCCGTTTCTGTCGATCGACCGGATCTTGCCGTTGGGACGGATGCTGGCGCTTCCTCCGCCCTTCAGTGCAACAGTTTTGCCGGGAGGAGTTCGACTGGCATTGTGGCTAACCGTTCCCGGCTTTCCTGAAGTTCCTGGCTTCGCCGGCGTTCCGCCCTTCCCGGTTGCCGCTGTTGTGGTCGACTTGCCGGCGGTAGTCCCAGGCTTTCCGGCAGTGCCAGGCCGTCCCGTCGTAGAAGTCCTCGCCGCGGTGCCGGTTCTAGTTGAGGTTGCTCCTGGTCTGGTCGTCCCGGGCTTCTGGCCAGCGGTCGCGGTATGGCTCGCCGTGTTTGGGCGGCTCGTTGTGGCGGCGTGTGCCGGAGCAGATGGATGCGCGGGAGCGGCAGCATGAGCGGGCGCGGAGGGTTTGGGAGCGGAGGCACCAGGCTTGTGTTGGCCCCACGCGAGAGCTGGAATTGCCCCGATTAGGAAAAATAGCACCGAGCTCTGCAGCCTCTTCATAGTTGTGTTGTCGGAATTCATTGCGACCTCCTGACAGTCGGAACTGTTAATTCATATGGTGGCTTTCGCGGCAAAAACGTTACGAACCCAACTTCCGCCTGGGAAACGCTCACAACCTTAGTCTGATGGGGGAATGCCTTGGGACCGCTACGTCACCCGCACAGGGGAGCGTCGAAAATCTTGCTCCACGCAGCCGGGCAAGTCAACAACTATTTTCCATCCTATTTTCGATCTACGCTGAGGTTGACCCGAGACATTCCGGTCCTGGCGGCCAGGTTGCCGGGTTCGAGGTGCAGGATGATGTCGTATTCGCGGCGACTGGCGGCGTAGTCCCCCTCCCCCGCATCGCTTTCCGCTTTCTTGAGAAGCAATGGAATGTCCCTCCCGGTGAAGCCTGCATATTCGGCAACCGGCTTGGGCAGAGACTGAACTATCTTTGGCGCTTCCGGCTTTCGCGGCTCCAGCTTTGGCACGGTGTCTCCAACGGCAGGCGGGATTTTCGCGGCCTGCGGTGCCTGTACCGCAACTGGGGGGACATTGTTTGGCGGCTCTTGCTGCTTGGAAGCCGGCTGCAAGTCGTTGGCGTTGACCGAAGACTTGGATTTGACCGAAGAATTTACCGCAGGAGCGCTGGTGTGCAGAGCAGGAAGCGCATACAGCGTGGCCAATGCGAGAATCCCCACCGCAGCCAGCGAAACTAGAAGCCGATGGGAAGCCATCCAGCTGACTTCGCTTTCGTCCGGGTCGAGCGCGGACAGCTTGGGGGTGGAAAAAGCTGCTGGTTGAAATTCCGACCATTTCGTTTCCGGTGGTTGCAAGGCGGGATTTTCCTCAGCAGCCGCGACCGACACTTGCTCATAACTTATTGGCTGTCTTCGAATCGCCTCCTGAAGACGAGATGCAAAATATGCATAGGTTTCCGGCGAGGTCCACAGCAATTCGCTGTCTCCGCCTGTCGCATCCCCACTCAACGATTGAAACTGTAGACCCGGTAGGTCACGAAGATGATCGTAAGTTTCGTGGCTTACGAGGATTTGACCCGGCTGCGCCTGGCGAAGCAGGGAGAATGCAGGCGAGACGGGACCGGGGTCGCCTTCAAGGAAAGGCCGGAGCTCGATTGGCCGGTGGACAGCGATTGCGGCACCTAGACAATCATCCGGACGCTGTTTGGAAAACTCCATAATCGTCCGCTCAATGGACTTGGCGGCTTTGAGCGCCTGGGTCGCGCCGTTGAAGTGTGCTGACATTCCACTTCGCAGCTCCTCGGCGGGGGTGCCTTGATTAGCCCCAACCACATCGGCAATCATGAAGACGAAGTTAGTCTGGGTCTTCCAGGAAATGCTCGCAGAGTTGCTCCCGAGTTGAGCTAAGGTCCAGAGGCGGATGGAGATATCCGCAGCGGCCGAGTAGGGTTGGCGGCTGGCGCCTTCAGCCTTAAATTCGCGGCCCGATCGGAGAGCTTGAGATCCGGCATTCATTTTTGTTGTCGCATCCCTTTGGAGCCGGCGTGGATTTCTCCACCCACGTCCAAGCGACGTGTCTCGGCAAGACTGCCAGCTTACGGCAAAATGCCCGCGTGCGCAAACCCCACGAAAGTGGGGGTTTTGAAGAAAATCTCACGGCGTCGCAGAGGCTTCAACCGCCCTTCAGCGGACGGTTTCCATGCTTGACTTCGGGATATGTGTGAGTATCATGGCGGATACCTCTGGCAGCCCAGTGACTCTGGTGCTCCGAGTTTCACTGTCGGCGCGAGATCCCAGGTTATGGCGTCATCTTCTCATGGCTTTTGTTCGCCCGCGCTTCGCGTGGTTGGGTGCAGTTCGCTTGCACTATTGCTGTTGGTTTTTTCCCCCCGGATAAACGTGGGGGCGAAAGAAGCGCCGCTTAACGCCATCGAACTCTACGACGGTCCAAACGGGGCGGCATACGTTCAAATTGCCGAGTTCACGATCAACGGCAAGGCGGAGGTGAGGGCTTGCGGAGGCGTGGAGAAAATTGACAAGTCGGGGTATTCGAAGCTGGGGAAGGTATTGCTGTCAGGTGCGACCTGGCTGGAACGCGGAGCTGACGGCGTAATGACGATTACGCGAGATGCAGTGACTACCTGCGTGGTTCCTTCGAACCTGAAGCTCGAAAAGAACGAAGGATCAACGCCGGCGGAATTGGCGGAGCTGGCAGTGGTTCAGGGCCGGGTGGTGGGCTCATTTCCGGCAGGAGTGGCCACACCACCGCCGTTA
Organism: Candidatus Acidiferrales bacterium; assembly: GCA_035603035.1. GTDB lineage: Bacteria > Acidobacteriota > Terriglobia > Terriglobales > Acidobacteriaceae > Sulfotelmatobacter. The sequence goes on along the minus strand of DATNLE010000423.1, from coordinate 17,552 downwards.
AAGCGCGGAGTGAAGATCCAATTCGTGGCCGCGGCAGATACGGAGTTGGCCGAGTATCTGCGGGCCGACCGGGCACGGTCGATTTCGGTATGGCAGGATTATCTCGGCAAATATCCGACGTCGGCGAATGCCGGCCAGGCAAACCAGTCGCTGGCTGCGCTGTTGGTCAAAGAGGGCGAGGATCATCTGGCTGCCTATCGCAAGTCCGCGAGTTCGGCAGCGCCCGCGTACGCAGAGTTGAAAGTGGCGAAAACGCGCAGTGACCAGGCACGAGAGGTTGCGCCGGCATCGGCCGCGGCTCTGAAGTTGAGAGATGAAGTGCGTGTCGAATTGGCGACGTTGACGGAAAAGAGCCGGGCTGAATTTCAAGCCTATAAGACCGCGCTGGGTGGGCACACCGCAGGCTACCCTCATTTAATCCAATCCCGCGAGTTGTGCTCCCAGGCGATCGGCATCGACCCGCAATTCGACCAGTTGCAGGCATTGCAGACGAACATTGCGGCAGAGAGCCGGACTCTGGAATCGGCTTTGACTGCGGGCGAAGGCATGAAAAGTAAGCAGCACTTCGATGAGGCTTTGACGGCTATAGCCGCGTACGTGTCCTTTGCCGACGAAGAACCGCGCATCGCGGCTATCGTGGATTCCGCCTACAGGTTTCACTATGATCAGGGCGCCAAATTCTCCAGCAGCGAGAAGTGGCAGGATGCGGTTCGCGAACTTCGAAGAGCCAACGAAATCAAGAAGACCCCGGAAGGCTCAGCCGCGCTGAAGAAGGGCGAACAAGGCCTGCAGACCGCGAATACCCGGGCGGATGCGGACGCCGCCCTGGCCAAGAGCATAGCCTTCGAGGAACAAAAGGAGTACGTCGAAGCGTACGAGGTGCTGGCGAATCTCCCGGCTGCGCCGCGGACACTAGTCGCAGAACGAATGCAATCACTCGCCGAGGTTTACATCAAGAGCGCTTCGGACCAGGGCAAGACTTTGCAAGCGGCTCATACTCCAATTCACGGCCGCAATGATGAAATCGAAGCGGAGCGCGCCTACGACTTGCTGGAGCGCGCCTACGCTGTGGGCGGAGAAGAGGATCAGAACCTGAAGTTGCGGATCGACTTGCTGGCCGAAACCATTAGCGACCACTACGTCGAGGTAGCCAAGCGTTATCTGGAAAAGCCATTAGGTTCCGGCGTCGGGCTAGCATGGCTTTATCTCGACCTCGCGCAACAGTACAAGCCTAATCGCGACGATGTTCGCGACGAGCGGACCAGGAGTAGCGCAATTCATCAGATGCGCTCCAAATTGTCGATTCGCGTGGTGTTTCGCGACCAGACATCGCGGCGCGACAGCGCGGGCTTTGCCGAACAACTTTCGGATGCAATCGCGACCGGTCTGGAGACCTCAGTACTGCCGGTGCGGGTAGTGCGCTCCAATGACACTCCGAACGCGGAACCGAACTTCCAACTGGTGGGCGACGTACTGCAGCATCGGCCAACGGTGGTTCCGACGGTGGAAGCGAAAGAGTCGAAATACCGCTTCGGTTCGCGGGATGTTCCCAACGAAGCCTGGAATAAGATGAATCGGGAATACGAGACAGCGAATCTGGAATTGCAAAGCGCGCAAAAGTCGCTGGAGGGCGCGCAGGCGCGCGGCAAGAAGAAAGAAATAGGCGAAGCCAACGACCGGGTGACAGCGGCCGAGCAAAAGGTGCAGGAAGCGCATCGCCAGCTGGATTCCATTCCTAAGACCAATGCCGAAGATGTGGTAAAGCCCTACAGCTATACCAAGAAATCAATTGATCTGAAGGCGGTGGTCGAGCTGGGGTTTCGAATCATCGATTCCGCGGGCAACGGAATTGAAGTTGTTCCGGCGTTCACAAAAGAGAATCACAACTCGGTTGTTGTTCTGGAGAATGTGAAACCGGAGGATACCGAAGGGATCAAAGCGCAGGGTTCGCTACCCGATGAGATCCAGTATCTGAATGACGTTGAAATTGAAGCGCGCGAAGCGCTCATTAAAGCGGCGCGGGAAAAAGTGGAAGGCCTGCCCGGCAGAATTCTGGACCAGGCCCGCAAACGGGTGCAGGATGGCGATCTTGACGGAGCAGCGGAGGCTTACATTCTTTATCTGAATGCTACTCCGGAAGCCGATACGAAAGAACGCAGCGAAGGCAGAAAATTCCTGCGGGAGAATTTCAACATACGCTGGGTGACCAGCTCAGCCTCTTAAGAATCATTTCTGGTGAGACAAACACGGCTTGGCAGGAGAACTTGAGTACCCAACCTCTGACGCGGATCGGCAAGTATGAGGTCACCGGCCTCCTCGGTCGGGGCGGCATGGGTCTGGTCTATCGCGCCTTCGATAAACATCTGGGCCGCGAAGTCGCGATCAAAACCATCACGGAAGGCTTCGCCGGAGACCCGGAAATGCTGGAGCGCTTCTATCGCGAGGCGGCTAAGACCGGCATGCTAAAGCATTCCAATATCGTAACGGTCTACGATTTGGGTGAGCAAGAAGGCTTTCCTTATATCGTGATGGAGTACGTGGCGGGAGAAGCGCTTGACCGCATCATTCAATCTGCCCGCCCCCTCCCTCTGGTTTCCCGGTTGAAGATTATCGAGCAGGTGTGCTCTGCCCTTGCCTATGCCCATCGCAACGATGTCATCCATCGTGATGTAAAACCCGCGAACGTCATCGTCCAGCCGGACGGCGTGGCCAAGCTGCTGGATTTTGGGATCGCCCGCCAGGAGAAGCAGGAGCGCGGGCTGACTCGTACCGGAAACGTAATTGGAACCATCCATTACATGGCTCCCGAACGGTTGCGAGACCGCGCCTTCGATGGCCGCTCCGACATTTTTTCAGCGGGCGTCATGCTGTACCAACTACTGACCGGCCAACTGCCTTTCAATGGCGAAGATTTTAGCGTGGTACAGAAACTATTGAACGAACAGCATCCGCCGCTCAGCAACTATCTGCACGATTATCCGGCGGCGCTCGATGCGATCCTGGATCACTCGCTGGCCAAGGACCCCGATGACCGCTACGGCTCGGCCGACGAAATGGCTGCAGAGATCTATGCCGTAGCCGACGAAGTTAAAAAAAGCCAGGTGCTCGAAATCTTTCAGCAAGCCGAATTGCTGGTGAAGGAGGAGGAATATATCAAGGCGCGCGAGCTTCTGCTGCAGGTCACCAAGCTGGATGCGCAGCATACCAAGGCTCGGCAGTTGTTGGTGTTGGTGCAGCAGAATCTGGCATTGCGCCAGCGGGCAGGGCAGATCCGGGAATTGAAATTTCAGGCGGAGGCTGCGCTTCATGAGAGGCAATACGACCTGGCCATCGGCCATATCGAGGAAGCTCTTCGGCTCGACCCTTCGAGTTCGGAATTGGCGGAAATACTGGAATCCGTACGCCAGAAAAAACAGGCCAGGGAAAGGATTGCGGCATATTTGCGGCAGGCTGATGGCGCCCGAAGCCGCGGCGACCTAGAGGCTGCGCAGGCGATTATTGGCAAAGCGCTTGATCTGGATAAGGAAGATTCCCGTGTGCGTGCCGCCTATGCCGCCATTGTCCAGCAGGCGGAACAGTTGGCCCGTCTCGCGAAGACCAGGCAGTTACTCGAGTCGGCGCGCAGCGAAATGGGCGGCCGGCGTTTTACCGCGGCCATGAAACTGTTAAGCGCTGTGGAGCAGATCGATCCTTCCAATCCCGAAGTGATTTCTCTGCTCAAGCAGGCAAAATCCGGGCAGGAGCAAGAGCAGCGGCGGCGGGTGGTGGAACAACTTCAGTACGAAATCTCGGTGGCCACGACCCACGAACAGCTGACCACAGCAGCGGCCCGTGTCAACATCGCCCTGGAAAGAATGCCGAATGAACCGTCACTCTTGAAGTTCAAGGGGCAATTGTACCGGCAACTTCGGGAGTCCGAGGCGCGCCGTGATGTGGATGATACGGTGCAGCGCTGCCGGGTATTGCTCGAAACTGCTCCCCAAGATGCTCTGCAACTGGTGCAGGACAAGCTGCGGGAGTTTCCCGGCAACGAGCGGCTTCTGGTTCTTCAATCCAGCATTGAGGAACAAATCGAAAACAGCAAGTTGCAGGAATCCCGTGCGCACTTTTTGGCGCAGGCTCATGATGCGATCAATCAGCGCCAATATCGGCAAGCCGTGAGGCTTCTCGAAACTTGCCAGGCGGATGGGATTTTTTCCGGTGAGATTGCCGACCTGCTTGAGTTTGCCCGGCATGAAGCTGAACAACAACAGCGAGAATCGCTGGTGGAAGCAAGTTTTGCCGAGGCTCAGGGGCTGCTTGCCAAGGGTGCATATGCAGCCGCGATTCGTTTTCTCGCACCCGTGGTCCAGCAAACCAACGACGTTTCGATGCGGGCGCTGCTGGATAAAGCCCGAAGTCAAGAGCAAGCCTTGCAGCAAAAAATTGGGACCGTACTGAGCGGCGCTCAGGAGTTGGTGCAAGGCGAACTCTTCGAGGAAGCAGTAAGCTTCCTGGAGTCGCAGCCGGAGTTGGTCCTACAGGCTGCCCCGGTGCAGGAAGAGGTTCGAAAACTGCGCGCGATGCGGGACAGCGAGGCGAAATTACTGCAAGTTGTAGGGACAGCCTATGGCGCTCTTGATAACCTTGACCTCAGCGGAGGCTGGGCAGCTTTGGAGGCAGGTTTGCAATCGAATCCGGCATCACCATTGTTAAACCGGGTCCGTGGAACTTTTGAGAAGAGAATGAGAGTCACGGCTGATGAAGCACTCTCTTCCGCTCTGGGGCGCGCCCGCGTGGCGTTAGGGGCAGGTGATCCGCGCGGGGCTGTGGATGTAATCCGATCGATCTCGGCGATCACCGCTCACGCCAGACTTGAACTGCAGGGTGAACGGCAAAGGCTGCTGAAAGAGGCTTTGCGCGCCCGGATGCTGGCGCGGATCGGCATCCGCAGAACCCGCACCGCTTCGACTCGCGCTCTACCGGAAGACTAGTGCTGTCGCTTGCGCTCTAACTAAAATGCTCATTTGCGAAAGTACGCGATGAATCTGGTATTCCAAGCCGCGGGAAAAACCGACATTGGTGTGGTTCGAACCAACAATGAAGATAATTTTGGCTTCGACCTGCGGCGTGGAATCTTTGTGGTATGTGACGGCATGGGAGGCGCAGCCGCCGGTGAAGTGGCGAGCAAAATCGCGGTAGATACGGTTCTGGCAAATTTCCGCAACGACCCGGGCCGAGCGGAATTACCGCTGCTGGGACGAAGATTTGAAGGGGTCTCGGAACAAGCTGCCGGATTGGCAAATGCCATCCAACTGGCGAACCAGGCCATTCAGGAAGCGGCTGCCCAGAATCCAAATCGTTCGGGAATGGGGTCGACTATCGTGGCAGTCTGCCTGAAGGGAAATTTTTTTTCCATCGCAAACGTCGGAGACAGCAGAATCTACCTGGTGCGGGGCGGAATCATTCAGCAGATGACCAGTGACCATTCTTTGGTGATGGAGCAAGTGCGTCGAGGCCTGATGACCGTCGAAGAAGCAGAGCAGTCGGAAATGCAGAACGTAATTGTGCGGGCTCTGGGTTCGGAGGATAGCGTCGAACCCGACTTGGAAGACCACGAATTCGCAGCCGGAGATGTTCTGCTTCTGTGCAGCGACGGGATGTCGCGCTACGTCAAGGAAGAAAAAATGCTTGAAGTGCTCAGCGGCGAGGGCTCGCTTAGCGAAGCCTGCGACGCTTTGATCGAGGCGGCGAAGAGCGGGGGCAGTGACGATAACATCACCTGCTTGCTGCTGCGCGCGGCCGAGCAATCCTGGGGCGAACGCCTGATCGAGCGCCTGACTCCGGGACGCGGAAACAATTCGCAGCAGAGCTCGACCTGAAAGGCTTAGTGTGCCACCGTCGAAATACAGCGCAGTCCCGACAGTTCCCCTGCTTGGAACGGATTAATTCCATCCACGTGCAGTTGATAGCTGTAGGATTCCGGCTTGCCGTTAGGAAGCGTAATATTTTTGCCGTTGGACTGAATAATCCATTCCAGGTTGGTAACTGCACCCGACCCCTGGGAATGGGCCTCGGAGACGAATCTGAAGATAGCCCAAGGGCCTTTGTATGGATTTCCGAGAATCAATCCGCCCTTGGCTGTCGCCTGGACCTCTTCCGGTGTGCCTGTCCAGGTAAAAGTCTTCTGCTGTCCGTTCTCGGTTAAAGTCTCATTGCCGATCCGCAGTTCTACACCTTCGAGATTGCTTGGCATTGTTTTGAGTGTGTAGGAAAACTTTGGCGTAGACGAGCCGCCGGGATACAGGGCATCACTCAGTGCGGCGGCGCGGTTGAAAAACGCAACGAAGGCTGGAGTTGGCTTCACGGTGCTCGCTGACGCAACTTCGTAATGTGACCCCTGTTTAAGCAATATCTGCTTGAGCTTATCGTCGTAGAAAGTCCAGAGCGCGCCGGTTTTTGGCGCCAGAACATCATTCAGTTGATCGACCGTCAGGTCCTGATCGGATTTGGGGTTAAAGGGATACTTGCTGGCGATCGCCGAAAAATGGTCACAGAATTTTTGCCCAGCCTGGTTCACGCCTTTGGCTGGGATCCCTTTCACGATGTCGTCTATGTTGGTGATGGGTTGCTCAAGAAGTGCACGCACCAGATTCTCGTTATGAAATTTTTGATCAACGCGGGTTCCCATCACCTGCGTGACCGAGACCTTGGCCGCTCCTTCCGAGGTTGAAACCTGAGCGGCCAAAGCGGGATCCGTGGGATTGTTGACCAGCGGGGCGAGGTCGGCTTGCAGCTTACTAAGCGCAAGTATGTAATCTTTGTTCGAAGGAAGAATGTATTGATCAGGCAGCTTGTCGGGCGCGCCCGGCGGCTCCAGAGCTTGCACAGGTAAAAACGGCGCGGCCAAGTCGGGTGCACTGATCGCCGTGTTGTTGGAGATAAACCAGAACAATTCCAGGAGCGGCGACGTAGCTCCAGTCAGCTTTTCCAACTTCTTCTCCGCGTCGTTAGAATCCTGGTACCGAATCACAGACGATGTTTGGAGGACGGTACGCCATTCCTTCGTGAAGTCGTCGTAATAACGTTCCGTCAGTTTCTGTTGCAAAGTTGCCGGGTCCAATTCGGATGCCGTGGTTTTCCCCAGCACCCACTCTTCAACGCTCATGAAAGACGGGTTTCGGATCGCATCCTGCACATAAACGAAGCCATTCCGGGTGAACGCGCCTCTGACTTTGTGATTGCTGACGATCACTCCGAGCGAATCGCGGAACTGCTCGTTGAAGCTGACGTCAGGATTTTTCGGCGTCGCTTTCGCCAGCAGCGGCAAATAAAATCGGTCGATGCCCGCGAACTGGGAGAGGTAAATACGCGACCGGGCTATGGCTCTGCCGTCATTCGTGGGAGAGAATGGGTTCGCCATCGCGAGCTCGGTACTGTAGAAATCAAACTGAGTTTTGGCGAGCCCGAGACGGTCAGCGTCGATGTCCCTTCCGGCGGTCCAGTGACCGGTAAGCACGGGGGAGAGGAACTCTCTCGTGCTCTTATCGTTGTTGCTGGTGGTGATGAGGTAGGCCTTCAGTTCGTTGTAAGTTTTCTCATAGCTGTCGTTGGGACCAGGGGTATCAGGAACGGCGCGGAGACCCTCTAGCAACTTGCCCTGCGTGTAGGCGAACAGAAGCTGACGAAAGCGCTCGAAGTAAGCGCTCCTCGCATCGGGATACAAGCGATCACCGATGTAGAGTCCCCAGCGCAGGCGCAGCGGCACTCCGTCCGTTTCGTATTGAGCGAGAGTAAAAACCTGTTGGCGCAGCCGCTCGAGCTTTTGCAAGCTGGCCAAACTTGGCACGTCGTTCACTGGGCCCTGGGTGGTTCGCAGCTCATTGATTGCGCCACGGACATCACTCTGCAACTGGTGGTTGCCCACGAACGAGACCAAGAAGCCAATCGCGCAGACCATCGCAATCAAAGAAACCGCGGTTAAAGCCACACGACGGAGGAGACTTACCCGAGAACTGAAACCACTGGCTGCCAGAGCAACCCGATCTTTGACGATGATGTCGTTGAAAAACTGGCTCAGGAAAACCCACTGCGGCACCTTCCGAGAACCAGAAGTTCGCGAAGGAGGCGCGGAAGGCGTGGAGTTGAATCCCGTACTACTGAAGATGCGGGTGGCGTCGGCGCTGGAGGACAGGTCCGCAGATTGCACCTGCGGAGCGGCGACGGCCACGTCGTCGACCATCACGGGTCTAACGCCGGAGAAATAAAAACCGCGCAGAAATGGATTTACGCTTAGCTGGCTCGGTCGTGTGAGATCGACGAGAAACTGGACCAACAGCGTGCGCAGCTTCCTCAGTTCGCGCGGGAATTCGTAAATGGCCGGCAGCTGGCTTCCATCGTTTTCGCGAGCCAGCAGATCGAGTCTACGTTCAGCCAGGGAATAAAACAGCTCGTCGAAAGCCTTGCCGAGGCGCCGGGTTTCTTCTTCCGCATATACGCCGGTCGCCAGGGAGCGAACCGGCAAAGTGGTACCCAGCACTTCGGAAGCTTCTCCTTTATTGAGGCCGCGAACGAACTCAGGAAAGAATGAAACCCGGTCCAGCTTGGTGAATAGCACATAGACCGGAAAGCTGATGCCTAGGAGTTGAGAAATCTCTTGCAGTCGAACCGCCAGTTTGCGCGCCGCCGAAAGGGTGGTTTCACTGGCTCCGGCCTTTAGAAAACTTTCGGTGTCATAACACACAATGGCAGCGCGCGGCGCTTGCAAGCCCTTCCCCATTGCGGTTGAGACGCGTCCAGGCTGGACCAGCTTGACCAGCCGTTTCCAGCGGGGCGGCTGCGTTAATAACTCCCCTGCCGGGTCCACAAAGATGGCCTGGCGCGTGTACCAGATGTTCAGCAGGCGCGTGGGCAACACTGTTGTGTCTTGATAGACGTGCCCTGCCAGCAGTTCAGGATCAAGCGCCGAATGAATGACGGTGGTGGTTTTGGTTGCGCCCGAGTCTCCTAAAACAAACACCAGCGGCAGATTTCCCAGGTTCGCGCCACGGCCCAACGTAGAACTTTTCAGCCGGCGCACCGCTTCGCGCACAACCAGGTCGATGTCATCGGTTCCGGGAACTTGCGCGGACTGGGTCTCGGTACCGGCTTCGTCCGCTTTAGATTTGCGGTAGAACCACAGAAAAGAAGCGGCCGCAATCAGGCCGACGAAGGCAAGCCCACCGCGCAATATCCATATATCGGAACCATGGAGGCGAAGCCATCCGCCCAGGAACCAGACCAAAACCAGGTAAGCCAGCAGGATAACGCCGGTTGCCAAGTAAACCATTTCGCCTCTTCATTTCAATTTCATCAGCGGTGACGCAAAAGCGGAGAGTTCAGACGCCCCTGAAACTAAGAGAAACTTGAAAATCAGAAACAGAGAAAGTGCCAACAGAGAAGTGAGCAGGGTGACAATGGCGAGCCTGCGAACCCATGGGTCGGTCTGGGGCAGGCGAACTGCGTCGGCGGGAATCGCGCCGCGAGGAGAAAGCGCACCCAGAGGACCGCGCACACGCCGAATTTTGTCCTGTACAGCCGACATGATGGAGCGCAAGTCACCGCCGGCGGCGTAGCGTCCCTTAAACCCAAGCAGCAGGCAGAGGTAATAGACTTCCAGCAAATCCGCAGCTTCCGCGGAGTCAGGACGATTCATCGCCTTCTGCAATTCTTGGAAAAAAATCTCTCCGGCCACCTGATGACCGTAGAATTCGGCCTGCAACGGCAGACGAGGCCAGTCGGCAAAAACCGGATTTCTGCAACCGAGCACCGACTCGTCCAGGAAAGCAACCACGGCAAAAATCACCTGCTTGACGTCTTCCGCACTGCAGCCCCGGCTTCGAGCTTCTTGTTCGGCGACTCGCAAAGCCTGTTTCATCTGCGCGCGAAACGATTCCGCGTCGGAGACAGCTTGCCGGTTGTAGCGCAGGCGCACGATGGCGGTAAACACTTCCTGGAAACCAAGAGCGAGATTCCAGCCACGCCGGTCGAGCGCCGGGCTTGAACCACGGTAGCTTCCAAGCGGAGATACATGCGTCGAAGACATGGTTCAACTCTCGAGGATTACGACCAATTCCATTTCCGGCGCAGGCAGCTCGCCCGGAACGTACACTCCCATGGTGCGCGTCTGCATGATGTGCTCCCAGCACGGCCCACTGCGGCTAACCGTAAAGTATTGGCTTTCGACTTTGGCAGCCACGGCCGAAGGAGGCACTTCCAAATGTGTCAACGTCAAGCCGGGAAGGGCACGCTTTACTAACTCGGGAACAAATTTGTAGGAACACATCTTGACCAGCTGCGGAACTTTTGAAATCAGATCAGCCTCGCCCACGGGCGAGTGAACCCCAAGAATCCAGCGGGAACGTTCGAAACAGCGCTGGTCCTTGACCTCACCTTTATAGAAATAACGTTCAACCGCTTTCAGGGGAATCTGAATCGCTTGTGACGGCGCCACGATTTCGAGGTGGCGGCGTATGTGCTCATCCAGCGCATCGAAGCCAGGACCCGGATCGCGATGGTCATAGTGAGGCAATGACCGGGGATGGACCTCCAAGCCAAAAGTGCAGAGAGCGCCCGCCAGTCGCGACATCTCGCCGAAGAGCTCTTCGGGATGGCCGTGTTTGGAAAGCAGGAAATGGCGAAGCGGGGTGAGGCTGGAATTGATCGCGTGCAGAAACCAAAACTGCGATACGTGCCGGGCCGACATGCCGGCCTGAAACTTCCCTGCTGACTGCTGTTGCTCGCGCGAGACCACAGCGCTTTTATCTTCGAGAATCTCAACCAGGCGCTGCAGCATGCCGGTTAAATGCTCGCTCGCGCTCAAGCGTACGGAAGGCGGCACAAATGTGGGATCGAAAACAAAATGGCCTGAGCCATCGCGCATCAAACGAGCCAGTGGAAGTGTCAGCACCTCTTCCTGAGGTTCGAATTCGAGAATCAACCGAATGTTCTTGTGTCCCAGTTGAACAGGTTTCTCGTCGCGCCCAGTGTTTTCGTCATGCATCATTTCGATGACCCCAGTGTAGCGAGCATTCGTGCCCGGGGCAGATTGCAGATCGCAGTTTTGCCCGTCCGGCAGCCATCGAGGTATGGATAAAGAGACGGTGAGGTGATCGGCGGTAGGAGGGAAGACTCCGGAAATATTGCGCGATTCAGGCAGCGAGTCAGATCCAGGCATATCAAAGGACAGACCATCTTCGAAAATCCCGCGAGCGTGAACCAGCGCCACTGTTCCGTTGCGTAGGGCGTCGGCATCGAGCTGGCAAGCAGAAAAACCGTAGGCATTTTTCCAGAGACTCGCCGTGGCGAAGTGCACCGACTCCTCGAAATAACGATTCTGCGCCTGGAAATGATGCGGGCCGAGGTACATTCCTTCGGCCCATACGATTCTGGAAAGCGACTTCATGCTCACTCACCTGGCAACGGCGGTGCGGATTGCCACCCGAGCTCGCCGCGCATAAACAAGCATCGGACGGCAAAAAATGAAACGCCGCCTGGCCAGCGATGCTAGGTGTTTACCTCTTTACTGTCAAGACGATGGAGTGTAATGTGAAGGGCGCCCAAGCCACTATCTACGATGGCTGGTGGTCGGGTGTTACTTGCAGTTAAGCCGCTCGAACGTTTCGGGGCGAGCGTTTTTGTAGTACATGACCGTACATTTCGTAATATAGTGGACGTGTTTTGGGCGCTTTTGTGACCCTTCCGATCAAGCAATGAAGTTCGCAGACAAGTACGAGCTTTTTGAAGCCGTCACCACTGGACGGCTGGAAACATTCATGGGCGAAGATGTGGGTCGAGGGGAGCGCGTGCTGGTTCACATTTTCGACGCACCCATAAAGAAAGCCGACCAGCCGACCGTCCTGTGGGCGCTTGAATCGTTTCGCACCCTGGCTCCGGAACCGCCTGGATTGGTGATTGCAACCGGTAGATATGGCGCCACAAGTTACGCTTACCTGGTTACCCAGGTTCCTGACGATTTCGCTTTACAGCAATGGAAGCGGGCTTATGAATCGTCCACTGCGGAGACGCGCGAGATCCCGGTGCCGCAGGAAGCGGTTCCGCCCGAGGGTCCAGCGGCGAATACCCTCTCACCAGCAAACGATGGCGAAAAAAGCCGGCTTGCTCCCGTCAGTCCGCCGGCTGACCCTCCAACGGGCTTTTTTGGACTAGGTCTGCCGACGGAAAGGGATTCGAGTCCTTCGAAGGAATCCGTCAAGTTGGGGGGGACATCCTCGGAAACTGGTGCGAAGGAAGTTGGTGGAATCAATTTCGGTTCCCGGCAGGACACGCTGCGAACCGAACCGGGGGAGTTCACGAAGCAGTTTTTTGTGGGATCACTGCCGGCACAACCGCCGGCGAATCAGGTTCCGCTCAAACCAGCGGCACCACTGGAGGCTTCTGCAAGCAGCGCTCTCCCGCGCGATAGACCTGCGGACGCAGCCGCCCCGAAGGCTGGCAACCTAGGTCCTGCATTCGGTCCGGTGGATGCCGCGTTACCGGATCTGGGCGGATTCACTGCTCTATTTCGGCCGAGCATCAGACCAGATATTCCGGAGGTAAATGACAGCCCGAAGAGAGTCGATGCTGCACGCAACATCGACACCGGTAAGGCGAGCGATTTCACGAAGTTTTTTCAGGGACCGTTCGACGGCGAGCGGTCGGCGGAAGTTCCCGATGTCTTGCCTAACATCTCGAGCCCCCCGCGAGGCAAGGTGGCTGGCGAATTTACGCAAGTATTCGGCTCGGGTAAAGACAGCCCGTTCGCCGCCATGTCTTCCTCGACAAGTCCAGTCGAACAGGTACGTGGTCGAAGTGAACCTGGATCATTCACCCGCTCTTTTGCCGCCGCGGATAATCTTTCCTCTACGCTTGAACCCCTGTCCATCGGCGAATCGAAGGGAAATGGAAGCCAGAAACCACCGCTATTCCCCGAGCCAAACTGGACGCAGCCAGTTCCTCCCCCCGCCGAGGCCGTGCCCGATCCGTCGCCGATTGCTCCGAACCTAACACCGCCCGAGCGCAGACCGTCAATTCAGGGTGGGGCGACTCAACTGTTTTCCGCTCCCGGCGGACACCCGGCCCCCAGCTTACCTCCGCCGCCAACTGGGCCAAGCGAATACACGCGGATCATCTCGGGCAGACTTGCCGGGCTGATCTCCTCAGAAGAGCAGCCGGTCGCAGAGGAAGGTCCGGCCGCAGCGGCAGGCGGCCTTCCAGCTTTCAAGATGCCGGCGCAGGCGGTTCCTCCGGCACCAAAGATTGCAGCACCGAAGGCGCCGAAATTACCTGCGGCTCCTGCCGCTCCCAAACTACCGCCGGTGGGAGGGTTGGCTCCGAAGCCAAAGGCCTCTTACTTGCCGATGATCATCATCCTGAACGTGTCCTTAATCGCCGCCGTGCTGCTGATCGTTTATTTCGCGATAAAACATTGACCAGGCGTAAGCGGAATCAGCCTACCTGCGGCAGCAAAATCAATAATTCCATGGTCGGATTGGGAAAGTCGCCGGGCACGTAAGCTGCAAGATTGCGGGCGCGAGTAACCGCCTCCCATGCGGCTCCGGACTGGTTCACGCTGAAATACTGATATTTCAGCTTTACAGGAATTGCGCTGGGCGGGTTGGGCAGGTGCTTGAGTTGCACTCCGGGCAGCGCCTGCTTGATCAGATGTTCAATGTGGGTGGCGGAGCAGACTTTCACAAGCTGCGGGACTTTCTGAATCACCATATCTTCGCTGGTTTCAGCGTTTACGGCAAGGTACATCCGCGTATTCGCCAAGTACTTCTCGTTATCGATCGCGGTGGCATAGATCGAACCCTTCACTTGCTTTAGGGGCAGGGATACCAGGTTCGTAGGTACCACGGTCTCGAGCAGAGAACGCAATTTCTCATCCAGTTCGGCGAAGACCGTACCTAAACTTTCGTGCGCGTACAAAGGCAGATCGCGCGGACGGAGTTTGGGCGAAAACGTGGTCAGCGAGCCGGCCAGCGAAACCATCGCCGAATACAGCTCCTCGGGATGTGCCCGTTTGCTTTCAAACAGATGACTGAAAACCGGGAAGTGAGAATTCACTGTATAGAGCAGCCAGAAGTTGGCGATGTCAGAGGCGGTGAAATCCGCCAGGCTCTGATTCTTCTGCCTGCGACTGCCGGAGAGCTGAGTACTACGGGCAGAAAGTATCTCGATCAGGCCGCGCAGCAAACCTGCCAGATATTCACTCGCATTTATATCGATCAAGGGAGGAACGAAGCGATGGTTCAACACGAACGTGCCCGCTTTGGTGCGCTCTACGTTGGCGATGCGCAGGGCAGAGCAGCCTTCGCGGGTTTCACCCTCAACCAGCAGACGTAGATTCTTCCTGGCAACTTGAACCGGCTTCTCGGTGGTTCCGGTGTTTTCATCGCGGAATGAAGCAACTTCCGCCAAATAACGTGTGCTGCCGTCGCGTTGAGTGCCGGACACATTCAATCCGCGTTGACGGTAGCCCGGAATCGCGAGGTAAATATCCAGATTCTTGGTCGCAGGATCGAACCATTCCGCCAAAGCCTTGGAGGGCGGCGCAGGATCAGCGTCCGGGAAGTCGAACAGTAGTCCATCCGGGAAGATGCCGGCCGCACGAGAAATCACGAGCTCGCCTTCGCTAAGCAGCTCCTGGTTAATGACCAGTTCGTTGAAACCCCAAGCGCAGAACTTCAGCGCCTGCAAGCGAAAATTCAAAGTGTCTTCGATAAATCTGTCCTGCGTCTGCAAATGCTGGGGAGTGAGGAAGGTCCCCTTGGTCCAGATGACAGGTTGCAGTTGCTTCATAGAATTGCCGGACGATCGCCGAGTAGGGTACGTTGGGAATGCCCCACGCTGTTTCCCCGCGGCTGCCCACAATAACAATTATCGGGCCAGGAAGCAAAGGCAAATCAGAGCTGCGCAGCCATGGCGGTCGACGGTGGCGCACCGGAGGGACAGGCCAGTGGTCTTTGAGAGTAGAGAGTATAAAGTAGAGAACCGCAGCCAAAAGTCACGCGACATCGCGAAACCAATAGTCCTTAGGTACGTCAGTCTTAGGACTTAGCCATCATTCCGTTCCCAAGGGAGGTTTCAGCAATCCATCCATGAACTCCAACCATTCTTTGTTGACCGTGCGCCGTTTGAAGGAGTTGCGGGAGAAAACCGCCAAACCAAAATCGCCGCGGGCTCGGCTTAGCACCATCTGGATTTCCTCGCAAAGCTCCTGTGGAATCGAGCCTTCTTCCTCGAGCCTTTCGAGCAGTTCGAACATGTCCGGCGCTGACGCCATAAGACTGGGATCAACCTCTGGCTCCATCGAGGCCACTGTCCGGCCAAACCGATCCATAATTCGTGACTGTTTCTGCGGATCAATCCGCCACATTCCCGATGTGATTTTTTTCTTTGCCATTTTGAGGTCCTCAGTTCTTCCGACAGCCTATCCCAACCCTTATACTTTATACCTTTGCTAATAGTCTAAGATGCAGTCACATCCTTCAAGGTTACTAGGGTTACCAACAGGATTCCCTCCTAAGTAAGGCGTAAGACTAAATCCTCCTTATATTTACGGCGAATTTCTGTGTGAAATACACGAAAGGCTGCATCTGCCGCGCGCCTTCCCGCCAGAGACAAGCACACCCGGGGGCAGATAAATAAGCCCAGCAATCCTTGGAACGGCTGGCTTGCATTGGCTAAAACGTTTGCTAGAATGCGGGGCAGCCAAAAGTGGGGAGGTGTTTACATGCCTATGCAAGTCTGTATGGGCGCGACCATGATGTGCAGCTTCGGCATGGCTCCTAGTTCGCTTGTGGTCCTGCCCACAAACAGGGTCTTCACCAGCGAAGTTCCGGATGCCAACATCATGGATAACATTCCCCTCGTAAACATCATGCCGTTCGGTATGTGCATGTCACCGGCTAATCCGATGGTAGCCGCGGCTACGGCTGCAGCCTTGGGAGTGCTCACGCCGATGCCTTGCATCCCCGCGACCGTGGCACCGTGGGTTCCAGGTGCGCCGACCGTAATGTTGGCCGACATGCCGACGCTGGACAATACCTCAACGCTAATGTGCATGTGGGGTGGAGTGATCACATTTGTCGATCCGGGAGAGTTTACGGTGATGGTGCCGTAGGGCGCGAATTCGGAAAGAAGCAGGATTGACGTCTTCCGACCGGCTGACGATCAAGCATGGCTTGAAACGGGGCGGGGCGCGCAAATGAAGACTCATCATCGATCCGGACAAACAAATGCTTCGAACGTCGGCTGCGAGAATCTAGTATTTGGTTTCACTAAAATATAGCAGGCTGTGTGCAAGGAAACTTCCATGCACAGTTCTCAGAGGGCTGGACGGGAGCAATCCCGTCCGGCTACTCGGTCACTCGGAAGCAATCGAAGGCGAGTGGCGTTCGCCCCATTTTTGGTTTCGCCCATTATTGCTCTTTCAGAGCGCTCCCGAAGATCGACTGGCTTCCGAGCGAGACATAAAAGCCCCAGAAAAGCAGAGTGAGCGGAGCCAGTAGTGCGATCATGGCGCGTCCAGCGTACCACTGGTCGAGAATCAGTGGTGGTGACGTGCCGAGGGTCAACATGATGAAGAAGAAGGAGGCCGCGGCAACGAGGCCAATTCCAACCAGCACTGCCAGGAATACAAGCACGAACAGAACGGTTAAAGTGAAACCCAGTACAGTGGTTTGCGCATTTAGCAGCAGCATGATGAGTGCAATGGCGACCAGTCCTAACCTTGGTCGCCGGAACAATCCAGTCATGACGGACAAAAGGGCAAAGTAGAAAAGTGCGTAGAAGGATGCGGCAAAAAGCAATAGGAAGCAGTGGCCGATGGACGGCAGGATCCCTTGACCGAAATAACTGTCCACGGGGGACGCTGCCGAGTTGTTCGAAAGCCCCCCGACACCCAAGAAGATGGTGGCCATTGCCGAACCAGCCACGATGCCTAACAACACATCGCGTCCAACCAGTGGATCGCGAAGCCGTCCGTTTAGAAGACGCTGCCAGGAAACCATCAGCTTCGGCCAGCTTTGCCGCGCATAAGGCTCCACGGCCATATATCCCAGCCACGCGAGCAACGCAAAAAGCAGGGGAGCGCCAAGCAGAATAAATTGGACCGAAATGTACTCGGCTTGCGGGACGTAGTGATAGACGAAGAAACCATAGACGCAATTCGCCAGGATCGCAAAGCTCGCCAGACGCAGCGCTCCCTTCGCATCTCCACGACCCCGCCGAACGTTCCTGCGCGCGAAAAACCCGGCAACGAGAAGATAACCAGCCATCAATACTGGCCACGCCATCGTAAAAACGTCAGAGGAGGCGGGCATGCGGGATTGACTGGAAGGCTCCCCTCGCCACGGCTGATCCCATGGAGCGATCAGTTGGAAGTAGACCGGTACGCCGTGGTAGGCGGCGGCAGTTACGTGGAGAAGCAGGTCGGGGCGATCAGGGAGATGACCCTCCCAGTCGGCGCGGACATCGAAGGAATCGGGCGGGGCCCATTTCGGGCTGGTGGGAACAAACTGAGTCTTGTC
>DATNLE010000418.1:0-30147 GCA_035603035.1 Candidatus Acidiferrales bacterium | reverse complement strand
GAAGACCAGACGGTTGTCATTCAAGGTGAACGCATAACGAGGGCCGGCCCATTTGCGGCTGTCAGTGTTCCGAAGGATGCTGAGATCGTTGATGGAACTGGCAAAACGCTGGTGCCCGGCCTCTTCGACATGCATGCTCATGCCCAGGCGGGAGACGGAATCATGAACATCGCCAGCGGCGTAACTACCGTTCGCGACATGGGCAATGACATTGAAGAACTCCAGCATTTGCAAGACCAGTGGGAGAACGGTACTGCGATCGGGCCTAGAGTCTGGAAAGCCGGCTTCATTGACGGGCACGGCCCATTCCAGGCTCCTACAGGTCTATACGCCGATACGGCGGAAGAGGCGCAGGCTGCAGTCAATCGTTATGCCGACCTGGGCTACATCCAGATCAAGCTTTATAGCTCACTGAGTCCTGAGTTCGTACCTGGCATCGTGAAGACTGCCCACGCCCGGGGATTGCGCGTGAGCGGGCACATTCCAAACGGCATGACTGCAAGCCAGTTCGTGGAAGACGGCGCCGACGAAATACAACACATCAACTTCATTTTCCTCAACTTTCTCGCCGATAAAGTGAAGGACACCCGCACTCCCGAGCGGTTTACCGCTGTCGGCTCCTACGCCGCGAAGCTCGACCTGCAGTCAAAAGAGGTCAATGATTTCATCGCCCTCCTGTTAAGCCATCACACCACCGTGGATGTGACATTGGGGACTTTCGAGGGAATGTTCACGGGGCGCCCGGGAAAGATTTCTCCGGATTACGCCCCCGTAGTGAACCGGTTGCCCGCTCAAGTGCAGCGCGCCGCCTACACCGGAGGGCTTACGGTGACGGCGGAGAACGATCAACTTTATAAGGACTCCTATCGGGCAATGTTGCGGATGACCAAGCGAATGTATGAGGCCGGCATACCGATTCTCGCAGGAACAGATGCGCCTGGAACGTCCGGAATCATGTTGCATCGCGAATTGGAGTTGGAAGTCGAAGCGGGGATCCCGGCGGCTAAAGCATTGCAAATTGCTACGTTCAACGCCGCTCGGCTTCTGAAGCAAGACAAAGATTTGGGCTCGATTGCGCCAGGAAAACGCGCTGACCTTGTCCTGGTGGACGGGAATCCGGCCGTGCACATCAGCGACATTCGCCGCTGCCGACTGGTGATGAAAAACGGCGTGCTCTACAATAGCGCCGACCTTTATAGTGCTGCTGGCATCAAGCCAGCCGACTAACTGGATCTCCCCCGGCCAATCTCAGACTCGAGAAACCGGACTCGGCTGTTCTCCCGTGGCCAGATTGCACGATTGCGAGTGTGACGCCGCGTTCACAACTCTCACGTTCAGGAGGAGTGATTACAATTGAAGCAAACTTAGCGCAGCACTCTCAAGAAATTAGGCTATGAGCATTAACGTCTGCCCCCTTGCCACCATACACGCCCCGGTCGAGCGCGTTTGGAGTTTCCTCTCCGCACCCACTAATTATGCCCTCTGGTGGGATGCCGAAATGCGCTCGATTGTGCCCGAAGGCCCGGCTTCGCCGGGCCAGAAAATCTACGCCCAAACCGCTGCCCTCGGAAAACACTGGACTGTGACGGTCATGATCAACGGCGTAGACGAAGCCAACCGCCAAATTCATTTGACCACTGTGTTGCCCTTTGGGATCACCGTCCACAATCACATTGCCTGTCTCCCGCTCGACCCAGCCCGTTGCCGTGTTTCATTTGGCTGAGCCTTTGTTTTCTCACCTGGATGGTGGGCTGGTTGCTGGAACGATTTGGCTCAAAGCAATTACATCAGGGAGCAACGGAAGCATTGGCGCGGTTAAAGCAGGCGGCAGAAAGTAGGCAGGGCGACAAGCCAAGCATGTAAACTTTATCAGAGTCTCCCCAGACTATTTTCAGGGCGCGATCACTGGCTAGATCAGTTCTCCAAGCGATGGGCATATACCAGTGTCGCGATTAACTGCCGCCGCATATGGCCTCGCGCTTGCGGCGACGCACAGTCCATCAGGACGACGGTTAGTTCTTCTTTGGGTCCAGAAGTAGGTTCCGCCAGCGCCGCCCCAGTTAGACTCAGCCGGAAAACCAAGGATTCCAGCAACACCCAAGCGGCGGCGCACGGCAACACTGAGCCCAAAGCCATAGCCGCCGTTCAGGTTTGTGAAGTCTCTTAGGGCGTCGACATTTACTTCTGGCCCCAACTGATCCGAGGTCATGAACTCCATTGTCTTCCGACCTAACAGGTGGACGTTGTCAACAGTGCCGCGGGTTCGCAGCATCTCGGCAAATCGTAAGTAGTCAGCCGCTGTGGAGAAAGCGCCACCACCGCCGCTGTCATGGCCGGGTTGAGACGTTGCATCCCGTTCCCATGGCGCAGGTTTCTGGAACGGTTTCTCCAACCGCCCGACCCCGGTCGAATAAATAACTCGTCGATCCAAGCGTTCCTGCCGCCGTATTCGAGGCTGAAGTCGAACGAGAGCACCACATAGCCCACGCAGGAGTCAGCATCGCAAATTAAGAAGACACGCCCCGCAGAAAGATTAACAAGCAGTTCGCCCAAGCTCTCTCGGAGTACTTCTTCGCGGAAAGGAACCGACCACGGATCATCCTGCTGCAAGCCCAGCATCAACGGCAACAGGCAGTCGATGTCGCTGGTCGCAGCCGCACGGTAACTGACTTCGGTGGTCATCGCGAGGCTAGTATAGCGGCGTTAAGCACACCTTGAACGAAAAGAGGGATTTGCTTTTGGCAACCTGATTCGCAGCCATGATGATTGCCTCCTCACATGTCTTTTGGTCGAAAATAGAAAAATGACCGAAAAACCCTCGCGGTTGAACCTGCCGACGCGGCAAGGACATGTGCGTCGGAAGAACTTTGCGCCGTTCGCAGCACCATCTTGTTGCCGTCCTTCATTTCAAAAACAGTGCCGTTCAGCGGCGGCTCGCCATCGAAGAATACGATCACGAAGAACCGTCCGCGACCGATAATCCACGGATCGCCGCGACTCAAGTCGGAACGATAGGTCACAAATTCCTCGGTGGACTCCAAACGCTTAAGCGGCACCTTTTGCCGAGTAATGTCGTCCAGAGCCGCCAGTAATTTCGTATTCTGCTGATACTCCCGCCTGAGCTTCTCCACTTCGGCTTCCGAGTCGAACCCATTGAGGTACCACATCTCCGCAGGTCCAGAGACAGACTCGATGGTCAGATAAGGATGAGTGAAGCCGAGCGTTCGACAGAGGTATTCAGCGCGTCTCTCAAGCTTGCGATTCGCAGCTATAACATCCGGCTTCAGGTAGTCGCGAGAAATCTCCAGAATTTGCGGCGGGCGAGTCTGCGCCATACTAGCCGTGGCACTCCCTAATGTCAAAGCGAAGCACGCAAACAGGATACGGCACTTTGCGAAGGCAATCATTTCGATTCATTCTGTGCAGCCGTACAGCCGAGCATGCGGCAGATTTTGCTCATCAGTTTGGCAGTCCTCTCCAACCGGGAATCTAGGCGGTGATCGCCGAGCTTTCACGACTGACTGCTTCGCGGGAGCCAGTGCGACCAGCACAACACCGACGATTGCGAACACAAACACTCCCGCGAGTTCTCGGCGCTCGATCACATTCCGGTATTCCTGCGCAGCCATGACCCCAGCATGCGCAAGATTTGCCCATCCGCCGAAGGCGATCAGGCTGCGGTTCGCCAGTGGGTCACGCACCGCCAGCAGCAAGAAAATTCCGAGTGTGACATAGATGCTCATTAACATGGGCACCGAAGGCTCTCACGAAAAAAACATTGTCAGCGGAACAACTCCCGCCGTAAACAACAATCCCACAACAACCACGATCTTCAGTGCCCGTTCTCGATGCATGCTGACCTCCTGATTTCGACCGGCTAGCGGAAATGAAGGAAAACCACTGCGTAGATGATGGCGATTGCCCAAAGCCAAATGAAGACTCCTGCGCAACGAAAGTATGTGGGGTACTGAGGCTTCATGGGTATGCCTGAGAATGGGGACCATGCGAATTTCGTTTTCGCGTTCTTCCTTCCCCACGTCACCAGTATGTTTGTCCTAAATACGCAAAGCCAACCACAGACCGCAAATGCGAGAATCATTATCACAAACCAGATGGCTTTGAATGTTGTCATGCATCTACCTTTTCGCCGAGTGCTTTCAGGGTAAGCCCTTTGTCAAGGCTGCCGGAAACGGCAAATCCAACGATTTCAGGCTTTCCCAAGCCTTTGCCAGCCCGGTGGTTCAAAAGGGTGTCTGCGGCGACTTCATTTTATGTGGCCTTTCCCCCCTGTTTCACCTCGGCGGAAGATGGTCAGCCAGTATACCTTCGGGCCAGCCCGGATCACTCAGGCTGCGGTAAGGCCGTCCGGCGCAGCAGGTCGGTATTGCGTGGGTCGGAGCGGATGGCATCCCACGCAGGATTCACTTTGATGGTTCGTCCGTTTTACCTGAGGTCGCGGATCAGCACGACGTCTTCTTGTGGCGTGCCACGACGCATAACAAGCCGCTTGCCGTCGCGTGACAGGTCAAACCCCCAAATCTGTTCGGTATTGAAATGGGTGATCGGCTTCGGCGTCCCTCCCGCGATCGGCTGGCTCCAGATATTATCGACACCGCCCTCGTTCTTGGTGTATAGGAGCGAGCGACCGTCAGCGGCCCACCGAAGCCACGTTCGTTGCGGAATGTCGAAACGCTTCGTCGGTTGCCCGCCTTCGAATGCCATGATTGCGACTCCACGCGGAGGATTTGCCGAAGGGTCTTCGTAGAGGTAAGCGATTGTCTTTCCGTCAGGCGAGACAATAGGACCATCCGCTTCTGCATCGTTCAGTCGAACGGGATCACCGCCTTCCATGTGAACCTTCCAGACGCCCCTCTCCGCGCCCCCCTTGCTGTAAACCACCCACTTGCCGTCCGGCGAGCAGTCCGCGAAGTCCCCCTGAAATGGGCCGTCCGTCAACTGCTTGGGATTGTTGCCGTCGCTGTCGATCCTCCAAATCTGCTGACTCCCCGTGCGCTCGGAATCAAAAACAATGTAACGGCCGTCCGCTGAAACCTGAGGAAAGAAGTTTTCGCCTCCGGTGTTCGAGGTCAACTGCCTTCGTTTGCTTCCATCCGACTCCATCACCCAGATGTTCCCATCTGCGTAGCTTGAATACACAATCCTGCCGTCCGGGCTCCACTCCGGCCCACTCGCACGGCCGTCCGATGTGATCGGCTTGGCGCTGTCCAATGCCGCCATGGGCGCGACCCACACATCGAACGACCATTCGAATTGCACTGTCGCCACAACACGGGAATCGGCAGTCACGCTGACGTTGTGATAGTAGTTCAAATCACTCGTAATCCTGCGGACTTCCCCATTCGCATGCGAGACGTACCCGATTTGCGATGGCTCGCCATGCCACTGTTCTTGCGTAATGACGACCAGCCCTCGGCCGTCGGGAACCCATGCTAAGTCAATAACTCCATACCAACGCTTCTGGCTTAGGGGGCGCTCTGCCCCGCCTTGGACGGGCTCTCCAACCAAACTCGCATACTTGCGACCTGCTTCGGTGTTGTCAACGGCGACGGCAATCGTCTTTCCGTTCGGTGACCAAGCAACGCTGTTTTCGAAGCCGTTGGGCCATTTGCGGACCGCCAGTTGCTTCTCCCCGCTGCCATCCTCGTTTGCCACCATCAGTGTTGTCTGATTTGTCGCTTTGGAATCCCGCAGGAATGCCACCCTAGTCCCATCCGGCGACAACGTCACCGGATTAACCAAGTCCGGGTATGTAATATTGGCCACATCGACGATCAGCCTTTTCTTGGTTCCTCCCAGCACAGGCATTTTGTAGAGGATGCCAAGCGAACTGTCCTTGCTTTCCGACTGCGTAATATAAAGGAACTCTCCGTCGCGGGAGAAAGTCAGCCCGCCATAACGCACGTCGGCGGGCGGAACAATCTGTACGTCGCTCCCAGTCCCGATCTGCCGCATCCAGAGAGTTTCCCTACCGTGGACCAAAGATTCATCCGTGACATACGCCACATATCTTCCATCCGGCGAGATGGCCGCTACTGTCACCTTGCCGCTGGCGGTTAGTCGTGTGATTTCCGTTTTCTGGAAGGGTACGGCTTTCGGGGCAAGCCAGTAATAGAAACCCCATATGGTTCCCGCTGACGCAACGAGGAGAGCCCCGACTCCAAACCAGAGGTTCCACTTCCCGCCGACTGGAGAAGCAGCCCCCGTCGCTGCACTCTTGCCGCTCTCCGTGTCCCGCTTCAGCCGCCTGAGGTCGGCCCGAAGCTCGGCGGCGGACTGGCAGCGAATATCTCGGTCTTTTTCCAACGACTTGTTGATGATCCGTTCCAGTTCGGCTGGCACGTCGGGATTCAGCCGCACAGGAGCTACAGGTACTCGATTCAATATGGATTCGAAGATCAAAGGCGTAGTGTCGCCCCGGAACGGCAGCGTACCCGTACACATCTCGTAGAGAACTGCCCCGAAGGAGAACGGGTCGGTACGAGCATCGAGTTCTTTACCTCGAACCTGCTCCGGCGACATGTACGCGACGGTTCCTAGTGCACTGCCGGGACTCGTAAGATGCTGCTCTGACTCGATGGTGGCCGCGCTCAAGGCGACGGTCTCCCGCTTCGAGGAGACCTTAGCCAGCCCGAAATCGAGAATCTTCGCCTGACCTCGATTCGTAACGAAGGTGTTCGCGGGCTTGATGTCCCGGTGAACGATTCCTTTCGAGTGCGCGGCGTCCAACGCATCGGCAATCTGGATGCCCAGATCGAGCACCGCCTCGATCTCCAGCGCCTTGCCAGCGATCCGGTGCCGGAGCGTCTGCCCCTCCAGCAGTTCCATGGCGATGAAGGTTCGCCCATCCGCCTCGTCAATCTCGTAAATCGTGCAAATGTTCGGATGGTTCAGAGAGGAGGCTGCCTTCGCTTCTCGCTGGAAACGGCTGAGGGCTTGTGCATCATGGGCGAGTTCATCAGGAAGGAACTTCAGGGCAACGTGGCGACCGAGCTTCAGGTCTTCCGCCTCATACACAACACCCATACCCCCACCGCCGATCTTACCGAGGATGCGGTAATGGGAAACCGTCTGGCCTACGGGTTGCGACGGAATGGACATTGGGTAAACATGTTAGGCGGGAGCAAAGGGGAAGGTCAACGTTCGGCGGCATTCCAGTTCAGGTCAGTTGAGCCACAACCGCCACATCAAATTTCGAATAGTACTTCTTCACATCTTTCGATCCATACTTCTCCCGGAATTTCTCGATCACCGATTTCACACCTTCGGCATCGATAACTGGCTTTGCTCGGAATTTCGCTTCAACACCTCGCGCATCAATCCGAATCGTCGGGTTCTTCAGCACGTTCTTGTACCACTGCGTTTCCGAGCCCTGCACAGGCAGGAGGTAAAGCTTCTGGTTTTCCAGCACGAACCAGACCGGAATCGAGATCGCCTTCCCAGACTTCCTGCCGATCACGCTGAGCTTGATCTGACGGTAGCGGGCGAGGCGTTCTTTGAGGGTGTCCATCGAAGGTCGCATGTCTTTCACTTGCGTTTGGCAATCAGCGCTACGGTGTAGTCGTCGAGGTCAATCAAAGCTTCGTCGCTTATCGACTTCATGCGGTCCCGGCGTTTCTGACGCAACGAAGGTTCAGTCACAGCCAAGGACTCCGCACGCTGTTTCGCTCCAACTTTGTCTTTTCGGTGAACAAGTTCCTGTGCGTAAGTCCGAGACGCAGGCGGCCTGCTGGCATCGCCAGCAAATGCGGAAATTGCATGGTCCGCCGCGTCCGTCTGTGCATACCAGAGCAACAGAAGCAGGCTCTTCTGCGCGGTCTCATCACCCTCAGTTCTGAGGCGATCCATCGCAGGTTGTAGCCAGTAGTCCTGATCCGTGGGCAACAGTAGGTAAATCAGGACGTAGTTCTGTCCAAGTGTTAGGACATGCTGCGGGATAAACACCGTGAATTTGGGTTGTTCCAGAACGTGAAACGCAGCGGCCGTCGTGTCTTCATTCAACGTCGCCATCCGGTGGACTTGCAGAAAGTAATCCTTTGCCTGCACGTCCCGCAGGTCGCAGCGGGCCATTGCAGCAAGCGCAGTCTTTCGGTCTGGGGGAGTATCTGAAAGGCTGAGGAGAAGCGTACTGCCGTCGTACAGAAAAAAAGGTGGGTTCTTGAAGTCGCCGAGTTCCTGTCGGAGGGCGGGCTGGCGTCATTTGCTGGATCACTTAGACTTCTTGAAGGTTCCCATTACGAGCGCGTCCAGCCTATCCTGACGCGATTGTGCCCATTTGCCATAATGCCTTTCGCAGACCCTAATTGAATTCCCGAGCATTTTGGCGACTTCTTCCAGCGGCACACCCCCTGAGAGCAGCGAGACTGCGAACGTGTCGCGCAGACGATGACTTACCATATGCTGGTCTTCCAAATGTAAGCCCGCTGCCCGGAACAGATTGCGCAAGTCGGTCTGCATCGTGGTCACGGCAGTGGTTTCCTTTCCCTCCCTGCCACGCTTGCTGCTGACATTGCCGCCGAATCCGCCCCGATTCCAGAATAGGTACTTTTCATTCCCGCTAGCGATGCTAAGCAATTCCTTGGCAACATCAGGCGGGATGGGCACGCTGACGTGTACTCCCGTTTTCTGTCGGCTCGTCACAACGCGATGGATTTTCTTCCTTCGGTCCCATTGAATCTCTTCCCGCTCCAGCGTTACCGCATCTCGAATCGCCAGCCCACTGTGTCTCATGAACTGGATGAATGCATGGACTTTTTTCGCCTTCTCCGGCTGAAATTCGTTCGAGCAATGCGCTAGTAGCTTTTCATATTCTTGATCTGTAAGGGGCAAGGTGGGCGGCTCGTCAACGTGGATGGCCGACAGTTTTGGCACCCGGTCGAGCCATTGGGCGTCGTAGCAGTAACCCAAGAATGTTTTCAGTCGCTCTTGAACTTTCTGTCGAGTGGTCGATGAAGGGTACTGCTCGGTCCATTTGCCGCGATATTCGGTTAAGTTTTCAAGGGAGATATCCGCGACGTGGAACGCCATGCGCTTATCCATGAACTGGCACAATCGACCCAGTTCGCGAATGTACTTTTTCAGGACGTTTGGGTCCAGTCCCTCAGACGTTTTAAGGCTTACGAATAGATCGATTGCCTGCTGGATCGTCTTGTGCTCGATTGCGGATTTAGTGCGCTCGTTAGCGGGCTTGAACCGCTCCTCCACTCTTCGCTTAGCAACCTCTGCCTCTGCCCAAGTATGGGCTTTGGCTGAGTGGCGGTGTTGTTTGCCATTGTGACTCCAGCGTAGATGTTTAGCGCATCGGCATCTTTTGTTGAACTCGTCGCCTTTGTACGGACAATCTAGCGAGTGTCTAACAAAGATCGTTACTACTGGTGTGCTCATTCGGCACTGCTCGCAAAGGGTGGAAGTCCCAAGCGTAGCACAAATTTAGCACAAAACAATATACGATCAAGTAAGCGATTGATTCTAAATGATTAAAAGTGGCGGAAGCGAGTGGGGGTCGAATCCACTCTTAAACGTAGTTTCAACGAGATGCAGGTCAGCGGATGACACCTAAGACCACGTAAAGCCATGATAGCCACGCAAACAGAGCGCAAATAGAGCGCGCAGGGAGATTGGACCCAGTGCCGGATGAAGCCCGCTTCGGAGTCAGTCCAATGATTTCATCGGGTTGGCATCGGGCTGAAAATCTGGCGAGCAGAACAACCGCCCACTTCCAAATCTTCGGAAGATAAGGATGATGGGCGATACAGGATTCGAACCTACGACTTCCACCGTATGAAAGTTGCAAGGCGCTTTTTAATCAGAGAGTTGCGAGAAACGCTCGGGAGCGCTCAGGAATGCTCAGGAGCAATTCGGTACTGATCCGGTAGACCTGTCCCTTCTCCGTGGTGGCCCACCAGGAGCAGCACGTCCACCACCCGACTGGTCCGCCGTGCCCAGAGCGCCACGACTTCGCCGAGTCGCTCACGCAAGATGGCTTGTTCACATTCCCGATTGCGACATCGCCATCGACTCAACCGCAATTGCAGTCACCCGCTTGCCTTGAACCGGAAGGTCTTGCAGTTGCCTCCAGTAACGACTGTGGCGAGCCGTCGACTGCGTTCCGCACGAAGGGCACTCCGAGCGGGTGCGGCCCTCGGCACGGACGAGCCAACCTTGCTCGGATTTTTCAAACCCCAACAAGGTCAGCCCTATCTCGGATGCCAGTAGACATGGCTTTGTCATTAGATGACCAAGTTCATGCCCCTGCACCGAAAGAACCTCAATAAGGAAAGGCGACAGCGGAAGTTGAATCACGATCTGGCGGCGGTGAAGAACGCGCTCCGTGAAAGGTGGAGCAATGGTCCGGTCGAAGGCTACATCAATCGACTGAAGACGCTCAAGCGCCAGATGTGGTCGACCCGGCTTCGAACCCTTAACGAGCCCGCTTGCTACCGATGTCCCGTGGCTGCCCGCTGCACCGAAATTGAGGAAGAACCCTTGTTTGTTATACTTTCCGAACACGACGAAGAAGCAACTGGACGAAGAAGCGCAGCGTTGACTCGCGAGCCCGTGCGAGCAGAATCGCCCCGACTCCGGCTCGCTATCGTTTCGTGCGTTTCACGCCCGGAAGAACGAAGCGAGGCAAGTGGCTGGTGTGTCGAGGGGTTGGAGATGGCGACCGGTCCGGCAACTGCGGATGATCCGAAAGAACGGGGCTCCGTGCTGGGTGGGGCCTGGACGCGGGCCGGGTTGCTGGCATTGTTGTTCATCGCCGTCAACGTGTGGACGACCCACCACCTGGGTTGGGGACTCGAGAATCCGTTCGGGTTAGCAGGTTTCTCTGCCGGTGTGGGTTTGTTTGTCGCGCTCCTGGAGAAATGGGTCTCCGCCAACGGTGAGCTGAAGGTCAGGGTCACCTCCATCCCGATTTGGCTGGTGGCTTTGCTCTATCTGATCTGCGCGATCTTTGCGATCACACGATCTTCCGTCCTTGTTTTGAACGAGCCTGGACGTCCACCCTCCAGGCCGCCCAGGCTCCTGCAGGCTGGTTCCGAACAAGAGATACAGTCGACGATCTCCGACGGTGGCCTGGTCCGCTTCGTGGTGTCGACGTCGCCGTTTGGACGTCCCTATCGTCTGAGAGTACCCGGATTTCGTGAGCTGACTCTGCAGGTCTATCCATTTGCGGGCGTGACGATCAGTCCGGAACGTGACCTCAAAATTTCCCCGTCGGTTCTATTCCGGCCGCCGAAATCCGCGCTCGTCGAACTCGATCCGAAGGCCGGGGGTATTTTCCTCGTGCAGATCGGGGACGGCGCGAAACGGAAAACCATTGCTGTGGATGCTTGTCACCCTACCTCGTTTCTCGTGGGGCAGGAACAAGCGATCCCGCCGGAGTGGCCCGAAATGTGGAAGTTGGAAACCGAGTCCCTAGGGTTCACCGATGGCGACAAGGACTCTGCAAGCACCCGGCTCCAGTGGAAGCGCTTTACTCTGCTAGCCCCTGGGGTGGAACTGCAACCCAACACGGTTCTTGAGGCTCGGGTGATAACCAGGGCCGGAGTTACGATAGCGCGGGCCAGAACCACGCTGCGCGAGGACAACCTTGCCGACGTTTCGATGACAGAGGAATCCACTCGAAACACCGAGAAATTACCGGAGGTACCTCCATGTGGAGCCCAGTGAGGGGAATTTCCGTTCGCGCGAGCCGTTCAGCTGCAGGGCGCTGTCTCCTGCGGGCAGCTTTCGTCTGTCTGCCGATTCTGATTGGCTCACTTGCAGTCGCTCAGGGTTTGCAAAGCAAGACCGACGTGCAAGTGACATTTCGCGTCGCCACCCAGCGTTATACAGACCATTTTTCCGCGGATGAAGTTCGCCGAATCGAGCAAGCCGTGCAGCAGGCGCTGGTCGACGCTCTGAATCGTCAGGTCACATTTCTTAGCTTCACACGCGATGATCAGCCAAGCCGTCTGGCGGTTGTTCTGAAGTACAGCGACTTTGCCGGGACGGGCGCTGGCGCGCGTCGAGACACTATCTTCCGCATCGAGGTTTCCATACTCGGGCAAGTTGTGACCTCAAATGAAGACTGGCTCTATAAAGGATGGACGCAGTTCTACGACGTCCTCAGTACTCCAGAGATTGCAGCTACCGAAATCGGACTGGCATTCGCCAAACTTCCCATTGATCACCTGGTGGGCAAAGGGCTGTCTCACATCCCGTTGAGTCCTACAGCCCACCTTGTTTGGAGGAAGGCGACTCAGGACAACGTCGGGCGAGTGGCTGCAGTGGTCATCCCGATTCCCGCGAGCCAACTTTGTATGGACGATGGCAGCCGGCTGGCTTTGAGTAGCCAGTTCAGCGGCGACTTCGGGCAGCAACCGGTGGAAACGGTGGTTGTGCCGCAAGGAGAATTCCGTCCCGCCGATCCCTCCTTGCTGCCGCAGGATGTCGGGCACCTCTTTGGAATTCCATCTCGCGCCAGCCCCGACGATCAACCGTGGGCCGTCCTGGACTCGGCCGCGGAGGACAAGGTCA
Organism: Candidatus Acidiferrales bacterium; assembly: GCA_035603035.1. Taxonomy (GTDB): domain Bacteria; phylum Acidobacteriota; class Terriglobia; order Terriglobales; family Acidobacteriaceae; genus Sulfotelmatobacter. Next base: position 17,607 of record DATNLE010000418.1, on the reverse strand, counting down.
GTGTAAAAGGCATCTTCGTGAGGGAATACAAGCCGATTGATACGGGATGCAGTCCAGTCATCCAACCTTCCAACTCCGGTCTCACAGGAGGTGGACAGTGAGAATCATGCGTTTGTTGGTCTGCGTCCTGCCTCTCCTGCTCGCTCTGCCTGCACGTGGGCAACTGTCAGCCGAAGAGGTCATCCGGCGCAATTCGCAAGGCCAGGCTGCAGCGGCAACAGCTCAGGTCCTGGCTGCAAAATCACAATGGAAAGAGGCTGAGGCGAAACTGCAGGAGGCAGAGCGCCAATGCGGAACGGAGGCGCCGACGCAACCGTGTCGCCTGTTGTTGACTTATTCCATGGCGTGGGTAGCCCAGCAACAAGGCGATACCGATCGGGCTCGAACTTACTATCAGCGCGTCCTGAAGGAAGCCCCGTCGAATGGAGCGGCGTTGAATAACCTTGCGCTTCTGGAGGTCGCCGCCGGTCACGGCACTACTGCCGAAGCCCTCTGGACCCGCGCCATTGACGGGGATCCGCAGCACGCCGGCCAGTGGGCTCTGCAGTTGGGGGAGTACTACTCGCGTAACGCTCGATATAGCGACGCTCTCCGGCAATATCAGGTTGCGGCGAACAGACTGCCCGACGCCGAAACTCCTCGGCGGCGGATCGTTGAAAGCTACGTCCGGATGCCCGACGGCGCACTGAATGAACTCGCCACGCAAGCATTCGCGTGGGAGCCCTTGTTTCCCTCGACCACGCGCATCGCGTACGAACTCCTGGTGAAGCGCGGTTTCGCCGAACCGTCCTCGGATCAAATTCTGCTCCGGTGGATTTCACTCATCTCTGAACATGATCGCGTCACGGAAGCTACACTCGCGATTGTTCCAGAAGGTTGGAAGACTGGCCCCGTTGGCGAATTGCGCTCTTATCTCAAGGACCCGACGGCACCTGGTTTCCAATGGGGTTGGTGGCGGCAAAGTCCTGCGCGGATCAGCGGGACCCTCGAACTGGCGTCGGCGACCGGCAAGCAATTACTCCGGGAGACTCGTGATGCGACAAGAACCGCCTCCTGCTGGGAGAGCGCGCTCAACTGGGTGAGCACTCCGGACATGCTTATGGACGCGCACAATTCGGACGCGCCCAACACCGGCCTCAGTTCGTTCCTTGATCTGACCCAAAATCTTGCGTCATTGTACTATCACTACCCGTCCCTGGATCCCACCGGTCGAAAGCTCGATCGCATTGTCAGAAGTCTGTTCGAAAGTAAAGGAATGTACATTTCACGAGGGGACTGGGAAGCGACTCAGAACTATCACACGACTTTAGCCCTGATTTATGCAGACCGTGGCATCTGGAATCCCAAGTCAGATACCTTTTATGCGGCCGGCGCGATTTTCCAGCTGCGGGCTGCTCTTGACGATGCAAACCGGCGCTTCCATGATCCGCAACAAAAATTCTTCCAGCCACTTCCTGAACTCAAGGAGAAACTGGCCGAGGGTTATGTTCAGACCAATCAGTCACAGCGAGCGGCGGCCCAGTATCTGAGCGCAGCGGCTGCGTACCTCGATGTCGATGCGCTGGATGCGGCTCAGAAGACCCTCAGCAAGGCCCGAGAGCTGGGATCGTCGCCTGAAACAACCAGGCAGTTGACGAACATTCTCGACACACGCCAAAAGCTGTTGCGCGGAACGCCAGTGGAGGTTTCTCCGGAGAAAACGCCTTGGCTGTTCCAGCCTGCGGGACCGATCGATCAGGAATTCCTGAAGCGGCAGACTTTCAAGATTTCTGTCGACTCTGCCATATCGCGCGCGGGCGATACAGAATCCGCACAGGCGCAGGCGATCAAGGCATATCAATTTGCCACTCAGCAACAGGTGCCGCTGGTTGGCGCCGGGGATCTCGTCCGCTGGCGGCGCCTGGAGTCGCAGTTGCGGGCAAACACGAACACGCCGGATGTCCGAAGGCACGCTCCGGCTTTTTCAGAGGCGAAGCCGTCGGGAAAGTCGCTCCAGTTGACGATTCCCGGACACTCGCGGGCCGCTCAGGTTGAGCTCGATCCGCAACTATCGAAGAAGGTGATGTTGAGCTCAGCGCCCCAGCAGTAATCGCTCGGGATTCCCCCGTGAAATTTCCAATAACGGGGCAAGAAATGTTCAAACCTATCCGGCGAGACGAAAGTACGGCTCACTGTCGGCGCGTAGCTCAGTTGGTTAGAGCGCTACCTTTAGCAACGGAGAACCAGAACTGCACGACCCTTACGTCTTCAGAAGCAGACAGTGTCGAGTGAAAGCAACAGCGTTGCCTTCGGAACCATGTCCCGTGCGAGTCGCATGTGCTTCTATGCCGGACAAAAACCCTGACTTTAATCTCGTGTGCTGGTTCGTTCAACGTGCCTCCTCGGGGGGAGACGGAACCCGGACTCAAACCCGAGCTCCTAACACAGGTTCTAGCACATTATCATCGTAAACCAATGAAAATAAATGGCGGAAGCGAGTGGGGGTCGAAACCGCTTCCAAACTGCAAACAAAGGACTTAACCGAGCACGGTCAGCAATTTAGGTCCACGTAGTTACATGAAAAGCCGAGAACTGATTTGCTGCAACGTCACATTCATTGGGCTTCCGACAAGAGGGTATCCCGAACTCTGAGTGCCCCATTTCCCCCCGGAGTTCTCGACAGCGATTAAAAGCTCATGCTCGGTGTTATAACCATTTTTGTGCACGATAACAGTTGATGTGTTATCGTGCATAAAGTATGAGTGAACCGCGGGTGCGCTCCGAACTCCATGAACTCGAACGCTATGTTCAGGACGCCCTGGGTGTTTCCGTGAAGCCCACGCCTTGGAGAGGAGCCGACCGCTTGCCGCACTTCCTCAAGGAAAGGTACAAGTTTGCGCAAGCGGAGCTGCTTGGACTACATGCCCTGCTCGTCATTGACACCAATCCCGAGGAGCAGTCGCCTGCAATGGTACGCAAGCACCTGGATATGCTCCAGCCCAAGCAGCACACGGATCTGATCTATGTCCGCGCGCGGGTAACTGCGTATAACCGGAAGCGGCTGATCGAACAAAAAGTGCCGTTCATTGTTCCGGGCAACCAGATGTATCTGCCCATGCTGGCGATTGATCTGCGCGAGCATTTCCGCAGAATCCGCGAGGAGTCCCCCACCTTTAGCCCGTCAACTCAGGTTGTCGTCCTCTACGCATTGCTCCGCGATGCAGGGCAAGTGCTTATTCCGGCTGAATTGGCCCCGCGCCTCGGATACTCGGCCATGACGATGACCCGCGCTTTTAACGAGTTGGAGACCGCGAGCCTTGCCGAAGTGACGATCCGCGGCCGAGAACGTTGTCTGCGTTTCAGCGGGGACCGAAGAGCAATCTGGGAGAAAGCGCAGTCCTTCCTGCGCAGCCCGGTGAATAAGCGACTGTTTATCCGCCGCACCGAAGGTGCCGAAGCCGCTATCCGTGCGGGACTCACAGCATTGGCGCACTACAGCATGCTGGCACCGCCGGCTCACACGATCTACGCGCTGAGCCGGGAGGATTGGAAAGCGCTGCGGAGACGACACAAGATCATTGAAGTGCCAGCTCAGGACCCGGACGGCAGCGAGATCGAGGTTTGGTGGTATCCGCCGGCGCTCTTTGCCGAGCACGGCATCGTTGATCGGTTGTCGCTTTATCTTTCTCTTAAGGACGACCATGACGAGCGCACCGAAACTGCGCTGGAAGAGATGATGGAGAAATTCAATTGGTAAAGGGTTTGGAAATCTTCCGTGAGCACTTCCGGGATTATGCCGACCGCTATGTGCTCATTGGCGGAGCCGCGTGCGACATCGCCATGACCGGCGCCGGACTCGTATTTAGGGCCACAAAGGACCTGGACATCCTTCTCTACGTCGAGGCTTTGGATGCCGCGTTTGTCCGAGCGTTCTGGGAATTCGTGCGCGCCGGCGGCTACGAAGTACAGGAGAAGTCAACCGGCGAGAAGCAGTTCTACCGCTTCCAGAAGCCCACTAACCCGGACTATCCTTTTGTGCTGGAGTTGTTCTCACGGCTGCCCGATGTGCTGCAAGTTCCCGAAGGCAGTCACCTCACACCATTACCGCTTGAGGAGGATATCTCCAGCCTTTCGGCAATTCTCCTAGATAACGACTACTATGCTTTCATCCGCGCAGGCAGCATTGAGGTCGACGGGCTTCCCACCGTGGGTGCCCCGCGACTCATTGCCTTGAAGGCCCGGGCATGGCTTGACCTGACCGAACGCGAGAGGCGCGGTGAAAAGATCGACAGCAAGACGATCAAGAAACACAAAAATGATGTCTTCCGGCTTTTTCAGATTCTCGATCCAGCCAACGACCCCGCAGCCCCAGAGGCCGTCAAGAGGGATATTCGCGAATTCATTACCCGAATGCGCGACGAAGATGTTGACCTGAAGTCCCTTGGCCTACGCACCGGCGCACGCGACGATATTCTGGCAGAAATCGCTCGCGTGTACGGACTTACAGAGAGTGAATAATTCCTGTCCATAGGCACTGTCGTTGAGAAGTCCCGCACCCGGTGATCTCCCATCGAACTCAGGAATGCCTCAACCCGTGGCCAATTCGGGTCGTTTTCTGCGATTTCAAACGTAGCGTTCTCACCGCACGATCCCTTGGCGACTGTCTTGATTACAACGCCCGCTTTCACGAGACTCTTCTTTTCTTCCTGATCGAGAAAAAACACCGTGATGTGGTGAAACAGTTCCATCGCCGCCGAACCATTTTAATTCAAGGGCTGTCGAAGACCAGCCATTACGCTCAACCCTCGGCAAAGGAACTGGTGCCGCCCGGCTGGTCGCGCATCTCGGTACCGTGAGCACCCATACAATGAGGCACAGATACCGTAGTTGGCTGGATGCTGTGGGCACACCCGTCGCCGTACAACAAAAACTGATGCGCCATGCCGACATTCGCACCACGATGAACATCTACGGGGACGTTGTCACGGATGAAATGCAACAGGCGCATTCAAAAGTAGTTGGCCTAGCCCTCAAGGGAGCGCAAACACAGCGCAAGGCCAGCTAACTCCTTTAAAATGGCGGAAGCGAGTGGGGGTCGAACCCACCGGTGACGGGGTGACCCGCCGCCCGCCGGTTTTGAAGACCGTGGCAATCACCGGACTGCATGCGCTTCCAGCAAGATTGTTAAAGATTCTGAATCTCTATTTTGGCTGCGGCACGATCCTCAGATAGGGCTTCGGCGACTTCCATCCTCCGGGATATTTCTGCTGCGCCTCTTCATTCGACACCGAGGGCAGAATGATAACCTCGTCCCCCTGCTTCCAGTTCACTGGCGTGGCAACTTTGTGTTTGGCGGTAAGTTGCATCGAATCAATGACTCGAAGAATTTCGTCGAAGTTGCGCCCTGTGCTCATGGGGTAGCTGAGCTGCAGTTTAATCTTTTTATCCGGGCCCACCACGAATACCGTGCGCACCGTGGCGTTGTCCGCTGCCGTGCGCCCCTCGGAAGTATTTCCACTCTCCGCGGGTAACATGCCGTAGAGCTTGGCGATCTTGAGCTGCGGATCACCAATCATCGGGTAGTTTACTTTGGCGCCCTGTGTCTCTTCGATATCAGCCGCCCACTTGCCATGACTGCTGACGGGATCGACGCTGAGGCCGATAATCTTTGTATTACGTTTCGCGAATTCGGGCTGCAACCGAGCCATATAGCCAAGCTCGGTAGTGCACACTGGCGTGAAATCCTTAGGATGGGAAAACAAAATCGCCCACCCGTCACCGATCCACTGGTGAAAGTCGATCGTACCCTGCGTGGTTTCGGCGGTGAAGTTCGGGGCAGTGTCGTTGATGCGGGGAATTCTCGTGGTCTCGGTTGCCGTCTCGGTACTCATCTTTGACTCTCCTCGTGAATTTCGGCTTTTTGAAATCGCCGGCCAACATTCTCCATTTCATCAACTGCGAATGAAATATTGGATCAAAACGAAACCCACCCGCTTCATCGGGTGGGTTGGGAAATGTCTATGGCCGATCCCTACCCACACGACAGCGGACACATGCGACAGCATGGCGCGCCGGCGTTGGAAGGGTAAAACATGTAGTCAGAATAGAAGTCCGAACCGGCGCTGTCAACCGCGGGATGCGGAGCGTCACCGCTAATTTAGATTTCCCTGCATCGTAAAGTTGCCACGCGCATCTGTTTGCTTGGACGCCCTAGTTCACTGGGCAGTCTAGCCCTCGCCGGAGACAAACTCTGGAGAACAATTGATGACCAAGACAACACGGCGTCTGGCCATGGCACAGTGGGACGTTTTCTCCTCCCGTCCCCTCGAAGGCAATTCTTTGGCGGTATTTCCGGACGGTCGAGGATTAACGGACGCGGAGATGCAATCGATCGCGAAGGAGATGAACCTTTCCGAGACCACCTTCATCGTGCATCGCGAGGCCGCCGTCGAACAGGAACGGGGAATCCGCGTCCGCATCTTTACCGTGCAGGAGGAATTACCATTTGCGGGTCACCCCACGCTGGGGACCGCCTTTGCTTTGCGGGGTCATAGCGGGGCTCAACAGATCGTGCTCGAACTGAACGTAGGCAAGGTTCCCGTCCATTTTGAAGATCATGCTGCGGAGCCTGCCTTCGGCGAGATGACGCAGATCGACCCAACTTTCGGCGTGCCGCATGACCGCGAAGCCGTCGCGCGCGCTACCGGATTGCGCATAGACGATTTCGACGATTCCCTGCCTATAGAAACGGTAACCACGGGCATTCCTTTCACCGTGACTCCGCTGAAATCTTTGACTGTCATGCAGAATTTGCACATCGACTCGCAGCGCGCTGCCGAATATCTGGAAAAAACCGGTGGTAAGTTTTTCTATTTTGTCACTCGTGAAACCGTGGCTCGCGATGCCCGCTTGCACGCGCGCATGCTGTTTTATAACGGGGAAGACCCGGCCACCGGCTCAGCCGCCGGATGTTCCGCGGCCTGGATGGTTGCGCACGGGGTGGCCGCGGCTGATGAACGCGTCTTGATTGAACAGGGAGTTGAGATGAAGCGTCCCAGCCGGATTTTCGTCCGCTCCTCACAGCGTGATAACCGTATAGTTAACGTACGCGTCGGTGGGCACGCAGTAGAGATTATGCGAGGCGAGCTTTTTCTCTAATCCACCATGCGGAAGCATTACAAAATCATAACTTTCACAACACCGCAAGAAAAACAATAGCCAGATTTTGCCATTTGCTTCGGCGATACTTTACAGCGTTCGTCATTTGCCGTTAGCATCAATTCGCTCTTCCATCCTTCGCGAACAGAGAAATTCCGCTGGCTCCGGTTCACAAGCGGCGGCCTTCGGTAACAGGCGGTGAATGAAACCTAAGCGCACGATTTTGTGTGTTGACGATAACGAGCAATCTCTCTCCCATCGCAAAATCATGCTTGAGACCCGCGGCTATCGTGTGGCCAGTTATTCCCGCGGCGAACTGGCACTGGAACGCTTCAAACAAGGCGGCATTGACCTGGTCGTCACCGACATGGCGATGCCTGGAATGGATGGTCCGCAGTTGATCGCTGCGGTAAAGGCGCTCAGGCCCGAAGTTCCAACTATCCTCATCTCGAGTAGAGTCCGCGCCTATGACCACGACTCCCAAGCCGACGTGTTTCTGGCCAGAGGAATGTATGCGCCGGCAGATCTGCTGGAGCGGATCCGCTTGCTTCTTGTGCGCAAGCGCGGACCGAAGCGGGTACAGCAGCGCTCGACGCCACTACCGCGTCAAGTCGGTGTTGCTTGAACAGCTAGCCGCTTAGCTCGCCCGCTGGAGGAATTTTGATCGCCTAGGAATACCGTCGACCAACAGTGCGTCGTGTAAGATCATGGCTGGCATGGGCGCATTCATTGAAGCCATCGATTTACACAAAACTTATCGCGTGGGAAAAATCGATGTACCCGCGCTCCGCGGAGTCTCCTTCAGCGTACAAAAAGGAGAATTTGTCACCGTCGTGGGTCCCTCCGGCAGTGGCAAGTCAACACTGTTTTATCTGCTCGGAGGCCTCACCCGCACCGATTCCGGCAAAGTAATCATGGATGGCGACGACTTCGCTACTCTCTCCGATGCGGAGCGAACACGCATGCGCAAGCGCAAGATCGGGTTCGTGTTCCAGAAGTTCAACCTGCTCCCTACTCTCGACGCTCGCTCCAACATCGCTATCGCTCAGGAAATCTCCGGCAACGGCGACCGCGATCCCGCATTCTTTCTTCGCATTTGCGATCTGCTGGGCCTCACCAAACGCCTGAACCATCGCCCCTCGGAACTTTCCGGAGGTGAGCAACAGCGCGTCGCCCTGGCCCGGGCCCTGGTCAACAAACCTGCGGTGGTTTTGGCCGACGAACCTACCGGCAACCTTGATACGGAGAACTCGAACATCGTTCTGAAAATGTTGCGTCAGTCCAATCAGGAGTTAGGGCAGACCGTACTGATGATCACACATAACCCAGAAGCCGCCAAGTTCGGAGACCGCATCATTCACATGCGGGACGGTCACGTCGTGCGGCCGGAAGAAGATCCGCAGTGGTCACCGCGATAAGCTCGCATTAAATTTGCTGTTGTGATGGTACGGGACGGTACGTGAGATGATTGCCGCAGACGATTGGGTTGTTTATAATCGAGTTCGTCGAGCGGGAGTAGCTCAGTGGTAGAGCGCGACCTTGCCAAGGTCGATGTCGCGGGTTCGACCCCCGTCTCCCGCTCCAGATTTTTGCTCAGATCCTTCCCGGCGGATGGACTTTTTTCACCCGGAACGGCTAACGTATTCAGCAGGGCGCGGTACCCAAGTGGTAAGGGAGAGGTCTGCAAAACCTTTATGCGTCGGTTCGATTCCGACCCGCGCCTCCAGCCTTTCGCTGTAGATACCTGATTTCACTGCACTCCGTTCACTTTTACGCTTCGGCCTCGATCGGGCAAAAAAGGGCTGATTCGGGGTGGAGGTACGACAAAAAGCACATCAAAATTTCTTCCGTTCATTTCAGCGTCTCCCCGCGCCCAGCTTGGACCCGCGCATGATTCGGGCCTCGCGGGTTGAGCAGAAACTTGATAAAAAACCTAGCTTCAATTGAGCCGTTCGGCCTGTAAGGCCTAGGTCCGAGCCATCTGAGCCGCTTCGTACCGGAGCATAGCGCTCTTCTTGTGCTCAGCCGTCGGATGAACGTAGCGCTCGACGATGCGGATTTTCGCGAGTGTCGCGAGGCCAATCCCCTCTTCGGCCATGCGTGTAGCGAAGGTGTGGTGGAAGTCGTAGAGAACCAAACTCAACTCGGCGCCGCCCGCTTTGTGCCTTCTCGCAGAGCGATCCTGCGCGTTGTTTAGCCTGGAGACGTGCCGGCCAGGATTCCGCCTCAAGGGAAAGATCCAGGGCAACTTCGCGACGGCGATCGCGTTGTCGATCGGTTTCAGCTCGCTCGCGACTGAGAGGATCTTCTGACGCATGACACCCGCGGCCGGACATCTCCGTTGCCGTCTTTCTGAAGAGCACGTTCAGTGAGCTTCCGCTGCAAAAAACGCGCGGAAGGAAGCGCGCAGCCGTGGAACCATCGCTCCCCCGCGTCTCAGATGAATCAGAAGATTCTGATCGATGTCTTGTGTCCCTATCTTTTCCAAATGTGAGCGGTTTGGAGCAGACAGTCAGATTCTTGCGGAATAGCATCGTGTGGTTTCACCTGGATGCTCCAAGTTCTCACGCCAGAGCCCGCGCCCGAGGGTTCGACACCAGAATCGGAAGCAGAATCAAATCCCAAGCGAAATTTCAGACCGTGGCAAGGCGAGAATCTTCCGGAGGATTCCATGAAGAGCGCATTCTTGTTGATCGCTGTAATGTCTCTGCTGATCGCGCAGGGGTTGGCACAGACTCCCGCGGCGAGTCCCAACCCAGACCAAACCAACATTAAGGGGTGCCTGGGTGGCTCTGATGGCAACTACACCGTGGCAGAAGACAACACCGGCCACGTTTTCAAGATCACCACCAGCAGTTTCGACCTCAAGCCCCACCTGGGCCATGACGTAGCCCTGATTGCACACAAAGCAAGTGGCGTGAGTCCTGCGGATGCCGATAGCAGCCTTGCCGTCACCGAGCTCAACATGATCTCCGAACACTGTGCTGCGGCCGCCTCTGCACCCGCTGCGACTGTCACCACACCGGCGGAGACTGCCGCCCCACCCGCCGCGGACGCCGCTCCACCAGCGCAAACTGCCACCACACCCGCTGCAGCGGCCTCTGCACCCGTCGAGACTGTCAGCACGCCTTCGGAGACTGCCACCATACCGCCGGTGGCCGCTGCTGCGCCCGCTGCCACTACCAGCCCGGTGGTTGAGACTGCCGTCACCCCGGTTGTGGCTGCCGCAGCCCCCGCCGCAGCTGTCAGCACCCCTGCGGAGACCACCGCCACGCCGGCCGCACGTCCCCGGAGACGGTCAGCAACACCGGCCGCAGCCGCCACCACACCCGCTGTAACTGACAACTCATCCTCGAAGTCCGCCGGCACGCCGCCTTCGGCCACCACCCCAGCCGCTACCACTTCCAGCCCATCCTCGGACCCTGCCGGCACACCTGATGCCGCCGCTCCTAAACCCGCCGCCACTTCCCGGGGCTGGACCCTCTGGCTCTGGATTGCGCTTGCCGTGCTGGTAATCGTCATTGGCACAGGGTTCCCTTTCTTCAACCGGTGGAGAAAACAGAAGAGCTTGGAACGGACGGGCGCCCCAAATCTTTCCTTTAACCGCGAAGCGAGTTCCGACCATGGGAAGAGTGACAAACCGAGTGACAAACCAGGACCACGCAAAGCTGCCTAGGATGAGTGTGGAGGAATGAATCCGAACCTTGAAGCCGGTGGCGACCGCTGCCGGCGCTTGGTCCGCTTAGCGCCCAATCGTCAGCAACCTGATCAATTAACCCAATCACGATGTTTCAACGGGAATCGTGCCTTCGCCGCCACCAATTCTCTCAACCGGCTCGTTCCCTTTTAGCGCCTGCTGGTTGGCTCAAACATGTTCGGGGGCAGGTCAATGCCACGGGCCTTGAGTCTTTCGGCGAAGTTGGGCCTGATGCCTGTGGCGGCAAAAGATCCAACGACCCGGCCATCGGAGGAAACTCCCCGCATCTCGAACACAAACAGATCCTGCATGCTGATCACATCACCTTCCATGCCGGTAATTTCGGCGATATGAGTGAGACGGCGTGTTCCGTCGCTGAAGCGTGCAACCTGAAGAACTAAGGTGACCGCCGATGCGATCTGTTTGCGAATGGCCTTTTCGGGCAAGTTCAGGTTGGCCATCATGGCCATCGTCTCTATGCGGGCTAGAGCGTCGCGAGGACTGTTGGCGTGAATCGTGGTCAGTGACCCGTCATGGCCGGTATTCATGGCTTGCAGCATGTCCAGGGCTTCCTCACCGCGCACTTCGCCGACAATGATCCGGTTGGGACGCATCCGCAGGCTGTTGATCACGAGTTGGCGGGTTTGAACTCCTCCCTTGCCTTCCGCATCGGCGGGACGGCATTCCAAACGGACGACGTGACGTTGTTTCAGTTGCAATTCTGCTGAGTCTTCAATGGTGACGATACGTTCTCTAGCGGAAATGTAGCCGGAAAGCACATTCAGCAACGTTGTCTTGCCGGCGCCCGTCCCCCCAGAAATCACGATGCTAAGACGCGCGGCGACCGCAACCTTCAGCAACCCTAGCATGGCCGCAGTTAGGGTCTGATTTGCCAGGAGGTTACTTTCAGCCAGGGGAGCGTGGCCAAAACGCCGGATCGAAAGATGAGGACCGTCAATAGCCAAGGGCGGAAGGATCGCATGGACACGGGATCCGTCGGCGAGTCGAGCGTCTACCATAGGCGACGATTCATCCACGCAGCGTCCGACCGCTGAAACAATCTTGTTGATGATGCGCATCAGGTGGGCATCATCCTTGAACATGATCTTGGTTTCCTCCAGAATTCCGGCGCGCTCCACGTAAACGGCTTTGGCCCCGTTAATCAAAATGTCACTGATGTCCGGGTCTTGCATCAAGGGCTCGAGCGGGCCTAGGCCAAACACTTCATCCAGGATCTCGAGCGATAGACGCTCTTTCTCGGGATCACTCAAAGACACCTTGAGATGCGACACGACATCCTGGATCACGGCAAACACCTGGGACCGGGTTTGATTGTCCGGGGCGGCAGGAATTTTTTCTAAATCAATCTTGTTCAGCAGATAGCGGTGGATTTCGTTCTTCAGTTCCTGATAGGCGCGAAAGTCCAATCCGCCACGAGTTTTCGTATTCCCCGAAGCCAATGGATGGATCACTCCCGCCGGAACCCCGTTAGAGGTAGCCATATGTTCTTCACGATTTCAACCCAAAATTGTAGGAGTCGGCGTGAGGGAAAGCAATCTTGGCCTGGTGGTAAGGCGAGGGACGGAACGAGACCTGCGCAGATAATTGGCATCAACCGGGGTGCTTTGGCTAATGACCACGTCTTGCCCAAAACAACCCTGTAGTCTGCCCAAAACACCCCCTGCTAAATTGTGGAGCATGGCGATCACGATCATTACAGAGGGCATCTCGGACCAGCAGAAAGCCACAGCCAAATTTCAATTCACGTATCGAGGCATGATGGCGCAACTATCGTCTCCGGGATTCATAGCAGTTCTTTGCGCCCACGAAGCCGCGCATTTGGTTTATTTCGGGTTGGCAGGTATTACGAACTACAAAGCCTTTCCGGCCAGAATCACCTACGATCCGAAAGCCGATGATTTTGTCGGCAGCCTCGCTTCGGTCCAAATATTGGATATACCGAAATTCAAGGGGAGTAAATTTTGGGATCAGATGTTCAAAGTAGCTTGCGCTTACGCTGCTGGCGGAGTTATCGCCCGAAAACTGATGCCCTCATCGGATGGCGGCGATGAACACGACAAAGAACGGTTTGAGAGCCTTTGCGCGGAATTAAAATCCAAACGCCCGAATTTCTCAATAGATGTTCCTGATTTTTGGAAGAGGGCCCAGGAATGCGTAGCCACGGGCTTAGAAAACGCTGAATGGTTGTCCAAAATTCAGGAGTTCGCCGAAACACTCCAACCAGAGTTGGGCTTGTAAAAAACTCTCGCAAATGGCTCCCGACCCCGATAGCGAATCGAACCTTCTGACGAAAACGGGCCTCAATTACCTCAACTGGCTTACGCAAGGTCGGCGGCAACTGGAAGGAATATCTGGAGGCGGGGAGCTGTCAAGCGACGGTCAACCTCGGAACCGACGCGCACGGGCGGCCTCGATTTCACTGCATTGAGGACTTGACGAGCTTCCTCGCGGAACCCGGCCCTTTTACATTGAGCACGCGATACTCCCTTTCGGAAAGCCGGTGGTACTCCACGAAGAACTCTTCCAGCTCTTGGAGGAAATGTTTGCCCAAATCGTCGATGTTTCTTATGTCAGCCCAGCTATGAGCGTCCTGTTCTACGGCTACGATTCGGTCATTCCGCACTTTGCCTTTGTTCTTGTTTTTGTCTTTTTTCTCGATCTGCTCGCCTTCGATTACGCCGATAGGTCGACACGTGAGGACACATCCTGGAAACGCAGGCTCATCCATCAACACTAGAACGTCCACGGGATCGCCATCGTCGGCTTCGGTAGAGGGAACAAATCCGAAGTCGTACGGGAATGCCATTCCGGCCGGCAGCACTGTCTTAAGTTCGAAAATGTGCTCGTCAGCGTTGAAAGCGAACTTGTTTCGGTTCCCTTTAGGAGTTTCGATGACAACTCGCAGCATCTGCTTGTCGTCCGGATCCAATGGCTTGAGCCTGGAGGGATTTGCCAGGCCGCGACTCGCACCTTTCTTCTTGCTCATCTAATTTCCCTCGCAGAACTCTAAGTGGATGCCATGTTCATCATGAAGGTTTGTTGCTTTTAGTCTGGATTTATTTCAATCTGCCGCGGCGGTAAAGTGGGCATGTCGGCATGCTCGAGCTCGCGCCATACCACGCGAAAACACTCACCCTCAGTCTGCGCACGCCAGGTCGTGCCATCTTCATACTTGACGAATTGCGGAAAGAAGACCCAACCGAGGACCGCCTGAGCGCTGGCGGGACTGACGCCCGGCTTCTCCAGAGTTTGCTCTTCACCCGGCGATATGGGCTTGGTCGACTTCCATTCCGCGTTGTAGGGTCGACGAAGATCCTGGGGCGTCAGAAACATTTCCGAGGTGAGGGTCGCGCTGGTGATTGCTTTACCGCTTGTGTTCTTGACCTTCAGCGAAAAGGTCTCCGGATGCTTCCAGAAATCTCCTCCGGTGAAGGCGAGAGGGCAGGCGCGCGTGGTGGGGGTATAGATGGTATAAACCGCCATCATGCCAGCCTCCATGTGATCCTCCACATGGCAATGAAACATCCATGTGCCGGGATTGTCCGCGAGCATGTCCACGGTCTGCATACTTCCGGGAAGAAGTTCAATCACATCAGTATTTCGTTTTCCGTCGGTGACGGTTTCGCCGTGCCAGTGCGGAGTGTGCAGGTCGATCTCATTTCCCATCCCCAGCAAATACCAGCGCACGTTATCGCCCTGCTTCATCATCAATCCGGGAAGATTGCCGAAGATGAAACCGTTAATTGCATAGAACTGGCCTTCGGGTTTGCCTCCCATCTCATCGAAGATCATGAAGGAGGCAACAAATTCGCGGTCAACATCTTTGGGAGACCCATCGGGGTTCGCCCTACCTTGTGCGGTAACGACGATCGGTCCCAGCAAACCGGCGTTGATCTCCGTGGCTGCGTCGACATGCGCGTGATACCACCACACAATCGAACTCGGTTGCCCCGGACCGGGCCCGCTGGCCGCGTTGGCAAACCAGTGGTAAGTGAATCTCCGTCCTGGCGCCACCCGGTCGCCCTTGCCAAAGGGAATGTAGAAGGAGCCTTCATTGTTCTTGTCGTAGCGTAAGCCGTGGGGATGCATGTCATGGCCGAGGTGAGCGCGATTCAGAAATTCGACGATAACTTCGTCCCCAACTTCTGCGCGAATGATTGGCCCAAGAATTCCCAGCCACTGGGGTTGGGGCTTCTTGGTGGTGAAAGTATCGTCGGTATATTCGATGAAGCGGGTCTTGGCCCACTGCAGCTTCAGAACCCACGGTTGGCGAATGGGCGTGGCATTGAGCAGATTGTGGCCGCTCGGAGCGTAATTCCATGTAACGTCTTCGGCAGCGATGTAATAATGCCGGGTCGCTGCCAGGCACGAGGGAACGGCGAGTAGCACGCCCCATAGAACCAGCGCCCACTGGATTTTCACGGAGCCATTATCCCATTGCCAGCGTGGTTCTGAAACCTCCAACGATCGGCGCCACACCCTGCTCGGGACCCCACGGCTTCCTTTGTTTGCCCGGGACTATCGCGGCAGCCCTCCGGAGCCACTCACCCGCGCCGCGCCACTCGCCGTGAAGGTTGCGCCCACGGACTCGGCGGAATTCACCGTCACTGAACAAGGACCGGTGCCAGTGCAGCTTGCCCCGCTCCATCCCGTAAAAGTGCTGCCGGTTGCGGGCGTGGCGGTCAGTGTGACCCCGGTGCCCGCCGAAAACACGGCCGAACACGTTCCTCCAGTGGAGGTGCAGGCGTCGATGCCGGCAGGACTGCTAGCGACCGACCCAGACCCGGAGACCGTCACCGTCAAAACTGGTGGTTCGACCCAGGTGGAATCCGGCTTCAGAGAGCAATACCCGGTTGTGGTCTGAGGCGGCGGTGTCGGAGGCGTAGCCCACGGCTTGTTCACGAAATCAAAAAACTCAAGCATGTCAGGTTGAGCCGCGTCACGCGCAGTGAGGGGGGCCAGACCGAAGCGGGTCTCGACCATCTTCAGTACTGCCGTCGTGTCGCGAACGGTGTGAGAAACAACGTTCTTCACGGAGTAGGGCGAAATCACGATCAGCGGGACGCGATAGCCGGTCCAGCTGAAATCACAGATCCCCGTGCCCAGCTGTCCGGGCCCGGTGCATACATCGTTGAGGTTGGCCTGCAGGTCGATGGGCGACAGAAAGTCTCCCGGAGCCGCTGCAGGTTGCGGTGGCACGTGGTCGTAAAAACCACCAGCCTCGTCGTAGGTGAAAATCAGGGCGGAGTCGCTCCAGCTTGGGCTGGTCATCAGAGGATTGATAATCTTCTGGGCAGCATACTGCGCTCCCGATTGAACATTCGAAGGATACTCGTCTGAATCGGAAGGGTGCTCATCCAGGCCGGCGTCGGACGCAGGCTCAATCAGCGCGAATTGGGGCAGACTGTTATTCTGCGCGTCAATCGCAAACTGCGAAACAGGCACTATATTTTGTAACAAGTTCGGGCCAGTACCATTTGCACTGTTCACTATCGTCTGATAGTAAGTGAACATGTTGATGTAAGAATGAGTGATGAGACACGCGGGGTCGTAAGGAGGACCTGAGCAATTCGTGCCGTCAGGATCTACATAAATCTTCCAACTGATACCCGCATTCTGCAGTGCCTCAACGATGGGAGTGGCGCTGAGCTGCGTCGCGTCCTCCGAATTACTGTTGATCGGATAGGCATAGCCCTGTGTAGTGGCCGCCATAATGTACATCCGATTGAGTTCGGTGCGAGACATGACGGGAGAAAACCACCGGTCCGAGGTCCCGAAGCTGGACGCCATGAAGTAGTAGTAATTCAGGTCCGTGTCGTCAAAATAGCCCATCGCTCGCACCCCGTTCTGATCCATGAAATTGTTGGAGCGGGCGTCGTACGCGGCGGTGTAAACGAATCCGTCAAGCGCAGGTTTGGTTAGGTCGCTGGGGTTGCTTCCGGTAGGGTCGGCAAGGTCCCAATCATTGTGGGCTTCGTTCCAGAAGGGGCTCTGGTTCTCTTGGCAAACGGATTTGAAGTGAAAGGAGCTAATCGGATTGTTGGGATCCGCGGTGCACCCGCTCACATCGTCAGCCAGGTTGCAGCCCGGCACCGAGGGCGCAATTCCCCCCGGGTTAAACTGCGGCAAGCCGTCGAAGGTTTGACCGCCCGTGCCATATCCATTCGCTGACCAATATCCCAGCATTGCGCCAAAGTAATGATCGAGAGATCGATTTTCCTGGGCAAAGAGAATTATGTGATTCAGGCTTTGGTAAGCGTTGGTGGGTGCGAAGGACGCGGTTACGGTTTCCGCTCCATTCAACATAATAGTGCAGGCGCCGTTCCCCGTGCATGCACCGGTCCATCCCGAAAAAATGCTACTGCTCGAAGGAGTCTCGGTCAGCGTGACCTGGGTATTCGGAGGAAAGCTTGAAGAGCATGTGGTTCCGCAACTGATTCCGGCCGGGGTGCTGCTTACGGTTCCCGTCCCTGCCCCCGCCAGGGTCACTGTTATTCCGTTACCGGCATTGAAGAGGGCGCTGACGGTTGCCGCGGCGGTAAGAGTAATGGTGCAGATGCCGGTCCCGGTGCAATTTCCGTTCCAGCCAGCAAAAAAATAATTGCTGCCCGGGGTCGCGGTCAGCGTCACTTTCGAACCCTGCGCAAAGCTGGCACTGCAGGTGCCGGGGCAGTTAATTCCCGCCGGGCTGCTCGTCACCGTTCCGGAACCGGCTGCTGGCGCCATCACGGTCAATTGATATGTGGTGGGCG
>DATNLE010000133.1:0-1738 GCA_035603035.1 Candidatus Acidiferrales bacterium | reverse complement strand
GGCCCTGCACTCCGGAAACCCGGCCTTCGAACCCTTGCGCGCCTACTTCGAACAGCGAGTCCGACCCGCCCTGCGGGCGCTTCTAGAGTCAGCGGTTGCCGCCGGCGAGATCCGCAACGATGTCGAGTCAGATGAGCTTCTTCATGCCGTCGCAAGCTTGTGCATGCCTGCCCAAGATGACGGTCGTGCGCAACGGATGGTTGCTCTGCTTATCGACGGGCTCCGCTGCGGCGTGCGTCCCGGTAAAAAGCTGTCGAAAAAAGCCGCTCTTTAACGCAATTCTTGCCTACTGCTGGAGGGATGCGGCTGGGCTGATATCAGAATCCGATATCCGAGGTCCAACGCTTCTAGACCTAGCAGCCTTTGGTACCGCTGTTCCCAAGCGCCGGAGACAATGTCGCTCTCCAAACGGGCGAGCTGGGAGTCAACATTGCCAATTTTGGAGAACGTGGAAATGCTCTCCCGAACAATGGGATCCAGGTACGCACTTGGTCGTTTCCAATACGCACCGAGAAAACCGTCGCGGCAATCTGCGGGAATGGGAACAGCGATGGTTTCAAGCGACCCGAGGACATCCTCAAAGCGCGCGATATTTGGAAAAATGTGCCGGTCAGCGCGTAGCAATTCCGGAAAGTAGTCAAACAGCCAGAAATTTGCGCAGACATCAAAATCGTTCGTGAGCAGGACGACCTTGGTCCGTGCCACTCGAGCGCACTCAGCTAAGCCCCTGGCCTGATCCTTCCAGTGGTGCACCGTCAAGATGCCAAGGACGGCCTCAAAACTGCAATCAGGGAATGGCAGCGCCTCCGCGCGTCCCTGGACCACCGGAGCTGCGCCCACCGGACGTTGCGCGATCATGACGCGAGACGGTTCGACCGCCACGACGAACCGAGACGCCGGCTCGTACGAACCCGTTCCAGCGCCAACGTTAAGAATTGAATCGCAGCCCCCGACTGCACCTTTGATTGCCGCGGCGATCCGTGGGTCGCTCTGCCGTTGGCCAGAGTAACCACCGCCAATTTTATCGTAGAGCGTTGTCACTGGCAGAGACGTCCAAGAGGGCAGACCGGAGCTGAAGGAAAAGGTTCAAGTTCGAGAAGGCGCTCATGGCGGTGACACGACTCCGAGGAAGTGACACCATGTGATCGACGCGACCCGCCAAGGAGCCGGTATGATTGAGCTGAACGCAGTAAGCAAGATATTCCGCACTGATATCGTCGAGACCTACGCTCTGCGAGAGTTTGATCTCAAGATCGACGCCGGCGAATTTGTCGCCATCACCGGTCATTCCGGCTGTGGCAAAACCACTCTCCTCAACCTCACGGGTCTTCTGGAGGAGTTCGACGCCGGCAGCTATCGACTCGACGGAGAAGACGTCAAGGCACTTTCAGACAACCAACGCTCTCACATTCGCAATCGAAAAATTGGCTTCGTATTCCAGGGCTTCAATCTAATCCCTAACTTGAATATCTATGACAACGTGGACGCTCCTCTGCATTATCGTCGCATGCCCGCGAGTGAGCGTCGCAAACGCGTCACGGATTCCTTGGAAAAGGTAGGACTGACCTCCCGAATTAGGCACTTTCCTGCGCAACTCTCCGGCGGTCAGCAGCAGCGCGCGGCCATTGCGCGCGCCATCGGCGGTGAGCCGCGGGTGATTCTCGCCGACGAGCCAACCGGCAATCTCGACTCGACCATGTCATCTCAGATCATGGACCTGCTCGACTCGATCAATGCT
>DATNLE010000130.1:0-17812 GCA_035603035.1 Candidatus Acidiferrales bacterium | reverse complement strand
CGCCGCGCAAGGTTGACATGCGACGCACGGCTTCGCGCGCGCACAAAATCGCTCCTGTAACGTTGACGGCCATGACTTGCGCAAGAGTCCCCGCGCTCACCGATTCCACGCGCGAAAATCCGCCGGTGATAGCGGCATTATTGACCAAAGCTCTGATCGGCCCGAGCTCGTTCTCGGCCGTCTCGAAGAGGCGGACGACATCGTCTTCACAAGCAACATCGGCATGAATCGCGCGGGCGCGCCCGCCGGTAGAGATAATCTTTTCTGCAATTGTGTGGGCCTCAGCCTGACCAGAAGCGAAATGAACCGCTACTGAAAATCCGCGCGTACCGGCCAGTTTGGCGATCGCCGCGCCGATTCCGCGACTCGCACCGGTTACGATAACCGTGCCGGGATTACCTTCGCTCAGCATGGATTGAATCGTCTGCGCACTCCCGGTGATCGGGGAGCGTCCTACGGCTTTACCTGCTCGCGCTTCCCGTGCATCAACTCGACCACGGCTTCGTAAAGCCGCTTGCGGGTTTCGTGACGCTCGTAAGCTCGCGTGATGTAGCGCACACGCACCTCGACTCCAGATCCAGTCGGGCGCACACTGATGGCGGGCACCGCGGAAAATCCCTGCACGTGGTAGCGGGTGGTGGTCTGCTGCCATTCTTGCTCGGCTTTCGTCGCATTTGCTTCTGTATCCTTGACCACGAGCGTCTGCAATTGGTCGATCACCGTATAAGGATCCTGATCCGCCGAAATCGTAAGCTGCAATTCGTCCCACATCCACTGGCCTGAGGTGGAGAAGTTGAAATAATGACCTTCGATGGCGAAGCTGTTCACGAAGGAAACCTGCCGGCCTGTGGGATGACCGGCATCGGTCCAGTTTCCAGTTTCGAGTAAAACCGTTTTCAATAATCCAATCTCGATGACCTCTCCGCCAACTCCCTCAATCTCTACCCAGTCGCCCACGCGAATGCCGTTGCGCCCCATCAGCAGAAACCACCCGAAGAATGCCATGATCACATCTTTGCTGGCGACGGTGAGGCCCGCGCCCGCGAGGCCGAGGATTTCAGTCGTTTGGCTGGGCATGCCGAAAACAATAAATGCAATTACCATTACGCCCACGATCTCCGCCGCCACCTTGGTCATGGCGCGTAGCGTGTCGATGCGTTTGTTCTCCGCCTTCATGCTGGTGAAGAGGCGGTCAATCAGGCGAGCCACCATGTACACCGCAAACAACACCAGAAGTATCCAAAGGACGCATTCAATCAGATTGTGCAGCGCACTCTGCCGGCGCGCATCGGTCAGCAAGATCCAGCTTGCGTAAACGTCACTCAGTTCTTTTTCGTCCTGAACGCGCTTGCCCAGGTCCGCGAGATTTTTCTGGTCGCGGCTGTATTGCTTCAGCGAGTCGAGCGCTATTTGCGCCCCTGCCTTGGACTGTTCGCGGCTTGCACCTTTACCTCCAGTAGCGAAGCCTCGGGCTTGCTGCTTGGCGCCTTCGCGGTTTAATTTTTCTTTCTCAACTTGCACCGTCAGAGCGTCATGCCGCTGGCTAAGGCGTTCCGCCTTTGCAACCGTCTCCTGGCGAGCTTGTTCCAGCTGCGTCTTTTTCTCCCCCAACCCTTTCCAGGCTCGAAAAACCGTCAGCATGGTGTGCGCCTGGTAGTTGAGTTCGTAGGGATTTATTGCGGATGGCGGAGTGGGGCTGTGATCGCTGGCGTCATGCTGCGCTTTCAGCCGCTTTATTCTCGATTGTGGATCTCCTCCCACCTGCTCCAGATCTTCCGAGGCATCGTCGAACTCGTCCTGGTCAAGATCAGCTTGCGCTTTGGCGACCTCGATTTGATCCTGCAGGTTGTCTTTTTGCGAGTCAGGGGCGGCCGCAAGTTTACGCGTCAAGAGGACGATGTTTTCCTGATCTTCCTTGAGGGTTATTTCGGCCTTGTTTTTTCGGTCCGCGACCTCCTTAGCCTCAGGGCTGAGCTTGGGTGGATTTTCCTCGCTAGCGCGCAAAGCATCAAAGAACGCCAGGTCCACTTCACGGTCGGCAACTTTTTCGGCCTGATGGGCGAAGAGCTGCTCTTCTGGCGTTGCCGCCAGACTCGCCATCCGGCGGGCTGTTTCGAGCGGGCGCTGATCGACCAGCGCACGGGGCGGAATCCGGGCACTCCTTGCCAGAAACGGTTTGGAGGATGCTTTGCCGGTTTCGTCAGCTTCGGCTGGCTGCGTTCGTGGCCGGGTCCACACCAGGCCCGCAATGGCCGCAGTCACCAGCAGGAGCAGTACGATTGCGGTGATCCAATGGCGGAGTTTCATAGCGATCGTGATAGCGACAGAAAACTGGAAGTTGGCAGCAACGCGCAGTCAGCAATCATTCGGGGATGAGCTAGTTTAGCAAAGTAAGGTAAGAACATGACCACAGGGCAGGCGGGGGGCCGTAGAGAAAAACACAGTGTAGAATGTGCTGCGATTCCGGGAGGATATATGAAATGGTTTTTGCTGATTCTCACTGCCACATTGCTGGTTGGTGTCGTCGTGGTGCCCGGCGCTCGGCCCTCTGCAGCGGCGCCGGGGGAAGCGAGTGCGGACACGCTGCGTCACTTGGAAAGCGAATTTATGAAGGCCGCGGCCGACCATGGCTCGGCAGGATATATGTCGTACTACGCCGAAGATGCCGTTGAAGTTCCTAATGGAGAGCCGATCATCACGGGAAAAGTGAATATTGCCAAGACGATGGGATTTCTCGACGACAAGAACAACCACCTCACCTGGAGTCCAATGGGCGCCGACATCTCATCAGCGGGCGATCTGGGTTATACGTACGGTACGTACGAGTTCAGTGCCATCGGCAAAGATGGGAAGTCGGGCGTCGAACACGGTAAGTACACCAGCATCTGGAAGAAACAAAAGGATGGAGGCTGGAAAGTTGTTCTCGATATGGGCAACGCGAGCCCGGACACGGCACACTAGGGGGGAGCTTTTCATCGCCCGGTCACGAAGAGAATCCAGCAAATGGCGGAAAGAAGTATGCCACTATTTCCGGAAGTGATTGCTGATGGCTTCCGCCTGTACGCGGGTCACAACTGCTGACAGCGCCGACGCGTCCGCTTGCCGGACAGCTTGCAGGCTGCCGAAGTGTTCGAGGAGGCGTCGAGTTGTACTCTCACCCACGCCGGGAATCTCCAGGAGTTCGGTGGAGCGATCGCGCATCTGGCGGCGCTTGCGATGGAAGGTTACGGCGAAGCGGTGGGCTTCGTCCCGAATGAGTTGAATCAAATGCAGTACCGGGGAGTGGTGGTCGAGCGCGACGGGGTCTTTTTCTTGTCCATAGACGTAAAGAATTTCCTCACGTTTCGCAATGGCTGCGAGCGGCTGATTGATGATCTCAAGCGCTTCCAGGGCCTCGGCAGCCGCGTGAAGTTGCCCCAAGCCGCCATCGATGAGCACCAGGCTGGGCATCGGCTTTTCTTCCTGCTGAAGGCGTTTGTAGCGGCGCGTGACTACCTCGCGCATGGAAGCAAAATCGTCGACACCCTGAACCGAGCGGATGATGAACTTGCGGTAATCCGATTTCTTCATCCTGCCATCTTCCCAGACCACCATAGAGGCCACGGTCTCCGCGCCCTGAATGTGAGAAATGTCGAAGCACTCGATGCGCTTGGGTGATTCGGGCAGGCTGAGAACCTCCTGCAATTCCTCCTGAATGGCCTTGGCATTGGGCTTGAGCACGCGAAAGCGCTGATCGTAGGATTGTTTGGCGTTGGTGCCGGCTAAATCGATGAGGGCGCGCTTGTCGCCACGCTGCGGAACGAGGATGTGAACTCGTGCGGCGCGAGGATCCGAACCTGCGACCTGCTCTGAGAGTAAGTCTTCAAGGGTTGATCGGTCTTCGAAATCGACGGGCACGTATAGATTCCGCGGCACGTAGGGCTGGCCGATATAGAGCTGCTTGAGCAGAGCTGAGAAGAATTCTCCCGGAGAAAGATCATGTGGAGAGACCCGCTCCCGGCTGTCGGGGCCGAGCGCGGCTGGGCTGCCCAACTCGCTTTCCGCGGAGATGCCGGTGACCAGCGAGCTTTGCCCGCCCGGAAAGCCGAGAGCCTGCTCTGCCGTTGCCGAAGGGACGGCTGTCTGCACATGATCGATGTCCAGATCAGCCGCCTCCACGGGATCCGCATTGATCTCCGGCAAATCTTCCCAGAAAAATTCGCGACGATCCACGACGCGGCCGCCGCGCATGTGAAATAGATTTACCGCAAGCATGCCATTTTCATAGTGATAGCCGAAGACGTCGGCATCATCGCCCTCGGCGGCGGCGATGCGCTGCCGCTCCTGTAATTGCTCGACAGTCGAAATCAAGTCGCGATAGCGGGCGGCACGTTCATACTCCTGCGCCACGGCGGCCTGCTCCATGCGCTGCTGCAGCGAGCGCGCCAGATCCGTGGGACGCCCTTCCAAAAATAGCTTCACGTCACGAACTGCTTCCTGATAAGTTTCCGGCGTGGTCAGATCCTGCACGCACGGACCCAGGCAACGTTTGATGTAGTACTGAAGGCAAGGCCGCGGATGAAAGCGGGTCAGGTCGACTTTGCATGATGGGATCAGGAAATTTCGGTGAATCAGATCGACGATGCGGTACGCGAGATTGGCCGGGAAGTACGGACCATAGTAGGCGCTGCCGTCCTTGCGCAGGCGACGTGTGACGTACACCCGCGGCCAGCGCTCGCTTAGAGTGAGCTTCACGTAAGGGTAAGTTTTGTCGTCGCGCAGCAGGATGTTGAAGCGCGGCTTGCGCTGCTTGATGAGATTGTTTTCGAGCGCCAAAGCCTCTTTGTTGTTGCGGACCACGATATAATCGACATCGACGGCTTCACGCACCAGCGTGCCGGTTTTCGAATCTTCCCAGCGGCCTTCGTGGAAGTAGCTGGCTACGCGGCTGCGCAGATTTTTGGCCTTGCCCACGTAAATGACTTCACCCTCGGCGTTCTTGTAGAGATACACGCCGGGCTCGGTGGGAATGGTGCGGATTTTCTGGAGCAGATCCATCCGGCAACTTTGTATTCTATTGGATGAGCGCATAGGCGACAGTGTTACAAGAATCTCAGATGAGCTCAATGTTCGCCGGCCGGGCGGGAGTATCCCGGACATTAGTTTTGGCCGCATGCGCGACGATTGGCACACTGTTTTACGCAGCCACCTGCACTGCACTCGGGCGGGCTGCCGCTCCCGCCCAAGACAATAAAACCGAGGCCGCGAAGCCGTCCGGGCAGAAAAAAGAAGAGGCTGCCCAAGCCGCTACGAAGTCGAGCGCCCGTCACTTTGACCGCGTCGTGATTATCGTGCTTGAGAATGGCGATTACGAAGCTGCCACAAAGGATAAGAACCTGGCAGACCTCGCCACGCGTGGCGCTAGCTTTTCAAACTTTCATGCGTTGTTCCATCCGTCGTATCCGAATTATCTGGCGATGATTGCGGGCACGGACTTCGGCATCCATCGACGCGGACGCTATCTTGCGGACCGGCAGGTTAACTTCCCGAACGATGCTTTTCACAAAACTATCGCCGATCGCCTGATCGACCACGGTCTGGATTTCAAGAACTATGTCGAAGAATTGCCGGAAGGGAATTGTCCATATCGAATCGACAGCCAGCATGTGGCTCATAGCAATAAAGGCGATTATGTGCGACGCCATGTGCCCTTTCTCAGCCTGACGGAGGTGCAGGAAAAATGGTGCGACCGGGTAGTGCGGGTTGATTCCGGCAAGGGCAACAGCCCGTTCGGTGAGGATAATTTGTTCGTCAGAGATGCGAAAGTGGGCCTGGTGGCCTATTCGTTCTACTCCCCAAATATGAATAACGACGGCCACAACACGAACCTTGGAGTAGCTGCCGCGTGGGTGAGCAAGTTTCTCGATAAAACGTTCCCCGAGAAGCTGCGCAAGGGCACGCTGGTGATAGTGACGTTTGATGAGTCCGATCACAATGCCGACAACCGGATATTTACGCTGTTTCTCGGGGACATGGTAAAGGAGGAAAGCCAGCAGGATGCCAAAATCTTGGACCGTCATTACACACATTACAGCGTGCTGCGCACGATCGAAGACAATTTTGGCCTGGAGCCACTGGCCGAGGGGGATCGCGATGCGGCGCCAATTATGGATATTTGGAAATAGATCGTCGAAGAGGCGATATTGCGGTTGTGTTGTTACACCGATACCAAATGGGTCACACATTACTATGCGCCTTACGGATGATCTCCTGTCGTGGCTGAAGGAGAGATCGGAAAAGACCGGCGTGCCGATGGGCTGTCTCATACGCGATCAACTGGAGAGCGCGAGGTCAGGCGGAGGGGATACCGGCTTTATTGTTGTATTCGCCAGACGCAACGATGAGCACCACGATTGGGCGGTGAACCTTGGTCAGGGAGTCACCGAGCCTCTGTTAACTTGCGAAGCGGTTCTGGCTGAGGCAGCATTCCGTCTGGAATCGAGCGCTTATGTGCTGCGCCTAATCAATGATGGGTTGTTGCGGCTAGCATTTGACTGCTCGAAAAACCTAATGGAATTGCAGGATTTGGCGCGCCGCTATGCTGATCGCAAACGGACCTGGCGGGTCTTTGCCTCATTCGAATGAGTGCACTGTATCCTCGCCAGAGCGTGATTATGCTCGATGAAAGTGATTTTCGTCTTTACCGCAAAAATAATAAGAAAAGGATAAGAGAGACACGATCCCGTTAATCGCCCCGACTAATAGGGATTAGAGAGCCTCGAGAAAGTGTATAAAATTTCCCTATCCCATGTGGGGTTTGCGTTCCTAGGGCATCGCGCACTTCAAGCTGCTTGCCGCAATGATTCGCGCAAACTGTTGAAAACATTTATACTTATAGCGGGTTGGGCCAAGAAAGGAAACTGGCACTCCCCGTGCAAAACTAAGGGTGGGAACGGCGGTACCAACGTCTGTCCCAGGGGTCTGCATCACAGGGTACGCGCGTAAGTACCAAGTCAAGCTGAGACAACTGATCAAGGAGCTTCTCCAATATGAACCGCACTTCGTTGACGATTTTACTGGCGGCCAGCATGGCAGCGACCATCGGCTGTTCCAGTAAGAATTACGTAAAGCAGCAGACGACGCCGCTGATCAACAAGACGAATGAACTTGACGACATGACGGCGAAAAATAGCAAAGATATCAAGGACGTGGACGCCCGCGCCCAGGCTGGAATCCAGGCGGTGAACGCCAAGACGGCGGACGTTGAACAGAAAGCCCAGACGGCTGGCCAGAATGCAGCCCAGGCACAGCAAGTGGCGGACGCGGCCAATGGCCGTGTCGGAGTCCTTACCAACACCGTAGCCAACCTGGATAACTATCGTCCTGTGGCCGAAACCTCGGTGAAGTTTGGTTTCAACCGGGACAATCTTACGCAGCAGGCGAAAGATGCCCTCGATCAGATGGCGGGAAGCATCTCGACCACCAAGGGTTACATTATTACGCTCGAAGGCAGCACGGATTCGGTGGGGTCGGCCGAATACAATTACGACTTGAGTCAGCGGCGCGCGAACTCGGTGATCCAATATCTGGCTTCCAAGTACAACGTGCCGGCACATAAGATTTATGTCATCGGGCTGGGCAAAGACAAGCCAGTCGAAACCAACAAGACGAAACAAGGCCGCGCGGACAACCGCAGGGTGGACGTCCGATTGATGACCAATACGGTCGGTGATACAAACCAGCCGACCACAAATCCCACGACGGGACAGAACAACCCGTCGTCGATGTAAAAGCGAACCAGATGATTTTTCCTCCTCCCCGGAGGACTTTGCCAACCAGGCTGCTCAAACCTCCCCCTGAGCAGCCTGCTTTTTTTGCCTCCCGCACAGGGACACGCAGGTTAAAATAGAAAATATGGTTCTGCGGTCGTTCGGGTTCGCGGTTCTAGCGCTGACAGTGGCGGCGTCGGCACAGCAAGAAAGTACTTCCGAGAAGAACACGCCGAAAAATCCCGCGTCACAAGAGTCAACTTCTTCCACGCCCACTGTCATGCCCCCGCGGTCAGATCGAGTGCGGGCAGAAGAGTTGGGACCGGAATTGGGAGAAAGCTCCAGCAAAGATACGCAGACCGATTTGACTCCGCCCGAGGATGATGCCAAAGCGCATCCGAAGAGCTCAACTGCCGTAGCTGAGGCCGCGGCCGGATTGGGTGGCGCCAGCGGAATCACCGAGTTTCACACTTGGGATCCGCACAAGGCCGCGAAAAGCATCGAAATCGGTGACTTCTATTTCAAGCGCAGGAATTACAGAGCGGCGCAAGATCGCTACCGGGAGGCGCTCCGCTATAAAGACAACGACGCCGTGGCAACCATTCGGCTGGCAATATGTCTGGAGAAGTTAGGGGTGCTGGACGATGCACGCTCGGAGTATGAGAGCTATTTGAAGATCCTGCCGTACGGACCAGAGTCCGAACAAGCGCAAAAAGCGATTGGCCGACTAAAGGCGCAGGCCTCGGCGACGAAGCCGCAGTAGCGACCTGCTTAGTTAGGAAGCGGTGCGGAAGGCGCGAGTTCGGTTTGTCTTAGGCTTCTTACGGGCCGGGCGACTTGCAGATTTTGCGTTGACGTTGTCATCGCCTTGGCTCACCTTGCTTTCGGCTTCCTCTCCTAGAATCAGGCTCGCGGGCCACTTGGGGCCGGAGCGGATTCTGCCCTTGGACCGAGCATTTTCCGCGACCATGACTTCGACCGCGTCAAGACAGGCGTGCAGCATTTGAGTGCGTAGCGGCTCTATGGCCCCTCCGCGGATCAAAAGCATCGCTGTGCCGTGCATCAGCGACCAGAGCGAAAGCATGAGCCGAGTGTGCTGGCGCGGCGCGCCTCCCAGGCGCTTTGTCAGACGCTCACGCAACAAATTGAACGATGGCCACGGTTCGTGCAGGGACGGGGGCTCGGCGAACTTGTCATGGAGCACTTCGTAGGCGTGACGATGCTCGAGGGCAAATTCGAGATAGGACTGGCAGGCTTGCGCCAGGGTGCGGGACCGGCGGAGCGTGGCGAAAAGCTCTATGCGAGTCTGAAAACGCAGCGCCCGAAGAATATCTTCCCGGTCACGATAACGTTCGTAGACCGTAGGCGTGGTGGTGCCAGCGGCCTTGGCCACGGCGCGCATGGTGAGCGCTTTTTCCCCGCCTCTGGCGCGCAGTCGGCTGGCAGCTTCCAGAATGCGCTGCTCGAGTTGTGGATCGGGTTGTCTGGGCACTTGTCAACTCCAGAGGTGAAGGATTCATACAGGGGCCCAATAACTTGAACGGCGTTCAACTAACAATGTACAATATATGATGCTGGCGGGTGAGTTGATTCCGCAGGCTGTCTTGCCGGTGCCGCCAGACTTCGTGGAAGCCTTCCCCCCAACGACGGAGTGGCACACGGCAGGACGCCCCGGCCGCGACGATTTCGAAAAACCTAGGAGTATAGATGTCGAACGATGATTCCAGAAAGCAGGCGGGGATTGCCCGCTTAGCGTCCGACCTTCGCTCCGCGAAAATAGAACTGCTGAGCGCGCAATGTGCCACCGACCGGCTCCGGCTACAATATTCGGTGGCCGATATTGTTTCCTTTGGGGAGCGCCACGCGCTCAAGGGAGCGATTGCTTCCGCGGGCGCGCTGTGCCGTTTTTTTTCCTCCATTGAGGACCAGCTAAAACAGGCTGAGCAGCAAAAGTGAACATCCAACATTATGCCTAATTTTCTTTCCCGGACTAATTCTTGTCTATTTCTCGACGCGGATAAACTCCCCGGTTGAGGCATTCACGGCGACTGTCAATTTGGCGTTATCACGGGAAGATCCATAGATGACGTGCCACACCAGTTCATTGGTGTTGTGATTCCAGTCGCAGACGTAGATCACAGGCGTAGCTGGATCCTTTCCCAGAATCTTTTCCCCCCCATGTTTCTGTGCGACAGCAAATGCCTGGTCGGAATCCACCTTGAGGAAGGCCACATCAAAAACTTGCGTGGAGGCATTCCCGGGATTGTAAACATCTTCGTTGCCCGGTGAAACGCCGCGAGAAGGTGCGTCGGGCGCGGCGCTGCCCGACCAGATGAAGGGCTTTACTCCGTGGTGTGTCGGAGAAGCGAAGCTGGTTTGCCATATGGCGGATTTGCCGTCATGCCCATCGCCATCGGTGGTCGGAGTGGACTCGATGCGGAACGGCCTTACGTCGGCGGCATAGTTACGGGCGGCAATGAAAAGTTTCTGAAAAGCCGCCCGCGCGGTAAGCAAGTCGGGGCCTTTTGGTTCGGGCTTGGCCTCAGGCGCCTTTGGAGCGTTAGAGTTGCAGGCTGTGAGCAGCGCGAGAATGGCCAGCGGGATGGCTAACAAAAGCCAGCCCGCTGTCGCGCGGGGAAATTGCATTCCGACAGCGGCGTTGCCAGGCGCAGCGTTTTTTGGCTGGACGAAGTTCCGCATCATCATGGCGACCTTCCTGTTATAACTGGAATGATTTAATTGCCGCGCAACATTCTACCTGAAGGACGCGGAACGAGAGATAGCTGCATGGATACCCGGCTCGAAGAGTTGAAGCAAGCCCTAGAGGCATCGGTGGAAGGTTTTTCCACGGAGCAGATGAGTTGGCACCCCGCCGAGAAGTGGTGCGCGGCCGAGGTGTTGGAGCATCTGTATCTAACCTACACCGGGACGGTCAAGGGATTCGACCGAGTTCTGAATAGCGGCAAGCCGCTGGCCGGGCGCGCCTCCATGAAGCAACGCTGGCGGACCCTGCTTGTGTTGGGGTTCGATTACTTCCCAGAAGGACGGAAGGCCCCGAAACAGACTGTACCGCAAGGTTTGCCGGTGGAGAAAGTGAGATCGGAAGTTGGGCTGAAGCTGAAAGAGATGGACGACATTATTGCGAGAGCTGTGGATCGCTTAGGCCACGGCCAATTGCTTGACCATCCCAGTCTCGGTCCCTTGACAGGAGCTCAGTGGAGAAAATTTCATTACATACATGGCCGTCATCATATCAAGCAGATTGTAAGGTTACGCGACCTCGCCAAGGCCGCAGCGACATCGTGCTAAGTGGCAAGACCAGGAACTGAAAACGCCGGCCCAGGCCGGCGTTTTCCGGGTTGCAACGGCAGGTTCAACTATGCCTAAGATGGTTGGGCATGCAGGCGCTTACGGTTCGCGCATGGCGGCTGGAACGCCGGCCCTTCGGGCTTCTTCTTGCATGTCGTCGAGTTTCTGCTTACCATCATCGACGGCCTTCTGCTTGTCGGCGATCTTCTGTTTGAACTCCCCTTCTTCTTTATCCCACTGAGCGGAGTTGCGCAGGCGGTTGCCCACGTCGGCGTACATGGCGGCGGCGCGCAGTTGGTATTCCTTTTGCAGCACATCGAGTTCACGCGAAGCTAGATCGATAGAATTCTTCTGAGCCGTTAGTTTGTCTTGCCAGGTTTTCCATTCCGCGAGTTTTTTGCTTTGTTCATCATTGGTCGAAGTGGCGGGAGTGGCGGCAGCACCGTCCTTGCCGTTAGCTGCAGCGGCGGCTTTCGAGGCGGAATCCGCAGAGGCGTCCGCGGCAGTCACGGGAGCGGCTTCGCCGACGATGGAAAGCTTGTCTTCTTTCGGAAGATTGTCGTTGTCAAAGACCTTGGGCTTGGCTTTGACGTTGGGATCTTTGTGGACCTTGCGAGCGTAATCGCCCAGCGAGGATTGGTCGCCCACCGGCTCTGTGGTTTGCGCTGCGGCCAGCGAGCCTGCCGGGATCGTGAACAGTGCTAATACGAATCCGATATGCGTAATGCGCTTCATAGCTTCCATCCTCCACCTGTATTCGTTAGCGTAGTTTGTACGATTGCAGCTGAATTCATCGTTCACTCTTTGATAATGTCGCTGGGTTGGCTCGAGTGCCAGCATCCTCAGCGTTGCTTTTTTTCACCAGAAATCCTCCGATGCGGCGATCGAGGCCAGCGGCCTCGCCGGCGATGTCGGCAGCAAATTGCGAGGCCAGATCGGGATCGCGGTTCCGCGCCAACTGCTGGGCGTAGCCGGCGATCGTGGTCAATGAGGTGCGCAGCTCTAGCGCCATCTCGGCGGAAAGTTCACCGTGCAACTGCTGTTGGCGGCGGATTTGTTCAAACTCACTGCGGTCGACTATAAGACAGGCCACTCCGAGCAGACCTCCATCCACGGCGGGGACAGCGGAAACCGTAACCGCAAGGTGAAGTTTTTCTCCTGCAGGAGTGGTGTAATCAGCCTCGAGTCGGCGGCGCTTGCTGCCCTCGTGCAACACAGCATGAAGTTCCTCGACCAGCCGTACTTGCAGGTTCATTGCGCCATCGGAATAGACGGCGGAAGAGTCCGGCGAGCAGCCCGCGGCGTCGCGAAAAATGTCCTCCGCACTCATACCCGAAAGAGAACGGAAACCCAGAATCTCCTTGGCCGCGGGATTGGCTTGCCTCACCAGTCCATTGCGTCCAAACACCAGTACTCCGGAGGCGAGATTAGACAGCACGGTCTGGCTGAAGTTTTCGGTGGTGCGGGCGCGGCGTTGTTCGGTGATAGTTTGTACTTGTAATTCATGCTTCTGTTGCTTCAACTGCTGAATGACGGTGTTGTAAAGGTGGACCGGAAGAGCTTCCAAAGTGGGAGCCGCACCTCCTAGATCGGCCTCTGCAACCATGTTGCGGCGCAAGCGGCGCATGAGGAAGATGGCAAACAGAAAGGCACACCCTGCCGCGACTAACAGCAGCATGGCTCGCAGCACGAGCGGATTGGTAAACAGCGTTACCACCAAAACCTCCCATACCAGCGCAGGAACTGATTGCCAACGAAGAGCGCGAGCAGAGCCATGCTGCCTAGAAAAACTCCGAACGGCATCTGGTAGTGGCGGTAAACCATCTGTGCAGATTGCCATCCCCGGCGGCGCGCGGCCTGCGCGTTGGCCAGTCGGCGCGTGAAGCGGTGAGTGCGCTTGATCCAGACCAGGCATACCGTGGCCAGGCCGAATAAGGATCCTGCCAGCGACGCGGTAAAGATGGTAAAAATGGTGAGCTTCATACCCAGAAATGCACCTACCATAGCCATCAGCTTTACGTCACCAAAGCCCATCCCTTCCATTCCGCGCCAGCGCAGGTAAATTGCGCCAGCACCGTAAATGAAGGAAGCACCGAGAGCCGCGCCCAGCAAGGAATCAAGCAGGGAAAGCAAATGCCCGGCTAAATCTGCGCTGAAGGGCAGATTCAACATCCCCGGCAGAAACTGTGAAGCGAAGTCGTTCACCGGCACAATCAAACTGAAAATGAGACCTAGCACCAGTCCCGGGAGCGTTAGCTTATCGGGCAGAAGTTTGGTTTCGGCGTCAGTAAAGATGAGGCCGAGGAGTAGAAATCCGAAGACGCAGTATTTCAGTGTGAGCAACGAGAGCCCGGAGTAGGCGTAACAACCGAGGAACAAGCCTCCGGTAAGCGCCTCAATGAAGAGATAGCGGGCAGATATTTTTGTTTCGCAGTTACGGCATCGGCCGCGCAATACTAGCCAACTGAGCAGCGGCACATTGTCATAAAAAGCGATAGGTCGCTTACAACCGGGACAGACCGAACGCGGCGTGACCACCGAGAGACCCAGAGGCAGGCGATAGATACACACGTTCAGAAAGCTGCCAAAGGCCAGCCCCAGGAAGAAAATCGACGATGCATATAGAGGATCCACGGATTTTCCGGCGTTCTTCGGAAGGCGAGCGCTTTGACGCGCGAGTCTTTCCTGGAACGCAGATAAGCCTCAGTCTTAAGTGGATTATAAGGTGGCGATGGCAGCGAGGACTAAGGTACTGAAGTCACTGTCCCAACGGACAATGCAGTTAAGGGTGGCAAGCCGCAACAACTCACCCTCCTGTGCGACGGACGAAAGATCCTAAGCAGGAGGGTCTCCGGGGTGCAGAAATCCTCAAAGATCATTCGGTCGTCGCATGGCCTGACGTGCGTGCCGCCGGATACGCCACCCGCCCAAACATAATTCCGGTTTCCACCTCCGCAGGTTGCCCCCCGCGCAGGTATCGTTTGAATTTCCACTGATTCAGCGCATCGGTGATGGCTTTCACCTGATCGGGAAACGCACTCAGAAAGTGAATGTGTTTCACCTTGCCGTCTTTATCGATGATGATGCGCACTGGAACAGGGTTGAACTTGTGCTCGCTAAAGATGGGTTCAACCCGCGTAATCAGGTTCTCGCCGCGGGCGTAATCTTTCACGCACACCGGGAAAGCGCCCCCGCCCGTGTTTGTGGGGCTGGCGTCCTCAGGCAACTTCATCCGATTCATATCTAGGACCAAGTTCCCCAACAGTTTCGTGTCACGACTGGTTAACACCATCTCCACAGCGTGGCAGCGGATTTGGGTAGCCAGAACATACCAATGCAACTCTGCCACCGGAGACCAATATGCATAGAAGGTAAAAGGGCGTCCGGCGATCTTTGTCTGCGTAGGCGGTAGTTCCAATTTGTAATCGGCCTGCAGATTGTTCTTCTCGTAGTTGGTGAGCTCCAGCGCGTTGGCCGCAGGCAGCGTCGTGAAGAACAAGTCTTCGGCAGTGACTAAGATACTGCCTCGAGCAGGTCCTTTGAACGAATCCGCAGGCCTGATTTGCGCCAGTACGTAGCGACCGCTATCTGACGGAGGTGGCCCTTTATATTTCTCGGTCCAATCCGCGGGTAGAGGGTAGGTCATTCCAAAGTACTGGTTGCGGAAGACGTTGTCGGTCACGTTTCCGCCTTCCGGCACGGGAGTCACGGAATCACTGGCACTCGACCAGGCGCCCTTTACCAGAATGACCCCCGTCGGCAGCTTCGTCTCGGGCTTGGTGTTGCTGGAGAAGTCGCCACCGTCGCTTGGGGCGCTTTGACCCCAAGCCAGCAACGATGCTGGCAAGGCGAGAAGGATAACGAAACGCAAGAATCCAGAGGACATATTTCTCCTTCGCAGCTAAACAATTTCACGCCGGTGCCCCCGGCGACGAGTCGCGCATCGCTCTCGGACGGCGATAGAGCTGGCGAGACAACCTTTTTGTCTCGCCAGGAAGTGCCACAAAATAATTACAGCGAGCGCAGGAAGTCCAGGATTTCCTGCTGCTGGGTGGTAGTGAGGTTATGGAAATTCTCCTCCACGGTCGTGGCCTCGCTCCCACTACTCTGGTGGGCTGCGATTGCCGCGTTCAGGTTCGTGGTGCGGCCATCGTGCAAGAGAAAGATTCGCTGTCCCAGCCCCCACAGGGGAGCGGTGCGGAATTGGTCGCCTCCGGCGCCTCCCTGGGAGACATTGTCTGCCAGGCCGGTGCCCATGTGGTGGATCTCAATATCCGAGAACGCATTCACCGCTGCGTTGCTCAGAGAACTAGTGATATTCGACTTTTGTGTCGAGCCAACCGTCGAATTGTGGCAGGTCGCGCACCCGATAGCGCTAAACAAGGAGCTGCCAGCGGCGATCGTCTGTGAGGGGACCTGCTGTCCATTCAACACAACCCCACCAGCTGGCGGCGGGGCCAGGGTCCGCATGAAGTTGGCAAACGCCGAAACGTCGTCAAGAACCGCGGCCCCCGCCGATCCTGGATTGTTCGCGTCTTCGGGATACCCGACCCCGCTGAGGTTCAGGCAGGTCGCCGGAAGTCCGGTTGAACCGCTGCCGCCGCCCCCTTCTTCCCCAGGCAGCGGACGGTCTTGCGGGAACAGCAGGTTGGAGATGCCCTGCTCCACGTTGTAGGCTTCACCGGCAAAGATGTGCAGCGATTTGTTCTGCGCTTTCCAGCCGAACCGAGTAATGGTGCCATCGTTACCGTTGTGGTTCAAAGTGCCGGAAATGCCAAGACGGTTGTTGTTATTGGCCGCCGTATTCTTCAGCAGGGTTGACTCGTCAAGGTTCTCGATCAGGCCCGCGCCAAAGGTCGGCGTGGGAATACGGAAGATAATGTTATTCGCCTGCTGTGCAGCAGCAAAACTGGGCTGCGACAGACTGCAGCTCCCAGCATCAGAGCGTCCTGTCACCGTGAACAGGTCTTCCACTCCCCCATTGGGTGCGTTGGTATTCGCGGAGCCGTTGCTGTTGAAGAAGAACGGAAATCGCGCTTCACGGGTAGGGCCATTGGCGGTAATGAAAGACGGAGTGGTGTCCCTGGGTGCGACCCCGTCGCTGGTGAACTGGAATTGGGGATTGACCGCAGCACCTGACCCGCCGATCGCAGGTTGCGCGTGGCATGAGCTGCAGCTAGTCGAGTTGAACCGGGGTCCCAGACCGTTGTTGGCGCCGCCGGAGACAGACTCCACTTCCTGGAAGCGAGCCTGACCGTCGGTGAAAAAGGCCAGGATTCCACTGGGGCTGTTCGATAACACCGAAGGGAGCGCCGCACCAGTGCCGCGATTTCCGCTCTGAACCCCGGGGTCGGTCTGAGCAAATGCCGCTCCTAAAAGAAGCAGCACCGCCAAAGTAAAACTGGACGCGAGTCTAGCTGTCTTGATCACGACTCCTCCTCATTAGTGTTTTTGTGTGACGAGCCTGATTCCATTTGGAATCTTGGTTGAAGCGTCCGGGTACTGTTATCCCGGGGCGTAAGGGAACGAGGTCCGGCCTTCCCTGGCGAA
Source organism: Candidatus Acidiferrales bacterium (assembly GCA_035603035.1). Classification (GTDB taxonomy): domain Bacteria; phylum Acidobacteriota; class Terriglobia; order Terriglobales; family Acidobacteriaceae; genus Sulfotelmatobacter. The sequence goes on along the minus strand of DATNLE010000130.1, from coordinate 1,205 downwards.
TTGGCAGAATTCGTCGACGGAGAATCGCTCCTCCTTTCGGACTGGGCATCAAGGCCCACTAACAGGGATGACTCGGGATTGCACAAATGAATCCGGACAGTGAAGGTGCAGGGGTGTCCGAAATCAGTGCTGCGGTTTGTAGCGCAGAATCGTTCCAGCCCAACAAGAAAATGGTGGCTGTTACGGAGTCAGAACAAGCTGAGCTAGGCTCCTGCTGCGATCATCAAGTGTTTCTATGAGATAGCCCATGATTTCGGAGATGGCGTTTGCGCTTGGCGGAAGACGAAAAAATCTGTGGCGCTGTTCGGATTACAGGAAATAGTTTGTACATGGTGATGAGCTGCGTGAACGGTTTGCCCCCACGAACAGCATTCACTCGGAAACCAGCTGCAAGAAGGATCGCGTTTTAGTGCGCGTCGTCTAGCTTAGGCCGGCTGGCATTCGGGACCGGCGGCTTGATGACGGTGACGGGAGCTTGCAAGGTGAAGTTCAGCACAGTCTCCGAGGGCAGCTTGATCTGGTGGGCCTTGGTCGCAGCCTGCGCGCCCGCACCGACTCCGGCGCCCGCCGCAGTGCCGATGGCAGCTCCCTTCCCGCCGCCCGCGATGGCGCCGATGATACCTCCCAGGATTGCGCCGCCGCCGACTTTTTCCGCCGTATTCTTGCCGCGCGAACTGCCTTCTTTCCTGAACTGATCAGTCTGAAGGTTGTAGCTTTTTCCGTTCGCAGAAATGCTATCGAGTTGCAGCACAACCAGAGACTGTCCCGCGAACTTGCCCGCGCTCTTCACATCGACAAGGTGCCCCGAGATGTCCGTGCCGGCCGGAATCGCTTCCGATCCTTCCGCGGACAGCGGAGTATTTAACGTCGCGTGAAACGTATCCCCCGCCTGATTTTTTTCGCTGTCGATGCTGTCGATCAGGCGCACTGAGATCGGCGTGCCCTGCTCAATGGTTACCTTCAGCGGTTGCGGTGGTTCGGGGGGCACGCCGGAGGAGGATGCGGCGGAGGACGGCTGGACTTCTGGAGGCGCGGACTCTCGGGAATCCTCGGCAATTGTGTTGTTGTTCTCGGCAGTGGAGTCGTTGCCCCCACCCACATCTTCGGCGGTGCGGGACCGACTCGGCTTCCGGACACTCGGTGACTTGCTCGATGATATTGGTGCAGCGAGTTTCGTTGCGGCGACCTTGCGGACTGGCAGGGCT
>DATNLE010000366.1:0-26849 GCA_035603035.1 Candidatus Acidiferrales bacterium | reverse complement strand
ATGGTGGACCTGGTCGGGATCGAACCGACGACCTCTTCCATGCCATGGAAGCGCGCTCCCAGCTGCGCCACAGGCCCACGATCGGAAACCCGAAGAATCGGGATCGAGGGAGTACTGAATCATTTTCGCCCACATCTCTGGGATAGTCAACGCGCGTCGATTGTCATGCGCGTCGATTGTTATTGATTGTCATTCTGAACGAGCGTTCTTTTTGCGCTACGAGAGGCCAGTTTGCGAAGGCTCATACGTTCTATGGACAATATTCCGATAAAGACAGGAGAAGGTCCCCAAGAAACTCGCGAAGTGCCCAAGGATTCGGCGGCATTATTGCAAGACCGCAACGAATGCTCGGGTGGCCGACTTCACAACGAAAAGGCTAGGGCGTTACGCCAAAACTATCCGGTGGGCGTATCTTTCGCGTAGCCATGACAAGCAAGAACTGGCAGCCGCGGATATTTCGCAAACTGCGGGTCGGTGAAGGAAACTTGGCACTGTATGAAAATCGAACCGCGTGCGGACTTGATCGTCCTTGCGTGCATGCAATCGCCGCAGAGACCCGGATCAGCGCCAGCCTGTCGTTGCGGAGATGGCACCGCCCCGGCGTCGTGCGGCGTCACAAAATCACTTCTGGACCGATCAACTTCATCGCTGACCATAGCCACTGAATACCGTCAACTTTTCTCAGAATCCTTGCCCCACTAACTCTTCGACGGTAAGTGAGCTTTCTGGCGGCTCAGTGGCCATCATCTTTTCCACGTACTTCGCAATGAGATCTGCTTCGAGATTAACCGAATCACCGGCGTGGAGCGAGTTCAGGTTAGTCTTCTCAACAGTGTGGGGAATGATGGCAACCATGCAGCTTGTTCCGTCGAGCCTCGCCACTGTAAGACTGATGCCCTCGATGCAAAGGGAGCCCTTGTAAACGGTGTATTTCTCGACGTCACGAGGCAGCTCGATTTGAAGCCACCAATTTCCCGATTCAGCGATGCGTTCCAGGCCAATGAGCTTGCCAACTCCATCAACGTGGCCTTGCACGATGTGTCCGCCAAAGCGGCCGTTCGCCTTCATGGGCAGTTCGAGATTGACGAGTGCTCCTTCGTGCATGCGCGAAAATGAAGTGCGCGCCCAAGTCTCCGGGGCAAGATCCGCGCAGAACGATCCTGCTGAGATGTTGATGGCAGTGAGGCAAACGCCACTGACCGCCACGCTATCGCCTGGCTTCAATTCTTTCGGAGTATTTGATGCAGTGATTGTGAGGCGGCGATCCTCGCCGTTCTGCTCGATGCGGGCTACGTGCCCTACTTCTTCAACAATGCCGGTAAACATGGCGACCTCGATCGCTAACCAAATATCATAAACCCACCACTGAGGCTCCGAGATACGGAGCAAGCATTCTATCGGTTTTTCGGCGCTGTGTTTCCAAAGCGAAAGCGAGTATCGTATCTGCGAGTAAATTTATCCGGAGTAATGCCCATGCACGACATTAGCCGGCGCCAGTTCAGCACCAAACTGCGCGCCCTGACGGGAGCGTTGCTAGGTGGTACTCAGCCGCCCAGTTGTAACCGACTGGAAGCCTATATTCGTCGGCCTCCTGTGGATCGCATCCGGCGGCGTGTTTCTCCATAGAGGGCAAAATCGCGCAGGTTACGCTATCAGAAAAGAGTTTTTTAAAGAGTTTTTTCAGTGGCTTTCTCCTCTCCATCAACATCCTCCCAGCATTGGAATGCGGCTGCCTATGCCGCAAACGCTCATTTCGTGCCCGCGCTCGGGCAACCTGTGCTGGATTTGCTTCAGCCCCGGTCGGACGAACGCATCCTCGATTTGGGTTGCGGCGACGGAGCATTGACCGAAAAGCTGGTTGCGCTGGGTGCGCAGGTGGTGGGTATCGATAATTCTCCGGACATGATCGCAGCCGCTCTTCAGCGCGGCATTGATGCGAGGATAATGGATGCCCGTGCGCTGGTCTTCGAAAACGAATTCGATGCTGTTTTTTCCAATGCGGCACTGCACTGGATCAAGGAGGATCCGGACGCGCCGGTTGCGTGTACCTTCCGAGCCCTCAGGATCGGGGGAAGATTCGTCGGTGAGATGGGCGGCCATGCGTGCGTGGGCGCGATTACCGTCGCGTTGCTGGCTACGCTGGAGCGCCGAGGCGTGAAAGATGCCGCTTCGCGGATTCCGTGGTACTTCCCGACAGTCGAAGACTATGAAATGCGGCTGCGGCGGGCTGGATTTGTGCCGCAAAGTGTACAACTGATTCCGCGCCCCACTCGGCTGCCGACTGGAATGCGGGGGTGGCTGGACACATTCGCCAATTCGTTCTCGGCCGCGTTGCCTCGTGAGGAACGCTGCGGCTTTCTCGATGAAGTTACCACGCTGCTCAAGCCCATTCTGTGCGATGCGGACGGGAACTGGACAGCGGATTATACTCGCCTTCGCTTTGCTGCAATAAAACCGTAACATGAACCGACGAGTTCACCTCAGGGCAGGGAACTTAGGGGCGATATTTCACTTCTCACCGGGCATATCCCGCGATTTCGTGCCGGCCAGTCGATTCGCCAGCGACCGCCCAGCACTGCTGCTCCTTTGGTCGCCGCGCTCCGACCGATATGCGGACTGACTTGCTGATACTGGCACTCAAGTGCTCGCTTCGAGACCGGAAAGGCGGCATTAGACCTTAAGCCATACCTCAATCTTCCTCGTCCTTGTTGGCTCGTTGCCCGGTCGAGCAACCTCATTGACGGTAATCGTCTCGCCGCATTCAGGTTTTTCGTCGGAATCGGAAGTACACACCGGCCTGGGATGTTTGCATTTCTGGCATAGTTGAGTAGCCATTTTTTCTGACTTTTTCCACCTCAGGGGTCTCCCAAAACCGGCCAACGAGAATGAGGCCGGGGACGTTGATTTCGGCTTGCGGCATTTAGCCTTCGTCGATATGAGCAACATCTTGCGCGAAGCAAGAAAAAACAACAAGCGATTGCCCTGGGGCGACTCGGATGGCCACTGCGGCGCATCGAGCCGCGGCGCGTCGAAAGACCGCCGGAGCCATCTGAAGGCGGCTGGGGTCGGGGTTTGCGGCCGCCGGGTCGGACGCGGCAAAACCGCTCCCCACAATCAACCCCAACCCCGAAAACCTTTCTGCTAAGGAAAAAGCAAAACCGGCCAATGCCAATGTGGTGACCACCGGGTTTGGCGTGGAGGCGACAGGCTTGGACGTAGAAAATCCTAGGCGGATTCCATCCGCCAGTGCCTGCGAGCGCTTTCGTGAAGCCATCGAGTTAGGTCTGAGCCGTGGTCGGGATGCCACCGCAATCTGGCAGGACCTGGTAGTCGAAAATGGGTTCAACGGGGGACCATCAGACGGTCAAGCGGGTATCGGCACAGCTTGCCTCCCAACGATCCAGATAGGCTTGGGTTCGGACCCGATCATCGGACTGCCATACGCGGCTTGTGCAAAAGAGACCATTCATGAATGTGGCCGTGAGACTAGAATGGGCTTTTGCAGCGATGTTGCACTACTGTGCCGAGTGCCCGCTAAAGTGGTTTCCATATTTCACGCACAAAAAAAGCCGCATTTGCGGCGACATGGAGGCGAACAGTGAATGAGGATCAGATTTTCGGCAAGATTCAGCAGGCGGTAGGAAAGGTAAAGCAAGGCGTTGGGGAAACTCTCGGCAACGAGAAACTAGCCAATCAGGGATTTGTGGATCAAGTCAAAGGTGCGGCAAAGGAGACTTGGGGCAACGCCAAAGACGCTTCTAAAGAAGTGCAACAATCGCACCAGAAGGTCGCAACCGACAAGGCTCATGAGAGGCGGAATAAGATCAGTCAATCGGTGCAAAACGCCAAGGAGAAAGCCAACGAGAAGATCGACGAACTCAAGGAGCGCCATTCAGCCTGATGTGCCGTGGGCTCGATCAAGTTAAAGCGAAGAATCAAGTCGCAGCGCCTTGGTGATTTAGGACGGGTCGGGGGTGACGAGTTTGGCAGAAGTTCGGTTGCAAGAAGGCGAGTCAATAGAAAGCGCTCTCCGTCGCTTTAAGCGCAAGGTTCAGACGGAAGACATCATTAAGGAAGTGAAGCGCCACTCCTTCTACCTCAAGCCCGGCGCAAAGCGCCGAGTCAAACAAGCCTTAGCCCGAAAGCGTGCTCGGAAGAAGATTCGCAAAGAATCTGAATAGTTTTCACCCCTTCGCTGGACCATCTTCTGCTGTCCCGACTGGATGCATTTGCCCGCTCAAAAAACCAATTATTCGGCCCCTAACTGCCCACAATCGACACCGTATTTTTCAATGTCGGAATAAGTCTTCGTTGAGGCGCGGTATTTGACGATCTTCTGATCTTCTTGCCGTCCAGTTCCATTTCTAGTTCCGCCACGCGCACCCATTTCGTGCCTCGAACCGTCTTGCAGCGTCTGCCACTGCGTTCTCCGTAGCCTTCGCGCAGCTCTCTTTTCGATTGTTCCCACTACATCAATAACTTTTTGGGCCATTTGCCCATTTGCGGTTCTCCTTGATTTTGATTCCTCAGTCGGGATTGTTCCGCTGCGCTGCCTCGTTTAGGACTCTCCCGCCGCATCATGCAAAAGGCGATTGTTAGGCGAGCGGATAGTGTGCGGAATCAACCTTCAAAGCGACTCTCTAAAGATCGTCAAGTACAAGAACAGCAAAAGCGCCAACCCGCTGAGAACACTTCTAACGGCATGCAACGTGCCCCAGCGTGCGAGTAGCCGCTCTGTTTCTGCCGACCGCCTGTCCAGTGCAGGCTTGAGCAACTGCTTATTAATGGGTAGGATCACAATCAGCGTAAATGGGACAACGGAGCCCAGCAACACCCCGCCAATGACCCATAAGAAGCCCCTGCGACCCCACGCTGCAATGGAAGAGACGAGTCCCACCGCTGCTAGGCGCGCCTGCATGACAGTGGCGCGGCGATAGCTCGGGGCAAATTCGGTCGCAGCTAGTTCCACGCCGCATTCCATTCGCGCCGGATGTTCAACCAAACTCAAATAGACGGCGGCTCCTGAGAAGAGAGCACAAGCGAGCCCAGCAACGACTTCAGCAATGTGGCGCATTGAAGTTCAGAACACGATCTCGTCTGTAGGCTTGACCCTGACCACGTGCTTTCCAGCACTGAAATCATTGAGCACCAAATTGTGGTGAGCGATGATATTTGCCGCGGTTAACACTTCGTTGTCCCTCGTTAGGTGTGCATCGCCTGCGAGCGTAACGTCGTAACCGAGACTAGTCGCACGTCGGCAAGTGGTGTCCACGCAATACTCCGTCATGGCTCCCGCAACGATGAGATGGGCGATTCCTCTTTTTTCAAGTTCTTGTTGGAGAGTGGTTCCGAAGAACGAGTCCGATTCTCGCTTTCTAATGACGCACTCGCCATCCGCTGGCCCGAGTGAGGGATAAAGTTCCCAGCCTTCTGTACGGGTCTCCAGCGGATGCCCCTCTGCGCCGTCATGCTGAATGTAGATCACGGGAATCCCCGAAGCCCGTGCTTCAGTAAGGAGCGCTTTGATCTTGGGCAGAGCACGGCCCTGGACCTCGGCAGACATCAGCTCAACAAGCCCGATTTGCACGTCAATGATCAACAAAGCCGACGAATTATTTGCCATCGCCAATATTGTAAATGGTGATTCCTTGCAGCCTCAGCCTATTCGTCGATGATCGGCAACTAGGCGTCTCAGGGCCTTTGTCATCTTGGTCGCAAGCTTGTGCAAAAGTGACCATCCTGAGGGCGGGGTTGAGACTAGGGTAAGTTCTTGCGCTGAGTCAACGACGGGAGCATCCTATGTCAAACCAACATTCTGTAACGAAACGCCACCGCCGCCCGAAGTCTGGGAAACGTACAGACTACACTGCACGGACGATGGCCGCTGTGAAGCAACTCTCAGAGGTGGTGAAGGCAACTGAATCTCAGAGTTCGCTTCCGAAACGTGTCTGATTGTTCCGTGTTTCTGTAATGACGCATCCAATAGCAAGAGTCACAGGTCAGGAGGAAGATTTATGTCTCGTTTGCGAATGTTGCAAGTTTGGATGGCGACGATGGTGCTGTGCACAGGATTGGCTGTCGTGCCGAAACTGGTTGCGGCCGGCACACAGACCTTTACTGGAAAGGTTAGTGACGCCATGTGCGGAGCCAAGCATTCAGAGGGGAACCTCACCCCCGCAGCCTGCGTTCGTGCCTGCGTGCAGAAGAACCCAAAATACGCTTTGGTAGTCGGCGACAAGATTTATACCCTCAGCATCTCGGATCAAGCCTCGTTGGACGAACTCAACAAATTGGCTTGGGAGCAGGCCACAGTCACGGGCACAGCCAATGGCGATACCATTTCGGTGAAGTCGGTCGCTGCTGCCCAATAGGCGACGAGGGATGGTTGCTTTAACATCAGGTGCAATGACGTAGCGCCTAAGCAAGCCCGCTGCCATAAACAGGAGAAATTCCGCAGATGGGTGCAGTTGCGATAAAGAAGGGTCAGAGCCGGGAGAAAGCGATGGGACTGCAAGAAATGGGAACCCTCCGGTGTGACGGCTGTGGCGAAGAGTTCGTTGTCAATCACGAGCCAGCTTTGGTCGATAAAAGGCTCGCTGAAAAACAGGCTGGTTGGCTCGAAAGGGTTCTGGCGGACGATCACCAATGCGACAAGAAGCATCCCGACCGAATCGAATTGCCAAACTGATAATGCCGGGCGGCTCCGCTCAAGTCGGTTTCTAAAATACGAAATCGCTTCATTCTTGGTTAGACGTTGGGGCGAGGCGGCGTCGTGATGGTCCCGCGCAAACTCACTTTGAACAGATGGCAGCCCTCATGAACTGCTTTCCCGAGTTCATCGACCTTGCTCGTTTCAAGCTTTGCCGGTTTATTGCAAATACGCAGATTGGGAAATACGACGACTCAGAGGCAGTCATGGAACGGCCTCAAAGAGCGAATCATCAGATTGCACAAGAGATCGGTAGCCCGAAGTGGGGTTCGATCCGAGGGATGTGTAGAGACCTCTAAAGCTTAGCACCCGAAACACACCTGCATGTGTTACATCGCACAGTTCGTCTCGGGCTCCGCCTCTGTTTCTGGGCGCGAAGTTCCCACGCATACCCGTAGTGATCACCGAACGAGTCTGGTGGAGTCACAACAACCGCAAACTCTTGAGCGAGGCGCGAACCGATCCGCGACTGATGTCGGGCACGATGACCAATTCGAGAACCGTGACACCGGAGAGTTCAACCCTATATTCCTCGACCTCGCGTATTGAGTTAGGGGGACTGAAGTTCCACTGCTGGCGCACAATTTCTCGAAATGAACGTCCGCCATCCCCAGACCATCGCAAGACGAACGATTGGGTGCGCTGTGTCTGGATTTCTTCGAAGACGAGCGCGATGCGTTTGAGTCTTTGCGGCTCATCGAAGATTAGCCGGATGGTTTGAGTACCTGACTCGGCAGCACGCCATCCCCGCGATTCTTCTCCGACCAGCGCAGACTCTACTGGATAATCCCTCTCTTCCGATGTGACTTCTACCACGGCCTCACGGTCGAGGTCGAGCCATCCTTCATCCTGATGCGGAACATCCTGCGGAATCGCCGTGATTAGACGCTTGCGCATACAGGAATAGTTTACCTCTCCTTCCGCTTTCTGAAGATCTGCGATTGAGAACAGCTTCGCCTTTGGAGCCATTTATCAGGTCGGTGTCTACGTTCTTGCGGGTGACTGCACGTACCTCTCGCACATGGCAGTCGAATGTACGTTGCGTGAGGAAAAATACAAAGATGTGAGATTTATGGGGAGTCTTTACGACTTCTTTATAATTTTTTAGCTAACCCCGCTGAACACTCCTCGCATCGAAGCTTCAACTTAATGGCATGCGCTACGTTGTCCAGGTTGACTCTCAGATTGCTGGGTTCCACCCGATGGCTAAAATGGTATAAGTGGTCGACGACAACGCGGCGATTCGTCAGGCACTCTGCCACCTCTTCACCGCGGAGGCGGACTTTGACGTATGCGGGGAGGCGGAAAACGGACAAGAAGCGATCGAAAAAGCTCAGGCCTTGCACCCTGACTTGATTGTGATGGACTTGTCAATGCCGGTGATGAACGGCATAGATGCCGCTCGTGCTCTGAAAACGTTGATGCGCACGGTCAGTGGTCATGTTCAGCGAGTACAGCAATGTGTGTTCTGACGAGGAAGCCCGCTCCGCAGGAATATCTGCTTTAGTCCTAAAGTCTGAGCATGCATCTGTTCTGGTAGGCAAGGCCCGCGCTTTGGTCTACCCTGCCGCCGCGTGATTCTTACTTAATTTTTCGCAGTCCGCCAGGATAGAGAACACCATCAAGAAACCAAACGGAATGACGGCTTCTCCGCCAATCGTGCGAAGACCATGGCGCGATTTTGGCGATTACGCCTCAGCTCGCTCGCCCACACGCGGGCGTGGCTAGTAACCGTTCAGGTCGTTCATGCTACTGCCCGACTATCAGAAAACGGGTCGATTGGAGAACGCCAGTTCTGGTCACGCTCGTCTAACGCCTTAATCAATTCCTGAACCAGAGAACCAAGCTTGTTGGAGTCGGTCTCATTCGCTACAGCAGTACACAGTTCGCGCCAATCCTTTTGGTTGCGTTGAGCCATTCTGCGCCTCCAACAGTGAGGGCACTTTCCACTGAGAACAGCAGGTTCCCTGCCAAAATGTTAAGTGTTTGAAATGGCGAATGTACTCAACAGCCCGCCTGTAATTTTGTCCAGTCTTCTTGGAACAAACGATCTGCTGCTGGAATACAGGCTTCCCTGTATGTCTCCGGCTTCAAAACATGGAAACCGGGCACGATCCAGCACACGCATTAACCTGATGTTCGCCAGTCGAGAACGAGTACCCTGTCGGCGTCGCCGCTCTTCCTAGATCCTGGAAAACAATGGAAAGCACTATCGCTTTCCGCATCTCAATCACGCCACGTTGTCTGGGCTGACCCTGCGGTCCGTTCCTGTACCGTCTAGTCTGCATCGAATTGTATCGAATAGTCATCAGTTGATATGGAGAAAACTGGCTAACGCTGGAACCCATGCTCACACGGTTGGAAGATCGAATCCGCTCACTGTGCTGCAAAGCACTGACGGCGCGAGATCACGAGTCGGATGCAATCTTTCGGGACCTCCGATCCGCCCTTCACCAGCATACTGAGCGCCTGAGACAATTAGCCGCTTTGAAACTTGTTAGCGCGAAGGAGGGGATAAGACCAGAAAGGCGTTCCGGCCAAACTCATCCCAAAGGCAGCGAGAAAAGCGGTCGTGAGCGTCGCGAATGAGGCCCAACCCATGAAGCAACCTACTGAGGACGCACGACTCGTCATCGATCGTGGGCACGAGTTCCCTTAGATTCTTCGAGTGGAAGGCTACCGGGGAGAGTGATAAGAAACTAAGAAACAATAAGCGAAGACCGTATTTGCCGAAGGCTGCTGTAATTTAATTTGGATGTGAATTTCACACGTTCAATTTCCAATGCCCTCTCAACGGAGACCGTTGGACTTGCTACTCGGGTAGCAGAGGTCGAGCAACGTGACGACTGCCTCGGCTCTAACGCTGCCGTATCTGCTCGGCCAGACTGGCGCGACCCGTGAAACTGTACCACACTGTCCGTGCCATGACAGATCGTAGTTTCGTCGTCCTAAATTAAATTACCAAGGCAAGGTCGCTGCGATGGGGCCGTCTGCCAAGTGCCAGCGCAAGTTCTTTACCCCCAGCTACTTTTTATCGTGATCCTTTTGGTGCACGGGAATACCTGCTCGGAAAGTATGATCTGAACGATCGTCCCGAGAGCCGCTTATCGCGTGACAGCAGACGGAACAGTGAAAATATCAGAGCGTCCTCGCGTCCTCGTTCATAACAGTATGTCGTTTAGGCGTCATTTCTTGGGACCTCTGCGCTGGAAAGGCATTTGACGCAGATCGGCAGGGGGATTTCCCAACTCTGCCCTTCATAGAAAAATGTGCAGTCGCCATATTCCAATAGTGATCCGCATTCAGGGCAGCAGACCATACTCGAACCAGTGCTTGCTGAATGCAAAAAGTCGATGATTGCTACAGAAAGGGGATGATCTAGACCTATGGCACCGTCTTCGCTCGCCTTCGATGGAATTGTTGTAGCCTTTTTGAGATCGAGTTTAATCGCATAGCATTCTTCGTGGACGGGTTCCCCGATTTCATTGACTCTTTCGGTCTCAACTTCCACAGACTCGTTGCAGACGGAGCACGTAGGGAATTCAGATTTGGAAGCAAGATTTGAACGTATGGGCATGTGAAGCCTCTCGAAGCGAAATATCAGATTGCACAAGAGACCGACGCCCAGAATGGGTCCGGGGGAGGGATGTGTAAGGGGACGCTTATAGTATAGCGCCGGAAAGGGACATCCGTATTTATTCCATCACGCACTTCGTTTCGGGCGCCACCTGATGAAGCCCGGCCTCCTAAGACGCTGTCTGTTCCCAATCACCGGGCAGCAAATGCGCTCCACAAATGTTGTGTAACTCAGCAAGTTTGATCCCGCAGGGGAGCGGATTCTTAGGACCCGTTATAAACACTCCGGCGGGACCCCAGTTATCCCGTCAAGCAGACGAGGATCGAGAGATCGAGATTCCCATTCCGGTTGTTAACCCTATTGCTGTTGCCAGCAACACTCCGTGAAGATGACCACGATGGTCGCCCTCGGACGTACGACCCTCAGCGCCATCCTCGATGGCGATTACCACCGTCAGAGGAACGCGGCAACTTCGTCGCGACTCCCGAAACCTCGCTGGAGAGGACATCGCGGAAAGGATAATACTGCCGCATCAAATCGATGAAAGCATCGGAACTCGCCAGTGCGCCGTTCGTTTCAACGGAGCAACCATGAGTTTCGCGGCCTTGGTGCGACTGTTCAAAATTGGACAGCTTTTCCAATCAGCCAAAGGCTACCCTATGCGAAATCGGAAACCAAGGCGGTGCTGTATGAACCAAACGAAAGACAGATCGCGCATCGAGTTCGCGATTGCTGTCAAACTCTAGCAGTCCGGATTGTTTGGCCTTGAGGGTCTAAGTGCAGTTCCTCGCTTCCCGCTTTAGCGGCTTGCATTCCTGCCACGCCCTCATCACAGGTCGCACAGTTTCCTGTGTTGCCTTAAACGAAGCGAGCTCTACGAATGATACGAATTTTGATTGCCGACGACAGCCCTCCCGTTCGACGAGGCCTGCGCACTTTACTGGGACTGAATTCGGAATGGCAGGTCTGTGGCGAAGCCGTGGATGGTATCGATGCGGTAGAAAAGGCTCACCAGCTTGCGCCCGACATCATATTGATGGACTTCTCAATGCCCCAGATGGATGGCGTACAAGCAGCCCGAGAAATCGCTAAATCTGGTACTGACATCCCCATCCTGCTCTTCACCCGGAATCTTTCCCCTCAGATCATGGAATTGGCCCGTAGCGCAGGTTTGCGGGGAGCGATTTCAAAATCGGAAATCAGCAAAATACCATATGCGATCAAGGCATTTCAGCGTGGTGAGACTTTCTTCTATGCGAGCTAACTAGTACATGGTTTCACTAAAAGGTATCCACTAGAAACGTTCTGTGACCGCTTGGGCCAGGGCGGGAAAGTCTAAGGGGCCGCGGCTGGTTCTGACCTCCGAAGAACAAAAGCAGATCCGCCAATTACGAGAATCGCAAACGGCGCCCTGGCGAGAAGTCCAAGGGGCGCGCATCCTCTGGCGCTACCATTCCGGCCAGAGCCTCGCCGAGATTGCCCGAGCGGTGAAGATGGCTCGCAAAAGCGTGGGAAAATGGATCGCCAAAGCCTTGGCGATGGGAGCGGGCGCCGCCTTAAGATACCTATCATCGGCCAAAGCGCCGGTCATTACCATTACCGAGGAGGCCAAAGCTTGGGTGGTGCATTTGGCTTGCTCGAAACCGAAAGAACTGGGTCATGCGGCCGAGGTATGGACCCGGAAATCGCTGGCCCAGCATGTACGGGAGCATGCCGTGGAGGCGGGACACCCCGCCTTATCCCAGGCAGCCAAAGCCACGGTGCAGCGGATCCTGGCGGCGCAGCCTTTACATCCAGAGAAGGTAAAGTATTATCTGGAGCGGCGCGACCCCGACTTCATGACCAAGATGCGAGAGATTCTACTGGTATACCGCGAGTGGATCTGCAGAATGGGAACGGCCGAGGGCTTATCCCCAAGATCGTGACCCTCGCGGTGGACGAGAAACCGGGGGTACAGGCCATTGCCAATCCGGCACCGGACTTGCCGCCGGTGCCAGGTAAATACGCCACCGTGGCCCGGGACCACGAATATAAGCGCCTGGGAACTTGCTCGATTTTAGCGGCGCTCGATCTGCACACGGGTCATGTGATCGGGCATGTGGAGCGGCGTCACCGCAGCCCGGAGTTTATTGCCTTGTTAAAAGATTTGGGCCGTTACTATCCGGCTGAATGCACGATCCGGCTGGTGTTGGATCATCACTCTGCGCATATCTCCAAGGAAACCCGAGCTTTCCTGGCCAGCAAACCCAACCGGTTCCTCCTGGCTCAACATCGTGGAGACCCCGTTCGGCAGGATGGCGCGTACGTTCCTGTGCCACGTCCGGTCCTGTGCCACGTCCGGGTGCAATCTTGGGAGGAGCTGCGGGACGGGATCCTGAAGGGCATCGAGGAAATCAATACCGATCCGGTCGTGCATCGATGGAAGAAGTTCGAGGCCCTTACCGAGGCGTAATATGGTTACATTTTAGTGAAACGATATACTAGGAAGTAATCCGTGGCGCTCCGTGCCCCCGTTTTATGCGCAATTGCCCGACATGGTTGGGAACTCCGAGCCAGAAAACAAAGGCCGGAGCCCACTAGAAGGATCGCGAGAACAGCAGCGATTGATTTCCCACCGTTATACTTACCGCTTCGGGACGCTAGCGGTGCCACACTCCAAGCAACGAGGATTTAATCGAGATGTGATCAACCCGCAAGACGGGCACATCCTTTGTGATCGGAACCCGCCCGTTTCCGCTTTCTGGTGCATCCGATGAAGCAGGAGAATCGCAAACACTAGAATCAACAGACCGAAGGAAATACTGGTTGCGTTCATGAAACGACCCTTCTTGGCGAGTCCTGCACCAAACCGAATGGGCAGGCAACTCACTCGCAGAAAAGCCTAAGGTGGGAGAGCTTCAGATGGACTGGCTTAGGTCAGAAGACCTGAAAGAGGAGAAGGTGGTAACCGCCCCAGCTGTCATTATAAACGTTCTAGTTGTAGAGAACAACGCTGAGAAGTGAACTGTGGACCTGTAATTCATCGCCCGTTTGATAATCAACGAAGCCCAATTTTCGGAACCTGTTCATGAAGAAATTGACTCGTCCGCGCGTTGTGCCCACCATCTCTGCCAGACTCTCCTGACTGATTTTAGGAATCGCAACTTCGGGCTTTCCGTCCTTCCCGAGGTGAGCCAGCAGCAGAAGAACGCGAGCCAGTCGCTTCTCACTAGAATTGAAAAGCTGATCAACCAAGTCTTCTTCGTATCGAATGTTCCGCGCCAGCAGATATGCGACGAACATGTCCGAAAATGCATGTTCCCTGTGAATCACGTCTATCATGGATTTCTTGTGGATTCGCGTCACCGTGGAATCAACCATTGCCGCCGCTGAGCACATGCGGAAAGCTTGCCCTGCGAGACAACCTTCTCCGAAGAAGTCGCCCTCGCTCAGAATGGCGATTGCGGCTTCCTTCCCGCTCTTTGACAGCACGGTGAGTTTTACCTTTCCTTTCCGTATGTAAAAGACAGCATCAGAGGATTCGCCCTGAGAAAAGATCATCTGTTTCTGGGGAAAAACTGCGATTGTCCTGCCAACGTCAACGGTCGAAAGGAATGTCTGAGGATCGAATTTGCGGCGCTTCCTAGATGTTGCCACGAAGGGACTCCGAGAGACAAAAGCGGTTCAGTGCACGTTATCTAATCCCACTCGTGCGTTCGCTCAGCACACGGCGTATCCCTTTCTACTTGCAAATGCGGGTCCATCATTTAACCTCCAAACAACTCAACAGGATGGCATCCAGCTTGCGACGTTAGAGTGCCGACAAATTGGCACACTGCCGAAATAGCGGCACAATTGCGCACGATTCTCGGTTTCCATGGTCGAGCCGTACGCGCTTGGCAGAGGTATCGAATGGCTCTGGTTCAGGCCCAGCGAATTATGGCGAATATCACGGCACCAGCCGCCAGCACGACCTTAACCAGCGACGGCCACTTCTCTAGGAACACATTTCGCATATGAGCTATCCTTTCCAAAAAAAATGGCCCAAAGGCAGGTTCTCCTCTGGGCCGTTTTCTTCTAATAACCGCGAGACTACCGGGGCGCGTTCTCGCGCTCCATTACCATCGACATTGCACGCACGCGAGTTTCACGGCTGTGCTCGGCGTGGACGTGCTTGAGCATTGACTGGGTGGCCAGCGTTCGTGGGTTTCCAATCCTTCGATTAAAGTCTTGGATGCGCTCTGTGCCGCGGCAGGCACGACAGACGAAGGTCGTACGTCTGTTGTCGATGCGGATACGGTACTTAATCAAAGAGTGCGGAATGTCTTCCGTTGTAACGTTGATGACATCATCTTTTGGTTAATAGTGATGCCTCTTTAGGTGCTGTACCAATGCCCTCCGCACCGCCCACCAATGAAGCGTAGGCTTAAGGCATGTACACCACGATCAGAAATATTGCAGGCGGCACTTTTATGACGTGTAAAGACTGCGGGCACGCGGTCAGCATGAACAAGATGTGCGAGAAGCCGCTTCAATCGGCGACAGACATTCTGAAGCATATGGCTACCCACAACGCCTCCCACGCCTTCGCTTCGGTTGAGCGCGCCACCGGACCGGAAGTGGAAGTCGTTTCGGTAATTGCATCAGCCCATCCCCTCGGTATCCCGGCACGAGTAGATCGCCCGTATGACTCCCCTCAATCGCCCAACTAAGTCCCTTGCCGTCAGAGTGCAGAACTCTGCGAATAAAATGTTGAGATTTCTTTCGTAGCTTCGCTCGTGTTTTCGTGTTTCCGTGTTTCAACGCCGTGGGGGTGGGGCTGCGGCACGAATTGCAGACGGCGGTGCAGCAACACTCGTGTCGGAGTTGACTAGGGGTCCCGCAAGAGGAGCATCACACTTTGCCAAATCAGTCTTTATTCCAACCTTCTGATTCGCGAGCAACGTGACGCCCGTCTCAAAAGTTTGGTAGCCGGGAAGGGCGATCCTGATCTGAAGTGCTCCCGGAGCAACTAGCATCCCTCGACCTACGCCTTCAAACTCCCCTACGTGCCCGACGAAAAGACCATCCAAAAAAACTGCCGCCCGCGATGGATTGACCGCGATCTTGACCGTGGCGCTCACACCGGGGAGGGGTCCGGTCGGGGCCTTCTCCATGGCCACGCGAACGACCTCCTTCTGTCCCGGTTGGACAAGAATCTTTTGTATGAAATCTTGGTAGCCGTCCTCCCGCACAGTAATTAGGTGTTCACCGGGTAGAAGAAGAACTTTTTTCGATCCTTTGATTTCTTTCAGATACCCTACGTATGCTCCGTCCACCCAGGCCCCAAAAGTCTTTTCGACGCGGGATTGCCTTCAAACTGAATCTCTCCGATCACATCGTTTGCAGCCTGCATGAGGCAGGCAGGAAAGCAGAAACTATCAGCAATACCCACAGTAAGGAGCCCACGCTTCGGAACGCTTTTTTCATAATTCCCTTTTATCGTCAGTCAGGCGGCGAACCACTCTGTAGACTGCAAGAACTGGAGCAGCGATCTAATACCGCTTTCTCGTAAATGACTGGTGCCACAGTAGTCCTCTGAAGCATCGTCAAAACTGATCAATTGGAGCAGATGCGCTATTTGCAAAAGACAAAGATTCTATCCGCGATCATCCGCGATAAAGAAAGGAAGTCAGGCCGAAACAGATAGCAGACGATACGGTATGGTATGACATCGCGGCAAAGTCGCGTAACCGACTACTTCAATCAGCGAAGTGGCATCCCTAATGAAATGAACATCGCTCCAAGACCGACCTGTTCGAACGTGCTGCCTGTCAGAAGCCGGCTTCTCTGCCGAGTCGTGGGTCCCGTCCTCGCTCATTACTTCCGAGTTGTCCCTCACCCGGGGGCAAAAAGTGAAGAACTCCAGTTTCCGTGATTGCAAACGAGGATGGAGATGTCCGGCTCTAGACAAAACCTGACAACGCTGATGAGTGGTTGTTCGGTCATGGACACCCTCATTCGGGAATGGACACTGCAGGCCGCCGAGGTACTGTTGCCGCGCAGGTATCTTCCGTGTTTTTCACCACTTAGTCCCCCCTGCAAGTTGGTGCAGCACTTGCTCACGAGCTGAAGTATATGGACATTGCTCGTCCTGAATTCAAACTCCAGCAACGTCGCCGCCAGATAGTTCTCTTTGGGGTAGGAGCCGTGGTGGTTGCGGCGGTGTCGATTGGGGTGATGAGGCTGAAACCGGCAGCTCCCTCCGTCGAGCGCGGTACTGTATGGACGGACGTCGTGAAACGAGGTTCCATGTTGCGGCAGGTGCGGGGACCGGGATCACTGATGCCGGTGCAGGAAGCGGTTCGTCAGATTCCGGCCGAAACCGAGGCGACGGTAGTACGTATTCGCGTGCTGCCGGGCACCCAAGTACAGGCTGACACCATTCTGCTCGAGATGAGCAATTCGCAGGTCGGGCAAGCGGCGATTGATGCGCAGCTTCAATTGAAGGCGGCAGAAGCGGAATATCAAAGCCTGCGCGTTCGGCTCGACAGCGACCTCATGACTCAGAAGGCCGGTGCCGCGACCGTGAATGCCGATTACAGCCAGGCGCAACGACAGGCCGACACAGACAAGGCGCTTTACGAGCTCGGCGTGATTTCAGGTCTGGCCTACAAGTCGTCCAAAGGCAAAGCGGACGAACTCACCACTAGGAATGATCTCGAAGGGCAAAGACTGGCGATCAACAAGAAAGCCATCGAGACTCAGCTCGCGCAGGAGCAGGCGAAGGTGGACCAGGCGCGCACTCTGGCCGCACTGAAGCAAAAGCAACTCGATGCGCTCAGAGTTCGAGCCGGCATCACCGGGGTGTTGGTCGATCTCCCGATGCAGGTGGGCCAGCACGTTCAACCCGGAACTATGCTGGCCAAAGTGGTGCAGCCAGAACATCTGATGGCTGCACTTAAGATCGCGGAAACGCAAGCGCGCGATGTGCAATTTGGCGAGCCCGCATCAATCGACACCCACAACGGCATCATCAGCGGCACAGTGATGCGGGTCGATCCGGCAGTACAAAACGGAACCGTGACCGTGGACGTCAAACTAACAGGTGACCTCCCGAGAGGTGCCCGGCCCGATCTTAGCGTCGACGGAACCATCGACCTAGAGCGGCTGGACAATGTGCTTTATGTTGGACGGCCTGCATTCGGACAGGAGAACAGCACCATCAGCCTATTCAGGCTCGAGACGGACGGCAAAGAGGCTGCTCGCGTCCCGATCAAGGTGGGACGCGAATCGGTGAATTCAATTCAAATTTTTGAGGGGCTTCACGAAGGCGACACAGTGATTCTTTCCGACATGTCGCGCTGGGACAAGACGGATCGCATCCGGCTGGACTGAGAAACCCACCCCACGAATTCGAGGCAAATTTATGACGGAAGCCGGGCAGCCACTGATCCAGATTCAGAATATGACCAAAGTCTTTTATACCGACGAAATCGAAACTCACGCGCTCTCTGGAGTGCACCTCTCCATTAATAAAGGAGAGTACGTGGCCATGTCGGGGCCGTCGGGATGTGGCAAATCGACGCTGCTGTCCATCATCGGCTTGCTGGATACTCCGACGGAAGGAAAGTATTCGCTGAACGGAAAGACAGTCGAGAACCTCGATTTTGCCGAACGCTCACGCATTCGGAACCAGGAGATCGGGTTCATCTTCCAGAGCTTCAACCTGATCGGCGACCTGACCGTGTATGAAAACGTCGAACTACCGCTCACCTACCGGCAGAGAATGCCTGCTCCCGACCGGAAGAAGCGGGTGATGGAGGCACTGGAACGCGTAGGTATGGCACACCGCATCCGGCACTATCCATCGCAGCTTTCCGGAGGCCAGCAGCAGCGCGTGGCCGTGGCCCGTGCTCTTGCGGGGAAACCCTCCATCCTGCTGGCCGACGAACCTACCGGAAATCTCGACTCGCGAAACGGCGAAGCGGTGATGGAACTGCTGCAGAACCTGCACCGTGAGGGGGCGACGATCTGCATGGTGACGCACGATCCGCGCTTCGCCAAACATGCGCAGCGCGAAGTTCATCTGTTCGACGGCAAGGTAGTTGCGGAGGAAGATCTGAAAAAGCTGATGGCGGACGTGCACGCATGACCGGATTGATCCAAGACCTACGCTATGCGGTTCGCCAACTGCGCAAGAGTCCCGGCTTCACTGCCATTGCCGTAGTCACATTGGCGCTTGGAATTGGAGCGAATACCGCAATCTTCAGCGTCGTGAACGGGGCATTACTGCGTCCACTGGCATTCAGAGAACCAGACCGCCTGGTCCATGTTTGGCATGTCCCCCCGGCAAAGAGTTTTCCTGGAATGACCACATTCGCGGTTTCCGCAGCGAACTACCTGGACTGGCAAAGTCAAAACCAGGTTTTCGAGAACATGGCCATTTATACCTACCACGGCCTCACGCTGACGGGCGGGGAGAAACCGGAGCAGGTAGACGCCAGCGCGGTATCGTCCAATTTTTTTGAGACCCTGGGCGTTCAACCAACGCTGGGCCACGTCTTTTCACCACAGGAGGATCAGCCGGGCCGCTCCAACGTCGTGGTTCTTAGTTTTCGATTTTGGCAGGAGCATTTCGGCTCGAATGTTGAGATCGTCGGCCACAACATCAACATCGACGGTCAGAGTTTTTTCGTTGCTGGTGTCATGCCACGCTCGTTCCGCTATCCGGACTTTGCACAAGTCTGGACGCCGATGGCTTGGACAGACAAGGAACGCGCGGTGCGGGGAGAGCATCACTATTCCGTCGTCGCGCGCCTGAAGTCCGGCGTTGCTCTGAAGCAGGCCCAGGCCGCCATGAATACCATCTCCAGCCGCCTGGAGCAGTTGTATCCCGACGACGACCGGGGATGGGGCGCCGTCGTCGTGCCTTTGCACTACGATCTGGTGAGTGATGTGCGACCGGCGTTGTTGGTTCTGCTGGGCGCCGTGGCCTTCGTTCTGCTTATCGCTTGCGTCAATGTTGCCAATCTCGCGCTGGCGAAGACTTTGAGCCGGAGAAAAGAGATCGCTATCCGAACCGCACTGGGTGCATCCTCGGCGCGTGTGCTCCGGCAAATCCTGGCTGAGACAGTGCTGCTCGCACTTGCGGGAGGTGCCATCGGCTCGACCTACGCTCACTTTGGCGTTCGCCTGATCATGGCGTTCCTGGGAGACAAGTTGCCGCGTTCGGTCGACGTCGGGCTTGACGTACGTGTCTTAGGCTTCACGGCGATCATCTCCATACTCACCGGCATCATCGCCGGAGTTCTGCCCGCTCTGCGCTTGAGCAGAGGGGACGTCAACCAAGCACTCAAAGAAGGATTAGGTCGAACCGATTCAGACTCCGGCGGCCACCGCACTCGCAGCGTACTGGTGGTAGCCGAGGTCGCACTCTCGCTTGTCTTGCTGATAGGCGCGGGGTTGATGATCCGAAGTTTCCAACAGCTCCATGGTGTGAACCCAGGGTTTGAGACTCACGGTGTTCTTACCATGACCGCTGCAGTCTCGCGGGCCAAGTTCCCTCTGCCTGCACAGCAGATCAGCTTCTTCGAACGAGTGCTGCAGCGGGTCCGCACGTTGCCTGGCGTCGAATCTGCCGGGGTCATTGACGACATCCCGTTAAACGGAAACGGGTCACACCAGCCCATTGCGATCGCGGGACATCCGGTTGTGGCGATGTCCGAGCAGCCAGAAGTCGACGTGCGTCTCATTAGTCCGGGTTACATGAGCGCCATGCGTATCCCTATCGTGCGTGGCCGCGATTTCGGTGATACGGACATCGCCGGGAGGCCGGCGGCTATCCTCATCAGCGAATCTATGGCCCAGCATTTCTGGCCTGGCGAAGATCCGATTGGAAAGCGCCTCACGCTGGCTTTTTTCCCCGATGTTGCTCGCGAGGTCGTGGGAGTTGTAGGTGATGTCAAGCTCGACGGTTTGGATCAGGCTCGTCCTTCCACAACTCTGTACATGCCTTTAGGCCAGGCTTCGGCGCCCGCGGCGGGAGGCTGGAATTCTTTCCCCATGACTCTGGTTGTTCGCTCTGCTACCAACCCCACAATCCTTGTCTCTGCCGTGGCAAACGCGGTGCACGAGGTCGATCGCGGAATTCCAGTGCGCGACATTCTCACCATGGATGAACTCGTTACCAATTCGATGTCACAACAGCGATTCAACATGCTGCTACTGGGAGCGTTCGCCGGGCTCGCGCTGCTGTTGGCGGCGATAGGAATCTACAGCGTGCTCTCCTACAGCGTGAAACGGCGCGTGCAGGAAATCGGAATCCGTTTGGCTTTAGGCGCACGCATTGGGGATGTGCTGCGCATGGTGGTGTTCGACAGTATGAAGCCAACCTTGCTGGGTGTGGCCATAGGAACCGTCGGCGCCTTGGCGATGGGGCACGTTTTACCGAGCCTCATCTACGGTGTGAAGCCGACCGATCCCGTTACTTTCCTGGTGGTTGTGTTTCTTCTGGCCGCGACCGCTCTGGCAGCCAGTATCATTCCGGCATACCGGGCGACCAAGGTGGATCCCATGGCGGCGTTGCGGTACGAGTAGGAGCTTTCATGAGTGGAATATTTCACGATCTCCGCTACGCTCTGCGCCAACTGCGCAAGAATCCCGGCTTCACCGCTGTTGCGGTGGTCACGTTGGCCCTCGGAATCGGCGCCACCACCGCCATCTACACGGTGCTGTACGCCACTTTCCTGGCCCCCATGCCCTATCCGGATTCCGAACAACTGGTCATGGTGTGGTCCAAATTAAATGGCGAACGCACGATCGTCTCGGCCGCGGATTTTCTCGACTGGAAGCGGCAGAGCAATGTGTTTCAGGATCTCGCCGCCTGGAATGACGGCATGTTTAACCTGGCCGCTTCGGATCGCCCCCAGCAGGTTCCCGGTCAGCTGACCACTCCGGGTTGGTACCGGATGCAAGGCTTTCGCTTCTTCCTGGGACGCGACTTCCTGCCAGAAGAGGGTGAGCCCGGAAAAGATCGCGTCGTGATTCTAGCCCACAGTCTGTGGCAACGGCTGGGCGCAAACACCAACATCATCGGCCAGCAGCTTCGTATCAATAGCGAGCCTTACACAGTGGTGGGCGTTTTGGCGCCTGGCCTGGCAGACCGGCTGACGGTGGAACTTGCGGTGCCGCTGGCTTTCAAACCGGAGCAACTCGATCACAGCTTTCGCTCATTAACCGTGCTTGGTCGCATGAAGGCAGGACTCTCCATAGCACAAGCCCAGGCTGACATGGATGTCATCGCGCGCCGACTCGGCTACGATCATCCGGATTCGAACAAGAATTGGAGTGTGAGCGTCGAACCTCTGCGCAATGACTTCCTTCCGCCGGTAACCCTGAAAACCCTTTGGCTGTTGATGGGTGCGGTGGGCTTTGTGCTGTTAATCGCGTGCGTCAACGTGGCCAATCTGCTGCTGGCTCGAGGCACAACGCGGCAGAAAGAAATTGCGGTACGGGCTTCGCTCGGCGCGAGCCGTTGGGAATTGTTTGTTCAGTTTCTGGTCGAAAGCCTGGCTCTGGCGAGCATGGGAGGCCTCCTTGGCGCGGGTTTGGCAGAGGCTCTGGTTAAGGGGGTGATGGCGATCATGCCCCCTTTCATAGTGACTTCAGAGGCGGATATCCGTGTGAGTATCCCAGTCCTTCTGTTTACTCTGGCAATAACCGTGATGGCTGCCATCGGATTCGGCTGTGCCCCAGCTTGGCAGGCGTCGGGCGTCGATCCGATTGATGCTTTGAAAGAAGGAGGCCGTGCCGGAGTCAGTGCCAGTACCCGCTCTTTGCGCAGGGCGCTGGTCGTGACGGAATTTGCTCTGGCGCTCACACTGCTTGGCGGCGCGGGGTTGGCAATCCGTAGTTTCGTGAACCTCATGCGCGTTGACCTCGGTGTTCGTAGTGATCACATCCTGACCTTCACCCTTCCTGTACCGCGGGTTCGGTTCGCGCAGCCACAGCAGATTGTCGTGTTTTACCGCCGGCTCCTGGAGAAGCTCGAATCCATTCCAGGCGTATTGCGCGCCGTAGCGGCAACTGCTACGCCGGTGCGAGGCAGATGGTTCGAAATGGCCTTCACCATCGTCGGCAAACCACCCGTGGATCGCTCCTCGCGACCCAATGCCGGATTTCAAATGGTCACGCCCGGATACTTCGACACCTTTGGCATTCGCGTCGTCCGGGGTCGCAGCTTCACCGAGCAAGACACTGCGGAAAATGTAAGGGTGGCAATGGTCAACGAAGACTTTGTCCATCGCTACTTGCCGGGAGTGGACCCCCTGACCCAGCGCATTGCCGTCGATCAACTTGTCCCGGGCATCGCCCGCAACGAGCCCACGGTCCTATGGCAAATCGTCGGTATCTTCCATAACGTGCGGACCGGCGATCTTCGCGAAGACTTCCCTGAGATTGACGTTCCCTTCTGGCAGTCTCCTTGGCCCCAAGCCGCCATGGCGGTTCGCACCTCTGGCGATCCAGACGCGATGGCCAACAGCATCGCCGAGGTCGTCAAATCCATGGACCCCGATCTACCTCTCGCCCAAGTCCGCACCATGGTGCAGATCGTGATTGAGTCGCGTTCTTACGAGCGCTTCGAGACCGCGCTCTATGGCGGCTTCGCGGGGTTGGCTCTTCTGCTGGCAGCGGTGGGAATTTACGGTGTCATGGCGTTCGCAGTGGCTCAGCGAACTCACGAGATCGGATTACGCATAGCCTTGGGTGCTGGGCGTGACGCGGTGTTCGGCCTGATCTTGAAGGAGGGCGCAGTTTTGGCTCTGGCTGGTTCGCTACTTGGCTTGGTCGGCGCCTGTCTGGTCGGTCGCACGATGAGGGGCATGTTGTATGGCGTTGGGACGATCGATCTCGCCGCATTCGCGACGGTCGTGGTGGTGCTGCTCGCGTCCGCAATGCTGGCGTGCTACCTTCCCGCACGCCGCGCAGCCAGCGTAGATCCCATGGTGGCTCTGCGCTATGAGTAAGACATGTGAATTGAGAGTGAAATGATCCAGCTAAAAAATATCGAACGCAACTACCAGACCGGCGCTGGATATACCTGGGTACTGCGCCGGGTCAATCTCGATATTCGGCAGGGCGAATTTGTCACCGTGATGGGGCCCTCCGGAGCGGGCAAGTCCTCCCTGCTGAATGTGCTGGCGCTTCTCGACGACCAGTGGACCGGCGAGTACTGGTTCCGCGAGCAAGCCGCCCACCTCATGAAACGCAAGCAGCGGGGTGAGCTGGCCAAGAGCAATGTCGGAGTGGTCTTCCAGAGTTATCACCTGCTCGACGATCTTACCGTTCAGGAAAACATTGATCTGCCACTTTCTTATAAAGACATTCCGCGAAGTCAGCGGCAGAGCGCGGTCGCCGACATTCTTGATCGCTTCCAGATCGTGGCGAAGAAAGATCTCTATCCCAGCCAGCTTTCCGGGGGGCAGCAGCAACTTGTAGGGATAGCGCGCGCCGTAATCCACAATCCATCACTCCTGCTCGCCGATGAGCCGACGGGAAATCTGCATTCCCCTCAGGCCAAAGAAATCATGGAACTCTTTCGTGAGCTGAGCCAACGCGGAACAACCATCGTGCAGGTCACTCACTCGGAAGCGAACGCGGCCTATGGGAGCCGCACCATTCAACTACGCGACGGTTGGTTGGTTGGTGATACAGCGAATCCCGCACTTACTCCACCAACGGAGGTCAGCGCATCGTGAGGCTCCAGGGTTCAGGTTTTTGGCGACGCGGAATCGCCTTCTTTTGTGTGTATGGGACGTTGGTCGGCAGCCTCCGGGCGCAAGTTGCAACATCTTCCCAGACGCAGAGTTCAACCGCGTCCCCGAAGACCGAGTCGCTTCGCTTTGAGATGCAAGAATCCCGCAGTCCATTTAACGCCTACTCGCCCGAGACCGTCCCGGAACCCTCACTTGCGAACTCCCCGCGACTTCTAGAACTGATACGCGACGGCAAGCTTTATCTCTCCCTGAAAGACGCGATCGATCTAGCCCTGGAGAACAACCTCGATTTGGCCATTGCCCGCTACAACTTGCCCATCGCCGATACTGACATTCTACGTACCCAGGCAGGCGGATTTTTCCGCGGCGTCAACACCGGAGTAGTGCAGGGAACTCCAGGTGGCGGAGTGGGAGGTTTTGGTACAGGCGCCCCAGGGGCAGGCGCCGGCGGTACGTCGAGCGGTGCGGGCGGCGCCGGTGCAGGCGCCTCGGGGTTGGTTCAATCCACTCTCGGAGCTGGCACTCCGGTGTCATCCTATGATCCCGCGGTTACTGTCTCCGTCGGATCTGAACATCAGACCACGCCACTGGCCAACCTGCAAATTTACGGAGTGCCTTCGCTCCAATTGAATACCGGTCAGGCCACCTTCGGTTACCTTCAGGCGTTTCCGACGGGTACCAGCATTTCTTTCCAGTTCAGCAATAGTCGCCAGTCTACCAACAGCCCTTTTCTTTTTCTGTCGCCGGCCACAAGCGGGATGTTTCGATTCACCATCCAGCAGGAAATATTAGCCGGCTTCGGCTTCGGTCCCAATCTGCGCTACCTTCGCATCGCACGTAACAACAAGAAGATTTCCGACATCGCCTTCAAGGATCAGGTCATTGCCACGGTCACGCAGATCGAAAACATCTATTGGGACCTTGTCAGCGCCTATGAGCAGACGCAGGTCAACGAGCAATCTTCCGCCTTCGCTCAACAGACTCTCGAGAATGCCCGGAAACAGTTGAAACTGGAGAGCATTCCTGAGATCGATGTAATGCGGGCAGAAGCCGAACTTTCAAGACGTGATCAGGATTTGACGGTGGCGCGCACCAGCCTGCAACTGCAAGAAACTCTCATGAAGAATGCTGTCACCAAGAATCTGTCCGACCCGCTTCTGGAGGCAATGTCCGTCATTCCCACGGACCGCATGCAGCCTAACCAGATACAGGGCGCTTCGCAGATTCAGGAGTTGATTGCCCAAGCCCTGCAGCACCGTCCGGAACTGGCCGAGACCGATGTCGACCTTCTGAACCGCCAGATCAGCCGGAAAGCGGCGCGCAATGCTTTGCTGCCATCGCTGTCGCTGGTAGGGTTCTACGGAGGGTCGGGTCTAGCCGGGCCGCTGAATCCTCTGTGTCAGGGCTGCACTTCAAGCGTGCCGGTTGATTTCGCGGGAGCACTGGAAAACACATTCAATAATTCCTCCCCCGATTACTATATCGGGTTGAACCTCAACATCCCCATCCGGAACCGTGTCGCGAAAGCTGATCAGTATCGTTCCGAGCTTGAGTATCGCCAAGCCGAGCTGCGCAGAGAGCAGCTGAAAAAACAGGTTCGCATCGAGGTTCGGAACGCGCAATATGCGCTCGAGCAAACCGGTGCCAGGGTGGACGCCGCGCGTAAGGCCCGAGACCTGGCGCAGCGTACATTCGATATCACGAAGAAGGAACAGGAATTGGGGGCGGGATCGAGCTATCAGACCCTCACTTCCCAGCGCGATCTTTCGCTGGCTCAGTTGGATCTGGTCGGCGCAATGACCAGTCACAAGAAGGCCAAAGTCGAACTTGATCGTGCCACCGGAGCGACTCTGGAACATAATGGAATCCAGATCCAGGACGCGCTGAATGGTACGGTTAGCACTGCGAGTCCATAGTTGAACATGCAAGTTAGACATGCAAGTTAAACATGCAGCCTTTTACCAAGTCGGAAGAGGTTTTCACCGCCACGGCGCTAACGAGTAGCAAGGACCGCCCCCGTATTTTGGCCGCCGATGATCAGCAACACGTTCTCGAGGCCATCGAAATGCTCCTGCGCCCGCAGGGGTACGAGGTGGAAACGGCGCGATCCCCGGCGTTGGTTCGGGAATCACTGGCTACCGGCTCCTACGATGCCCTCCTTATTGATCTGAACTACACGCGCGACACAACATCCGGCCGGGAGGGCCTCGACTTGCTATCTGAGGTCGTTGCGCTGGACAATACCCCGCCGGCGATCGTGATGACGGCCTGGGCCAATATTGACCTGGCAGTGGAAGCCATGCGTCGCGGGGCTCGCGACTTCATTCAGAAGCCTTGGGAAAACGAACGGCTGCTCGCGATCCTGAGGACGCAGGTGGAGCTTCATCGCGCACTCCGCGAGGCTGAGCGTCTGGCAGCCCGGAATCGCCTGTTACAAGCCGAAGGCCGACCTCAGTTCATTGCGACAGCGCCTGGAATGCAACCGTTGCTCGGCACTCTGACGCGAGTGGGTCCCTCGGACGCAAATGTGTTGATCACCGGCGAGCATGGCACCGGCAAAGAGGTGGTCGCGCATACGCTCCATGCCTTGTCTGCCCGGGCGTCCCGTCCCATGATCGCTGTAAACACCGGCGCTGTGCCTGATGGCCTATTTGAAAGTGAACTCTTCGGGCACGTGAAAGGTGCGTTTACAGATGCCCGTTCCGATCGCATCGGCCGGTTCGAACTGGCCGACGGTGGAACCATCTTCCTGGACGAGATCGGCAACGTGCCAATGCATCAACAGGCGAAGCTGTTGCGCGTGCTCGAGGCGGGTGAGGGTGAGCGG
>DATNLE010000357.1:0-24695 GCA_035603035.1 Candidatus Acidiferrales bacterium | reverse complement strand
CGGCGCCCTTGACAGCCCCGCAAGTCACCCCGGAGCTCTATGCAGCACGGAAAAAACAAGCAAGGTTTCACGGCAAGACGGACAAAACCGGCCGCCACGTCGGCCCTTGACTTTTATGACCTTCTCATAGAAGTACTTTATCAACATCAAAATGAAATCCTCCAAACAAACCCGCGAAGTCGGGAAGTGGACTCGCGGATGCGCTGGTATATGAAGATGCGGTGTACGGACTTCGGAATCGTTAGGATGCCAGTGGTAGGCGACAATATCTGCCGCTGCAATATCTTCCGTCTCGACTAGGCGATAGCTGTATTCGCGGGTTTTGGCCTTGAAGCATCCTTCATTCGCGGGATCAGTTACGGTCGTTAAAACTTGCGTCGCGATGAGAAAAAGATTGCCGCCAGCACGTTTATTCAACTTTGCTGGCGGATTGCAGGTTAATTTGAAAAGATTTCTGGATTCCTGAAAGGCAGTGATCCACTGCTCCGTAACGCAGGACAGTGATTCTTTGAAGTAATTAGCGAAATTATCTATCGCCTCTTTTGGTGTTTTTCCTGCCACTCGTCCGCCTTGGAAGCGGGGCAAGCAACGCTAGTTCGGTCACTCCGGGGCACTCGTCGGAATCCAACTTGCGGTACTGACCAGCCTTCCAGTTTGAAATAAACTTCTTGGCCGAGATTCCGAGAATACGCTGCGAATGAGAGTCGACCATCGTCTCCGCTTGGCGACGAGTGATCCAGCGCACACCAGGGCTTCGTTTAATTGCTGGCATGTGGCCTCCCTTGTGGACCAGACAGAATGCTCTATCCGATCGATTATCGTCAATTGTAATTTTTAGATGCACGGGGGGGAGAAAACGACTGTACCTATCCTAAAGTAACCGCAGGTAGATTTCTCCCAGTTTCCCCACGACGTGGTCACCGACCGGGAAAGAGATTCCAACTGCCGGACCAATCCAAAACATATCGGTGGCTTCTCCGACACCTGGTGCCACTTCCGCTCGCTTCTTAGCAGCGTAGGCTAGAAGTAGCGTCTGTGGAATGGGCTTCGACCTTGCGTGACCGGCGAACATAAATTGTGAATTTGCATGCCAATATCCCGCCCCAATCGCAGCAAATCCGACGGAATCTCGACAGGCCACCCCCCTATTCGAGACAACGTAAATATGTGGCCCTGTCGGATCGACTCCTGTAACGATGGTCTCAATCTCAGACATTTCGAAATTCAACACTTCCGTCGCCAGTTTGTCCACGAGTTCACTAGATAATTCCTGCTGGCGCGTAATGAACGAATCATAGTCAAGCCCTATGGGATCAAGAATGGCGCTCTCGGTACGTGTCCGTTTAGCTTTCTTAAAATGCTTGAAGTACAGGTTTGCTACATCCTTTACCTGCCACCAATTGCTAGGTGCGGCTTCGACTCGCACTTGCACTTCATTTCGCACTTCATACATGATTTCTAGTTGTAGAGAGGCGTCCCCCGCAATCATGACCGCAATAGAACTCGTTAGAAAAGTGACCTTGGTCTGGGGTGGTTCAAATTCAACGTCCCCCGCTGTCACCATGCGGTCTGACGCCCCGAGAATAATGTTGTCCTCGCAAATGGCTGCTACGCAGACGGTCAAGGCACACCTCCGTATGCGCGACTGAAGTTTGGGGAAGGTCAGGCGCTTTGGGGGTTTC
The DNA here is from genome assembly GCA_035603035.1 of Candidatus Acidiferrales bacterium. Classification (GTDB taxonomy): domain Bacteria; phylum Acidobacteriota; class Terriglobia; order Terriglobales; family Acidobacteriaceae; genus Sulfotelmatobacter. The sequence goes on along the minus strand of DATNLE010000357.1, from coordinate 23,013 downwards.
ATCTTACCTCACCCCTGTTGAAATTGAAACTGACCCAGTACCCAAATGTGCGGGAAGCGTTCAGCGAACTTTCAAAAGATGTGCAGCTTGATGCTGAGATACTTTTTGGGATCCTGCCGGATCGCCTTCACCAGGTTCTGAGTCTCGGTCAGCATCTGGTTGGCGTTGTTATAGAGCTTGTCGTCCTTGAACAACTTTCCCGCCGTTCCCTCGCCGGCATCGAGGGCGCTGGTCAGCGCGGCCAGCTTGCTTATGGTGGTGTTTAGCTTGTTAGCCAGCTCTTCATCCTTGGTCAGTCTGCCGAGAGTTCCCTTGCCGGCGTTGATGTCTTCGCTTACCTTCTTCAGGTTCGCGATTGTGTCGTTGGCATTGTTGTAGAGAGCGGGATCCTTCAGGAATTTCCCCGCAGTGCCTTTGCCCGCCTGCAAGTCGTCGGCGACAGCATTGATCTTGTCCAGAGTGGCGACGAACTTGTTGTACGCGTCGTTGTTATTAATTAACTTTCCAAGACTGCCTTGTCCCTGGGCAATCTCATCAACAATGCCTTTGAACTCCGTAACCGTCTGCGATAAGCGGTCGTACAGGACAGGGTCGTAAATCAACTTGCCGAGCGAGCCTTTGCCGCTTTCGGCGAAGGCAAGGATGCGGTCGGCGCGCTTGAGCAGCGCATCCATGTTCTGCAAGGTGCTCTGACTGGATCGCACCACCTCATTGAAGTCAGGGTGAACCTGGGTGGGCAGCGTATCCCCGTCTTTGGCTAGGGCTCCGATGGCTTGGGAGCTGTCGATATCCAGGTAGGTCTCACCGAGCACGCCGGCGGTATCCAAAGAAGTCACTGAATCGCGGCGAAGGTTAAAGCCGTATTTCGTGCTGACCTTCATGACCACTTCGACGGGAGTGATTTGCTTATCCTTGTCGGGCACCACACGAATGGCGACAACGTTGCCGATGTCTACGCCACTCAACCGAACCGGAGCGCCCTGCCGCAACCCGCTCGCATTGTCGAAGTACGATATCAAAGCGATTCGTTTGGTGAAGAAACCGCCGGTTCCTGACATCAAGAACAGCAGCAGGGCCAGGGTTAAACTGGCGAAGATCACAGTCAGGCCAACCCGTAGTTGCGACCATTTAAGTTGCTTCTGACTCGGCAAATGATTTCCTCAGAACCACGACTCGCGCCCATTGCGGCGCATGGAACAACCGGAAGCCGCGTTGTCCCCTCGCTGCATCATAACAAACTGAAAGCTCTTCCTAACTGCGGCGCCCGAGAAGCGTCGGCAGCAATGCGAGCGCGAGCACATAGGCGACAAGGCCACCGGCTAGCGTGACGGTTAAACCAAACTGAATCGCGATCATCATGGCCAGTACGGAGCCTAATACACTGGCTGCGGCGTTCATCGCCCAAGCCCATTCAACGGCATTGTCTTCCCGGTTAAGGAGTTCCGGGATGGAGACCGGGGCAAGGGCTCGCAGCCCCGTGGGGAACGGCATGCCCATCACGAAGCCGAGCGGGATCAATAATATTCCACAGATCGCCAGCCGGTAACCGAATCCGAAGCCTACCCATGCCGCGAGTCCGCCAGGCAGCAAAAAAACGTTGGCCAGTAGCGCGATGATCACCAACAGCAGCGGCATCCAGGCCAGTTCAGTACGAGGAAGCCAACGGCGTGAAAACAGGCTTCCAGCGCCGCTCGACAACATCAACAGAAAGATGACCACGGTCAGCGCATAGGTGGGATGCCCCAGAAAAAGCACAAAGCGCTGGATGAATGCAATCTCCACCAGGATGTATCCCAATCCTACTGCCACGAAATAAAGCAGGGGAAAGGGCGACTGTCGGTTTGCCCGAAGCACGAGTGGCAGGATGAGGAATCCGGCCACCGCCACAAATGAAATGGCCAGCACGAGGATCAGGACCAGCACTCCCAGATTTACCTTCCAGTCAATGGCGTCTCCCCTTGCCGGCGCGCCCAGAATTTGGCGGGCTTTAAGCGTAAAGAAAAAAAACGGATCGTTGTCAGTGACTGGAGCCACGTTGTAAGCATAGGTCTGTGCGAACCGGTAGGGATCGTTGCCGGCGATCAGATCGACAAACGGATTGCGCCGCGCCAGTCCCGGCGCCACTTGCGAAGGCAAATAAATAGGCTTGAGTGCGCGGTAACGTTCAAGGTGAGCCTGCACTGCGGCCTCTTCCTGTGGAGTAAAGGCCGTTCTCTTGGCCAGCACTACCACAGGAATTCCGTCCTCGTTGAGCGACCCTTGGGAAGCCACAATAAAATTGCCGGCCGGATTGACGACGCCAAGACTGTGCAAGGCCTCCATCGCCACCGCGACAACCCGCAATGCCTCCCGCGGCTGACGAAACTCCCAGCGAGTGATGGCGATCATGCCCTCGGGTTTGAGATGCTCGAAATATTCCCGAAAAGCTTCGACCGTGTAGAGATTGTTTTCGCTCAGTGCGAAAGCTCCGGCAGCGGTTGAGGCCCAGGTATCCACCAGGGTCATTTGTACGACGTCGAACTGCTCGGGCGCGGCGCGCAGGTAAGAGCGGCCATCGGTCACGTGAATGTGAACTTCCGGACGTTCGTAGAGATGCTGGGCGTAAGCAGCATATCGTCCGCGCATGATGGTATTGGCAATGATGGGATTGATTTCGATGCCGGTTACGCTGGGACTGCCATTCGCTACCGCGCGCAGCACATCCACACCACCCCCGGGCCCGATAATGGCGAAGTCGCCGCGCGGCCGAAGAACGTTGGCTAGCGCGGGCGGGGCCGACATTAAATCATGTTCCCATTCGCTGTCGCGCCAGTGGGCCAGGTCGCAGTTCACGATGAAGGTGGATGCGTCAGCGTCAATCACGATGGTCTTGGCGTGACCCTGGCGGTCAACTTCCACGCGAGACAGAGCATTCCAGCGGGCAAATTCCACCCAATTTGGATCACGAAGCATACCCTTCGCGTAGACCACATCAATCAGGCGATTGGAGTGGTTCGCCGCGATCAACACCATGAATGCCGCGACCAGCCCGATAGCCACCTTGCGCAAGGTTGCGGAATCGGCCCAGACCACGGCGGCGGTTGCCATCACCACGGCGGCGGACAGAATGGTGTTCGGTCCTCCCAGCCAGTTGAGCAGGGGAACCACGGCCAGGCATGCCAGCGCTCCGCCGCCCAGGTCGGCAGCGTACAAACGAGGAATGCGCCGTGATTCTCGCGCGAAGATCACAGAGAATTGCACTCCTATCAAAAAGAAAGGCAGAGCCGCGCTGATGTAGATGACGGTCAGGTGAAGAAAATTGCCGGCTGAAACCGCTAGCGTCACGGGGATGTGCAGAACAACTTCGAGCACGAATAACACAACCATTGAGCTATCGATCGAGAGGCGGGCCGCGAGCTTCCGGGTATCGGCCCGGGCCAAACGGTTCTTCAGCAGGTATGCGAAAACCCCTCCGGCGCCCAGTCCCAACAGGGCAATTGAAATCGCCAGAAACGCGAAGTGGTAGAAGAGCACCACGGAAAACAACCGCGTCAGCGCCAACTCCAGCAACAGCGCTGCAAAACTGGTGAGCGCCAAACCCGCGAGCAGCGTGCGCTCGGGAACTCCGGCGGAGGAAGAAATTGGCGGGACCGCCTGAAGGGTGCTGGACATGAGCAATGGAATGCGCCAGTCTAGCAGAAGGCCAGCCAATCCTGCGGCGCGGTTCCGCCCAGCCGGGTTCAGCCTAGCTTTCGAGAATGACCTGGGCGATGGCCTGCTCCGCCGTGTGCGAAAGAGAAAGAGCGGCGTTCTTTACTCCCAGTCTGGCGGCAACTTCGGCGGCCGTTCCGTGAAAGGTGATGGTCGGACGGCCGCCAGGCAAGCGCATGACCTCGCAATCGCGCCAGCGCACGCCATGATTCCAGCCCGTGCCTAGAGCCTTCATGGCTGCCTCTTTGGCGGCGAAGCGCGCGGCATAACGTTCCGCGCGGTTTACCTTCGAGTCGCAGTAGTTGATTTCGCCGGGGGTGTAAACGCGCTGCACAAAGCGGTCCCCGAAGCGTTCGATCGATCGCCGGATGCGAGCAACCTCCGCAATATCAATGCCTGTGCCGACGATCATGGTTTTTCCGGACCTCACAACAACCGGTCGCCGCGGTAAATCAGCTCTCCCTCGATCATGCGTGCTTCTTTAGTCAGGCGATGAGGCTTCACTGGGCCGGTCCCATCGATGTGCAGCACTTCATGTCCATGCGCCAGCAGCCAATCGGAAACCAGCATCCGGTGGCAGCGGAAGTATACGCGCTCGGCACACATGTAGGCAGTGGGGGAGTTTTCGGCCAGCGCAATCAGATTGGCCAGCGCGCTGTCGAATTCCGCAGTCAGCATGTAGTCGGCGTAATTGCGGAAGGTCACATTGCGGAGCGCGATATGGGGAGAATCGTCACGGATTTTCTTGCGATAGCCGCCCAGGGCTGGCATCCAGAAATAGCGGATTGCAGCGTCGGGCAAACTCTTCTCCAGAGATTCGCGATTGAATTGCGGCAGCCGCCGCGACCTGGGGAAGGCGCGGATATCCACCAGTGTTTGGATCGAGTGAGATCGAAGCGTCCCGAGCAAGTCTTCCAGCGGGCGCGTCGCGTGTCCGATGGTATGGAGCGTAGCCAACACTGCTTCGATGCGAAAACGTCACGCGACGATGCGGCCGATAACGGCCGCCAGTGCGACATCCTGTTCCGGAAACACAGTGCGCAGATCGAGCAGGACCCGGCCTTCCTCTACCCGGGCAATGATCGGAGGATCTGAACCGCGCAGCCGCGTTGCCAGTTCGTCTGCGCTCAGGCCATCGCAAGTCAGCGCCAGAACCGTGGTAGGCAAAACAGAAGAAGGGGCGGCCCCGCCCCCGAGGATCGATTCGCCGTCGACGAGTTCGACTTTCAACTGGGGTCTGACGATTTGCGCTGCCATTTTCCTGGCGCGTTCGCCGATCGCTTCTTTCGTGAGGTGCATCATGCGCAACGTGGGAATTGCGTCGTGATCCCCTCGAATGTATGCGAGAAGAGTCGCTTCCAGCGCCGCATAAATGAGCTTATCCACCCTCAGGGCGCGGAACAGCGAGTTCACTCGCATGCGGGCTATCAACTCCGAACGTCCGCTGATCAAACCCGCCTGCGGGCCACCGAGAAGTTTGTCGCCGCTATATGTGACAATGTCGACGCCGCTCCGCAGGCTATCCAGCACGCCCGGCTCGCCATTGATCCCTACCGAGCGCAGGTCAAAAAGCGCGCCGCTGCCCAGATCTTCCATCAGAGGAATGCCGCGCTTGCCGGCCAGAGCAACAAGTTCCGCCGTGGATGCCTGCGCAGTGAAACCTGTGATCTCGAAATTCGAACGATGCACTCGCAACAGCAGACGCGTGCGTTCGGTAATGGCCTGTGCGTAGTCGGAGACGCGTGTGCGGTTGGTCGTGCCCACCTCGCACAGGATCGCTCCCGACTTTGCCATGACGTCGGGAATACGGAACGAGCCGCCGATCTCCACCAGTTCGCCGCGCGAGACAATGACTTCTCCTCCCTCAGCCAAGGTGTTTAACGCCAACAGCACGGCAGCCGCGTTGTTGTTGACCACGATAGTCGCCGTCTCCCGTCGCGTAGAGACAGCCGCCTCGGCTGTCGCGCCTGGGCCGAGGCCGGCGGCATTGGTCTGAGCTGCCGCCCCCAGCGCATCGCTCAACACCCTGCGAAACAACCGGTCGACATGCACGTCGCGCTTGCCCCGTGCCCCAGCGGCTAGGTCAAACTCCAAGTTGGAATAGCTCGCACCGGTCCCGCGGATATGTTCGATCACAGCTTCGCTCAGCGGAGCGCGGCCGAGGTTGGTATGCAAAATTACGCCGGTAGCGTTGATGACGGACCGCAGAGAATAACTGAGCGCCTGGCGAAGCTGTTTCTCCACCGCCCCCGCCAGTCCGGAAAGTGCAAGCTCGAGCGCGTCGCCATCCAGCAATCCCGTGGTGATTTCCCGCCGCAGGCCGGCGAGCACGACGCGCGCGGCATCGACGACGGAAGCGTGGCCATCGCGCGCGGTCAGCGCGCCAACCGCCGGGAGGCGCATCACTTCATCGATCGAAGGAAGCGTACGAAAAAGTTCGGATGCCGCGGCGCTTTTCACCAAAAGATTATCCCATGCGGCCAGGGCCGCCGCATCTCTCGCTGCTGCATGCCTACAGCGTATGCAGATAGGCGAGCAGATCCTGTATATCTTGCGCGCTCAACACTTGACTGTAGCCGGGCATATCCGGGCGACCATTGCGAATAATGTCAGTGACGCGATCATCGTTCGCGGGCAAGCCGCTAAGGGGAAGATACTGATGCTGGAATATCCCCTGCAGTCCCGGCCCTTTTTTCCCTTTCGTGGAGTAGGGTCGATGACAGCGGTCGCAGTAGTTGTCGTAAAGCTTGCGTCCGGCTGCCTGTGGCGGATTGAGACCGAGTTCGGCATCGGATTTACGGCGCTCTACGTCGCACCCCGCTAACGCGATTAGCGCAAGGCCGACGACGCACATCCAGCCGCGGCGGTGCCTTCGGAAGATCCAGTGGCCCCGACTATCCTTCGGCTCCATCCTCAACCTCAATTTCATTCTTTAGTCCGAATTCCCGCCACTTCAATCATAGAGCAAAGCATGACGAACGATGGATTCTCCTTTCATTTAGAATCTGCCGCATGAGAGCGGTCTTTCAGTGGAGTTTAGAGACGCGCACGCTGGAACTCGGAAAGCGCACGCTGATCATGGGCATTGTCAATGTGACCCCGGACTCTTTTTCTGATGGCGGCTTATACCTCGATTCTGAAAAGGCGATCACGCACGGGCTGCGGCTACTCGACGAAGGTGCCGACATCATTGACGTGGGTGGCGAATCCACCCGTCCCGGGGCCAGCGTGGCCGCTGCCTCCTCGGCCGAGAAACGAGAGCCGGAATGGAAGGACGAAGACCCGAGGCCGGAGGGCGCTCGAACTGCGGTGAGTGCGGAAGAAGAACTGCGGCGCGTGTTGCCGGTGATTACAGAACTGAAAAGAATCAGACCCGATGCGGTAATCTCCATCGACACCTATAAATCCCTCGTCGCACGCGGTGCCGCGGAAGCGGGCGCGGAGATCGTCAATGATGTCAGCGGGCTGCGTTGGGATCCGCGAATGGCGAGGACCGTTGCCGAACTAAAATGCGGAACCATTCTGATGCACATGCGTGGCCGTCCCGAACAGTGGCGCACTCTGCCGCCGCCCGGCGATATTGTTTTGCAGGTGAAGCGCGAACTCAGGGAGTGGGTGGAAGCGGCTGTGGTAGCAGGCGTACGCCGGGAAAAATTCGTTGTCGATCCTGGATTTGGTTTCGGTAAAAACTTCGAACAGAATTATCCTCTGCTGGCTCGTTTTCAAGAATTACAGTCGCTGGGATTGCCGCTGCTTGCGGGAACTTCGAGAAAGTCATTCGTCGGCCGAATGCTGGCGAACCACGGAAAAGATGCTGTTGCCGCGGACCGGTTTTATGGAAATCTTGCAGCGCAGACTGCTCTCATCTTTAAGGGCGCTCACATCTTGCGAACCCATGATGTGAAGGCGGCCGTTGAAGCGGCACGCGTGGCCGATATAATCATCGCCGCCCACTGACGCCGACCTGCGGAAACCTGCCGCGAAATTGCGCGTGACACCAGCGAGCAAAATTTATCTTGGCGTTTATTTGCCGCGGAGCTCGAGTGTGACCTCGGTAACGAAATGAGAGCCCTTTAGGCTCTGCTGCTGACCCGCGCTCTTGTACCATCGGAGACGAAGCCGCAAGACAGGCCTGCTAAGGAAACTTCACCAGAGGCTTGCCGGATAGGTTTGTTTGCGCCGTGACCGCTTTGCGCTGACGCTTCGATCCACGCTTCTTAACCGAATTACCAAACCGTACTAAGAATCGACCGCCGGGAACGAATTGGACCTTACTTATGTCTTCCCCTACGATCCGTCCGCCCAATATTGCTGTCCCTGCTGCTGCCGCTGCCGCACCGGCCTCCGGTGCTGCTGCAGCTAGCGCCGCAGCCGTGGCTCCAGCCCCGGTGCGAACGCCGACGCCTGATCTATTGGCAGCCATGCTGCGAACCTCCGCCAAGGTTAGCGACCTTTTTTTCTCGCCGGGAAAGCCGCCGCTGGTCGAAATCAATGGCAAACTGGCGTCCGCGGGAGCGGCGCGTCCTCTCAGCGCGGAAGACACACGGCGCATTGCCAGTGACCTCATCGGTAACAACCAGCACGCCATCGAGAATCTGAAGAAGTCGGGATCCTGCGACGTGTCTTACAGTCTGCCGGGTCTGACGAGGTTTCGCGTCAATATCTTTATGCAGCGCGGAACCTGCGCCGTGGTCATGCGAGTTATTCCCGGCAAAATCCCGGACTTTGACACGCTGAACTTGCCTTCCGAGCTGGGAAAAATTGTAGGTCTGCGCAACGGCATCGTATTGGTGACCGGCCCCACCGGCTCCGGCAAATCATCCACTCTGGCCGCGATCATCGACAGAATTAATCGCGAGCAGTTTTATCATGTTCTCACCATTGAGGATCCTATTGAGTTCCTGCACCCTCATAAGAACTGCATCGTCCACCAACGCGAATTGCACAGTGATACTCCAAGCTTTGCCCTGGCTCTGCGGGCAGCGCTGCGTCAGGCTCCGAAAGTGATTCTGGTGGGAGAGATGCGGGACCGCGAGACCATCGAGATCGCAATGGAAGCGGCTGAAACGGGTCACCTGGTGCTCTCCACCTTACACACCATCGACGCTTCGAAGACGGTGGAGAGAATTCTTGGCGCCTTCCCGATGGACGAGCAGCACACTCTGCGAAACCGCCTGGCGAAAAGCTTTCGCTACATCATTTCACAGAGACTGATTCCCCGTAAGGATGGGGCTGGCCGCATTGCGGCAATTGAAATATTGAAGTCCACGTTGCGCACGCGAGACTATGTGGAAAAAGGCGAAGGGGAAGGCAAGACCCTGCTGGATGCGATGCGCGTGGGGGATCAAGAAGGCATGCAGCACTTTGACGGCGAGATCGAAAAACTCATCCGCGAAGGGATCATCGACTTGGAAACGGGACTGGCGTATGCGACGAACTCCAGCAATCTGCAGCTCGAATTAGCCGACCTCTCATCTCCACAAGCCGATTCGCTGCTGGAAACCAGCGCAACCTAATCCCGATGGTGCCAGCTCCGGGTTTGCCCGTGACCAGAGCAGCCCGGGCAGAGCCTTAGCTTTAGCGGCGCTAGAAGACTCGCGCCGAATCCAGCAGAATCGTCACTGGCCCCTCGTTCACCAATTCCACCTTCATCATTTCCTGAAAGCGGCCGGTCTCGCAGCGCAGACCGGTAGAGCGAATCCGTTCCACGAAAAACTCGTAAAGTTGGCGCGCTTTTTCGGGGGGAGAGGCCCCGTCGAATGAAGGGCGCTTGCCGCGTCTCACATCGCCGTAGAGCGTGAACTGCGAGACGGCGAGCACGCTGCCGCCGACATCCTGCACGCTGCGATTCATTTTTCCCGAATCGTCTTCAAACACCCGCAGGCCAGCGATTTTTTCTGCCAGGTAATTCGCGTCGGCCTCGGTATCGTCATGGCCGACGCCCAGCAAAATCAACAGTCCGAGACCGATCTGGCCGCTGATCTCTTCCTCGATCACAACTTGGGCACGGCTTACCCGCTGCACGACGGCTCGCATGTGGTTTGACCGCTACGAGCGGCCACATTTAGGATGCTGAAGGTATACCACAGCTCCGGCCTCGGAAAGTCCGGAGCTTTCTTTACAGCCATTTATCGCGACCGTTACACTACACGTTCGCCTTTTTCCGTTGCAGTCGCGTCAGAATCATGAGAAGTCGGACCGGAACAAGCACAGCGAATGCGGCGATCTTGAGTCTCAGACATCGAATTTAAAATCTAATCGAGGTTAAGCGAGGAGAAACATGGCAGCCGTTGACGAGAAAGTAAAGCAGATCATTGTGGAGCAGCTGGGGGTGGACGAAGGCGAGGTTACATCGAGCGCTTCGTTCGTGGATGACCTGGGCGCGGATTCACTGGATACGGTCGAACTGGTGATGGCTTTCGAAGAAGGCTTCGACATCGAAATTCCCGACGAAGATGCGGAAAAAATCCGCACCGTGCAGGATGCCATTGATTACATCTCCAAGCATTCGAAAGGTGGCAAGTAGTTTGGGACGCAGGGTCGTAGTTACCGGCATCGGCCTGATCTGTGGCGTGGGCAACACCACCGGAGAAGTGTGGCAGGCCGTGCTCGCCGGCAAGAGTGGCGTTGCCCGCATCACCCAGTTCGACTCCAGCAACTTCGCCTGCCAGATTGCCGCCGAGGTGAAGAACTTCGATCCGCTGAACTTCATCGAAAAAAAAGAAGTCAAGAAGATGGGACGCTTCATTCACCTGGCGCTGGCCGCCGCGGATGAGGCGTTCAAAATGTCCGGGCTGAAAATCACCCCGGAAAATGCCGAACGCGTGGGCGTGCATATTGGTTCCGGCATCGGCGGGTTCGATATTATCGAACGCGAACACGCCGCACTCCTCGAGGGTGGTCCGCGTAAGATTTCCCCGTTTTTCATTCCGGCGGCCATCGTCAACCTGGCCGCGGGCCATGTGTCGATGCGCTTCGGCGCCAAAGGCCCGAATGAAGCGACGGCCACAGCCTGCACCACGAGCGCCCACTCGATCGGAGATTCTTTCCGCATCATTCAGCACAATGATGCTGATGTGATGATCGCGGGCGGATCCGAGGCAGCCATCACGCCCATGGGAGTCGGCGGATTCGCCGCCATGCGCGCGCTTTCCACGCGGAACGACGATCCGGAGAAAGCGAGCCGCCCCTGGGACAGGGATCGCGACGGCTTTGTCATGGGCGAGGGTGCCGGGATTCTAATGCTTGAAGAACTTGAGCACGCCAAGAATCGCGGCGCAACCATGCTCGCAGAAGTGGCGGGCTATGGAATGTCCGGCGACGCATTCCACATGACGCAACCCGCCCCGGAACATGAAGGTGGCTTCCGAGTCATGCGCAACGCCGCCCGCGACGCGCGCATCGGCTCGGACAAAGTCGACTACATCAATGCTCACGGGACCTCCACGCCGATCGGCGACACGCTTGAGGCTCACGCCATCCGCAATTTTTTTGGGGAACGTAAAATTCCTGTCAGTTCCACCAAATCGATGACCGGTCATCTGCTCGGCGGCGCCGGCGGGCTCGAAGCCGGCATCACCGTTCTCGCACTCCGCGACCAGATCCTGCCTCCCACCATTAACCTGGTGAATCAAGACCCAGAAACCGATGCAATGGATTTCGTCCCCAACCATGCCCGCAAGGCTAAGCTGGAATACGCAATGTCGAATTCCTTCGGCTTCGGCGGCACGAACGGCGCCCTGCTGTTCAAGCGCTGGTCAGAATAAAATAATCCGCACATCTCTCAAGCACTCAGAGCGCTCCCGGTGCGAGCTTCCCGCAAACTTTAGCTGGCTTTCCCACCCACCAGTCCATCCAAGGTAATGACACCTTTGGGCTCCGAGCCTTGCTCCTTAGGTGTCTATCCATCTACCCCCGGCCGCGCCACAATGAAAGTCGCGTACTCGAAATCGACCCAACCCCTATGGAAAAAGCCTTCGGTACCGCCTTGGCACCCGCCCCCACCAGAAAGGGGACGGCCCGCGCCGCCCTCGTCGACCTAAAAGAATCTGCCAGATCTCTGCTCACCGAATGCTTTCGCCAGTTCGGTATTGAGACGGTGATGGTGTCAACCAGCGCAGCGGAGCGCCTGCGCCTGGAGAAATTCGAGGCCTGCGTGCTCAATCTCGCTCCCGGCGCTGAGGCTGTGATGGAGGCCGCACGCACTTCGCCTTCGAACAGCCGCATCGTGCTTTACGGCCTGGGCGGCAGTGCACATGAAGCGATGCGTTATTCCAAGTACGGCATCAACGCCATGTTTCAGGAGCCGCTGGAGCGGCCCGCGGCACTCAAACTGGTCCGCGCCACGCACATGCTTGTACTTCACGAATTCCGCCGTTATGCGCGGGTACCGATCATGACCGAGGTCACGCTCGCGAGCCCCGACGGACACCGCCTGAGTGCATCCAGCATCGATATCAGCTCCGGCGGCATGTCGTTAAAGAGCTCTGAGGATATGCCTTCGGGAAGCAAAATCGAAATCTCGTTTTCTCTGCTCACACTGCCCCGTGTGAACATCCGCGGAGTTGTTACCTGGCGTAAGAGCAAATCGTTCGGAGTGCGCTTCGATCCGGCTGACGATCGCCGCCACAAAGTCAAAGTGTGGATTGACGCTTACCTGGAAACCTAGCAGACCTTCCGCTCCTCCGCGATCCGTGTGGGGATAGCCTCTCGGCTGTCCCGCCGGGCGAAACCAGGCGTACCCTACACCGCCCCGTTACAATATCTTCGTGAGCGAAGCCAGCACTCGCGAAGCGCCTGCCGAGACCGAAGGTTCTCCCAGTCGGCAGCGCTTCACCCTCCGCCAGCGAATCGTTCTGCGTATCATTATTTTTGCCGGATACTGGTTCATCCGGATCATCGGTCCGACGCTGCGGGTGTGCGTTTCTTCGGAAGAAGGCGCACAGCAGACCGTCGCACAGCGGCCGCTGATCGTCTCCTCCTGGCACGCCTCCATCATTCCCGCAACTTATATCTGCCGCAATATTGGCGTTCGTGTGATGAGCAGCAACAGCTATGACGGTGAATACATGGGGCGCATCATCCGCAAATTTGGATTCGTCGCCGTCAAAGGCTCAAGCAGCCGCAACGCTGTCCGCGCCCTGCTCGGGTTGCGACGTGCCTTGAAAGAAGGCTGGACCGTCTCCTTTACCCTGGATGGGCCGCGCGGTCCGCGCTACAAAGTAAAGCCCGGACCGGTCGCCCTCGCACGTTCTTCCGGTGTTCCCTTGAGCATGTTTCACATGGCGGTCGAGCGAGCATGGATCCTCAACACCTGGGATCGCCTCCTGATCCCGAAACCTTTTTCCCGCGTACTGGTGCGCTTCGGCAAGCTTATCCCGGTTCCGCCGGATGCCAGCGACCAAGAGGTAGAATGCTATCAGCAAGAGCTGCAGAACTCGCTTGACCGCGTTCGCGAATTCGCCGAAGGCAATATAGGGAAAGTCGGTTCGCCCGAATTGCCCTATGGCACCTGAGGATCATAGCCGAGGATCATGAGCCGGTGGAGAAAACGATCGCCGCAGCCTACACCGCCAGGAAAATAAGCCCCATGCTGGCTGTTGACAACATGGATGAGACCCTTGCCTTCTACCACGATATCCTCGGATTCAGCACCGGGATGAAGTCCGCGGAGTATGCCATCATGGCGCGCGATGGCCAGACCATTCACTTCATGAAGGCCGCATCCGAAGAAGTGATGCGGTGCGTGCGGGGACATACTGAAATCTACATCGAAGTTTGCGGTATCGACCTGCTGTGGGAGCAGGTTAAAAGTCTCAAAGACCGCTACCGCATCCGCGACTTATTCGATAGAGATTACGGCATGACCGAGTTTCACATCGAAGATCCGAATGGCTGCCTGGTATTTGTGGGAGAGGAAACATCGGTGCGAAAGCATGTTCCTGGAAGTTGAAGTCGTCTCGGCCAATTTGATTTATACCCGATCCTGCCAGTAGATTTCTTAGACCAGTGTTTTCCGTTCTTTCAAATGTCCTTCGGTTTGCGCGTCTTTTGCCTTGCGGCAAAGACAAAGTCAGGGAAGCGGGTGCAATTCCCGCGCTGCCGCGCAACTGTAAGCGAGAAAATCGCAGCCGGTCACTGGGATGAATCCCGGGAAGGCCGTCTGCAGGAAACCGGATGTTCTGACCCGCAGAGATCAGGCATCCTTACTCGCAAAGCCAGGAGACCGGCGTAAACCGTCCACCTTCAGCCCTTTCGCGTGAAAAGAGAGGAATGGTTATGTGCGCACTTCGCGCTTCGTTGTTGCTCTTTGTTGCTCTCGCTGCGGCATCCGCTGCCGATCTCAAGGTCAAAGTCATCGATCCACATTCCGCGGTTGTTGCCGGCGCTCAGGTGTTGTTGACTTCAAAATGTACCGGGACTTCTGTCGAAGTCGTTACTTCCTCTGCACTGGGAGTCGCTACCTTCGCCGGCTTTAGCATCGCAGACCTGCCCTCCGGCAAGTGCCCACTGCATCTCCAAGTCTTGGCTCCAGGCTTCGCCTCTCAGATTGAGGATGTCGCCACTCATTCCGATGTCATTACCATCCAGCTTCGGTTGGCGCCGGCATCAGAAACTGTGGTCGTGACCGCCACCCGCACCCCGGTGGAGGCCAGTTCTGCCGGCGCCGATGTAGCTACTCTGAACCAAGAGCAGTTGCAAATTATGAATCCGGTTGCCGCCGATGACGCCATCCGCTTCCTTCCCGGCGCGGTCGTCAACACATCCGGCCAGCGCGGCGGACTCTCTTCCCTCTTCGTGCGCGGCGGTAACTCCAACTACAACAAAGTGATCGTCGATGGCGTAAGCGTCACCGAGCCGGGCGGAACAATTGACCTTGGGAGTCTTCCCCTCGGCGAAGCCGACCGCCTGGAGTTTCTGCGTGGCGCACAGAGTACACTCTATGGTTCCGACGCGATGACCAGCGTGGTTCAGGCCTGGACAAGCACCGGGAGCACGCCTGTTCCCGAACTTCGCTTCGGTGCCGATGCAGGCAACTACGGCACGGAAAACGGCTACGCTTCACTCTCCGGGTCACAGCGCCGGTTTGATTACAACATTTTCGGCCAGCAATTCAATACCAGCGGCTCCGGCCCGAATGCCGATTACTCCAATTCTCTCGAGGGCGCGAATATAGGATTCTCGGTTAACGACCGGATTTCCCTCCGCCTGCGCGCCCGCCACGACAACAGCGTTACCGGAACGCCGGGAGCATGGAACTTCAATGGGAATAATGTATTTGATGTCTTTGGCGTGACCTATGTTCTTTCCCCGGACCTGGGCGCGCGTGCCCGGCAGAACAACCTGCTTGCAAGTCTTGACCTGGCCGTGAAGACGGGATCAAATTGGACGCACCACTTCACGGGCTTCGAATACAACCTGAAGACGACGAACCTGGATAGCGGCATTTCGCCCGAGAACACTCCCTTTGGCGCCATCAACACCCCTTTTGAGGCCTTGGTCAGCATCAACCGCGCCGGCTTCGACTATCAGGGCGACTATGTTGAGCGCACTTGGGCGGAGACCACGATCGGTTATGAGTTCGAGGATGAAAACGGCTCGGTCAATGACCCGATACCTGCGGACTTCGCAAGTGGCGGCCGTGGGTTGCGCCTGAACCAGGCAGCTTATGCCCAACAGGCGCTGACCCTGGGGCGGCTCAGTGTGGTCGCAGGCGGGCGCTTTGTTCACAACACAACCTTCGGCAACACCGGGGTTCCGCGAGTCGCCGTCGGATTTCAGGCTCTGCGCGGCGGGCGGTTGTTCTCCGGTACTCGACTGAATTTCTCTTACGCCACAGGTATCAAGGAACCTCGCTTTGAAGAGACCTTCGTCAGCAGCCAATTCCAGCTCCCCAACCTCAACTTGAAGGCCGAGAGGAACCGGGCCCTGGAAGCCGGTTTTCAGCAGAACCTGCTCAGGCGATTCGTTTTCGTCGCCAACTATTTCAACAATTTATTTCACGATCAAATTGAATTCGTTACCGTCAACCCTAATACTTTTCAGGGAGAGTACGTCAATCTGGAAAAATCTCTCGCTCACGGAGCGGAACTGGAATTGCAAAGTCGGCTAACTCAGCGCTGGTCTTGGAACACGTCCTACACTTATACTTCGACCCAAATCCTGCTAGCGCCTGCGGGCAGCTTTCCTCCCAATGCCCAGGGAGATCCCCTTCTCCGCCGGCCCAGGCACTCCGCTACCACGTTGCTCACCTACCTTGGCTCGCGCTGGGGCGGAAATCTGGGCGGCAGTTTCGTGGGTCCACGCCCGGACTCCGACTTTGACGGCTTCGGTATCAATCACACTCCGGGATATTTTCTGCTGGACACCGGGGGATGGTACAAAATCAATTCTCGTGTAACGGTCTACGGCAATGCGGAAAACATTCTCAATCGCTTTTACGAGGAAGTCACAGGTTATCCGGCTCTGCGGGCGAACTTCCGCGCCGGATTTCGCTTCCGCATCGGGGGCGAATAGACTGGAATTCAGCCAAACCACGGGGCGACGGCCGCCCCGGCTCGCGCAGCGAGGCGCATCTCGAAACTGCCGTAAAGCTTTCTTGCTGTTGAAGTTAGATAGCAGCCGAAGTGGGCGCGACCGGTCTCGCTCAGCTTACTTTCTCCGGCTCTCTTACCATCGCCATCGGCATCGGCATCGCCGCGGCCATCTTTCCGCCAAAATATTTGGTCCGCGCCAGCAACAGTTTCTCGATATCAACCCCGGTCAGCGGCTGCTGCCGCCCCAGCAAGTGCGTGACCAGCGCGATCTGGGCGAAGTGTTCCACTGTTTCCATCTTCATGTAGGCGTGTTCGATCGTGTCGCCGTAAGCGACCACGCCGTGATTCGACATCAGAATGGCATCGTAGTGAGGCACGTAAGGTTCCAACGTTTTGGCCAGTTCCGACGTGCCGGGAGTGCCGTAGCGCGCCAGCGGGATGCATCCCAACCCCATCACCACTTCGCACACCAGCGGTTCCGTCAGCGCCATCCCCGCCGCCGCGAAGCCGGTAGCAGTAGGTGGGTGCGCATGCACGATCGCTTGAATGTCAGGGCGCATGCGGTAGACGAGAACGTGCATGCCGATCTCGCTGGTCACATTTCGCCGTCCCGCGACCCGCGTTCCGTCCTGGTCTACGATCACCATATCTGCGGCTCGCATGGCGCCCTTGCTCACGCCGGTGGGCGTTACCAGGATCCGCTCTCGGTGCAGCCGGACTGACAGATTTCCGTCCATCGCCGCCACGAACCCGCGCTCGTGCAACATGCGCCCGTAGCGAACAATCTCTTCCCTGTGTTTACGTTCAGCGGACATGGAAAAACTCTCTTAGGGGAGCGACGAAAAGCGGCAAAAACCTTCAGCCCCCGCATAGTATCGCACCTGGCTCGAACAGACAAACAAATTTACCAAGTCGATACAAATATCTTGGCCATGGCCTCAACCCGTAGGTTGCCGGGCATTGCCCCTATAATTTGAAGCCGTGCTGGTCTCTGACTTTCATTTTCATCTGCCCGACGAACTCATCGCCCAGGAACCGCTCGCCGTTCGCGACGCTTCACGAATGCTGCATCTCGAACGCAACACCCGCCAATGGTCTGACGGAATGTTTCGCGACTTTCCCGAACGGTTGCGCCCCGGCGACCTGATGGTCTTCAACAACACCCGCGTCTTTCCCGCCCGCCTCTATGGCCGTCGCCAGGGCAGGCGGGCGCAGGCTGTCAGTCCTAATAGTCATAGACCTGCAACGCGAGATTTTCTGCACGGCCGCATCGAAGTCCTGCTGGCGCGGCAGATCTCTACCGAGCCCAACGACTGGGAATGCCTGGTTCGACCCGGCCGAAAAATCGGCGTCGGCGAACGCCTATGCTTTGGCGAGGCTGACGAAATCGAAGCGGAGGTCCTTGCCCGAGCCGAATTCGGCGAGCGCCACATCCGCTTTCAGCCGGTCAGGGACTTTTTCGCTGCTCTAGATCGCATTGGCCATGTTCCGCTCCCACCTTATATCGCACGCGCCGATTCTTCCCGTGATCGCGAACGCTATCAAACCGTCTATGCCGAGCCACGCGGTTCGGTCGCCGCCCCTACCGCCGGCCTACATTTCACCCCTGAAGTCCTGGATCGCATTCGCCAGCGCGGCGTTGAGACCGTCGTTATTACCCTGCACGTGGGCCTGGGAACATTTCAGCCCATCCGCGTAAAGCGGGTCGAAAATCACAAACTTCACTCCGAGCCCTACTCTATTTCTCCCGAGGCCGCCGACGCGATCAATCAGGCTCTGCTGAAAGCGCGTCGCGTCATTGCCGTCGGCACCACCACAGTTCGCGCTCTCGAACACGCGGTTCGCGCCGGCGCAGGGAGCATCGCCGCGGGTGCCGGCGCGGCTGACCTTTTCATTTATCCAGGATTCGAATTCAAGGTGGTCAAAGCAATGCTGACAAATTTCCACTTGCCACAGTCTTCTTTGCTCATGCTGGTGAGCGCTTTTGCTGGGAAGGAAAATATTCTGCGAGGCTACCAGCACGCCGTCTCGGAGAAGTATCGCTTCTATTCCTACGGAGACTGCATGTTCATCGACTAGCCTCTGGCTGATCACTTCGGCAGGCTAACCGACCTGGACGGTGTTCCTCGATGTCCGCTTGCGGGCGAAAGCTTGTTTCTCGGCAGCGTTGCGTTATACTTTTCCCAGAGAAACCCATGTCCACCGCGGTAAAGCAGGTCTCGATTCATGATTTTATCTCCGCCCTGAGGAAGTTTCCGGAAGCAGCCTTCGATCATACGGAGCAAATTCGCAAGTTTCTGGAAGACTCGCCACTCGACCCCGAATCGCTCGCGCCCTATCTCACATGGGATGGCCAACACTACACTCGCAATCTCGTCGACAAAACTTCTCTCTACGAGTTACTCGCCATTTGCTGGGAAGTCGGTCAAGCCAGTTCCGTCCACAACCATCGCGACCAGAACTGCTGGATGGCCGTGCCCGTCGGCCGTTTGCTGGTCGAGAATTTTCACGTAGTCCATGAAGACATCGCCGCCGGTAAAAGCACGATCAAGTCAACCGGGACGCTAGAGATGAATGCTTCGCATCCCTGCGCCGTCGACCCGCGCGAGCCTGTGCATCGTGTCTTCAATCCCCGCGAATCCAATCAACGAGCCGTCAGTCTGCACGTCTATTCGCGTCCTTTCGACACCTGCGTCGTCTACTCCGCCGAGCAAGGCACCTGCGGAGAGATCCAACTGCACTACACCACCGAATACGGCAAGCGCGGCAAGTAACTTTGGGCATTTGCGAGGTTTTGTTTACCTTGGGAAAATATCCTCGCGCAGCGATATAAGTTCGCGCGAGGTTATCGGATGAGAGCAGCTTTGTGTTGGCTCGCAATCGGTGGGTTGTCAATTGCAGCCTTCGTGCACTACGGAAATCGTATCCCACAACTGAAGCAGCTTTCGATCTTCCAGCAATCGAGAGAGACCGATTCGGAAGGAAAAGAAGCAGAGACTACGCCGCTTTCAGCTTCCCACAAAACGGTAACCATGGTTAGCCCGCTTGAACAATTAATGGAAGGGGCAAAGACCGACAAACCGGCGGAGGATCGTGCTCCCCGCAAGTTGGTTCCCAGCGATCTGATCGCGCCATCCCCGGTAGGAACCAGCGGAGTCATTCTGCACAAGACATTCTCCGTCGCCACCGCGGCTACTTTTTCTTTCCTGATACCCGCGCATGCGGCGACCCCGC
This sequence comes from Candidatus Acidiferrales bacterium, assembly GCA_035603035.1. Lineage (GTDB taxonomy): Bacteria > Acidobacteriota > Terriglobia > Terriglobales > Acidobacteriaceae > Sulfotelmatobacter. The sequence goes on along the minus strand of DATNLE010000357.1, from coordinate 3,553 downwards.
AATTGCACGGACGCTATCGATCGTTTATTCGGCAGGCAGGAAATCAGTCCAGCGAGGAGGCGGCTGACATAGCCTTTCTTCTCATGAATGAGGAGCAATACGCCCACGTTTTAAGCGGTCAACCAGTCGATGTGCTCTTCTTGGTAGATGCCTCTCATGATCAAGAGATAGATTTCGGACTCCCCACCTCCCAGAATCACCCCGCCAAGTTTTACCTCGTGTTCCGCAATCGTCCCAGTGAAGGCAAGAAGATCGTACAGGCAGACTTCACGGTCGATTTTTAGCTTCGCAATTGATCGCCGGAGGCCTCCCCTGCATGGCCGGCGAAACTGGATCAGGGATGGTAGTGTCTCCGAGACACTACCGAGGGATTTCCGGGCGCCTCCTTGCCGGCTCCGGCTGCTAAACTATTTGCTTGGCCCCACGAAGAAAATCTCCGGTTCCTGAGCCTCCGAATGAGCCTTCCCCGACGGTATCGCGGGTCCCAAGTCAAAGGATCGAGTCCGCCAAACCTCGCATCTTCCTGATCGACACCATGTCGTTCATCTTCCGCGCCTATCACGCCATGGCGCGGCAGCGCTCAATGTCGACCAAAGCGGGCTTACCCACAGCCGCCGTACTCGTCTTCGTCAACATGCTGCGCAAACTGCGTGATGATTTTTCACCGGCCTATCTTGCGGCCGTGTTCGACGTCGCGGCCAAGACTTTCCGCGATACCCAGGCCGAGGCGATCACCACCGTTCGCAAGTTCGACATCAAGACGCAAACTTTTACAGAGATTGAATACAAAGGCTACAAAGCCAACCGCGCCGCCATGCCCGAGGATCTGGCGCAGCAGATTCCTTACATCCGCCGCGCCCTCGAAGCCTACCGCATCCCGATCCTCGAACTTGCCGGCTTCGAAGCCGACGACGTGATCGGCACTCTCGCCCACAAAGCGGCGGACGCGTCCTATTGCGTCTATGTCGTTTCGAGCGACAAAGACATGATGCAGCTGGTCAACCAAGATGTTCATATCTTGAATCCTCCGAAAGATAATCTGATTTGCGACGCCGCTAAGGTCGAGGAAATTCTCGGGGTTCCGCCGGAGCGGGTCATCGATATCATGGCGCTGCGCGGAGACACCATCGACAACATTCCTGGAGCGCCCGGCATAGGCGACAAAGGCTCGGTGGAAATCATCAAGCGCTTCGGCACCGTCGAGCAGGCGCTGGATCGCGCCGCCGAAGTGGAAAAGAAGACTTACCGCGAATCGCTGCTCAACAACCGCGACATAATTCTGTTCAGCAAGAGCATGGCTACCATCGACACCAACGTCCCCGTGGAATTCAACGTCGAAGCCATGCGCGCCGGCGAGCCCGATGTCACTCTTCTCCGGCAACTCTTCACCGAACTGGAATTCACGTCGCTGCTGAAGGAATTGCTGCCGGAAGTGCAGATGGCGGAAACTCATTACGCTGAGGCCCAAACCGCCGCTGACGTGGAAGCTATTCTCGACTCTGTGGCGGAGCACGGTTCGCTTGCGATCGCAGTTGAATTGGGTCAGACGGAATCGCTGCCTGTGACCGAGGAAGAGATCGTCGAGGAAGAACCTCCGGAAGCAATGCTTCCCTTGACCGACGCCTCATCGGAAGATCCGTCAGCCGCGACCGAGACCGTGTCGCGCCGCATCGCCGTCTCGGCGGCCGGAGGCTCAGCCGCAATCGTAAAACTTGACTCCGGCGACGGAGCCACAAAACTGCGCTCCGTTTTGACAAGCTCTACGCCGTCCAAGGCAATTCACGATTACAAGTCTGCGATCCACGCGCTTGATTCTCTCGGTGTTCATCTTCAAGGCGTCCTGCATGATTCCATGCTGTATTCCTACTTACTGGATCCCACCTACTCCTCGCATCGTCTCGCGGATGTCGCTCTCCGCCGCTTCAATCTCAAACTCAGCGGGGATCTTGCCGAGTCCGCCGACGTTACCGGCAGGCTGACCGCTGTTTTTCGTGAAGAAGTAAGACAGGCTGGTCTGACCAGGCTCTACGAAGAAATTGACTTGCCGCTCGTTCCCGTGCTCACCCGCATGGAGCAGGCCGGGGTAAAAATCGACACGAATGCGCTCGCGCAAATGTCAACCGAACTCGAACGTGAAATCGCCATCAAAGAGAAAGCGATCCATGAGATCGCGGGCACTCCATTCAATGTGGGCTCTCCCCGCCAGCTGGGTGATGTTCTCTTCAACCGACTGAATCTGGCAAAGCCGGTGAAGTATGGCAAAGGCCGAGTTATCTCGACCGCGGTCGACGTTCTTGAAACTCTTGCCGAAGATCATCCCATCGCGCGCATGGTCCTCGATTACCGGCAGCTTACCAAGCTTAAGTCGACCTACGTCGACACTCTGCCCGCGCTCATCAGTCGGTCTAGCGGACGCTTGCACACCACGTTCGGCCAGACGGGAACCGCCACGGGACGCCTATCTTCTGCCAATCCGAATTTGCAAAACATTCCGATTCGGACCGAACTCGGACGCGCCATTCGCGCCGCATTCATTGCCGAGCCCGGCCACGTTCTGCTCACCGCTGACTATTCGCAAATCGAGCTACGGCTCCTGGCTCACTTTTCCCGCGATCCGCTGTTGGTTGAGGCCTACCGTCGGGGGGACGACATTCACACCCTCACCGCTTCGCAGGTTTTCGGTGTTGCTCCGCTGATGGTCACTCCCGACCATCGCCGCCAGGCTAAGGTCGTCAACTTCGGAATCGTCTACGGACTCTCGCCCTTCGGCCTCTCGCAAAATCTCGGCATCGAGCCTGCCGAGGCAAAACAATTCATCGCAAACTATTTCGAGCAATACAAAGGCGTCCGCACCTTCATCGACAAGACGCTCGAAGAAGCTCGCCGGGATCTGAAAGTAAGAACTCTCTTCGGACGCATTCGCCCCATTCCCGACATCAACACAAAAAACTCCAATCAGCGCGGCTTCGCAGAGCGGACGGCAGTGAACACTCCGCTGCAAGGCACCGCGGCAGACTTGATCAAACTAGCAATGATCCGGATCGATGCCGCGGTGCGCAAACGCAATTTGAAATCCAGAATGACTCTCCAGGTTCACGACGAACTGGTATTCGAAGTTCCTGAAAATGAAATAGAGACGATACAATCTCTGGTCCGCGAGCAGATGGAAAAGGTCCATGCACTGGCGGTGCCATTGCTTGTAGAGATGGGCGTAGGCCCCAACTGGAGAGACTTGGAATAATCGTGAATGGCACTGCACGCATCGCCAGAGCGATGCTAACCCTTCGCTATCCACCCAACCATGGCCGCGCCCAAGATCAACCATGCAGAATTTATCTTGCGCCGGAAAATTGCGGTGACGCTGCCGGCCAGAATCGAAATCGTGAGCCGGCCCCTTATGGCGACTTTGCCCGGTTGCCAAGCCACAACCGCGATCAGCGCCAGCGATCCCACCACCACTCCGTCCAATACTGCTCCCGCGGCGGGTGAACCGCGGAGCTTCGGGATCAGCGGCCCGCTCATGGCGACGAACGCGAAGCCCGGGACGACAATT
>DATNLE010000350.1:0-8365 GCA_035603035.1 Candidatus Acidiferrales bacterium | reverse complement strand
TTCGAGAATGTCCTGGGGCACGGCCTTGACCGTCCCCGCCGTGCCTACCGGCATGAATACCGGGGTTTCGATCTCGCCGTGCGGGGTCACCAGTCGACTGGCACGGCCCGCACCCTCGCGGGCTTCTACTTTGAACTCAATTGACATTTGGTTGCGATTGTAGCAACGGAGTGGGAATGGCGTTCAGCCCTGGGATACTCGCAGCTGCAGAACTTCGCCGCGCACGACGCCACCCTCCACGATTAGTTTGCCGATGCTCAGCGGAAGTTTGAATCGCCGAGGCCCCGCGCTCCCGGGATTGAAATAAAGCACTCCGTCGCGCATCTCCTGTTTAGGAACATGGCTGTGGCCGCTGACAACCACTGCAAATCCCGCGCCCACGGGCTTGAGATTCAATCGCTGCAGATCGTGCAGCACATAAATCAAAATGCCGCCCGATTCGAGCACGTCGGTTTCAGGCAGTTCGCCAGCCCAATCGCCTTTGTCGACATTGCCGCGAACCGCGGTCATGGGTGCGATGTCGCGAAGTTTATCGAGAATCTCGGGAGCTCCGACATCGCCTGCATGGATGATGTGGTCCGATCCTCGCAGAGCGTCGAGCGCTTCCCGACGCAGCAGGCCGTGCGTATCGGAGATGACACCGATAAGGATAGGCTTCTTATTAGTCGTCATCCCGGTATCAGAGCTATCTTCAGGGCTTGCGCTCCATCATGCGATTCATCTCAGCGTGAGAGGGAGCGTCTTCCAGACTGGAGTAGGTGCCGGTGGCCTTCAACTCCTGCGCAATGCGGCGGAGGCAGCCGACCGTAGCGCGCATGGTCGCCGAGCCCAGGCTCACTCTGGCCACTCCCAGTTTGGCTAATTCCGGCACCGAAGGAGAACCGGGCCCCGCGAGAATATTGATCGGACATTTTAGGTCCGCTACCAGCCGACCGATGGTAGGCGCATCCCGAACTCCGGGCGCGAAAACGCAGTCAGCTCCCGCCTCCCGAAAAGCGCTTAGCCGGCGGACGGTTTCGTCGTAGCGCTCGGCCGGATCTCCAATCTGCAGAAGATACATATCAGTACGCGCGTTGAGCACGAGCGGAACCCTCAGACGGCTTGCCATCTCGCGAACAGCGCGTATCTTTTCCAGTTGCAGCGGCAATTCAACCAGCACGGAGGGCGAGTCTCCAATCGCATCTTCCAGGTTCATGCCCACCGCTCCCGCTTCGACCACCGCCCGGGCGGTTCGGCCCGCGTCTTCTGGAGTCTTTCCGTATCCCGCTTCCACGTCCGCCGTGACCGGGACCCGCACAGCTTCTGCGATGCGAGCAATCACTGTCAGCATCTGCTCCCGTGAAATCCTCTGCCCGTCAGGATAGCCGAGCGAGAAGGCGATGCCGGCACTGCTGGTGGCCGCCGCCGGGAAGCCGGACTCTTCGATGAGACGTGCACTGGCGACGTCCCATACATTGGGAAGCAGCAGAATCTCTCCGCCTGAGTGCAGAACGCGAAAGGATGCCGCCTTGGCCTGCTCCTGAGCCATATTCTTCCCTACGATGATGATGCCATTCTAGATTGTTCAGCCTAGATTGTTCAGCCCAGATTATTCAGCCTCCGGGAGCGGAAGCGATTTTTCACAGCTCATTTTTCACAGCTCATTTTTCACAGCTCAAGGTTCGTTTTTTTCGTCTGCGATTTCTTCAAGAATTTCCCAATGCTTACCACCGCGCGAGCGACCGTTCCACGGCCAATTTCCTGGTCGTCATCGCGCGCCATAACGCGCAATGAATAGAAGCGACCGTCCAATGACTCGAGCACGGCTTGGGCTCGGATGTGCGCACCGATTGCGCTCGCAGCACGGTGCTCGATGTTGACCGCAGTCCCCACTGTAATCTCGTCGCCCTCGCAGTAGGGTTGAAGCGCCAGGAAGGCCGCAGTCTCCATTAGCCGGATCATATCGGGCGTGGAATAAACCGGTGGCAGCTCAGGGTGATGGGCGGCGAGCGTGTGCCTGAATTCGACCGTCTCGCGCGCTTCGCCCTTGGCGCCGATAGGAATTTCTTTTGCCATTCTATTTTTTTCTCGCCGAATCTTAGGGGCAGGAAACGACAAGCCCAGGAAACGACGCGCCGACAAGCCAATGATGGCGGCAAAAACTCCACCGCAGAAATCATTGGCCCGCGGTCGCGATCCATCCAAATTGCGATCAGTGCAAGCTGAACTAAACCGCGTAACTCATACCCGCCGCCTCAATCCCGTCAAGAGCATGCCACAACATGTTTGCTGTATTCCCGGCTGCATCGAGCGCAGCCTGGGCAGCTTCAGGATTTCCCGCGATGCGATTCTCCAGTTGGGTTCGCCAAACCTCGGAGTGGTGAATGTCCGCGGTCGCGTGCAGAGCGAAGTAGCCACAAGTCTTATCATCCGCGCCATACATTTCGCGAAGACCGCGCTCTTTCTCTCTGGCCACGCGCGGCACCTGAGATTCGTAGGCGTAGAACGCCGCCAAGGCTTCTTCCGGCAAACCGTCACTGGCGACGCGATGGAAGTGTTTCATCAGTTCGCGAACTGGGGTGGCCGGCAGGTGCCACTGCATGTCCCGCCTGGATCCCATGCCTTCGGCAAAATCGAGCCAAAGCTCGGAGTGGGTCACAGAATCCTTGCCCGATCCGCCCGCGGTACCCTTCTCGTCCATCATGTTTGCCAGAACTGCCCGCCGCAATTCTCCCTCGTCGAGACGAAGCGCGAACTCGGCCAGGTATGATGGAAACGCCTGAACATGATGATAGTAGTGGCGGGCATACTCGCGGAGATCATCTCGCGTCAAATCGCCAGCCGCCCACGCTTTGTAGAACGGATGGCTGAGCAAGTCATATCTGGCGATCGATGCCTCCAATTGTTCCAGGAACTGAGTGCTATTCATGACCACCCCCGATGATTTCTGGTTTGACACATCAATATACGAGCGAGTCTGTCGGGGCGGCAAGTGGATGGCAATCACTAGCGCCCTAACTTGTTAGAATGAAAACAGAAAATCGCGGCGACCGGAAACCTGGCTAGAGCTTCGAATCATTCCCATGCAGTTCACCGAACAATTCGATGTGGTTGTCGTCGGCGCCGGCCATGCCGGATGCGAGGCCGCGATGGCCGCCTCGCGCATGGGGCTGAAGACGGCGCTCTTCACACTCAACGTCGACCTGATCGCGCAGATGTCTTGCAACCCGGCGATCGGCGGCATCGCTAAAGGTCACCTCGTCCGCGAAGTGGATGCGCTCGGCGGAATTATGGGTGAGATCACCGACGCGGTGGGCATCCAGTTCCGTCTGTTAAATACTTCGCGCGGGCCGGCGGTATGGTCGCCGCGCGCCCAGTGCGACAAGCAAGCCTATCGTCTCAAGATGCGCGAGGTGCTGGAGAGCCAGCCCAGTCTCAAGATCAAGCAGGCGGAAGTGGCAGAGCTGATCCTCGAAGAAAGCTCTCCGCCAGCGGCTGTCAATCATCCGCAGGGCGATGGGAATGCAGATGAGAGCCAAGAGCCTGGTTCTGAGACCTCGCGTCGGATTCTTGGCGTGCGCCTCCGCGACGGACGCTCGGTTGGCGCGGACGCTGTCATCATCACAACCGGTACGTTTTTGAACGGCCTGATTCACTGCGGCGAGCAGCAGTATCCGGCCGGGCGCTCCGGCGAGCCCAACGCCGTTTTGCTCGGCGAGTCCCTGAAGAAGCTCGGCCTGCGCGGCTGCCGCCTAAAGACGGGAACGCCGCCTCGGCTTGACGGACGCACCATCGAGTGGTCACGCTTCGAGATGCAGCCCGGCGATCAGGACCCAACGCCGTTCAGTTTTCGCACCCGGCGCGTAGCCCATCACGACTCCCAGGTGCCTTGCTACCTTGCCTGGACTTCGCCTGAGACGCAGCGCATCATCCGCGAGAACGTGCATCGCTCACCGATGTACAGCGGACAGATTCAGTCGATTGGTCCGCGCTACTGTCCATCGATCGAAGACAAGATTGTGAAGTTTCCAGACAAGCAGGTGCATCAACTCTACCTCGAGCCCGAGGGGTTGAACACGCACGAAATCTACGTCAACGGCATGAGCACTTCACTGCCCGTGGAAGTACAAGTTGCCATCTTGAAGTCGATTCCGGGGCTCGAAAGCGCGGAGATGCTACGTCCCGGCTATGCCATCGAGTACGACTCCATTGATCCCACGGAACTGGAGCGCACTTTGGAGACGAAGAAGATTGCCCGCCTGTTTCTTGCCGGGCAAATCAATGGCACGTCCGGTTATGAAGAAGCCGCTTGCCAAGGCCTTATGGCAGGCATAAACGCAGCACTGCAGGTGAAGGCGCAAGCCCCGCTGATTCTCGACCGCACCGAGGCATACACCGCGATCCTGATCGACGACTTGATTTCCAAGGGGACCAACGAGCCTTATAGAATGTTCACTTCGCGCGCGGAATTCCGCTTGCATTTGCGTATCGATAACGCCGATCGTCGGCTTACGCCGCACGGCCGCCGTGTAGGTCTGATTTCCGATGAAGCCTGGGAAGATTTTCAGACGAAGCAGCAGCGACTGGAAGCCCTGAAGCTGCTTCTGGAAAAGACCAAGCTCAGCACTGTGATGCTGAACCAACCACTGCAGGGAAACGACTGGAGTTCGGCGGTCGGCCAAAGTTGCGCGCAACTACTCAAGCGCCCCGAAGTAACCATCGAACACCTCGTTCCGCTCCTGAGAGAAATCGCGCCGGAGTTTTTTGCCCGGGCTGGTTCCTCGCCGTCGGCGGTTTCAATTTCGTCGGAAGTGCGGAACGAATTGAAATCTGTCGAAACTGGAGTTAAGTACGAGGGCTATCTACTGCAACAGCAGCGCGCCATGGAGCGGATGAAAAAGTCGGAGCAGCGGTCGATCCCGGGGTGGTTCGACTACCGTTCGGTCAGCGGACTTTCGCATGAGATGCAGGAAAAGCTGAGCCATGTGCAGCCCCGCACGTTGGCCCAAGCCTCGCGCATCCCCGGAGTGACACCGGCCGCGGTGTCATTGGTGAACGTCTACATTGAAATACAGTCGCGTCGCCGTCAGCATGCGGTCGCAATCTAGACCAGGCCGAGCCTGTCCGGCGTAAATTAATACTACGTTAACAATCCTCTGTAATGCAGGATTTAGTATTTGCCGATGCCGCAAGAGTCCCTCCGCATTGAAGATCAGCCCGGAACGCAGCCCGGACAGCGCGTTCTCCGCCTCAATGGAGCCTTGGTGATGACCACGATGTTTGAGTTCCAGGCCACCATACGCGCCGACACTTCCCGAGCGCTGATCATCGATTTCTCGAATGTCCCTTACGTGGATTCCGCCGGCATCGGGGCGCTGGTGGGCGCATACGTCACCCGCCAGCATGGCGGACGGAATCTGGCGCTGGTAGGCGTGAGCGAGCGCATCCACAACGCGCTCAAGGTTACGCGGGTCGAGCAGTTTTTTCGTTTCTTCGATTCCGTAAGCGCCGCCGAACAGGTGTCGGTCGCATAAGCCGCTCCCGACGTGGTTTGACTGCTTTCCCGCATCACCCTAAGATGGATTTTCCCGCCCAATCCATCACATGATCGGCCAGACCATCTCGCACTACCGCATTACGGGCCAGTTAGGCAGCGGCGGAATGGGGATTGTCTACAGCGCCGAAGACCTCGACTTGGGGCGCCGTGTCGCGCTGAAGTTTCTTCCGCCGCAACTTTCTCGTGCTCAAAACGCGTTGGACCGTTTCCTGTTGGAGGCCCGCACCGCTTCGGCGTTGAACCATCCCAACATCTGCACGATCTATGCGGTGGAAAAAGCCCGGCTTGAGAACCAGCCCGAGCAATCGTTCATTGCCATGGAATTGCTGGAGGGCGAGACTCTGGACCGCCGCCTGGCGTCCGGGCCCGTGCCGCTCGATCGCCTGCTGGACTGGAGTATCCAGCTCGCAGATGCGCTCGACGCCGCGCACGCGAAGGGTATCATCCATCGCGACATTAAGCCCGCGAACATATTCATTACGGATCGCGGGCAGGTGAAGGTGCTGGACTTCGGCCTTGCCAAGCTGGCGCGTCCCGAGATGGCGATGGAAACCATCGGGGCTACGCAGGACTCTCCCGAACCGTTACACCTGACGAGCCCTGGCGCGACGGTAGGAACCATCGCTTACATGTCTCCGGAACAGGCTCGGGGCGAGGAATTGGATTCCCGGACGGATTTGTTTTCCCTGGGGGTCGTGATCTACCAGCTGGCGACTGGACGTTTGCCCTTTTCCGGCGCAACCTCGGCGTTGATTTTTCACGCCATTCTCGAACTCGATCCGGTTCCGGCGTCGCAGCTGAATTCCGCGGTCCCGCCGCGACTGGAAGAAATTCTCGGGAAGGCTCTGGAAAAAGATCGCGACCTGCGCTTTCACTCCGCCGGAGATTTGCGCGGCGATCTGCGGCGGCTGAAGCGGGATATGGAATCCGGACGCAAGTCGGTACCGTCAGCCCCTACGGGCGCTCCGGCGATTCCGATGACGGGTTCCTCGCCCGCGGCTGCTCGCGGCATCCCTTCCTCGGCCCGTAGTTCCGGAAGTTCGGCTGTGATCGCCGCAGCACGGCAGCACAAGCTCAGCACTGGAGTGATGACGGGAATCGTTTTAGTGCTGCTAGCGGCTGCGGGGTATGGAGTCTATGCATATTTCACGCGCAGCCGCCCCGCTCCATTCCAAGACATCTCTGTCACCAAAGTTACCGATACCGGCGACGCCGTGCACGTCGCCATTTCCCCGGATGGCAAGTACATTCTGAGCGTGACGAGAAATAATGGGCTGGCCAGCCTGTGGCTCAGAAATGTGCCGACCAACAGCAATGCCCAAGTGCAGCCCGCAGCCGACCTGTACTACACTGGCCTGCTCTTCTCGCCCGACGGAAACTATTTTTATCTCGTGCGTAGCGATGTGGGAAATCCGAATTTGAAGTTTCTGTACCGGGCCGCGCTGCTCGGGGGTACCCCGCAGAAACTGGTATCCGACGTCGATTCCAATATCACTTTTTCTCCGGATGGAAAGAAGTTTGCATACATGCGCTACGACAATCCGGAACACGGCAAGTACCAACTCATTGTGCGCGCCGTGGACAGTGGAGAGGAAAAGATCCTAAGCAGTGGACCGAGCAGCGACGCCTTGTACCAGCCAGCGTGGTCGCCCGATGGGAAGACGATTGTTGGCCAAGAGGTGGATGTGGCGAATGGATTATTCAGGCTGGTGGCGGTGGATGTAAGCAGTGGACAGCGTAATGCTTTCTATAGCAGCAACGAGCGCATTGTTGCAACACCCTTATGGCTGCCCGATGGCAGCGGCCTGCTGCTGCTAAGCAAAGAGCAAAGCTCGAATTTCACCCGGACGCAAATCGGATTCGTTTCCTATCCCAAGGGCGTATATTCCGCGGTCACGCGTGACACCAATAGTTACTCCGATCTTAGCGTGGCCGGTAGCGGACATATCCTCGCCACCGTGCAGAATGCGTACCGCTGGAACCTGCAGGTGATGCCGGTTGGCGCGCCGGCAGCCCAGGTGCGGCAGATCACGTCGGCCGATTCCGATACCAACTTTACCTGGACGCGAGAGAACAAGCTGATTTCCGATCAGGCGAACGTGCTGAATCTGATCGATCCGGTTACGGGCGACAAGACGCCGATTCCGGGTCATTCCGTCAGCGGCGCGCCTTCGGCCTGCGGCCAGGGCGGTGCCATTGTCTTTGTAAGATTTCAGAGCGGCGTGCAAAACATTTGGCGAATGGATACGGCAGGCGCTCTCAAGCAGGTTACAAACGGGAAGCTCGATACCAACCCAGTTTGTTCAAACGATGGCGAGTGGGTGTTTTTCATGGGGCTGAGCGGGCAGAAACTGGCAAAAGCGCCCATCGATGGTGGCCCCCCGCAAGTGCTTTCGGAGTCGCCGAGCGTTGGCCTGTTTGCCGTGTCGCCGGATGGAAAACTCGCCGCATTTCCCACCCTGGAACACTCCGGTGAGCACAAAGAAATGCTGGCCCTGGTGGAAACCGATGGCAGCAAGGCGGCGAAGCTGGTGGCATTCGAACGGCCGCGCTTCGGCCTGCTCCACTTTTCAAGAGACGGTAAGGGAGTGATTTACCCGGTTCGCGATAGTGGCGTAGACAATCTATGGCTGCAGCCGCTTGATGGTTCCAAAGGCAGACAGATCACGGACTTCACGTCCGAACACATTTTCGATTTTCACTGGTCGTTCGATGGAAAGCAGTTGGCGTTGGTTCGTGGCCATACGGATGCGGACGTGGTTTTGATTCGGGACGGCCGACAATAATAAGCGTCTCGAGCGAAGTTTGCCGAGCCGTGGCGGACTTCCA
>DATNLE010000339.1:0-5195 GCA_035603035.1 Candidatus Acidiferrales bacterium | reverse complement strand
TTGCTCGGAAGGTAGTGGGTCAGCTTCAGGTTACGGCGTCGATCAGGCATCTGGATTTACTTGCGCGTTGGCCGCAATCCATCGAGAGGTCGATCTCAAGCGCGGAGGTAACTTCCTACAAGCCGACTTATCGGTACCTATCGTGGTTCACGAGACGATGGCTTCGGCTTGCACAGTCAGGCGTCGTTCAACACCGGCAGTGGGGATGCGGTTTGGTGTCAAAGCAGGCCGCGGTGGCCAGTGTAGTTTTTGTCGACGTCCAGACCACGCTCCTTGATAACCTCGGCAGCAGCAACGAGTGCTGTTGCGATGGCAGGATAGCCAACGTAGGGCAGCGCCTGGATGAGAACTTCCTCGATTTCTTTCAATGTGAGGCCGTTATTGAGCCCCGCCCCCATGTGGATGGCGAATTCATGGGGCTGACGCATGGCAATCATGACGGACATCGAAACCAGGCTGCGGGAGCGCCTGTCCAGACCGGGACGAGTCCAGATATCCGCAAAGACCTGGTCGACCGCATAGGCAGCGATCGGGGCGCCGAAGGTGTTTGAGTCAGCGGAAGCGCTGAGTTTTGCGGCCGCCTGGTCGCCCATCATTTCGCGGACGACTTTGATTCCGGCTTCTCTATTCGTCATGATTGAGTCCTCTTGTAAGCTCAAGTGACTTCTCCACCCCAATACTACCCGAACGGCTAGAGGACACATAAGTACCGTAAAACGCGCTCGTGGTTCCCGATTGAATTTCACTTGCCTGATAAGTCGTGTTGTCGGAAAGTGACCCACTAACGCGCGGAACGGCCGGCGAGCGATTTGTGCAGCGTGTTCGGCTTAATTGCGAGCGACGACGGATTTTTTTGAGATGGCAGTGCGAGATGTGGTTAACGTGAAGTTCAGCGAGTCTTTCGACAGGTTGGATACGAGCGAGCTCATGATCCAACCCAAACCGGCGGGTAAATCGCGGCTCAGGGAAATTGCCTGGCATTCCAGGTAGGTGCCGCCGTCTTTTTCTTCGAAGCGCCAGAGTGTATTCATCTTCCAGACGAATCCTTTGTCGTGACCTTCGGGTTCGGGGCGTTCGTCGGCGTGGCCGGGATTGTCAACTTCCTGAACGCGGGTGGTATGCGAGCGGCTCCATGCGTGAGTGCTGTCGACCACGTGATAGTGAACCTGTTCGTCGACGTCAATCACCGTGGAGATGACTTTCTTTTTGAAAAAGCGCTGCTGCACGAAATAATCGTCGCCTTCGTGCTTGACGATGTTCGAACGCAGGATGTTGGGCTTGAAGTAGTCCGCGTTGCGGCCGTAATCCTGCATGAAGGCCAGAGTTTGCGCCAGCGTCGCGCCGGGCACGAAAATAGTTCCAATCCAGTGATGGATCAGCGCGCCAGGGGAGGGAACCGGTTGCCCGTTGTCGAGCGTTTCGAGGCGTTCGATTATTACATCGCCGCGGCGAAGCGTTTGCTCGTCCGCGAGACGGCGCGCGTCCGGCAAGCGCTCGAACCAGAGGTAGGGATTATGTTGAGCGAGCTCGAGGTCCACTTGCGCTTCCGTCAGCGCAACGTAGCGCTCGTAGTTCTGCGCGGTTTGCGCCTGCAGATCGGCAGCGTCAAGAGGAGCAGCTAAAAGTAAAAGCGGAGCAACAAAAAGCACTACGGCTCGCTGAAAACGAATCCCGGATTTTCCCGTCACCTGTCCCGCGCCCTTTCCATTTGCCACAGCAAAACACGTTCGAGCCGGTATATGTCAGACGCACCTACCCGCCCAAAGGATGTGCGGGGTTTCTTTAATGGACCAGTTGCCGGTAACGCGACTCATCAGGGGTTAACTTACTGAAGCGACTGGAGCGGGTCGACAGGTCGCCGCGAGCCTGCAAGACTCGGTCGCTCATTTTCGGTGCGGAACGAATCGCCGATATACCGAAACAATTTGAGACTTGATGCGTATAGTAGGTTGCGGGTTCGGAGGCTCCTTTGCGGCCCGCTAGATGGCGTGATTCCACGAAAGGAAGGTGCTTGCATGAACAAAAGACTTAGTTTTGTGCTTGTTGCACTGATGTTGGTTCCAGGTGCTCTGCTTGGACAGGACAAGGCACCGGTGCAGTCTACTCCGCCGGCGAACCCGATTACCGCGAGCGAAAAAGGGTTTTACTCGTTTGTGAGTGGAGCGGTGGTCTCGGCGGCGCAGAAGATGCCAGAAGAAAACTACTCCTTCAAACCGACACCGGAGGTTCGCAGCTTTGGCCAGCTCGTTGGCCATGTGGCCGACGCTTCGTACTCGTTCTGCTCGCAAGCCGTTGGCGAAGCAAACCCAGTAAAGGACATCGAAAAAACGAAGACGTCAAAGGCCGACCTGGTGGCTGCGCTCAAGGGCGGAGTGGCGTACTGCAACAAAGCCTTCGACAGCATGACCGATGCAAAAGGCAGCGAAATGGTTAAATTATTCAACTTCAACATAGCGAAGCTGACTGTGTTCTCGATCAACACAGCGCACACGGATGAGCACTATGGAAACATGGTGACCTATTTGCGACTCAAGGGGATCGTGCCGCCGACAAGTGAAAACCAGCCCGCACCGGCACCAAAGTAAGAGGCGGGAGCACCTGACTCAGCGGACCGCAATGTCCTGCTAAATGCGGTTACGGGACATTTGATGTTCTAGAACTCACCTGTCCGGTAACGCGGCTTGGGCCGAGGCTAAGCGGCACTTCGTGGTCGGCTCTACCTGCAGCCGAACTGGGTATCCTGCGCCGCTGAGGTTTGCGAGCGTCTTGAAGTCCAGCTGGCCCGGCGCGCTCACGGTTCTGGTTCCGGTAACGCAACTGATCAGGTACTCGCGTAGTGTTTGGATCCAGTGTATTCCCGCACACAGACATGCGAGATATGGAAGAAGCCTAAGGAAGAATGTTAATTTATACACCGGGCCAAATTACCGGATTTAGAAGGATCGAACCAATTTTGTTCAAGTCCTGCGCAAAGCGGCGGTTGTTTGTTTTCTATTTCTCGATTTGCTGTCTCAATTCCTTGACTAGCAGTTGACCTACACTGTTAAAACCAGTGAGGAGGCCACCCCAAACATGGGAGGCATCCCACAGCCTTTCTCCTGTGTTAGGGTCAATCACAGTCAGCTATGCGTAGCGCACGGGAGCTGCTTTGTTGAAAGTGGGAACGGGGTCCTCAGAGACGTTTCCGCTCTTCTCGACTGTGCCCGTCTCGCCACCGGAGTAGACGATGTAGCCTCCCTTGTATGGGTCCGCTGAGAGCAGGAATATCAGGTCCGCCTGCTTTGGATCTTTAACAATTTTGAATCGCCCCCACTTCTTGAGTTGACTCAACGGCTTTTCACCCACGACGTAGGCGCCGGTTTGGTCGTCAAAATAAACAGACTTCGCCGTTAGAATCTTGGGCCGCAATCCATGTTGATTCTTATCTTGAGGTGGACCGGGAACTGCCAAAGTTGCGAGAGCTACAACAATTAGGAGGTGGACCGAAGTCTGCACTTGCGCCTCTTCAAACCTGAGCCGGAGATTACACCTCGCCACAGTAACGAATCAACAAAGAGTTGGCTGCGACCAACTCCTGATTAGCGGGCTGGAGATCTCCGGTAATCTGACTAATAAAGAGTTAGCAGTAATCGAAGAATTCCGGACAAGGAATCGGGATGGCTCGGCCCGTGCTATCATCCGCTTTCAGAATGAGTACCAAGCAGCAAAAGACTTCCTTCTATAACAAACCACTGAACACGCGACCCTCGAAAACGTACCTCTCTCCAGGTCCGCATCTGCGCGGTTCTATTGTCACTCTCATTCGATTGTGAGGCACCTATGTTCGACAGCCTATCCCCGGCGGAGAGCGAGCCAATCGGCGTAGTTAGTTCGGGTTGGTTGTGGGCGGCCCGGTGCTCTGCCTTGATTTACGCGATTTCTTTGGTCGGGGAATATGTCGCTACGGCGCAATTTGACCCACTGAACTCCCTTGGCGGATTTCTGGTCCCATTTGGTCTTCGGATCTTGCTCGGTCTTGTACTGCTCTATTTTTTGTTCCGTAGCGGGAAGAAATCACTGGCATTCGCGCTCGGCCTCGGCGCGGCAACGGCTTTCATTGCGCTGTTCGGGGTCGCCTCGGTTGCGCTATTCTCGCCACTCGGTCGGACATTCAACCTATCTTCAGCATTGGTAATTTTCGGCCCCATTACGCCGCCGTTTGTCGACATGATGCATCAACCCAACCCACAGCTTGCCACGGAGGGGTTGTTGCTCTTTAGTTCCTTCGGTATCTGTTCGGCGGTGCTCGGGATGAGTAGTGTCGTTACATTCAGGAAAATGGCGCACGAAGCAGAGGGGTTGGCGGGACTGCGATCTGCCTTTCGCGCCGGAATATGTTGCCCACTTGTCGTTTGGCTGATATTCATGCTGCTTATTTTTGTCTGGCTTGTCGCTAACGGGGGCATCCACGTCTGAGCTTTCCTCGCCCCGCAGCCAGGCTTCTGATTCACCCGACTTCTTATCCGAAACTGACGCGCGCACGGGGGCGTACGTTGGGTCTACGGTTTCTTTTTGAACAAGCCGCCGACTGGGTTGGCTACGGCTTTCGCGGGATTCACGACTGCGGCCTTGGCTACATTCGCGACAGGGGCGGCAACGTCGGGCAGCACTTGAGGATTCGACGTGGTGCCTTTGATTGTGAACGGAATGCCGCCGCCGGATGATTTATCTTTGGAGCCGCCTCCGCCTGTCAAAGACCCGAGCGCTCCCGTCGCTCCAGTGGCCACGGTCGAAACCCCGCCTATCATTTTGCCCATTCCGCCCGCGAGGTTCGCGAGCATCTTGAAATCGAGCTGACCGGTGGCGCTCACGGTTCCGTTTCCAGTGACGCTTCCTATCGAGGGAACTACAATATTCAGAGAATCGACTTTGGTTCCGGATGGGTCGTTGTGTATGACGGCGCTGAGCGTCTGAATATCGGTGTCATTGCCGCCGCCCCCGCCACCCAGACCGGGAAAAGAGCCGAGCGCGCCGAGTTTCGACTTCACGCTAAACCCGGCGAGCTTTGCGTTCGAGATATTTACGGGCCCGGCGACGGTGGGTTTGTCGACTGGGCCAACGATCGTAAGGTTGACGGTCATCGTCCCGCCCTGCAATTTTGATCCGGAAGGAAGCACGACGCCGACAGCGGGCAAAAACCCTTCGAGGTCGCCGAG
>DATNLE010000333.1:0-57261 GCA_035603035.1 Candidatus Acidiferrales bacterium | reverse complement strand
TCCACACTCTTCGCAAGTTTGTCGCCGTCGACCGAGTGAGCGAGATCTGGATCGCACTACGCGACAACGAGATTGCCGGATTTCGCGACCGCTTGGAAAAAGAAGCCAGGGATTTGTTGCAGCGGAAAATCCAACTCGTGGTGGGCGGGGAACACAGGCAGCAATCGGTGGAGAGTGCGCTGAACGCTGTGACCCTAGCAGCCGACGACATCGTTTTAGTACATGATGCGGTGCGGCCATTTGTGACCGCTGAGATCATTCGGGAAGTTATCGAAGCGGCAGTGAAATACGGCGCGGCGATTGCCGGTCTGCCTGCCGTAGACACTGTGAAGCAGGTCGAACGTACAGCGGAGGGCGCGTTGATTAAGGCGACGCTCCCGCGCGCCGGTGTCGTCATGGCGCAAACGCCGCAAGGTTTTCGCTACGAGGTCATCAAGAAGGCATTCGATGAGGCGTCAGCTGATGGATTCCTCGGCACAGATGAGGCGTCGCTAGTGGAAAGGTCGGGCCACGACGTCGCAGTAGTGATGGGCTCTCCGCGGAATATCAAGATCACGGCGCCGGGCGATATGAAGCTGGCGGAGTTTTACTTGAAAGCTGAGCGGAGTGAGTACGATTGACGCGGACACCTAGGACTGAGGCCCGACGACAGACGAGAAGTCCTGCCTTCCGAATCGGCTACGGCTTCGATTCGCACGAATTCCGTGCCGGGGTCGCGCTCAAGATCGGCGGCGTCAGGCTAGTTTACGACAAGGGCTTAGGCGGGCATTCTGATGGCGATGTGCTCCTGCATGCCATAACCGACGCGCTGCTTGGGGCCCTGGCTGCGCCCGATATTGGCGCGTTGTTTCCACCCTCCGATCCGCAGTGGAAGGGTGCGGATTCGGTTGTATTCCTGCGGGAAGCGCTAAAACGCGTGCACGACGCTGGATATAGCGTCGCCAACATGGACGCCAGCCTGATTCTGGCGGCTCCGAAAATTGGGCGGCACGCCGCGGCAATTCGGGAGCGGGTAGCGAAGTTGTTAGGAGTGCCGTCCGACTGCGTCGGCATCAAAGCAAAAACTCCCGAAGGGCTCAATCTGGACAATACGGCGATCGCGCACGTGGTCGCGCTGCTCGAGAAGCAGAAAGATTCGAACAATATGCCGAAGAAGAAGAAAAGCAAGAGACCGAACTAGTTTATGGCGCACGCCATACGGCGGGCCGCAAGTTTTGGGGTTCACTTCACGCTTTCAAATTCACCTTTCAACGCATGGTGTCGCGCTTCCGCGGCTTCGATCAGAGCCCGGAAAATTGCGCGGGACGGTTCGTCCTGGTCCACGGAGCGTTCCGGATGCCACTGCACTGCGAGCACGAAGTGATCTGACGCAATCCCCTCCAAGGCTTCGATGATGCCGTCATCGACGCAGTGGGCCGCAACCCGCAGGCCACCGCCGACCGAGTCAGCCGATTGGTGATGCGACGAATTCACCGGAAGCAGCATTTGGCGGGCACCTTGCTTGACGATTCCTGCAAGTTTCGAATCCGGCGCAACCTCAACTTCATGCGCCACCGCGACATCCTTCCCCGCTTCATGGTTGACTCGCGTGCGCAAATCTTCAGGCAGAAAATCGGGAATGTGTTGGATCAGTGATCCGCTTCGGTAAACGTTGAGGCTCTGCAGGCCGTAACAGATTCCGAGGATGGGCTTGTGCATGTTGTAGGCGTCCTGCAGCAGAAGTTCGTCGACGGTGTCGCGCCGAGGGTCGGCGGCGGCACTGTGGGGTGAGCGGGTTGCGCCAAACTTGGCAGGATCGACATCGGCCTTGCTGCCGGGCAACAGCACTCCGTCGCAGCGCTCGATGATTTTCATCACCTCAGCCGGCTTCAGATCGAGAGGAATGCGTACGGGTTCGCCTCCGGCAAGTTCGACGGCGTATTCGTACTGAGGGATTGACCGCTCCGCATAATCCGGATCGGCGGAGTGTGGTATGGGGACGGCAATGCGCGGTGGCATGATCAGATTGTAGCGCCAGTGAGGTTCGAACTCGCCGGGCAGCGCTCGCCGGGACAGCCAAGGCGGCTGTCCGCAGAGGTTCGACGGTTCAGCTAACCCTTTCGATGCTTGCCAAAGTCTTTGATTGCCGGTAATGGCGGATTTCCATGGTCAGTGTGAGCACAAAAATAATGCTTCCCGCGACGACCGCTGTGGGCAGGGCAATGTGGCGATATGCGATGGTCATATTGGCATGAACGCCACGCAGAACTGAGACCGCGCCGGTTCCGACGATTCCCAGAAACAGAGAGACCGCAAACGAGAGCAGAGTGCCGAGGAACGTCACTAGCAAAACCCGTAGTGGAATCCCGTACCAGCGGGGCGGGTGCGGTTTCGGCGGCATATGTCTAACCTACACCATTCAGGCGACTTCATCTTCGTTGCCGAGCTTTATTGCAGTGGCAATAACCGCCCCGCATCATGGCTCCGGGATCGCCTCGATTCGTCCCAGCAAAAAGATATAGCCAGCGATGCCCATCAACAGAATCAAGGTTGCGGTCACGAAGGCGGCGGCGAAGGAGTGCGATGCAGAGACGATGTAACCAGTAACGATGGGCGCGCAGATCGCTGCCACCTGGCCACAGAGGTTCACCGTCCCCGCAAGCGTACCGACGCTTTCCCGTGGCGCAATCAGGGAAGGAATCGTCCATGCCACGGGCGCGGCTGCAGCCAGCCCTCCGAGAGCCAGGCTGATCCACACCAGGGCGGCGGCAGGGCCATGAGCCCGCGCCGCCCCGAAGATCGCGAGACCGAAAGACATCCCTGTCACCAGAACGGATTGGCGAACCCGATGTGCGTCGTAACCACGCTGAAGGAGAGCGTCCACCAGCCATCCCCCCACCAAAAGGTCCGTAACGGTCGCAAACAGCCAGGGCACACTGGTGTAGAAGATTGAGTGGAATAAATCCACATGAAGCGAAACTGAGAGATAGCTGGGCAGCCATGTGAGCAGTAGAAAAAAAGTGTAGTTGTAAGCACCCCAGCCCAAAGCGAGTCCGTACACCTTTCGCTGTGTCAGCAGGTAGCCTAGCGAACTGCCGCTTCGGGCTCTGGCCTGATCTTCGGGCTGAGTCCCGCCACGCAGAAGAAACTGGAGTTCCTGTTCCGAAAGTTTCTCGTCTTCGCCTGGATTGCGGTAGACAAGGTAAAACAGAACAAAATACAGAAGGCTGATGAAGCCGGTGGCGGCAAAACTCCAGCGCCAGCCGAAATACAGAAGCAACAGGCCGATGAACGGAACTCCAATGGCGGTCGAGAATTTCGCGGCTGCATCCGTGATCGAGGTTGCCATACCTCTTTCATCTCGCGTGAACCAGTACCCCAAAGCTTTGGCATTTGCAGGGAACGTGGGGGATTCGCTGACCCCCAGAAGGAAGCGTGCTCCGAAGAACCAACTAAGGCCTGGGGCAACGGCGGCGGCGAAGGAAGAAACGCTCCACAGCAGGGCGCTGACTCGTCCCACCCGGCGCACCCCCCAGCGGTCGAGCAATACTCCTGCGGGCATTTGCATCAAGGCGTAAGTCCAACTGAAGGCGCTGGAGAGATATCCGAAGGCAACCAGGGATAATCCGAACGAGTCATGGAGCGCATCACGAGAGACCGACAAGTTGATCCGGTCGAAAAAGTTGACCAGCACGCCAAAGGCAAGCAGGAAAGCGATTCGCCATCGTCGACGAGGCACGATTGACGGAGTCATCAGAATTACCGGCGCCTGTGGCCTACAAGAATTATGGTTGCAACAGCTGTATCGCCTGAGGATGAACTTGTTGATTCTTGATTTCGCTTGAATCCCACCCACCGCCGAGAGCCTTCACCAGAAAAACGGAGCTGACCATCTGCTGCCCGAGCAACTGAGTCTCCAGCCGTTCGCTGGTGAGCAGAGTGGTCTGCGCGGTAATGACATCAAGATAGGTTGTAACTCCGCCGACGTAACGATTGTTGGCGATTTCGAGCGCGCGGCGCGCATCGTCCACTGCCGCATGTTGCGTGGCGAGAGCCTGCGAGAGCGTGCTCAGATTGCTGATGCCGTCCTCGACCTCTTGAAACGCGGTGAGCACTGACTGACGGTAGTTCGCGACGGACTGATCATAAGCGGCGCGCGCGGCGGCCAGATTGGCGCGGTTTCGTCCACCTTCGAAGATTGGCTGCAAGGCGTCGGCCCCCAGTGACCAGAAGAGGCTGGGAGCGTTGAGCAGCGAAGCGATGTCGGTGCTCTGCCAACCTCCGGCGCCGCTGAGAGTGATGTGCGGGTAGAAAGCCGTGCGCGCGATTCCCACTTGCGCGTTTTCGAAAGCCATCTGGCGCTCGGCGTTGGCAATGTCGGGACGGCGCTCGAGCACATCGGAAGGAACGCCCAGCGGAACCGGTGGAGGCGTGGCCTGCAACGGCGCCACGCGCACATTGAGATTGGAGGCTGACTGGCCAACCAGCACTGCAATGGCGTGCTCAAATTGCGCCCGCGATTGTTGCACCAAGGAAAGCTGCGAGACCGTTGAGTCGAGAACCGTGGCCTGCTGCGCAAGTTCGAGTCCATTGGCCACGCCGCCGCTGTGGCGATTGTTCACCAGATCCAAACCCTTGCGCTCGTAACCCACGGATTCCTGCACCACATTGAACTCCGCGTCCAACTCTCGCAAGCTGAAGTAATCGGCAGCCAGCTCGGCGGTGAGCACCAGCTGCACATTCTGCAGATCAGCCGCTGAGGACTGTAACGATGCGTTGGCCGCTTCCACAGTGCGCCGTACTCTCCCAAAAAGATCCACCTCATAGCTCAGTGAGAACGGCAGGGTATAAACACTCTGCGTGAAAGGTGGTACCAACTGTCCTGTGCCATTCACAACACTGGGTTGTGCGCCGTTGAGCGGGCGATTGCCCGAACCGCGCTCGCGCACCGCGCTGGGGTCGACCGAAACCTGCGGAAATAGTCCCGCGGTAGCGACGCGGGCCAGCGAGCGTGCCTGATCCAAGCGGTCGCGAGCGGCTACCAGCGATTGGTTGGCGTGCAGCAATTGTTGTTCGTAAGCGTTGAGCTCGGCATCGTTGAAGACTTTCCACCACTCGCCTTTGGGAATGGAATCCTGGGGCGCGGCTTGTTGCCATGGCGGTTCGGTCTTCCACGCATCCGGCGCCGGCAGGGGAGCCGAAGGCCGGCTGTAGCGCGGACCGACCGTGCATGCAACGCCAAGTCCAAGCAGCACGAAAGCTGCCGAGAGGCCGGCTGACTTCACGACGCCCCGCCTTTCTGCTGCGGGGCTTGACCGGGCTGCTGGCTTGGTGGCGGTTGCGCCACGTTCACCTGCTGACCGTCCTCGAGCGAGTCCGCCGGGTTGACGACGATCTGGTCTGTGGGCGCGACGCCGCCGAGAATTTCCAAGGTGGACCCGTAATCGCGTCCGATGTTGATCGGGCGCAACTGCACCTTGTTGTCTGGACCCACGATTGCGACTCGCGCCCCCTCGGCTCGGAACAACATTGCATTCACCGGAATCGTGACTTTGTTCACCCCAGAGCCGACAGCGAAGTGCACTTCTCCGAATGAGCCCGGAAGCAAACGGCCATCCTTGTTCGGTACATCCACTTCCGTGAGCAGAGTGCGCGTGGTCGGGTCGATGGATTCTGCGGTGCGCGCTACCGCTGCTGAAAACTTTTGGCCCGGAAATTCCTGCAGGGTAACAAAAGTCTTGGCCCCAACCCTTACATAGGGTGCGTACGCCTGCGGGACGCTGGTATAAACGCGCAGAGGATCGACGCGGGCCAGGTCAAACAGTTCGCGGCCGGCCGCACCGGCGCCAGCGTTGATGAGAGCGCCTGGGTCGACGTTGCGTTTGGTAAGCACGCCGGTGAAAGGGGCGTAGACATCCTTGAATCCTTCCAACTGTTCGAGGCGGCGCATGTTAGCGTCGGCGGCGGCCAAGTTTGCCTGGCTCTGTTTATAGCCGCTGACCTGCTGGTCCGCTTCCTGGGCGGAGACGGAGTCGGTCTTGCGCAGGTTTTCCCAGCGATCGGCGCTGATCTTCGCCAGCTCCATTTGCGCGACGGTTTGCTGACGCGCGGCCCGCGACTGGTTCAATTCCTGATCTACCTCGGGCGTGTCGATTTTTGCCAGTAACTCGCCTTTGGTGACCCGGCTACCAATGTCCTTGTACCAGCGAACCAGATAGCCGCTGGTGCGGGCGTAAATCGGAGATTCCTCATAGGCCAGCAAGGAGCCGGGTAGGATCAAATCTTCGTCGGGCTTTTCCGAAACTGGATTGACCACGGCGACAGTGGGTACTGTCTCCCGTTCAGTTTCCTTGGCTAGGGCCCGCTCGTGACTCATCCGGCTGAACATCGTGAAGGCACCGGCAATCAGCAGTACCGCCAGCAATACTCCGACAATCGTCAAAGCTTTGCGGGGAGGCGCGGGCGGAACCTCGGGAGGGCGCTGGATTCCGGGAGGTTGGTGCCGGGAGCGCTTCTGGATCGTTTCAATCTCCTCGTCACGCTGGGCCTGAACACCCAGGGCATGGTGCTCACCGCGCTCGCTCGGTTCCGGTGACGCCTGAGCAACGGAGGCCTGTGGCGGCCGCTGCTCATCCGGCGATTGTTTAAACTTATTTTCCTCAGTCATTCTTGACTCCACTCAGCTCCACCCCGATTCTTACGATACTTTACCTTTGGTTCGCTTGTGCCCGCTTGGCTTCCCGGCGGCCATGGAACATGGCGAATACACTTGGCACGAAAAATAACGTTGCGACGGTGGCAAACAGCAACCCGCCTATGACAGCTCGCCCGAGCGGCGCGTTCTGTTCGCCGCCCTCGCCGAAACCCAGGGCCATCGGCACCATGCCGATGATCATTGCCAGTGCGGTCATCAGCACGGGACGCACTCGAGTGTATCCCGCAGCAACCGCAGCTTGTACGGCGGGAATGCCTTCGTCCATCTGTTCTCGCGCGAAACTGACCATCAGGATGGAGTTGGCGGTGGCGACGCCCATGCACATGACGGCGCCGGTAAGTGAGGGCACGCTCAGTGTGGTGCGAGTCAGCAACAGGAACCAGCAAATCCCCGCCAGAGCTCCGGGCAATGCAGCGATGATGATGAAGGGATCAAGCCAGGACTGGAAGTTGATGACGATCAGCAAATAAACCAGAAGAATTGCGCCGACCAAGCCCACCCCCAGGCCAAAAAATGATGAGCGCATGGTGGCCACCTGTCCGCGTACCACGATGCGAGTGCCGCGCGGCAAATGGCCATCGAAGGTTTTGAGGATCTTGTCCGTGTCCGCGGCCACCCCCCCCAGATCACGATCTTGAGTGCTGGCGTAAACATCGATGACCGGGGCTACATTCCAGTGGTTTACGGTAGCGGGCCGCGCCACGGGATGTACTTGAACCAGGTTACTGAGTAACTCCGGACCCTGTTGCGAGGTTACTGGAATCGTCATCAAGTCTTGCATGCTGGTCATGCGGTATTGCGGGGATTGAACCGCCATCTGGTAGGTAACTTCGTTTCTCGGATTGAGCCAGAAGTTCGGTGAAGTCTGGAAACTTCCACTCAGCGAAACCAGCACGCTCTGCGCTACATCGCGTGCCGTGAGGCCAACCTGTGTGACCCTGGTGCGGTCAATATCCATACGCAGCGTGGGCAGGGAAAGCAACTGCTGAACGTGAACGTCGGCGGTGCCGGGGACGTGGCGCATCTGGTTGGCGATCTGCTGCGCGATCACATAACTGCTGCCCATATCCGTGCCGATGATCTGCACATCGATCGGCGCGGGCAACCCGAAGTTCAAAATCTGGGTGACGATGTCGGCGGGCTGGAAAAAGAATTCGGTGCCGGGGAAGCGCCGTGGCAATACCTCCCGCAGACGCCTGGTAAGACCTGCGGTGGGAGGATGATGCTCAGGGTCGAGAGCAATAAGAATCTCCGCGTCGCTGGTTCCAATGGTTCCGTTCGAGCTGTAGGACTGGTTGATGCCGGAGTTTGGCAGGCCGATATTATCGAGAATAGTCTGCAACTGGTTCTGGGGAATCTCCTGTCGTAGCACGCCTTCGATTTGGTCACAGAGCCGCGCCGTTTCTTCCACGCGTAAGCCCGGGCGCGCCCGCACATGCAGCCGTAACAGGCCAGCATCGACTTGCGGGAAGAAATCCTCTCCCAGGAAAAAAAACAGCCCGAGTGACAGCAGGCAAAAAGCCAGAAAAACCATCACGAAGACGCCGCGATGCTCGAGAGTGGTTTCGAGCAACTGCTCATAGCCGCGGCGGAAGTCTTCAAACTTGCGCTCGAAGCCGCGCTGGAAGCGGCCCAAAAACGATTTGGGCGCCTCCTCGCGATGCTCGTGCCCCCGCATGATGTACATAACCAGCGTCGGTATCAGCGTTCGGGAGAGCAGATAACTGGCCAGCATGGCGAAGCTTACGGCCTCCGCCAGCGGCACGAACAAGAATTTTGCCACACCCGCGAGGAAGAACATGGGCACGAACACGATGCAGATGCTGAGCGTGGAGACAAGCGCCGGCACGGCGATTTGCTGAGCGCCGTCGAGAATTGCCTGTCGCATCTCCTTACCCATGGCAAGATTGCGTTCGATGTTTTCGATTTCCACCGTGGCATCATCCACAAGAATGCCCACGGCGAGGGCCAATCCTCCCAGAGTCATGATGTTGATGGTCTGACCGATTGCTCCAAGAAGGATGATCGAAACAAAAATGGAGAGCGGGATGGAAATAGAAATGACGATAGTCGGACGCCAATCGCCGAGAAAAATGAGAATCATCACAGCCGTAAGCGCTGCTGCGATTAAGCCCTCCCGCAAGACTCCGTTGATCGATGCGCGCACAAACAGAGATTGGTCAAACAGGGATGTAACCTTGAGTTCGGGCGGCAGCGCTTGCGCGGCCTGCTGCACGATGTTCTTGATCCCGGCGACAATCTGCAGCGTGGAAGCGCTGCCGTTCTTGTAGATCGACATCAGCGCGCCGCGGTTCCCATCCTGACGCACAATATTTGTTTGCGGAGAAAAACCGTCGCGAATGTGCGCAACGTCCCGCATGTAGAGCGTGGAGCCGTTGGCCGTCTTTACCGGCAAATCGTTCAGCTCCGGGATGGTTTCCGGAGTTCCATTCAACTCAACGTTGTATTCCAGCGATCCCAGCTTCACCGTGCCGCTGGGAAGGATCAGGTTCTGCGCGTTGACGGCGTTCACAATGTCATTGGGCTGCAGGCCGTAGGACTGCAGCTTCGGCAAATCCAGGTCAACCTGAATCTGACGGACCTTGCCGCCATAGGGAAAAGGCGTGGCCGCTCCCGGCACCGTGGCCAGATAATTGCGCAGGAAATTCTGTCCAAGATCGAAAAGTTGCTGTTCGGGGAGAGTCTTGCTGCTCAGTCCAAGCTGAATAATGGGCGTCGTGGATGCGCTGTAAGAAATGATCAGTGGCGGGGTGGTGCCGGGAGGCAAACTGCGAACCGTGGTTTGCGCGATGGCAGTGATCTGCGCAACCGCTCCTTGTACGTTCGTTCCCGGACGAAAAAAAACCTTGATGACGCCCAATCCATATACGGACTGAGATTCCATGTGCTCGATATCGTTGACGGTCGTGGTGATGCCGCGTTCGGAGTTGGCAACGATGCGGTCCGCCATATCCAGGGGCGAGAGGCCCGAATAGAACCACACCACTGACACCACTGGGATATTGATATCGGGAAAAATGTCGGTGGGGGTTCGCAAAATCGTGATCGGCGTCAAAATAATTATGACCAGCGCCATCACCACGAAGGTGTAGGGACGTCTGAGGGCTAGGGCTACGATCCACATCGGTTAGGCACCGCCAGAGTTCAAGGAAAAAAACCGGAACAGGGCAGCCTTCACGGAGGCGTACCCACCCGCCAGTTGGCCATTAGATTCGATACTGCCCGTATTGGATTCTAAAGGGCAGCATTGATTATATGGTAGTGTAGGGGCATGCGCCACCAGGCTCAGCCTCGAGCGAACAGCGAGGGAAACGGCCGCAGTCGGCCTCCCGGGCGGCCCCGGAGTGAACAGGCGCGACTGTCAATCTTACGCAGCTCACTAAGCTTGCTGGCGAAAAAAGGGTTCTCCGAGTTCACGATTGAAGCCGTGGCCGCCCATGCCAGTGTTGGCAAAGCAACCGTCTACCGCTGGTGGCCGGATAAAGCCGCTCTCATCGCGGATGCATTTGCCAGCAGCACCACCCGCAAACTGCACTTTCCAGATACAGGTTCGGTTCGCACCGACATGAGCCAACAGATGCGTCAGCTGGTAAAGATACTGCTCAGCCGCCGGGGGCGTATCGTCTCCGCCATGCTGGGCGCCGGACAGAGCGACAGCAATCTGATCGCAGCTTTTCGCGAACGCTTCCTGAAGCCGCGGCGTCAGGAAGCCTATGCCACGCTGCGCCGTGGGATCCTCCGCGGCCAGCTCAGGAGGAATGTGGACATGAATTTGATTCTCGATTCGCTCTACGGTCCCATCTACATGCGATTCCTCATTCGCCATGACAAGTTGACTCCCGAATTCGTTGACGGTCTGTGCGAACTGACGCTTGGAAAACGCTTTAAGCGAAAACCACCGCATCTCCGCAGCCGATCTTCCTAGTCCAACTGGAGCCAGTCCACTTCGAGGATGACTACGGTGATCTCGCACACGGTTGTTTTGTGGGAAGTCGACACGCAAGCAGACTTCATGCTGCCCGGCGGCAAACTCTACGTTCCCGGGGCGGAGCGATTGCTGCCCAACATTCAGAAACTCACAGAAGCGGCGCGCCAGGGGCGTGTCTTGTTAATCTCGCATGGCTGCTTTCACGCGAGCGACGACCCTGAGTTTCATATCTTTCCGCCGCATTGCATCAAGGGCACCGCAGGTTCCGCATTTGTCGCGGAGGCGTTGACGGATAAAATTCTCACCGTGCCGAACGATCCCGCGGCGGCGCTGCCCCGGGATCTCGCGCAATATCAACAGATCCTTCTGGAGAAACAAACCCTCGACATCTTTCAAAGCCGGCACGCCGGAAAGTTAGTACAGCGATTCGGGAGTGACGTTGAATTTCTCGTCTTCGGCGTAGTGACAGAATACTGCGTTCGTTTCGCGGCCAAGGGTTTGCTCGATCGCGGCCGCCGTGTCTCTGTCGTCGAGGATGCAATTGAAACTTTAAACCCGGAGGCCGGCCGAAGCACCATTGCTGAACTTCAGACTCTCGGCGCTAGATTGCTCAATACCGACCAAGCTCTCGGCCTGCTGAATTACTCGAAATAGCTGGGCGACTATCTGCGCTTTATAATCCGCCCTGGCAAGAAGCCAGGACCGTACGAAATCCTCGCCCGGCTGGGCGCGGGCGGTACGGGAACTGTATCGCGCCGGTGAGGCGCGTCTGCAGCGGGATGTGGCGGTTAAGATTTTTCCGCAGGCTCTTTCCCCGACGCCGATCGCCTCGGGCGCTTTGAGCAAGAGGCGCTCGCGACCGCTGCTATGAATCACCATAATATTCTCGCGGTATTCGACATTGGAACATACGAAAGTGCGCCTTAGGTCGTGTCCAAGCTACGGGAGGGGAAAGGCTGT
Source organism: Candidatus Acidiferrales bacterium (assembly GCA_035603035.1). Classification (GTDB taxonomy): domain Bacteria; phylum Acidobacteriota; class Terriglobia; order Terriglobales; family Acidobacteriaceae; genus Sulfotelmatobacter. The sequence goes on along the minus strand of DATNLE010000333.1, from coordinate 45,658 downwards.
GAAAAAGACTGCGCAGCGGTGCAATTGCAATGCGTTGCCAATTTCACCTGGACTCGCCGCAGCCCAGGAAAACTTTGGCGGACCTTCGCGGCGATATCCGCCGGAGTCGAAAGTGTCGGCGCTCCCCATTTTTCTGCTGACGGAAATGCCCACGATTACCTCTACCAGCGCGTACTGCCGGAACCTTATGTGGTGACTGGACTGAAGTAAATGCCTCTCTCGGCTATTGGACCAAAGCTTCGATGGCGCGCACCGCATCAGCGGGGAGTGTAAGAGCGGTACTGGCCAAATCCTGCTGCATGTGTTCGGAGTTGGATGTGCCCGTGAGGGGGAGCATTCCGACGGAACGGGCGAAGGCAAAAATGATTTGCTCCGGAGTCGCATTCTGTTGCGTGGCCAGGCCGGTGACCAATGGGTGCCGCAGCACATCTTGATTGGCGGTGAGCAGAGAGAATCCCTGGTAAGTAATTTTGTGTTGGCGGCAGAATAAGCGTATGTCGCGGTCCCAGCCGAGGCGGGCATAGCAGCGGTTTTGGACAAACGCTGGAGTCTCGGAGTGGACGGCTGCCATCTGCTCGAGATGCCGCAACGAGACATTACTGACTCCCAGCAGACGCGTCCGTCCCGCATCACGCTCCTTCTTCATTGCTTCCCACACTTGGGCGTCGGCTTCGCTCCAGTCGTAGCCGGAGGAGGGTCCGTGCAGCACGTAGCTGTTTACGTAGTCTGTGCCCAGATGCTCGAGCGAACTAGCCATCGATTGAGCGACTTGCACGGGCAAGGTGGCGTCGGAATCGTAGGGCAGGCGATGATCCTGGCCCGGCCGGTAAGTGAATTTTGTCTGGAGAAACACATCAGCGCGGCTGACCACTCCTGCGCCACAGGCAGCCGCCAGTCCCTCGCCGACGCCGGCCTCGAAGTAATGGCGTCGCTGGTTGGCGGTGTCGATGCCGCGAAATCCGGCGCGCAGCGCCAGCTCAACCAGAGCCGGAGTTCGTTGTTCTTTCCACGCTGTCCCGTAAAGAAAACCAGGAACGGATAAAGTTTGCGGCTTGGGCATGTCGCTATTCTGACATGCCCCTACACTGCCGGTTATGCCGCCACCACCGCACAACAATAAACCGGGGACGATTGCCCGTCCCCGGCCTGACTGCGGGTGCTGATTGCGAAGTTATTGCTGCTGTAGTTGAGCCTGTTCGTCCAGTTCCACGCCATCGCCGGCGTGAACATCTTCCAGGGCGAACACGATCATCCCCGTGGCGGTGGTCGGGGTCGTCCCGATGACGACGATCTCGCCCACGGCGCGCCGCGGCAGGTCGCGCACGTGAATCACGGGACCGTTCGACCTGCTAAACAGCTCAGGATCGACCGATGCCTGTTTCTTCTGCGTGTCTTCACTGAGCGCTGCTTTGAACGAAAGGGAATCCACCGGATCTTTCAGCTCGGTTTCATAGGTCCGCACGGCGCGGAAATAATCGCCCACCTTCACTCCCTGATTCGCCCCTACGTTGATATAAACTTTGTGGCCCGTGCCCAGCTCGGAGTCAAAATCTCTTGCCATCACAATGCGTCCGGAGACTTTGCTGCCAGTGGGCAGGAAGCGATCAAAACGCAGAGGAGGGTGAAACACCACCATGGGTTTTTCGGCGAAAGGAATAGCCGTGTCTCCGGGATTGATAGGGTCACAGGCGTATTCGACCTGCGCCACCGCTGCCCTGCTGCGGGTATCGACGATTCGTACCCGGCCTACTTCTTGGTAAGGCTGCCCAGTAGCCTTCATCAGCTTGCGCTGTCCAGGGTACATCTCATACTCATTGATGTCGCGCAACTCGCGGATAATCTCATACTCCGCTCCGGGCGTGTAGCCGGAGCCTTGCAAATAAACGATGTCGTCCTTGACGAACTTGGTGCTTTGGGGAGTATCCAGTCCACCCGCCACGAAGTTGGCATCGGGCAGGATTTGCCGGCTAATGAAACCAGCGCAGTAAACATCTGCGTAGGTGGGCATTTGCACCCGCTGGATCGGGAAGCTAACCGTCGTGGGGGACGTCCCAGGTGGCGTGACGGCATTCGATGTGTTGACCTCGAGGGCCGTTTGGGCCCACGTTGCCGTTGCGGCGACGAACAATAACAATCCTATTTTCTTCATGTTACCTCCGAGAAGAGACACGTTTGGCGCCCTTCCGCAGTCAAGTGCAATGGAAGCAATGCTCCAGATGGAAGGTAACAAGGGGGTAAGAGGGGGTCAAGGTTACGAGGGTGTCAAGCAGCTTTTGGAAACAGTTTTTTCGACCTATTTATGAATCCACTGTTGCATCTGTAATTCGACCCCTGTAAGATTCGCGCCGAACCTTTTGCTTCAATCCGAACCTATTGATTCAAGATGATTTCTGCTCCGAAAAGCTATCCGCTTCGCCTTTTACCGTTGCGCTTGCCGCGAGTCTGTGTCGCCGTAGCTGCCCCGGATCCCACCGCGCTGATCGAAAAAGCTGAAGGACTAATCCGTGATAACTCCTTTCTGGAGTTCAGGCTGGACCATATTTCGAAGCCGGGGTCGGCGATTCCGAAGATCAAACATTTACTCGAAACCCACTCCGGCGTGATGGTGATCGCCACCTGCCGGCGGGTCGCGAGCGGAGGCAAGTTTCGCGGCTCGCTCGCCTCCCAACTCGATATCCTGGGAAAAGCCGCGGCTGCGGGATGTCAGTTGGTCGACGTTGAACTCCAGACTGCTCAGAAGTGCAAGCCTGAACAGTTGCAAAAGCTTCGCAGCCGCTCCGCACTCATCCTTTCCTTTCACGATTTTCGCGGCACGAAAAAACTCGACGAGACTCTGGAGAAGATGCGAGCCTTCCCCGCAGACTTCTACAAGGTGGTCGGCACGGCAGCTACCCTTTCGGATAATGTCTCCATGATCCAGTTCCTGGGCCGCGAAAGCGACAACCATTCCATTATCGGCCTCTGTATGGGCGAACAGGGCATTATCAGCCGGGTGCTCGGAGTGCGCGCCGGCAGCGTGTTTACCTTCGCCGCAGTCAGTCCCGGAGAGGAAACCGCTCCCGGACAAGTTACCGCGCAGGAACTGCGCAGCGTGTACCGCATTGAGCAGGTGGACGCCGCCACCCGGGTCTACGGCGTTGCCGGAGATCCGGTGGCTCATTCGCTCTCCCCCGCCATCATGAATGCGGCCTTTCGTCGCGAGAACGTCAATGCCGTCTATCTGGCGCTGCATGCCAAGACTCTCAAAGATCTGCTCACCTGCGTGCGTGAAATTCCCATCCACGGCCTCAGCATTACCATGCCGTATAAGGAATCGATTCTTCCTTATCTCGATAACACGGATACGCACACTACGAAGATTGGCGCCTGCAATACGGTCGTGCGCGCTCAGGATGGCAAGCTTTACGGCTTCAACACAGATACGTCCGGAGTGGTGCGCCCCCTGGAGCGCCGCCTGAGCACCCTGCAGGATGCGAAAATCCTCGTGCTCGGCGCGGGAGGCGCGGCTCGTGCCGCGGTTTTTGGCCTAAAGGAACGCGGGGCGGAGGTTTTCATTCTGAATCGGAGTGCGGTCCCGGCGCAGAAGCTTGCCCGTCGCGCTCATGCGCGCGCGGTAAAGCGCGCCGACCTGAAAAAGTACTCGTTCGACGTGATCATCAACGCCACGCCGGTCGGCATGGGCAACACCCGCGAGAGCCCGCTGCAAGAAAAAGAAATCAATGCCCGCTACGTTTTTGACATGATTTACGACCCGCCCGAGACTCACCTGCTGCAACTGGCGAAACAGCGAGGCGCGCAGATCATCCCGGGCATTGAGATGTTTGTCCACCAAGCCGCTCGCCAATTCGAGATCTGGACGGGGAAACCCGCTCCCCAGGACGACATGCTCCAGGTCGTAAGCTTATCGCTCCAGGAGCGCGCCGCTCGTGCCGCCGCAACTACTAACAATAAAAAGAGATAAGCATGGTTCTGGCAAGGACCGCGGACCAGCCGATTTTGACCACCGCAAGGGAGGCTAGACCGCCCAAATTTCCTCAGGGATGCCTGATGCCACGAAAAAGTTGCTTTTTTCATGCAAACCGAAGTAATATGCATTACGGGGTACGAAGTTTCCCAATTCGACCCTGCACCGCTAAGTAAACTTCCAGGCTTTCAGTTCAACTTGTGGAAAACAACATAAAGAGGTGGTTCGTCCGCCTCTGTCCCGGTTCGGAGAGTTCAATATGTCGTGGTACGCATACTGCCTTACCGAGCACCAGACCCTGCCTAACGGTACCCGTTCCCGACGCCCTTTCGTAATTGAGAATGTTCAAGGCGTGAACGGAGCCCCTGTCCTCAGCTATCCCAGCGGCGAATTTGCTGTGATTGTGAGCGAATACGACCCCAAGAGTGGAGAACTTGATCAGAAAGCCGTCATCGACCACGCCCGTGTGGTTAGCGGCTGCTTTCGCAATTCCACTGTATTACCCTTCCGCTTCGGAACCATCTTTGAGAGCGATGACGCCCTCCGCCAGGCAGTCCGGGTTAACCGGCGGGCCTTCGGCGTGAGCGTCGCCAAACTCCGCGGCAAGTCCGAAATGCATATCAAACTGACCGTCACCGACGGGTCGTTGCGCGAAGCGATGATCGATGTCATCCTGCCCGATACGGTGGGAGGCGACTATCTTTCAAAGCTGCGAGTTAAGGCCTCCCGCGAGCGTGAACGCCAGACCAAGGCTCGTGCCCTGTCCGTGCAAGTCCACAAGCTATTCAACCCGCTGGAAGAAGAAGTAAGCTGCAAGAAGGTTGCGCCGCAGGGCATGCTCATCGACATCGCCCATCTCATCGATTCCAAATCGGTTGAGAAATATCAGAACCGCTACAACACCGCCACCAAGCAATTGAAGAATTGTCAGGTAGCGATTAGCGGACCATGGCCCCCGTATCACTTCCTCCCCGGGAAGCTGCGTACCGTGGCTGGAAATAGTTAGTCTCAATCCTTTCGGGCCGCCGGTTTTCGCCGGCGGCCCGCATTGGAGATCAATCGAAGCATCTCGCCATATGCGTTAATGTGCATGCTTCTGCACTCACCCATCGTAGATTGCAGATGATGGACTGGCTTCCTTCGAACGGCACCCCAGCTAAGCCGTGACTAGCCAGCGACTTATTGAATTCTAAACTCCTGGCTCGCATTTCCTGCTTTTGGCTCGGCAAATGCTCCCTTCGATGTAACCAAGAGGCCGCAACCCAAAGCAATGACCCTCACTCGCTTCTCTTCCAAATTTCCCGAAGTGCTGTTCCGGCTGGCGGAACGGTAACTTGCATAGCCTTTCCTGAAACGCCTACCAAATTCGCCTCTTCGAAACTTGGCCCCAGAAATGGGGCCATTTTTTCGCCGGCCGCCAGGCTATAAAATCCTCCAAACGAAATGCGCAAGCAAGAGAAAGAGGGCGAGCATAAACACTCCCCCAACCCAGATCAAGAAGTTCATTGTCATCTTGGGATCGTTAATCTGTTTCTTGTCCATGTCCCACGCTAGCATCTGCAGCCAGCCGATATATCGGGTCGGTACCGTAGATTGACCATGAAGTTCGTCCCTTTCCCCCGCCGACTAGCCTCGGATACACTGACCCACATCTATGACCAAGGCCTTTCGCTCATCTATCGCTCTTCAAACCGCATTTGCCATTTCAACCTTGCTCAACGCTTCAGCCCAAACTCCGGCACAGACGCCTTCCCCCGCATCCCGGATGGCTGTGCCACAACCCTCGCCTGCTGATGAGCACAATTTCCCGCCGCTACTGTTACAGCAACTGTCCGCCATCAAAGCCACCGCACTCAATGACGATTATGCTTACCGGCAAGTCGCACACCTCACCGAAAACATCGGACCACGCCCCAGCGGATCGGCTCAGGCGCGCGCTGCCGCCGAATACGTTGCCGGAGAACTGCGCCAGCTAGGCCTGGAAGTGAGACTGCAACCGGTCACCGTACCCCACTGGGTTCGCGGCGTCGAAACTGCGGCTCTGGTCGATTATCCCGGCATGGTTTCAGGCACTACGCAAAAGATCGTACTCACCGCCCTCGGCGGAAGTTCCTCCACCCCCAGCGAAGGTCTCACCGCCGACGTTGTCACCGTCAGTACTTTTGAAGAACTACAGGCGCTGGGCCGTGACAAAGTCGCAGCTAAGATCGTCCTGTTCAACGAAATCTTCGACAAGCAAAAAGCCGCCGGCGGACTTGGCTTCGCCGCTTATGGCGAGGCCGTTCGTTACCGCGGGGCCGGACCGAAGGCAGCAGCCGATCTAGGCGCTGCCGCCGCCCTGGTCCGCTCCGTCGGCAATGCCGACTATCGCCTCCCGCACACCGGATTCAGCTTTCCGGCAGCAATTCCTGCCGGAGCCGTGACCGCCGAAGACGCCGATCTCATCGTCCACCTCGCCTCTCAGGGCAAGATCCGAATGCATCTCACCCTTACTCCCCAGAAGCTGCCCGACGAAACCGGCTATAACGTGATCGCTGATCTAAAAGGCTCAGAGCACCCCGAGGAGATCGTCGTCGTTTCCGGACACCTTGATTCATGGGACCTGGGGACCGGCGCCATCGACGACGGAGCGGGAGTCGTTATCGCTATGGAGACTGCCGAAATACTCCAGCGCCTTCACCTGCGCCCGGCGCGCACGCTGCGCGTCATTGCCTGGATGGATGAAGAAACTGGCGGCGCAGGGAGCAGAGCCTACTCCTCGGAGTATTTCAACAACTTTATTCACCACATTGCGGCCATCGAGAGTGACTCCGGTGCGGCCCATCCTCTCGGCTTCGAGGTCAAAGCCGCACCGGCCGCCATCAATGCCCTGCGCCCCGTGCAAACTGTTCTTCTAAGCACTGGAGCTTCCGCGCTGCAACCCACTGCCGATGCTCCGGGCGCCGACATCGCGGCTATGGCCGATGCCGGAGTGCCTGCCTTCGGTGTTATGCAGGACGGCCGCACCTATTTCAACTACCATCACACTGCTGCCGACACTTTGGACAAGATCGTTCCCACTGAACTCCGGGAAAATGCCGCCGCACTGGCTGTTCTGGCGTACGCCCTGGCTAACATGAAAGACCCTCTCCCTCGATAAGTGTGAGTGAGTACACGGAGTTACGACTTCTCTTTTAAAACCGCCGGGGGCGGACGCTATCCGGTGAGTGCGGTTAACAAATGGTAATTACAGGATAAACTGTATCGAAGAAGGGATATCCCGGCCCATAGAATTTGTTCGTTGTGGATACAAGAGACGAATCTTGCATGTGGTCAGAGTCTCCGGCGACCGCGTCGCCGCCACCGAAAATAGAGAGGAGAGAGCGCTTGAATTTACGATTTGGAAAAACAGCAGCCGCCACCGTTATGGGGGTGGCGCTTACGTTTTTTGTAGCCGCCCCGCGAGTTCACGCGGATGACCGCTCGAAGTGCCAACATGCCGTCGAAAAGGCAGAGGCAAACCTGGACAAAGCCATCGCGCACAACGGTGAGCGTAGTCGTGAGGCCGAAGACCGGCGTCGCGATCTGAACGCCGAACGCCAACGCTGTTGGGAGGCGCACCATCAGTGGTGGAACGGAAAAGAACATCGCTGGGAGACTGAGCAGAATTGGGATCACGATCATCACTAAACTGAGCGCGATCGCGGGGCTGTCCTGACGGTTAATAAGGGACGGCCCTGCGCTTCACTCCTGCCAGACCGTGAGATACCCACCGTACTTTCCGCACCAGTTTCCCTCCTGCTGTCCTACTCTCCCGCGCTAATCCGGTTCCCGGTTCATGCTGTCAGCTCGAAAACATCCAGGTCGCAAGCGGCATCCAATCCCCAGCAAAGACTAAAGACTAAAGAGGAGAACAAACGTGAAGAATTCGGCCGCGGTGATCCTGTCCGTTCTGTTGCTCGCCGCGATTTCTTTCGGCGGCAGAATCAGCAGTCCGCTCCTCCCCCGGGCGATCAGAGTTCGTACCCCTCCGAAACTCACAAAATGACGGCCGCAGAGAAGCGCGACACCCCGTCCGCCAACGGACAGCCCGTCGACCTCAACAGTGCTAGCAAGAAAGACCTAGCCGCGCTGCCCGGCATCGGTCCCGACTATGCTCAGAGCATCATCGATGCTCGTCCCTTTGGTTCCAAACAAGATCTGCTCAAGAAGAAGCTGATTCCTCAGGAAACCTACGACAAGATTCAGAGCCGCGTCACCGCCAATGGCCCCAAGAAACAGTCTCTGCCTGAAGGGCCTTAACACTGATCGGGTAGAGCAGCAACCGAAGGGCAAGGGGCCTGTAATCAAATTCCTCGATTTTCTTATTCTTCATGCGAAGCTTCATCCCTCGCTTGGTCTCGAAGGACTCGTGCAGCCGCCGTGCCTGTTGACGCATCTCAATTTTCGCGCTTATCATCGTCGTTTGGCCTTTACCTCATGGACGGCTCCGGGGAGCCGTTGCAGGATTTTAGAAGTGACCCTATGGACAAGAAGAAGTTAGAAGGATTCAAGAATCGGCTTGAAACGCGGCAGCAGGAATTGCGCCGCACGGTCTCCCGCACCCAGGCCGACGGCCGCTCCGCTGACGAAGATACGGCCCAGGACATTGCCGATCGCGCGGCCAGCTCCTACACCAAAGAATTTCTCTTCAGCCAGAGCAATAATGAGCGGCAGCTCCTGCAGATGGTGGATAAGGCTCTGGCCCGCATCCGCGAAGGCAGTTTTGGCGAGTGTATTCACTGCGGCAAAGAGATCAATGCCAAGCGTCTGGAGGCTGTGCCCTGGACCCGCCATTGCATCGAGTGCCAGGAAAAACTAGAACAAGGTTTGCTGGAAGAGACGTCCCACTAACCAGAACGCCGAATGCCAAGTCTGCTCCGAACGCTGGACCCGGCTGCGGTTCCTGTAGAAATTGGCAAAGTTGCCGCGCTCCGGTTTTGACGGGCTCATTTTCGTCCTGTTAAACTGTAGCATCGCCATATTGGTTCCGCCCTCCATCATAGTGATTAGAAGGGATCTTCGTGCGCGCAGAGACTCGCCATCAGCTTAAACAGGATGCATTCAGCCGGGCGACCATCGGGGCTGCCGAGAAGACCGCTCACTGGAGCGTCGAACATAGGAACACTCTCGCCATCGTCGCCATCGCATTAGCCGTCATCGTCGCCGCAACCGCCGGCGGCTGGTACTACTTGAGCGCGCAGAACGAGAAGGCCAGCTTCGACTTGTCGCAGGCTGTTAGGACTCTGGAGGCTCAGCTTCGTCCCGCTGGAACCCCTGCTCAGCCAGGAGTTCCCAGCTTCACAAGCGCCAAGGAACGGGCCGAGGCTGCCAAGAAGCAGTTTCAGACAATCCTGGACAAGTATCCGCACACCCGGTCGGCGGACATGGCCCGCTACTTTTTAGGCGTGACTTCTGCGACCGAGGGTGACAATACTGCCGCGGAAAATAACTTTAAGGCCGTGGCTTCCACCGGCAACAAGGAACTGGCGTCCGTTGCGAAGCTGGCCCTGGCCACGCTCTACGGGAATAATCAGCGCACCAAAGACGCCGTAGCCCTGTACCAGGAATTGATCAATAAGCCCACCACTTCGGTGAGTAAGGTAACGGCGCAGTTGCAACTCGCGGAGCTGTATCAGACGAGCAATCAGCCGCTCGACGCCAAGCGCCTCTACGAACAAATCAAGAAAGACAATCCCACCGGGGAAGCAGGGCAATTGGCGACGCAAAAGCTAGCGGAGCTGAAATAGTCTCCTCCCATCGTCATTTTCAATAAAGGCTAACGCTTTTCTCGCGCTGGCTTACCTTCGTAATTTCAATCCGAACTTAGCCAGTGAGTTGCGGGCCTGACTCAAGCAGAATCGACGGGAGTGCATTCTCGTCTTTGAGTGAGGAACGATGCAGACGTTTTGGCGATGGTGCGGTTTCTTGGCGGTTTACGTTCCTACCTGTCTCGCCCTCTCCGGGTTCGGCCAACAGGCAGATTCCGGGCAAAGCCTGGGTGACGTGGCCCGCAAACTCCGCAAGGATACGACCAACGAAGTCAAAATGACGGACGCGGATACGAAAAAGCTGTTCGAATCCGTGGACAGAATCTTCGCTTTTGCCGCCGAAGACACGGGCATGCCGAAGCATGCGGCCGTGAAGCGCCGGTTGGTAAGCAAGGCTGACGTAGAAAAATACGCCAGCGGACAAATGGCAAAGGAGGAATTCACGAAAAGCTTCGCGCAAGAGGAGTTGAGCATGAAAAAGCTCGGACTCCTGCCGCGGGATTTCAATCTAAAGGAATTTCTGGTGAAGTCGACAGGGCAGGAAATTGCGGCCTATTACGACGACGAGACCAAGGAAATTTCTATGCTGAACTGGGTTCCTCCGGATCGCCAGGAGCCCATCCTCGCCCACGAGCTGACTCATGCCTTGCAGGATCAGAACTACGACTTGGCGAAGTGGATGAAAGCGGCGACGAAGCCTGCAAGCGATCAGGCAAAAAGTGGCGCGCCCATCGACGGCGACCGTCAGATTGCGCGCAAGGCAGTAGTGGAAGGTCAAGCCATGGTGGTGTACGTGGATTACCTCCTCAAGCCAGTGGGGCGCAGCCTTGAGGATACGCCGGGGCTCATTTACCAGATGGAAGAGCCGGCGGTGAAGGCGGTGATTGATTCCCAACTCATGCACGATGCGCCGATGATTCTGCGTGAGATGGGAACTTTTGCCTACCGGGAAGGTTTGATCTTCGAAGGTGAGCTGCTGCACAAGGGCGGAAAGAAAATGGCATTTGCCGGAGCATTCGCGCGGCCCCCGCGGAACTCCCACGAGGTTTTGCAGCCGGCGTCCTACATCACCGGGGAAAGGCTGCCTGGGGTACGCATCCCCGACATGCGCGATGTCGTGGGCGAACAGTACGAGGTGTACGACTCGGGAGGAATTGGCGAACTAGACGTACGCGCCCTGCTGAAGCAGTATGGCGAACGAAAGATTGCCGATGAAATTTCCGCGTCATGGCAGGGCGGATCGTATATGACCTTCCGTCGCAAAGATAAGACAGTGGCAGACATTTCGCCCAGCACGGCGGATCTGGCGCTACTGTATATTTCGCGATGGAAAACGCCGCAAGCGGCCGAATGGTTTGCCAGGTTCTACGGCCGTGCGGCATCGCAGCGTTATCGCAGTGCGACCGTCGAAGTCGTGCCCGCGTGTTCGAGCGCGAATTGCCCGGTTTCACTCGTCCAGATCGTGACCGAGGAAGGCGCAGTGATCGTGGAGCACTGGAAAGACAACAGCGTTGTGGTCTCAGAAAGTTTCGACTCCGCGACGGCAGCCAGGCTGCGCACGGCCCTGCTGGATGGGGCGGGCGCGGAGCATGCGGAGAGTCGGCCGCAGCCAGAGATCGGATTGCGGCTATTTGAGATTCCCGCGTTTCAAGTGTTTGCCGAGCAGGTTGGCGAACGGATTGCCTACCAGATTGGCCGAGAGGCCGGGCGCTAACCAAACCGTTCCTCAGAGATGCGGGCCGCTACTTTCTCCGAACCGGGACTGTTCAAGCCTGAGGCTTTGGCAGGTGGCGCGGATTATTGTGAGCATGGAATGCGACTCGACAAATTGCCAGCCGTAGCGAAAAGCATTCCGTTGGCGGACCACGGCTAAACCGTCACTGGGCCCTAGGGCAGCATGAATTGCAACTCCACGAACTCCCTAACCAGACTTCAAGCTTGAGCAGAGCCGACACCCCGGATTCGCTGATATCCACCGTGGCGCCTTGCAGCACCCCGCATGTCTTCGTGTTCATTCCTATGTCCACCTCGAGTCTGAAACGAGCTTGGCGACGGGCATCCGGATTGTCCCGGGCCGGGCTCGTGGCGGACTGATTCTGGGCTTCCCATCGCAGCTACCTCACTGAATCTGCCTAAGCAACCTCGTTCGCGGCAGCGAAAAAAGGTCGATATTCCCGATTGGCATAGAAGCGCCGAAGCTTTAGAGCAGATTGCTCTTAGGCCGAGCCCATTTTACTTTTCTCTCTGGTTGGGTAGGATGGTGTTCAAGTCGCAATCACCTCGAAAAATATGGCTGAAATCACACTGCGCGTAAACGGTAGCGAGAAGAAAGTAAACGTTCCTCCTGAGACTCCCCTGCTCTGGGTTGTGCGGGATACGCTTGACCTTCCGGGAACGAAATTTGGCTGTGGCGCGGGGCTTTGCGGCGCTTGTACGGTGCATGTTGAGGGCGCAGCCATGCGATCCTGCTCCACGCCGGTGTCTCAGGTCGTGGGAAAATCGATCACGACCATAGAAGGGTTGAGTGCGAATGGCTTGCATGTCCTGCAGCAGGCGTGGATTAAGGAAGAGGTTCCGCAATGCGGCTATTGCCAGACCGGGCAAATAATGACAGCGGCAGCTCTTTTGGCGAAGACGCCGAATCCGACCGATGAGCAGATCACCCAGGCCATGAACGGCAACCTGTGCCGGTGCGGTACCTATGAACGGATTCGCAAGGCGATCCGCCGCGCTGCGGGCGCCGCCGTTGTGGCAGCGGGAGGTGCGCAATGAGCACAATGGCAACGCCTGAGCTTAAAGGTTTGAATCGGCGCGAGTTCGTTGCTGCGGGAATTGCCGCGGGCGTGGGATTGGTGGTGGGGTTTTACTTGCCGCACAGAAGGGGCGCGAGCCAAGAGGCTTTTTCCCCGAACGCTTATCTGCGCATCACTCCAGACAACAAAATCACAATCGTAGTGGCGCGCTCCGAGATGGGACAAGGCGTCCGCACGGCCTTGCCCATGATTCTTGCCGAGGAGCTGGAAGCCGACTGGAAACACATTGAAATCGAACAAGCTGGCGCGAGCACCCTCTACGGCGATCAGACCACTGGCGGCAGCGCGAGCGTACGGACGACGTGGGACCCGATGCGTAAGTCAGGAGCGGCGGCGCGAGAGATGCTGATATCGGCGGCTGCGCTGACCTGGGGAGTGCCGCGCTCAAGCTGCGCCGCCCAGAATGGCAACATTGTACATGGAGCCTCCAAGCGGCAACTTAGCTATGGTGACCTGGCTGCGAAGGCTGCGACGCTCCCCGTCCCGACCGATGCGCCACTCAAACAGAGTAAGGACTACAAGATTGTCGGTCAAAGCCTGGCGCGCGTGGACACCCCGTCGAAAGTGAAGGGCGACGCAGTGTTCGGCATCGACTTCCGCATGCCGGGAATGAAGTACGCAGTGCTGTCGCGATGTCCGACGATTGGTGGGAAGGCGGTGAGCTTCGACGATAAGGAGTCGAAAAAGATTTCCGGTGTAGGTTTCGTCGGTAAGGTCAGCGATTCTTCCGTTGCGGTGGTAGCGGATAGCGTTTGGGGAGCATTGGAAGGTCGCCGCCTGCTCAACGTGAATTGGGACGATGGTCCGAATAAGGATCTGAACACGGCTGCGGTGAGGGAATGGCTGAAGCAGGCCGCGGCGAAAAAAGGTGAAACTTTATATTTGGCGGGCGACGTCTCCAAGGCGGTGGGGCGCAAGCTTACGGCTGAGTATCAATTGCCCTTCATGGCGCACGCTCCGATGGAGCCAGGAAACTGCACCGCGAATTTTCAGGGAACGAAATGTGAGTTGTGGGCTCCTACGCAGGTTCCGCAGGACTGCCGCGATTCGGTCGCGCAAGCTGTGGGGTTGGATCCGGATCAGGTGAAGGTGAACGTCACGCTCATGGGGGGAGGATTTGGACGGCGGCTTGAGCACGACTACGCGGTGGAAGCTGCCTTGGTTTCAAAAGCTGCGCAGGTTCCGGTGAAAGTCTTGTGGACGCGCGAGGATGACATGCGATCGTCGACTTATCGCCCCGCGAGCCTGCATCAGTTGAGCGCGGTGGTGGATGGGGCGGGGTGGCCGCTGGCATTCGCGCATCGCATTGTTGCGCCCTCGATCAGCGCCCAGAAGGGTCAGCCAGGGCCAAACGGAATCGATCCCGATTTACCGGATGAAGCAGCATTTGTCTACGGGCTGCCGAATGTTTCGCTGGAATATGTGGTCGCCGAGACTGTGGTGCCGCTGGGGTGGATGCGGTCAGTTTACGCGCTGCAAGCGGCTTTCGCGAGCGAGAGTTTTATTGACGAACTAGCTGCTGCGGCGGGAAAGGATCCGCTGGAGTATCGCTTACACATGCTGGCGAAGGATCAAGACATTCCATTTTTCACCACGACGTGGCACACGGCGCGGATGCGAGGAGTTCTGCAACTGGCCGCCGACAAAGCGGGATGGACCAAGCCCCTGCCCGCCGGACGCTTTCGTGGAATCGCATGCTTCGCATGTTTTTCTTCCTACGTGGCCGAAGTGGTGGAGATTAGCATGGAAAAAGAGGTGCCGCGAGTGCATCGCGTAGTAGCCGCGGTGGATTGCGGGCAGGTCGTGAATCCCAGCATCCTGGAACAGCAGATTCCCGGGGGCGTAATCTACGCGCTGTCGAACGCACTCCGAGCACAGATCACGATTGAGAAGGGACGCGTCGTGCAGGGAAATTTCGACGATTACGCGCCGGTGCGGATGGATGAGGCTCCGGTCGTGGAAGTGTACGCCGTGCCCAGTACTGAACCGCCGACGGGCATCGGAGAACCGTCCGTTCCTCCGCTGGCGCCCGCTTTGTGCAACGCAATTTATGCGGCCACGAAGAAGAGGGTCCGGGCGCTGCCGATTTCCGGTTAATGGAAAGTATGAAATGCTTGCGCCTCATGCGTTGCATCGGACTTCTCACTATTCTCGGCTGCTTGGCTGCGTGCAACCTGTCAGCCCAGAGCTCTTCAGTTTCCGCCGAACCGTTGTCCTCCTCTGTGCTGGCATCGCGTGTGGCGCACCTCCGTCACGGTATTAACGCCAGCGAGTGGTTCGCGCAGGTCTACGACAAGCGTGGTTATACACGGGAGCACTTTCAGAACTGGACTACGAGCGAAGACGTGGCGCTGATGAAGTCGATGGGATTCGATCACGTTCGATTGAGCGTGAATCCGCAACCGCTGATGGCGAACCACGCGCCCGACGAGATCTCAACGGAATATCTTGGATACCTCGACGCAGCCGTGAACATGATTCTGGAGCAGGGGCTCGCCGTTGTCATCGATCTGCATCCCGATAGCGACTTCAAATCACGGCTCGCAAAAGAGGACACTTTTGTGCAGGAGTTCGCCGACTTCTGGCGGGCGCTGGCTCGGCACTACTCCTCCTGGGACCGGGAGCGGATCTTCTTTGAAATCCTGAACGAACCGGAGTTCACCGACCGCTACCGCTGGTACGGGGTGCAAGCCAGGCTGGCGGCGGCCATTCGCGAGCGCGCTCCCCAGCACACCATCATAGCCGCGGGGGCTCGCTGGTCGAATGACGATGAACTGGTTTTTCTCGAGCCTCTGCGGGATCCGAACGTGATCTATAACTTTCATTTCTACGAGCCGCACATCTTCACGCACCAGGGTGCGACGTGGGGTGAGTATTTCTGGCATTGGGTGAAGGGACTGCATTATCCGTCGTCGCCGGACTCAGCCGCGAAAGTGGCGCCGGCCGTGCCCGATGCGGTGGATCGGCTGGCAGTGATCCGTTATGGACAGGATCACTGGGACGCGGAGCGTATCGACGCCGAGATTACGCAAGTCGCGGAATGGGCCCAGCAGCACGGCGTTCCGCTAGTGTGCAACGAGTTCGGAGTCTATCGGGCGTATGTGAATCCGGATGATCGTGAAGCTTGGATTCACGACGTCCGCACCGTGCTTGAGCGTCACGGCGTGGGATGGACGATGTGGGACTATTCAGGGAGTTTCGGGGTGGTCACGAAAAAAGATGGGCGCAGCGTGCCGGATGAAGCCACTCTGCGGGCATTGGGACTGACTCGCCAAGCGGGAAAATGATTTCTCGCTCGGGAAGCGATTGCCGGCATGGGTTGCCCCACAGTCAGCTTGAAGACTTTTATGTTCGAGCCGAAAGAGTCGACGCGTAATTTGTCGAACACCGCGTAATGTTCTTGTAGATTTTTCGAGAGGTCGACTTTCCATCCTGCCTGGAAAACCCAGACCGAGTCTCCAGCCTCGAGGGGGTAAGTTTCCACTAGCCGGTTCCATAAGCTGAGAAAGCTGTTCGCGTCGAACAGCGTAGCTGCCCTGTAGCTGGCAGATACGACGCGAACACCGTTGCAGGAAAATACCTCAAAATCCGGGATGGATGTTTCAAATGCGATCGGCTTTTGCCTGCACAAATAATGACCGAGAATGAGATCGCTTTCATAATCGGTGAAGATAACACCTTCACCCGCGACGTTCTGGCGCAGGAAATCTATCGCCGCGTTCATGTGGGTTCGGCCCTGATCTGCGCGTTGCATGTAAGGCTGACGCTCCCTGCCAAAAACGATACACACCACGACGATAACCGCTGCGAGAGCGAGCGCGCGATCCCAGCGTAGATGGGAGAGGTAGGCGATTGCGACACTGACGCCGGCCACGCCCGGGATAATCAGAAACGCGATGTGCCGCGTGCCACCGTAGGGATAAAAATGCGCCAGGCTTGCGCCGCCGGCGAGGGCAAAAGACAGAAGCAGGAATATTGCCAGGCCGCGCGAACATGGTTGATCTTTCATGCGTCCCCGGCGCAGAAGCATTGCCACTCCGACCAAGAACAACAGGCCCATCACGTCCCCGACAGCGAGTTGCCCAAAGAAATATTGGAAGACTCCGAAGGTGTGCCCAACCAGGAAAAACAGAGGATTGTCGCGAGCAGAATCGAAATAAGAATGGCGAAGAAAGAACTCGCTCATCCATCCCTGCAGAGCGGTTCGCGATTCGCCCGCCCCCAGCTTAGAAATATGGCTTTCGTAAAGAAAGGTCGCCAGCGCCAGTGCCCCAAGCTGTCCCCCCGCCCAAACCGTCATAAGGCCCGTGGGAAAGCGCGCGCTGATGAATCCGAACAGCGCATAAATTCCCAGAACGGGGGCAAATAAGAGGGCCGAGTAATGCGAGAGCATGGCGAGGTAGAGAAACAGGGAGAACGCTGCCATCCGAGCGGGGGACTTCTTCGTAAATGCCCCCTCGAAAAAATACAGCGCGCTAGCGAGAAACGCCAAAAGCAAAGCGTACTGCCGGATTTCCGCGGAGAGTAAGACGATGGGTGGGAGGAATGCGACAAAAAGCAAGCCGATGAAACCGGCGAGCTTGCCTGCGGTGGCGGCTAACCATTTATAAAACATCCAACAAAAAATGGCTCCCGCAAGCACCGAAGGCAAGCGCAGCCACAGTTCCGACGTGCCGAATGCTCGCCACAGGTACAGCACAAAGGTCAGAAGCGGTGGATGGGATGCGGTCAGACTTTCCCGGTAGGCGACAGCCAAAGTAGCCTGATTGGCCAAACGAAAATGCAGCGCCTCGTCGGGATTGAGGAACGTCCCGGAGGCAGTCCAAACACGCGCCAAGAGCCCGAGCAGCGTGATGGAAATCGCTGCCTGGTTGCCGTGGCTCCGAAGCCACGATTCCGAGATCTCGCTGCTCGAGGGCGGTTCCTGAGATAGCACCATAGTTAGGCGCAGGCTTAAACAGAAGTTAGGGCAGGCTTAAACAGATGTCTCATTCTAGAAGTATCAGAGAAGAAGACGGTTGTAGTTGTTTAGGGGGGTGCATTCCTTGACAGTGCCTTTTTCTCCCTTTATCCTCAATATTTGCTCCTTGTGGTACTTGCCCCGTGCGCGAAGGTTCCCGATGTTCTTCGAAATCAAAGACTTGGAACTTCATCCGATTGAGTTTGAGGAGAAGTTTGAACCCGGCGTGATTGATTTGGGCTCCGATTATCGGCAGGTCTCTCCGGTCGAAAGCTGTGGACGGGCTGATCTGGTAGAAGAGCATCATGGCAAGCACAAGATAATCAAAGATATACGCATTCAAGGCCGTTTGACGACCAGCCTCGAATCCATTTGCGCCCGCTGTCTGGACCCTCTGATTCAGGATGTCAAGCGCGAGTTCGACCTGTTGTATCGTCCGCTAGGCGCAGATGCCGGACGGGACGAAATCTCGGTGACCGATGCTGAGGCTGAGATCAGCTATTATGAGGGCGGGGGAATTCTACTGGACGATGTGGTCCGCGAGCAGATCCTGCTGACCGTTCCTTTGAAGCTCACTTGCCGCGAAGACTGCAAGGGTCTGTGCCCACACTGTGGCAAGAACCTGAATCAGGAAAAGTGTTCTTGCGCTGTAACGTGGGAGGAACCACGTTGGGCTGCGCTCAAGGAAATTCGCGGTAAGTTGGCGCACTGAGGGTTTGAATAGCAAAACATTTTATGCATGCGGGCCCGATGGCCTCTGCGAAGGGGAATTTTAGACTATGCCTAATCCGAAACGAAGACATTCTCAGAAGCGCACCTCCACGCGGCGGGCGCACGATGCTTTGAAGAGCCACTCACTTTCCGAGTGTCCCAACTGCCATGAAAAGAAGATGCCGCATCGTGCTTGCGCCAAGTGCGGCTACTACAAAGGCCGCGACGTACTGCAAGTCGAAGAAGCCAGTTAATTTCCTGCCACATGCCTAGCGTGATCGCGCTCGATGCGATGGGTTCGGACCGGGCGCCCAAGCCTGAAATCGAAGGGGCGATTCATGCTGCGCGCAATTACGGCCTGCGTGTCCTCCTGGTTGGTCCGGAAGCCACGATCAAAGCGGAACTGGACCGTCATCCCTCGGCCTCCCGCCTGCCTATCGAGATCGTCCACGCCAGCGAAGTGATCACGATGGAGGATAAGGCGGTGCAGGCGGTTCGCGCGAAGCGCGACTCGTCCATGCGCGTGGGATTGCGATTAGTCCGCGAGGGGAAAGCAGCCGGATTCGTCACGGCCGGAAACACCGGCGCCGCCATGGCTTCCGCCAAGATGGTGCTGGGGGCGTTGCAAGGCGTGGACCGTCCGGCGCTGGCCGCGGTTTTTCCCACGGCTCCCGGTACGGCCGCTATTTTGCTGGACGTGGGTGCGAATGTAGATTGCAAGCCGCACAATCTGGAGCAGTTCGCGGTGATGGGCGAGATCTATTTTCGCTCCATGTTCGGTGGTCCCATGTTCGGTGCCCCCCGGTTTGGCGACCTCAGGGCCGGGCGTTCGGGTTTAAGTGCCGCACGATCGCCGCGAGTTGGCTTGCTTTCGATTGGCGAAGAAGAAACTAAAGGAAACGAGCTGACCCGCGAGTCATTCCAGTTATTGAAACGCTTGCCTCTGAATTTTGTGGGCAATGTCGAAGGGCGCGACCTGTTCAACGGCCATGTCGACGTGATCGTTGCCGATGGATTCGTGGGCAATGTTGCGCTGAAGATTTCCGAAGGCGTCGCGAATCTGGTGCGAACGGTTCTGAAGGAATCTCTAAAATCGACAATCACGCGTCAGGTGGGCTACATGCTTTCGCGGAGCGCGTTTTCCGATTTCAAGAAGCGCATCGACCATACGGAATACGGTGGCGCACCGCTGTTAGGGGTGAAGGGGGTGTGCATCATCACGCACGGTTCCTCCAACGCGAATGCGATTAAGAATGCGGTGCGCGTGGCGGCGGAGTTTTCTCAGCGCCACATTAATGAATCGATCGAGCAAGGCCTGGCCGCGCTTCGCCCCGCGCCAGCTGAAGTTGAAGTCATTCCGGCCCAGTAATCTCCGCGAAACTAAATCATGAGCGAATCCACCGACGTTGCGAAATCCTCCCAATCCAAAATTGCGTTCATTTTCCCGGGTCAAGGTTCGCAGACCGTGGGCATGGGAAAAGAGCTCTTCGATAAATATCCCATCGCGCGGCAGACCTTTGAAGAAGCCGACGACGCGCTGGGCTACAAATTATCGCAAGTGTGCTTCGCAGGTCCGGAAGAGCAATTGCGCCTGACCGAGATTACGCAACCCGCCATTCTTACCATATCGATCGCGGCGTTGAGAGTTCTTGAGGGGTGCGTGCCCAAGCCGAGTTTTGTGGCAGGCCACAGCCTGGGAGAATATTCCGCACACGTCGCCTCCGGGACGATGACTTTCGCAGACGCCGTGCGCACCGTGCGCAACCGCGGAAAGTATATGCAGGAGGCTGTCCCGGTTGGAGTAGGAGCGATGGCCGCAATCCTTGGCATGGAGTTGGAAAAAGTTGCGGCAGTTTGCCGGGACGCCGCGCAAGGCGAGGTCTGCGCGCCCGCTAACATCAATTCGCCGGAGCAGATTGTGATCTCAGGAAATACCGCCGCGGTGGAACGGGGAACGAAGCTCGCCGACGAGCGTGGCGCAAAGCGCGCGAAAATTCTCCCCGTCAGCGCGCCATTCCATTGTGCGCTGATGAAGCCCGCACAAGATCGTTTGGAAGCAGACCTGAACAATCTGAAGATGCAAAAGCCCGCCTACCCTGTGGTTTGCAATGTGGAAGCCTCTCTGGTCAGCGATGAATTGCGGGCGCGCGAAACGCTGGTCGCACAAGTGACAGGTGCGGTGAAGTGGGAGCAGAGCATGCGTCTGCTGATCGAGAGCGGCGCTGAAACTTTTGTCGAGATCGGGCCAGGAAAAGTCCTGTGCGGATTGATGCGGCAGATTGACCGCTCGAAGACATGCCTGAACGTCGCAGACGACGCGTCACTGACGAGGACGCTGGAGCAGATCGGCGGTTAGAACGCAGCCAGCAATTCCCCGAACACCTTCGCAGGATTCTCTTTCGCGAGGGGTAGAGCTTCCTCGCGAAACTCGGGTCTAATTCTAATGAAACTCCAGATCGCAGGGCGGCGAACTGATCGTCTTATCAGTCTTGTCTACATATAATTGCGCGTGCTGCGCTCGATCATTCACCACCGCGTCGATCACCACTCCACTCCCGCCACCGGGGCAATTGCTCTCGCCATAGATCTGATAATTCTTGACGATGCCCCACTGGCCGCCCGGACCCCAGTCTTGCTTGAATTCGTTGAAGGGATACTGTGAGTGATTTTGTGGGTGCTGCTTCCAGCCGGGGTCGTGGTAATAGATTCCGTAGGCAGTTTCGAAGTCCTGTTTTTGCAAAGCAGAAAAGAATTTATCCGCAACCCGTTTTTCCGGCCAGAACCGATTCCACCAGCCCACGAAAGCGAGCACAAGAACAACAACGATGGCTGAGATAATTCTGGTTCTCTTCTTGCGCTCTTTTTCGGGATGGTACTCTTTAGCGTCCAGTAGCGTCATGACCTTCTAGGATAACGGACGCAGCCAGTAAGTCAAAAGTTCCGGGAAAACGGCGGTGGCGCGCACCGGGCTTCGAATGATGCCGACGTTTCCACCCGTAAATCCCCTGCGGCGGGTTTTCCCCAGTACGGTTTCAAGGCCGATATATCAGACGGTGCCTTCCCGTCGACTACGAGTTCGTCGCGTCGCGCGGTTTGCCTCCGTCCTTCGTACACCTCGCTACCTGTAACGCCGCATCCTCGCTCGGAGTCGAGGGGCGCGGTAGGCGAGTACACTACCGTTCCAATGTGGGGAAACCGAATTTCGGGTTTGACTACGGTTCGCTTTCGTTACGACCGGTTGACTTGTCGTCCTCCTCTTGGAGCTGACGGGTCGCCGACAAACGATCGTGTATCGTGGGCCGCAGAGTTCAGCCCAGGGTAGGCTGTCGAAAAAGAGATAGACCGAAGCAATGCGACCGTTCCGGGCGACGATAAAATCGGTTCCCGCGTAAGCTGGTGGTTTGCCGGGAGTGCCAGACACCCATCGAACCCGTCCGCCATCACCTAATTCCTCGGGAGGGAAGAGGGGCTGATATTCGAAATCTGGATGTGTTGCTTTTATCACACCAGCAATACGATCAGTCTCGTCACAGCCACGAAATATACCGCCTTTTGGGGTCATAGAATACTGCATCTTCCTGAAAGATGTCGTCGATTGCAGCGCGACGTCGAACGGCGTCATTTTCGCCAAATACGTCGCTCAGATTACGAAGCAGCACGGTCGATCTGCTGTAGGACATTTGCCTGTCCAGATGCACGCATCGAAGGAACATTGCAGCCAGACGCGTGTGCTGATTGTTCAAATCATTGACTGTCGCAATCGTGCGATCTCACATTTTGACTGCGTGCGATTACACTCAAGACCCCACCGCGGGGTCAATGAGCGCAATCCGCGATTTATCATTACCAGACAAGTGTTGTCGAAAAAACGGTTCGGTCGGCGGTTCCGTCGGTTACCCTGTCTAGCGATGAAGATTGTCATCATCTCCGACATCCACGGAAACTACGACGCCCTGCGGGCACTTCCCGAGGAATACGACGAACTCTGGGTCTTGGGCGACCTACTGAATTATGGGCCGGAGCCTCGGGAGGTTGTAACCGAAATCATGGATAAGGCCGCAGTGGTGGTGCGGGGCAACCACGATGATGCGGTTGTGTCTACCGAAGCAGCACCGTGGAAGAGCCGCTGGCGGGTGACCGCAGAGGCGACTAAACAATTCACCGCGTCCGTTCTATCGGACCAGCAGAAGGCTTTCATTCGGAGCTTGCCGCTCCACAGCAGAGTGGAGCGGGAAGGCACCTCCTTCTTCCTGATACACGCGACCCCGTCCGACCCGCTTTATGGCCATCATTCTCCCGAATCCGACGAATGGGCGAGCGAGGTTAAAATCGCCGCCGCTCAGGTGCTCTTGGTGGGGCACTCGCACGTTCCTTTCATGCGCGTCGTTGGGGGCGCGGTAGTACTCAATCCCGGGAGCATCGGCCAACCTCGCAATAGCGATATCCGAGCCTCCTATGCCGTCTGGCAGGACGGCCAATTTTCGCTGAGAACTTACACCTATCCTGTGCGGGAAACCGTGCGTAAGATCCGGGCTTTGTCTTTTCCGGCGGAGGTGGAGGAGGACTTGGTCTCTATCCTTCAAACCGGTCGAGTCTGACGACTTCACATGGTTGGCGGTAATAGGCGAGTACAATCGTTGACCCTCACTGTCACTGAGTGCAATCGCGATTTGGACGAAGCCTCTGGCGCGGCGGACGCTATCGCGTGTTCGGCGGGCGGCAGTTTTGTGTGGGATGATGCAAGAGCTCGACTGCAGGTGATGATATGCGTCTGTGCATCACCGAGAATCACCCGACAACCCGTCCGGGTCAAGAAGTGTTAACGCGATATTTCGCCAGCCACCCGAGTCTCGCTACCGGCCAGCAATGCAGTGATAGAGGAAATATGCGCCAACGGCAAAAAAGACTCATGATTCGCACAATTCGCTCCCAACACCGCTTGGCGGCCTTCGTGCGTCTCTCCCGCGTTCAAGTATTTCATGGCCCACCACTTTGGTTTGAGCCTTTAAGTAAGCGTCGCCGCTATAACGAGCGACACAGTTTTGAAATTCTTTGTGAGGCAGATGCTCCATCCGTAAACGTCAGAGGAACTACACGGTTGACGAGCGCCGCGATTGGTGAGGTTCACAATCGTGTCTGCGATATGGTCATTTGGTTGATGAGCGCAAAGGCGATGTTTCATTTCAACAACTACTGGCGGACAGTTTAGTCCCAAGCCTCGAAGATGTACCAATCTTGGTCGAGTTTGCGATATGTAGATCCTCTATTAGCTTTGGTATCCGACTGGCCCCGATCACGTTGCTCTACACAGGGAAGGAACGCCTTGTCGGGGGTCAAGGCACTATTGCAGTGGACGAATCCCTTAGTTGTTAAGCCAGCGGGGGCAAATCCCGTGGAATGGGCAACGAGGTCGATGTTCCCGACATCGTCCTTCTCCCATCCGATCAAGCCAACCTCGCGGAATAGTCGTCGATATTCGTCCCACCTCTCGCGGGTGATTCCCCATTCAGACTCTGGTCTCGGCCAACTCCAGTCGTTCTTGAGCCTAATAAAAGTATCTGCGACCTTGATCACATCTGCGTCTTCCTCGGACATGCGAGCCAGTGTCTCTAGTTCGAACCGGTGGCTCTGAAATCGCTTGCCGAGAGCGTTGTCAGAGGGAGCGGCGCATGACCACATAAGCAAAAGCACGAGCACGACAATGCCGAGGAACAAAACTCCTATTACCTTCGAGACCACAATGAAGGCTTTTGCAATACGGCTGTGAGTGACTGTTTGCTCTGAACCCATATACACAAGATACCTTGAGGTCAAAATACGGGCCAATTGGCGAAACCAGGCGATTGAACCGGTCGTTTGGATTATCTGGGTCCAAGCCTTCGACATTCCAGTACTCCCCGGAGCTGATGACTTCAAAGCGAATCATGCTGCCAGCGCCTTCGTTGTAAGCTTTCTGTGGTGAGGAGAAACGAATAATCCGTATTCACGCCACGGTGATTCTTCGATTCTTGTGATGCTTCCACCCAGCCTTTGATGTCATACGACACGCCGTAAAAACGCTGCTTTCGCAGCCGACCGGTCGCTCAATCAGCTGAGAGAAGACGGTCTGGCCAAAGTTCATGCCTCATTGTCATGCCTCAAGTGGCCAACCGCAATGGATTGTAAATGTTAGTCGGTTTGGAATATATGAAGAGAACCGAGAGAGAGGGCCTGTGCCGAATGACGCAACTGGCGAGCCACCGAGAACTTGAGCTGTTCAAGCGTCTGCGGCGGATCGCCAAGTACGGACCGGGCAGTGAAAAGCTGAGTAATCTCCAACTGCAGTTACTCGAGGAAAAGCCCGGCGTCTCGAAGCAGGAAGTTCAGGCGGAGAGCGAGCGCGAGGCGTTGTCGGCGCCGGAAGGCGAGAAGAAGCGGAAGCGGCAGACTGTCGGACATCGCCTTCCAGACTTCTGGGTCGTGAGGATGGCCTCAGGATGATACGAATCCTTCTCGAAACGCACTATAAACTTTGTGGACTTCCGGTTGAAAAACCGAAAAACCGGCTTGTGCTCCGTAGTATGTCACACGTAACGAACGGAATCTTCCGGGAGGAATCTATGCGAATCGGATTCAACGGTCGTGTCCTGTCATCCGCCGAACAAACTCTCGTGCTGAGCGTGTTTGGCCCCACCCTTCCCGCGTGGAAAGGGATTCTTCTGGATGACGGTCTGGGCCTCCACGATGCTCCCTGGACGGACAATCCGATGGGTAACGTGTACACCATTGCGATTGGCCCCGTTTGCTACCCGAACTGCACTTCGAAAAAAGTTTGGACCGGTTGGGGGCGCATCGATACCGTTTTCATCCATGAGATGACGCACGTCTGGCAGTACTTCCACGGCTCTTATGTGAAGCTGAGCTCGATATGGGCCCAAACTCTGGGCGACGGCTACACTGTCACGGCTGGCAAGGCATGGAATGACTACAATGTCGAGCAACAAGCGACGATCGTGGAAAATTGGTACGCTGGCGGAATGCATCTCGACGCAGATGAGTACCCCTACATCGAAAAGGTTGTTCGAAAGAACGGAGGAGCTGGCTCCTCGAAGACGCTTACCGATCTAAAAGCGTGGACGCCCTGAGATTCCCTCACACTCCGGTCTCATCAAAAACCTATAACAGCTGCCGGGACCGGGACTGCCCAAGGTGTCAGGCCAACGCTCGCGACCGTTGGCTCGAAGCGCGTCGCAAAGAACTTCTCCCCACGCGCTACGTCCAGGTTGTCTTCATCCTACCCATGAGCCGGGCCCGCTCGCCTTGCAGAACAAGAAAATCTGGTACCATCTGTTGCTGCAAATCAGTGCCGAAACCCTTCTCGAAGTCGCCCGCGATCCCAACTTCTCGGCGCCGAGATCGGCTTCTTCAGTGTGCTCCACGTCTGGAATCAGAAGCTCGAACATCACCCCCACACCCATTGTGTGGTACCCGCTGGCGGATTATCGCTCGACCAGGACAGGGTGCTCTCCTCGCCTAGAAACTCATCCTTCGCCGTGGAGGTTCATCGCAACCCTGACGTGGTTGATCTTAGTTAGCCCGCTGAGTTAGCCCGTTGAAAGGTTCTGCCAAATCGGATTTGGCAGAAAAGGGCATTCCCTTGACGACGCTCACTTATCTTGACGAACTGGACGGAGGCCAGAACGCTTTGCGGGTGGTTCTGCGACTGGGAACTGTTCGACGCAAGACATACAATCGCCATTTCCCGTGCTAGGGTTTGGGGGTCTCTTTCACATCCTTCCGCCGGACCTCATTCTGGGCGTCGGTCTCTTGTGCAATCTGATGCATGTTGCACGTTCTAGAGGCCATTTCCATGACTACCCCTGTATCGTTTCGCCCAATTTGTTACCTCTGCAATAAGCCGGTTAACCTTCAAGTGGCAACGGTTGATGAACTGGGAAGGGCTGTTCATGGGGGATGTTTTTTCCAGAAGATTATCGCGAAGCCAGTCTCTTTCCCAACGCCGCGTCCCGAAACCGCAGCGAGAGAAGCTACCGAGCGAAAGTAGATTCCATCTGCGGCGATGATGTGTTGAACGGCCGCGCAAACTTCTGCTTGCAATCGTCCATGTTCTCGCAAAGGCGGGTTCTGGTCGCAATCGTTCTGCCAAACCGGAGTGCCGACCAAATTCAAACTGCACCACTTGCCGCAAAACGACTCATCGCCGAGGACGCAGTGAGCACCGAGAAAACCGCGTGAAATTGAATCCGGTTCACTCTGACTCTCCCCCGGCGGTCTGGGCGCTCAGGGCCGCAAATTTTTTCTAGAGCGTGCGTTTAAACAGCGGAATCGCGATTCCGAGCGTGATAGCGGCGAAGATCGACAAGAAAAGCATGTCGCCCCAAACCGCCGCCAGAGTAGTTTCTTTCAGCAGCAGACATTTGAAGCCATCCACGGCGTAGGTGAAAGGGTCCACTCTGGCGATAGCCCGCAACCACGGCGGGAACGCCTGTATGGGATAGATCGATCCGCTGGGAAAAAACAGCAGCGTATTCAGAATACCGAACATGGCCCTCGGCACCAGCGGATCTTCGATGCGCACCATCAGCAGAAACATCATCGTGTTGAATGCGAGCGACGTCAGCACGATCATCACCAGCAATCCCAGCATCGTGACGGGATTGAAAATCGTACTCACCCCCGAAATCAGCGAGCCGATTACACAAATAATTACACCTGTCATAACCGCCTTGATTGCCCCCGCCAGGTTAAGTCCGAGCACCAGTTCGAGCTTGGTGATCGGTGTAACGAGGTAGCCTTCATGCACACCGCGCGCTTTGTCATCGATATACAACATGCCGCCACCGATCATCACCGAGACGAACATCGCCAGCGCAAGCGAACCCGGCAGCAGGTACTTCATGTATTCGATGTAAGGATAAAGTTCGACAATCTCAAGCGCAGTCTGTTGCAGGATGCGCGGTTCAACCGCAGGCTGATTCAGCGAAGTGACCAAATCGGTGAGTTCCGACTCCAAAGCAGAACTCATAAAGTTGTCGCTGTTATCGACCACTACAGCAATTTGCGGATGGTTCTCTTCGTAGACCCGCCGCGAAAACTGTGGCGGGATGATCACCGCGCCATCGAGCTTGCCGTTGCGCACATCCTCAACCGCTTTCTTCTGGTCGTCGTAGTAGACCGGCACGAAGGTGCGAATGTTCGAGCGCACGGAGTCGAAAGCCTCGCGAATCTTCAGCGCCTGCGTCCCCCCGTCCTGATCGACAATAGCCAGGCGGGCATCGCGAATCTTTCCGCCAAAGGCGTTGCCGAGAATGACGAGTTGTACCAGAGGAAAAATCATCGACGCCAGCATGAGTGCAGGCGAGCGAAAGAACTTTCGCATTTCGCGCTCGACAATCGCCATCATCCGGTTCATGGCCGCAACCCCGGACTCTGCGGCATCACGAAGGCATAAGCCTTCTGCAGTTCGTCGCGCAATTGCCGGCCCGTATAGTGCACGAACACGTCGTCCAGTGTCGTGTTCTGCACCGAAAGCGACTTCACCGCGACCCCGGCTTCGACCGCCATTTCCACAAGCTCAGTCGTAGTTCGCGAGCCATTGCCGGTCAGCACCCGATACATGCCCGCTCCTTCATGCTGCACCGAGGTGACGTCGTCAAGGGTGCGCAGGCGCTGCTCCCAATCGCCAGGAGGATTCTCGAACTGCGCTTCGATCACGTTCGATCCCGGAACGCTCGCTTTCAGCGCCATGGGCGCGTCCAGAGCAACAAGTTTGCCGTGATCCACAATAGCAATCCGGTCGCACAGCCGGTCGGCTTCATCCATGTAATGCGTGGTGATCAGAATCGTGAGTTGCCGCTGGCTCTTGATATTGCCCAGCATCTCCCACACCGCAACCCGCGAGACCGGATCCAATCCCGTGGTGGGCTCGTCAAGAAAAAAGATCTTCGGATGGTGCACCAGCCCGCGCGCAATTTCCAAGCGCCGACGCATGCCGCCGGAGAGTGTTTTGGTCTGCGCGTCGCGCCACTTGGTTAAGTCCACCAGTCCAAGCAACTCGTCGATCGAGCGCTTCCTCTCTTTCGCGGGCACGTCGTAGAGTTTGGCGTAGATGTTTAGATTTTCTTCCACTGTAAGGTCCAGGTCGCTGGTCAACGCCTGCGGGATCACGCCAATCGTTCTTCGCGCCGCATCGGGCTCCTTCGCCACATCGTGCCCTGCAATGAGCGCCCGTCCCGATGTAATCGGGATCAGCGTGGTCATCATGCGTATCAGCGTTGACTTTCCCGCCCCATTGGGCCCGAGCAGGCCGAAGATCTCCCCCTCTTTCACATTGAACGAAACATCGTCTACCGCGGTGAAGTCACCGTACTTCTTCACAATATGCTGCACTTCGATGGCGTAGAGCCTTTCAGCCGAGTTCGTGGAGCTGCCGCCGTTCGCTTTGGCATCAATTTCGGCCGTCATTGCTGCCCCGCCGCCGCGGCGCTCTGCGAGTTGCTCTCGCCTTTCATCTGCGCCGGTGAAACCAGCACTTCAGCCGTCATGCCGGGAACAAATGCGCCTTTCGGGTTTTCCAGGCGAATTTTCAAGACAATCGTTTTGATATCGCGCTTTCGCCGGCTAACATCGCGTTGCGTGGCGAAGTCTCCCTCCACCCCTTTAAAAAATACTTTGCCGCTGGCCATGGTGCCGCCGGGCAGACGCACGCGCATCACATCGCCGTACCCAATATGGTCGGCATAGGTTTCCGGTATCGCGGCACGCACCCACGTATCCGTGAGGTCTACGATGGTCACAATGGGGGCGCCAATGTTGACAACTTCTCCTTGCCGCGCTGCGCGCACCGAAACTGTGCCGGTTACGGGCGCGTAGACATTGGTGTAGCCGAGCCGCACGGCAGCCTGATTTTTCTGGGCGATGGCATTCTTGAGATCGGCCTGAGTGGATTGCACCGTACTTTTCGCTGCGTTCGCCTGTTGGGTGCGCGCGATGGCGGAATTCAGGTCCGCCTCCGCCGCCTTCACCAACTCTTGTTGCGCCTGCACGGTTGCCTGCGCTGCCTGCAAATTGGTTTCGGCCTGTACCCGATCCTGCTCTGACTGCACCCCGGCTTTCGCCAATTCGATCATGCGACGGCTGTCACTCGCCGTGCGATCGAGCGTAGCCTTCGCTTGTAGAAGCTGCGCTCTGGCCGACGAAAGTTTGGCGCGCGCATTGGCCACATCGCTCGAAGTCGAGCCGGAGGTGGATCGTTCTGTGTGCTGCATCTCCGCCACTTTGTTCTGCAGGCTAGTGATGGTCGCGGCAGCCGCGGCTTCCTGGGTCTGCAACTCGGAAGGATCGAGTACGGCAATCAAGTCGCCAGCCTTTACTGGAGTGCCTTCGTCGACCAGTAATTTTTGGATGCGGCCCTCGACCTGCGCGCTGACGATCACCTGATTCGAATCGACCGTTCCGATCAGCACCAAATCCTTGGAATGGTCGGCGGAGAAAAAATAGTAGATCGCCGACATAATAAAGATGATCCCGAGAAGAATGAAGAAGCGGTTACGAGCACTCATTTAGGTACTCCTGATTTGTCAGACGACGTCACGCCAGACCTGGCCAGAAAAAGGGCTGCGGAAATAAAATCTAGAACTGCCGCCCGGCGCTCGGCGACCCGCTCAGGCGACAGCGGATTGAAGCGCACGATCCGCTGCATAACCGGGGCGCTACTGAAATAGAAAACGATCATGGCCACCATGGAAGGAATGAAGTGCGCCGGGTCCACCTGGCGGAATTCCCCTTCCGCGATCCCTTTGTGCAACAACTCGCCCACCCGCCGGTAGATCGGTTGAAAGTAAGTCTTGACCAGGCGGTTGATATGAACCGAATTACCCTCTCGCGCCCGCATCATCTCGCGCTGCATGAGCTTGGGATAAATCTGGTTTGAGGCGATGAAATCGAAATACGCGCCTACGTAAGCCATGATCTTTTCGCGCGGCGGCAGGTCGCTGTCGAGCACCTGGAAAATGTTCGTCGTCATCCCGGAAAACGCACTGTCGAGCACCGCACCGTAGAGTGTTTCCTTGTCCTTAAAGTAGTAGTAGAGCAGGGCCTTGTTGACTCGGGCCGCGCGGGCGATGGCGTCGGTACGTGCCCCGGCAATGCCGTGCTCGGCAAATTCTTGCGCCGCCGCGCGCAGAATGGCGGCGCGGCTTTCCTTCGGCTGGCCGCGGGAGCCCATGCGGGCAGGGGGGTGGCTATGGCGAACACTTCGGATCATGGCTTAATTAACTGGTTAGTTAGATTGTACACGCTTGCGAAATAAAACTGCAAGTCAAAATGAAAGTGGAGGAAAGGGGCGTGGTTGAGGGGTTAGCTCGCCCCGCCGGCGATCGAGGGCACCAGCAAGACTTCGTCCCCGTCGCTGAAGATATATTCAGGCCCGCCGAGGAAACGGATGTCTTCTTCATTCACGTAAATGTTGAGAAAGCGTCGCGGTTGTCCGCTCTCGTCCCGCAGATGCGGCTTCAGTTCGGGAAACTTTTCATCGAGGATACCGAACAGCTCTCCCAGGTTGGTGGCGGTGCACGCAATCGAACTTGCGCCCGCCGTGTGCCGCCGCAGCGCGGTCGGAATTTGTACTGTGATGGACATCGAGGTACCCTCAGCGCCTAAAAGCTGCTTATTATTATTAGGGATCCTGATTATTAGGGATCCTGGGGCGCGGCTGAAGCCGCGCCCCTCCCAGCTGGTGCCGGACAAAAGTCGCACCCTTTCAAAACAAACGCGAGATCTTAGGCTCCAACCGTGGCCGCCGTTTCGCTCGCGACCCCCACGGTGTCCAGCGTTTCCTGCAGATACTTCTCGAACTCGGCCAGCTTGGGGGCGATGGGCCTCTCGATCTCATACACGCCAGACAGCACATCGGTCGTCTTCAAGCCATTCCCGGTGATGCACAGCACAGTAGTTTCCTCGGCCAGGATTCGGTCCTGACGATAAAGCTTGCCCGCAGAACCCACGGTCACACCGCCGGCGGTTTCGGTGAAAATGCCTTCGGTTTCCGCCAGCAGACAGATCGAATCAATCACCTCGGGATCGCTCACGTCCTCGCTCCATCCGCCGCTGTGCTTAATCGTTTTTATGGCATAGTGACCGTCGGCGGGATTGCCGATAGCGAGCGAACGAGCGATGGTCGCCGGCTTCTGCGGCTCGATCTCGGCGCTGCCCGTCTTTACCGCTGTCGAAATGGGAGAGCATCCGGTCGCCTGCGCTCCGAAGAACTTCACCGGTTTATCCTCGACCAATCCGAGCTTGCTCAGTTCGTCAAACGCCTTCTTGATCTTGGTGATCAACGACCCGCCAGCCATGGGAACGACCACGTTATCCGGCAAGCGCCAGCCCAGTTGCTCGGCGATCTCGAAGCCGACGGTCTTCGATCCCTCGGCATAGTAGGGACGCAGATTCACGTTGACGAAGCCCCAGCGGCGCTCTTCGGCGATCTGCGAGCACAGGCGATTCACCTGATCATAGTTGCCGGCGATGCGTACGACGTTAGCGCCGAAAACTTGTGTGCCCAGAATCTTCGCGGGTTCGAGATCGGAAGGAATGAAGATCCAGGCTTTCAAACCGAGGCGCGCAGCGTGCGCAGCCACGGCATTCGCCAGATTTCCGGTAGAAGAACATGCGACCGTGTCGAAGTCGAAAGCCTGGGCCTGGGCGAGCGCCACAGAGACCACCCGGTCCTTGAAACTCAGCGTTGGGAGGCAGACAGCATCATTCTTGATGTAGAGATTCTGCGCGGCAGCCGCGGCGTCAACCTGGTCACCGGCCAAGCGTGCAGCCAGACGCGGAGCCTGCAACAGCGGCGTGAATCCCACTGGCAGTCGCGGCTCGAAGCCCGCAGGCAGCGGCAGCAATTCGGAATAGCGCCACATGTTCGGCGGGCGCTGCGCAATGCGTTCACGGCTGGACTTTACTTTGTCGATCGCGCCCTGGGCCAGCGAGGACTGAATGGAATCGTAGTCGTAAGTGATTTCGAGAGGAGAGAAACACTCGTCGCAGATCGACCGCGGCTGGTTGCCCCAACTTCGTCCGCATTCCCGACAACGCAGTTGGTAATGAGCTTGACCGTCGTAATTCGACATCGGGCTACTCGCTTTCTGTCGTAGCGAATAGCTGGGGACGAGCCGGGAAAAAGCGCCCTAAAATACGAAGGCCTCTTTTTCCGGGAAATGGGAAAAGAGGTCGGAATGCAATCAAAATGAAGCTCGCATCCGAATCTCATGTTCCCCGTTTCCGGGCGGGAGTTGGCACCTGGCGGTCGGGATATATGATCCCGATCCGGTTGCCGTGGCGTCACAGGGCTCGTCCCTCAGCCACTCTGCATGAAATTCCGGTTTGCCCCGAAAGGCAAACCTTTCTTTATTAGGCTACACACTTGAAGGTGCTCCGTCAAGAGCGGTTCTTGTACTGCTTGTAGCGGCTTGCACCGGAGTAAGCTCCGATTTTTGCCAGAGATAAGAAACGCAGCAAGTCAGCCGATCGCCGCTAACACATACCGGACGCGCGCCTGGACTGAGTCGAGGGGAAGGGGGATTAAGTCGTAGCCTAAGGCAGCGTAGGTTTCAGTCATTATTTGATGGGTCGCCTGAGCTTCCTCAAAAGATTGCTTCCGCTCTCGGTCGAGCTCGAAGATCTGCGGCCAGGGCGGCGCGATAAACACTCTCCGATGGTGGCGAAATATCCTCGATGCGTTGTTAACGTGCGAAGGAATGGGTAAATTGCTTAAGCGCAAGTAGCCGAGAACGTCGGGCACGCCACGATCGAACATTACAGGACCGCTCCGACTGAGCGCCGCCCGATACGATCGCATTTCCCAACTGAGCATCAGTTCCGCGAAAGCGCGGCGATCCGACCAAGGCAAAGCCTCGCCGCCAATGGCCATCTGATCCTGAATGATCGCCCGCCCGGCCTCAGGCATGGTGGAAATACCGCGTCCCGCCAAGGCGTTAATCAATGTACTCTTTCCTGAACCTGGTCCCCCGGTGATTGCAAACAGACGGTCGAAGTTCACAGCCTCCATTCCTTCTTCTCCTTATGCGGCTCCCGAACGGGCGGCGCATGTTTGACGACTATTGTCCTGTTGACCGTAATCCGAAACTCAAACCGACCTTCTACTCGACATTCGCAGTAACCGGCCAGTTGTTCCGGACGCTCCCGAATCAGTACACTCTTCATTCACGAGGAGAGCATGGATAATCAGAGAATGCGTTTTGGATTCTGTGAAAAAAGTTCGCGGCCCGGGATTTTACGAGTCCGCGGTGGGGTCGTTCTCGCCGTCATCGTTGGCGCGCTGTTATTTGCTAAAACGTCCCGCGCCCAGACCGGCGCATCCTCGGACTTGCCCAGCGAAACCCCGGCCGCGTTTACGCCCGTCACCACCAGCTTCGATTACGTCAAACGCGACGTGATGATTCCCATGCGCGACGGCGTGAAGCTGCACACGGTCATCGTTCTGCCCAAGGGTGCGAAAAATGCGCCGATCCTGCTCACGCGCACGCCTTACAAGGCTATGGCGCAAACCACTCAAGCCTCCAGCGCGCATCTCGGTCCGATTCTCAGTGGCTATGACAATGCGACCGAGGTGATCGTCGAAGGCGGCTATATCCGCGTCGTGCAGGACGTGCGCGGCAAATACGGCTCCGAAGGCGATTACGTGATGACTCGCCCGCTGCACGGTCCGCTGAATCCCACGCCCGTCGATCACTCTACCGATACATACGACACCATCGACTGGCTGGTCAAGAATGTTCCTGAGAGCAACGGAAGAGTTGGCATCCTCGGCATTTCCTACGACGGATTCACAACGCTGATGGCACTGGTCAATCCACATCCCGCGCTAAAGGTCGCGGTGCCCATGAACCCTATGGTCGACGGCTGGATGGGCGACGACTGGTTCCACAATGGTGCCTTTCGCGAACAGAACATGGCTTACATCGATGTTCAGGAAGCCACACGCGGGTCAGAAGAAAAATGGTGGACCAATCACTTCGACGACTACGACGTTTTCATGGAAGCCGGGTCAGCCGGCGAACTCGGACGCCGTCATGGACTCGAGCAAGTTGGATTCTGGCGCAAACTCCTGGATCATCCCGGTTACGATTCCTGGTGGCAGGAGCAAGCGATGGATCGCATTCTTGCGGCGCAGCCTTTGAAAGTTCCAACCATGCTGGTAGATAGCCTATGGGATCAGGAAGATATTTACGGGGCACCCGCAGTCTACAAGGCGCTAAAAGCAAAAGATGCCAACGCTGATAAATTGTTTCTGGTGCTCGGTCCCTGGCATCACGGCCAGGAGATTGGCGATGGCAGCTCGCTCGGGGCAATTAAATTTAATAGCGATACCGGGCTCTACTTCCGGCAGGAAATTCTGCGTCCTTTCCTGGATCGATATTTGAAAGACGGCTCGCCCAAAGCTGACATCGCGCCCGTCACCGCTTTTGAAACTGGAACGAACATTTGGCGCCGCTTACCAACGTGGCCTGCAGGCTGCGCGACCGGATGCAACCTTCACCCGACTCCGTTCTATCTCGGCGCCGGTCTAAAACTAAGCTTCGCGGAACCAAAATCTAATGACCAAGCATTCGACGAATACGTTTCTGATCCGGCCAAGCCTGTACCTTTCCGCGCGCGGCCCAGTCAGCCGATTGGCTACGGGAACGGCCTCACCTGGCCGCAATGGCTGGTCGACGATCAGCGCGAATCTTCCGGACGCCCCGATGTATTGGTGTTTACTTCAGATGTGCTGACCGCCCCGCTGAAGATTAGCGGACAGCCGGCAGCGAACCTTGTAGCTTCAACCAGCGGCACGGATTCCGATTGGGTGGTCAAGCTGATCGACGTCTATCCCGACGAAGTGGCAGGGGACGCTGCCATGGGTGGCTATCAACTCATGATTTCCGCCGACATCTTCCGCGGCCGTTATCGCGAAAGCCTGGAATCTGCAAAGCCCATCGCCTCAGGGCAGCCCTTGCTCTACCGCTTCAATCTGCCCACGGCCAACCACGTGTTCCTGCCGGGGCACTGCGTTATGGTGCAGATTCAGTCCACCTGGTTTCCGCTGTACGATCGCAATCCACAAACGTTCGTTTCTAACATCTTCTGGGCGAAGCCAGACGATTACCGGAGGGCGACCCAGCGCGTTTATCACGGGCCCGGCCAAGCAAGTTTTATCGAGCTGCCAGTAGTGACGACGCCGTAAGGTTCGAGTCGATTTTCATCCTACGACCGAGCATCGGCTGCTTACCTGCTGTACTGATTCCTCTTCTTGTCTTCGTGCCGCTCCAGTCCTAACTGGATCAGCCGGTCGATCAAGTCCGAATAATCGAGACCCGAAGCAGCCCACAGCTTGGGATACATGCTGATCGCCGTGAATCCCGGCATCGTATTAATCTCATTTAGATAAATCCGGCGCGTTTGCGCATCCATCAGAAAATCTACCCGCGCCAACCCGGAGCAATCGACCGCTTGGAAGGAGCGGAC
The DNA here is from genome assembly GCA_035603035.1 of Candidatus Acidiferrales bacterium. GTDB lineage: Bacteria > Acidobacteriota > Terriglobia > Terriglobales > Acidobacteriaceae > Sulfotelmatobacter. The sequence goes on along the minus strand of DATNLE010000333.1, from coordinate 9,895 downwards.
GGCCAGTTCTTGAACTTTTTTCGTTTCCGCCTTGGTGAGCTTCGCCGGAATGATCAGCTCTGAGCCTTCGTCGAGATACTTCGCGTTGTAGTCGTAAAACTCTTTCATGGGAACAATTTCTCCCGGCACAGAGGCTACTGGGTCATCATTGCCCAGCACCGAACATTCGATCTCACGCGCCTTATTTTTCTTCCCCCCTACGCCTTGCTCGATAACAATCTTGCGATCGAACTTCGCCGCTTCCTCCATCGCCGGACCGATTTCCTTGCGATCGTGCGCCTTGCTGATCCCGACCGAGGATCCTAAATTCGCGGGCTTCACAAAGACTGGATACCTGAGCTTGCTCTCCACGAATTTCTGAACTTTCTTCGGATCCTTCTTCCACGCGCTCCGCAGAATCGTGACATGCTTCACGATCGGTATTCCGGCGGCGATAAACAAAGACTTCATAATGTCTTTGTCCATTCCCGCGGCTGAACCCAGAACCCCCGCGCCTACATAAGCCATGTCAGCGAGTTCGAGCAGGCCCTGGATGGTTCCGTCCTCGCCGAAGGTGCCGTGCAATACGGGAAAGATGACATCTACGTTGATGGCGCGATCACTGGCGCGCCGCGTGAGCAGCGCATCCGTCTGAAACGGCACCAGCCCACTTTGCCGATGCACTGGCTCCGGAGGAACTACAACCGATTCTCCCCGAGCCAGCACCGCGGCGGGCTGGGTAGTTTCCGGATCCCCGGCACGCAAATGACGTGACTCGACGACCAGCTTGCCTTGCAGCATGTTCTCGGCATCGCCGGCAGTCAGCCATCGCCCATCCTTCGTAATGCCGATGGGAACGACCTCATACTTGTCTTTGTCGATAGCCTGCAGCACCGACGCAGCCGAGAGCAGCGAAACCTCATGTTCTCCACTCCGACCGCCAAAAAGAATACCGACCCGAAGCTTTTTCATAATCGGTTACAGAATCTTTTTTCCAAACGCCGAAAGCGCCAACTCAACCGCCAGATCGGCCGTCTGGTTGTGCTCGTCGATGACGGGATTCACTTCGACGATCTCAAAACTTAGCATGCGTCCGTGGTCCGCAATGATTTCCATGGCAAGATGCGCCTCGCGATAGGTCGCGCCGCCGCGCACTGGAGTGCCTACCCCGGGTGCGTCCTCGGGATCGATCCAGTCCATGTCGAGCGAGATGTGATAGCCGGCGGTGCCCCGTCCGGCCATGCGCAGCGCTTCTTCCATCACCGTACGCATGCCGCGCTCGTCGATGTCGCGCATGGTAAATACCCCGATGCCGGCGCGCCGGACATTTTCCTTTTCAATAGCGTCAATGTCGCGCACGCCCACGAGCACACAGTTCTCCGCCTTAACCTTGGGAGAAAAATCGAAGATGTTCGACAACTCCGCCGGACCAAGCCCCATCAGCGCGGCCAGAGGCATCCCGTGCACATTCCCGCTGGGCGAACTCTCGGGCGTATTGATGTCGGTATGCGCGTCGATCCAGATGAGGCCGACTCGATGGTTCTGCCGGCGGTAAAATTCGGCGACGCCCGACACAGTTCCGGCGGCCATCGAGTGATCCCCGCCAAGCGCCAGAGGAATCCTCCCCGCTTCCAGGGTCTTAATCACCAGCTCCGCGTGCTTTGTGCAGGTGGCGGTGATTTCCTTCAAATACTTCGCGTGCGTGTCACCTTCTTTTTTCTGTTCCGGAATGGCCACCGCAACGTTACCGCCATCTTCGACTTCATGTCCCAATGCCTCGAGGCGCGCTTCCAGCCCCGCCACTCTCACCGCCGAAGGGCCCATATCGACGCCGCGCCGAGACTGCCCCAGATCGAGCGGTACGCCGATTACACGTATCTTCTTGGGAGCGATGCTGGTGGTGCTGATGTTGGTCGTCATAGAAGCTCGTGGAATAGGTCACGGATATAATCGGTGCAGCATCCGCGGGAACGGAATTGTTTCTCGTACATGGTCGAGGCCGCAGATCCAGGCCACAGCCCGTTCAATGCCCATGCCGAAGCCGCCGTGAGGCACGCTCCCGTACTTGCGCAAATCCAGATACCACTTGAATGCCTCCTCCGGCAACCCGTGTTCGCGGATGCGCTTCACCAGCAGCTCATGCGATGCCATACGCTGCGAACCGCCAATGATCTCGCCGTAACCTTCCGGCGCCAGCACATCCACACACAAAGCTAACTCCGGACGTTTCGGATCCGGTTCCATGTAAAAAGCTTTGACCTTCGCCGGATAACGATGCACCATGACTGGCCGATCGAATTGCCCGGAAAGATAGGTCTCGTCGGGTGACCCCAGATCCCCACCCCATTCAAATCGCGCGTCCAGCGCCCCTTTGGCGTGGCCTTCCTGCAAACTCTTTACGGCATCGTCGTAACTGATCCGGGGAAACGGCGCTTCGATCTTTTCGAGCCTAGAGATATCGCGGCCAATCGCCAGCAGATCCGCACGCCTCCGCTCCAGGCACCGCTTCACGATAAAGCTGAGCAGTCCCTCCGCCAGATCCATCACATCGTCGAGGTCGGCGTAAGCAACTTCCGGTTCGACCATCCAGAACTCGGTAAGATGACGCCGCGTCTTTGATTTCTCTGCGCGAAATGTTGGACCGAACGAATACACTTTGCCCAAGGCCATGGCGGTCGCTTCAATGTAAAGCTGGCCAGACTGCGTAAGGTAAGCCTGTTCGTCAAAATAATCGACCGGGAAAAGTGTGCTCGTGCCTTCACAAGCCGCCGGAGTCAGAATAGGCGGATCAGTGAGCGTAAAGCCGCGCTCGTCAAAGAAATCGCGCACCGCCTTTATAATCTCCGCCCGCACCCGCAGAATCGATGCCTGTCGCTGCGACCGCACCCACAGATGCCGATGCTCCATTAAGAACTCGGTGCCGTGCTCCTTCGGAGTAATCGGATAAGGGTCTGACTCGGGAACACGCTGCAGCACGTTCACGTTCATGACGTCCAGTTCGTAACCGCCAGCGGCGCGCTTATCGGCGCGGACTTTGCCTTCGACGATCACGCTGGATTCCTGTGTCAGGGTCTTGACCGCTTCAAACACTTCCGGCGTGACTGCGTTCTTCGGCACCACGCCTTGAATCACGCCCGAGCCGTCGCGAAATTGAGGAAACAACAGCTTACCGCTCTCCCGCAAGTTATAAAGCCAGCCCCGCAGCGTTACCTGCTGTCCTTCGTGCTTCCCAATTTCCGCAATCGTCGTTACAGGCGATGACATAGTGAAGAGGTCCATTTCGCCGAGCGCGGCTGGCCCGCCGATTCAATAAATGCGTTGGCCGTATTGCCTCAGAGCTCTCCGCGTTCTCAAAGATGAAACGTTGTTATGCCGTTTCCAGTTTGTCGAACGCGTTCCTCAACTTTTCCAGAGGATTTACTTTCTCGTTTTCCCCGAGTTCCAGCATCAAAGGCGGGGCTTGCGGCGCCGAGCGCAGCAATTCCATCGCTTCCTTCCAGTCGATCGTTCCCTCTCCCGGCCACAGATGCGAATCCTGGAGTTTGGCGTTATCGTGAACGTGCGTCGAGCACACCAGCCTTTTCAGGATCTCGAAAGCCTCGCTGATGGAGCCCATCATGTGGGCGTGTCCGAAATCAAAGCAAATGCCCACGTCGTCAAAGTGGGCAGCACGAATCATTTCTATCAATCGATGCGGAGTGGAAAGTTCATTCGGAATATTTTCCAGCAGAATGCGCACCCCCAGCGGCTTGGCAAACGCGCGCAAGTGCTCGATCGAGGTCATCGCCGATTCGAACTTCTTCTCACTGAAACTCTCATTGGGCAGCCCAAGATGCTGCACCAGAAAACGGAACGGAATCTGTTCCGCAATTTCGAGCGCCCGTTTCACTTCATCCATCGCCTGCACCAACCCGGCCCGGTCGGTTGAGGCGAGATTCAACGGCGGCGCTCCCGCACGGCCCCACTCGTAGTCGGCATAAAGCGGCGAGTGTACTGAATTCAACGGCACCCCGCTGCCGCGAAACCACTCCGCAATCTCCTTGACATGAGCCTTGCGGTTGGCATAGTCGATGTGCTGCCGTGCCGCGAAAATCTCGATCGCCTGCACTCCGCTGCGAGCCAGACCATCCAGAATTCCCGGATGCAGACGTTCCTTCACGTACACATAGGTTGATACCGCTTTCAACATGCCTGGTCCTTAATTAAGAATTGCTGGTTGCCGATTGAAAGCCAAAAGCCAGCACGATCGATTCAAATCAACCAAGAATCAACAATCAGCAATGGTTTCTAATATCCAACTGCCCTTCCGTTGTTCCGGAAATCGCTGGCACCGAGCCGCTCGCCGGTCTTCGGATCGATGGCAATACATTCCGCGTCGCTCCAGTAGGGAGAAACCTTCTCGCCTTCGTGCAAGCCAAACTCCACGTTGTATCCCTTCTTTTGCAGCCGTTGCACGGTGTCCGGCGAGAACCACTGCTCAACGTTCAACACGTCGGGCAGCCATTGATTATGAAAGCGCGGAGCGTTGACCGCCTCCTGGATATTCATTCCGTAATCCAGTACTCCCATCAAAACGTTGGCCACCGTGGTAATAATCTTCGAACTCCCGGGCGAACCCAGCACGAGAATGGTTTTTCCCTCGTGCACTACCATGGTCGGCGTCATTGAAGAGAGCGGACGTTTTCCTGGCCCGATGGCATTCGCCGCTCCTTGAATCAATCCATCGGCATTGGGCACGCCCGGTTTTGCGGAGAAGTCATCCATCTCGTCGTTCATCAAAAAGCCCAAACCCTCAGCCGTCACCCGCGATCCGAACCAATCGTTGATCGTGGTCGTGACCGACACTGCGTTTCCCTCTGCGTCCACTACAGAATAATGGGTGGTGTGGGGCGACTCGTGATTGGCCACGGGCTGAGGATGTGCAGCGGCATATTGCTCCAGTTCGCTGAAGATAGCAGGCCGCTTCAGATCCTTGCTGGGCGTCGCGTTTGAGTCGTCAATCGAATCCCGCCAAGCCGCACCATATTTCTTGTCGACGAGTTGAGCCACAGGAATCTTCGCAAAGTCGGGATCCCCCAGGAATTCCGCTCGATCGAAGAATGCCCGCCGGAATGCCTCCGTGGTGAAGTGGATGGACTCCGCTGATCGGTTACCGAGCTTGGCCAGGTCGTATCCTTCCAGAATATTCAGCGATTCGACCAGCACGGTCCCGCCAGACGACGGCGGAGGGGCGCTTATAATTTCGTATCCACGATACGTCCCGCGAATCGGCTCACGTTCCTTGACCTCATAATGCGCCAAATCGTCCGCGGTGATCAGCCCGCCGCCCTTCTCCACCGCAACCGCCAGTTCCCGTGCCAGCGCGCCATGATAAAAATCATCGGGCTTCGCCGCAATCCGCTCCAACGTCCTCGCCAAGTCGGGTTGGCGGAAAATCTCGCCCGACCTGTAGTAATTCCCATCCCGCTGAAAAATTCGACGCGACTCGGGGAACTGGCTCAAATATTTATCGTGCAGATCTCGCGCCTCGCCCCAGCTCAACTCGTAACCCTCGCGCGCCAGCCGTATCGCCTGAGCCATCACCTTCGGCAGCGTCAGCTTCCCATATTTCTGCTCGGCGTAAACCAAGCCCGCAACCGATCCCGGCACGCCAATCGCCTTGTACCCGTACTCGCTGGCACCTTCAATCACCCGGCCCTGCCCATCCAGATACATATCGCGCGTAGCGGCGGCAGGAGCTTTCTCGCGATAGTCAATAAAATGCGCTTTGCCGTCGGCCATGCGGATCAGCATAAATCCACCGCCACCGATATTTCCCGCCGGCGGATGCACCACCGCCAACGTGAATCCGGTAGCCACCGCAGCATCCACCGCGTTACCGCCCGCTTGCATAATCTCCACCCCGGCTTGCGAGGCCAGCTCGTGCACGCTGACCACGATTCCATGCTGCGCATGTACTGGCTCGGTAGACGCGAAACAGGGCTGCTCTCCGCAAGCCGCAAGCGCTGACATCAGCAGCAAAATCAATGATTTTTGCCGGAATAACATTAAGTCGAAGATTGTCCAGGAATGGGCGGACTCTTGAGGCTAGCCGACGGCAGCAAGCATAGTCAAATCACCGAGGTCCGGTGCTGGGGGCAGTCTTCCGGCAGCTCTATTCAGAACAAGATCTCAGACTCTTCTGATCTTCGTCGGAGGTTTACGCTTAGTTAAACTTTGCGTCTTTTTTCTTCCCTTTTTCCCGGTGACTTTCGCTGCCACCATCTCATACGAGGTCCGAATCAATTCCTGCAGCTCATCCCACCCCAGCGCATCCAATCGGTCGAGCATCACCCATTTGTAACGTCCAACATAAGGCGCTGGACGAACGTCCTCGCGCTCGAGCAATTGAGCAAAAGCCTCCGGCGTGCATTTGAAACACAGCCGGGGATTGTCCAGCCCGAGCATCACGAAGATCTTTCCGCCAACTTTAAAGCAAAGCTCATCGCCCCACTGCAGGTTCTCTTTGGCCTCTGGAAAGTCCAGGCAATACATGCGGATAGCATCCACTTTCATGGCTTTCATTCTTGCAACGGATTTTCCTTCCCTATAATCTAAGCAGCTCTAAGGAGATTGAAATGCAAACTCGCAAGCTTGGCAACTCCGACTTGCACGTTACTCCCGTCGGCTATGGCGCATGGGCCGCCGGCGGTTCCGGTTGGCAGTTCGCCTGGGGGTCGCAGGACGATGACGATTCCATCGCGGCCATTCATCGCGCACTCGAACTCGGCGTCAACTGGATCGACACCGCAGCCGTTTACGGCCTGGGACACTCCGAAGAAGTTGTTGGTCGGGCGCTGAAGGGCTGGCACGGTTCCCGGCCATACATCTTTACCAAGTGCGGCCTGCGCTGGGATTCCAAAGGCCAGGTGCAAAAAATTCTGGCCGCCGATTCCATCCGCCGCGAAGTCGAGGACAGCCTCCGCCGTCTTGCTGTCGATGTGATCGATCTGTACCAGATTCACTGGCCTCCCGATCCCGACTCGCCTGCGCTCGAAGAAGGCTGGTCCACGCTCTCCAACTTGAAGCGCGAAGGCAAGCTGCGATGGATTGGTGTATCCAACTTCAATGTTGGCCAACTGAAACGCGCGCGGGCCATCGCCCCCGTGACGTCTCTGCAGCCGCCGTACTCGCTGGTGCACCGCGAGATCGAAGACGAGATCCTGCCCTACTGCCTGCGCGAAGGGATTGGAGTGATTGTATATTCGCCGATGGCTTCCGGCCTGCTCAGCGGCGCGATGACCCGCGAACGGGCAGCCAGGCTTCCCCAGGACGACTGGCGCAGAGGCCATCCTGACTTTACGGAGCCAAATTTGTCGCGCAATCTCGCCCTTGTAGACCACCTTCGAGAAATCGCCAAACGCCACAGCCGTTCTGTCGGCGAAGTTGCCATCGCATGGACACTGCACAATCCCGCCGTCACAGGGGCCATCGTTGGAGCTCGCAATGCGAGGCAAGCCGAAGGCGTCATGCGTGCCGGCGACCTGCGGCTTAACGATAAAGAAGTGAGCGAACTCGAGGACTTCCTCGCCGAGGCCGCGGCCTGAAGAAGTTTCACCCCGGAGTGTGCGGCAGTCATCGGCGGGAAACAGAATGGAGTTTGCTCAACTCCCGCAATCCTGATTTTCGCGGGAGCGAGTGAACTTCAGCAGCCTCTTCACACTTGCTCTCTGGCTTCGCCGAGCGCCACGTTCACATCGAGCTTTTTCTTGTTGCGGTAGATCGTAACTTTTACCGTATCTCCGGCGCGGCGATTGTTCATCATCTGCGACAGGGTTTGCTCGTCCTCAACTTTTTCGCCGTCGATGGCGACAATCAAGTCTCCGCCCAGCATGATGGGTATGTTCCCTAGATATGCGCGCTCGGTGCCGCCGTGGAGGCCAGCCTGGTCAGCGGAGCCGCCGGGGATGGTTTGCACGATCAGCAGACCATAATCAACCGGCAATCCCATTTCATCCGCCAGCTCGGCGCTGATGGGAATCGTGCGCACGCCCAGGGCGGGACGCCGCACTCGGCCCAGGGTCATCAGATCGTTGAGAACTGCTTTCGCGGTGTTGATCGGTATGGCGAAGCCGATCCCGGCATTTTGGCCGACGCTGGAAAGAATCATTGTGTTGATACCAATCACTTCGCCGTGCCAGTTCATCAGTGGTCCGCCCGAGTTCCCTGGATTGATGGCGGCGTCGGTCTGAATGGCTTCATCGATGGTTGCCCCATTGGGTTCGCGCACCGGGCGGATCGAACTGACGATGCCACGCGTCATGGTGCCGGCGAGACCAAACGGATTGCCGATGGCATAGACCTTTTGTCCAACCTGCAAGTTGCGGGAGTCGCCGAGCACGGCGGGAACCAGTTCGGGCGCCTTGATCTGTATCACTGCCAAGTCGTGCGCCGGATCGGTGCCGACGACGGTTGCCTTGTACTTCTTGCGATTGTGCAGCGTGACTTCCACCTGGCGGGCATCGGCGACCACATGATAGTTGGTGAGGATGTGGCCGTCCTTGTCGATGACAAATCCTGAACCTTGTCCTTCCTGAGGTTGCAGGCCGTAAAAGAAGTCGAAGGTCATGGCACGCGACGTGACGTTCACCACCGACGGAATGTTTCTACGATAGACTCCGATGTTGTTCTGCTCTTCGCTGTCGAGTCCATCGGTTCCGGCGGCTTCAGTTATTTCGACCTGCGCGGGATGAGACAGCCAATCTGCGGGACGCGGGAGGCTAGTCTGCGAATTCGAACGCCATGTGGTGAAGTAGAAGAATGCGCCGGCGAGCACGAGCGCGAATATTGCGGGTCGTATAAGTCTCATAAAGGTCAAACTTTCGGGGACGCGAAACCGAACCTGAGAACTAAGCCAACGTCCACATTCAGTTCTACACTCGATTCTAAACTCTAAACTCTAAACAATGTTCCGCAACGAGGCACGCCGAGTGGACGTCTCTTCGTGCTTGGGTTTCTGGTGCAGCGGTGGCGCTTGAGGACGTGTTCTGGGACGATTTGAGGCGCTGTGAGGGTCACCCCCCACACCGCTGGCCTATTGTAATCATGAGGTTGCCCGGAATTTCGGCAAGAAATCTTTGTGGATATATCACCTTGCGGGCAAGTTCTTGCGTGCCATGGATTTAGGTGGAGGAATCCAGGAGGCATCGCCCCCCCGACTGCAGGAGTTCCTCAGCCTTGTTCCTCCGCCCCTAGCTGGCTGGCCAGCTTGCGTTTTTTGTGGGGGACGTCCAGGAACCTAACCGGTCTGCCATTCTTCGATTGCGGCAGCCTGCCCTCTCGACTCGCAGGCGTCGATTTCTTTCCTTAGCGCTTGGCCATCCGAAGAGGCTGCAACTCTTCCCATACCACACGCACTTGCTCGCGGGTTTGGTCGAGCAGGCCGGAGTTGTCGATCACATAATTGGCGGCTTTGATTTTTACTGCTTCGGGGAGTTGCGCGGCCATGCGGCGTTGGACTTCCTTGCCGGCGAGCTCGAGCGGTAACTTATGGCGCGCGGCGAAGCGGGCGATGCGTTGTTCGTCGGTACAGGTGACCACGATCAGACGATCAAAACGTTTCGCGGCGCCCGCCTCGAGAATGAGCGCGGCCTCCACAATCGCGACAGCGTGCGGGTCTTGCCGTCCCACCTCTGCCATCCACTCCTCCTGGCTGCGGATCACCGCGGGATGAACGATTCGATTTAGCTCATCTATGCGGGAGCGGCCTCGCGACAACGCTGCCGTTGGATTCGTTGGTGCGGAGCCAGGGTCCGGACCGAAGGCAGCGTCTGCGAGTTTGGCACGGTTTACGCTGCCGTCGTTGTTGAGAATGTCGCGGCCGAAATGTGCGACCACCTCGTGGTAGACAGTTTGTCCGTGCTGCATTAGCTGGTGG
>DATNLE010000324.1:0-1808 GCA_035603035.1 Candidatus Acidiferrales bacterium | reverse complement strand
TCTCCTGTCGGCCTAGCCAAGCCGAGAAATAGGCACCGGTAACATTGGCCGGCAGGTTTATCTTGACCTGTTTTCCGCAGGAAGCCAATATCCGGTACATATACCCCGTACTTTGGGTAAGGTCGAACTGAATTGGATCCGCCAAGAAGGAACCGCCGCCAGTACTTTCCGATTGGTCGACGAGAAAATCGTTAACAAAGTAGGCGGGATCCGCGCCAGGTTCTGGTGGCACTTGGCCAAATGCGTGACCGATGCAGCAGACATAGATGTCCTCGCTCAATATCGGTCCGACAGGCACAGGAAACGGAAATCTTCTACCCCATTGGGACTTGACTCCAACAATAGGCATTTGACTGGCTGCCATAGATTTCTCCTTCCGCTCTTAGGAACCGTCTAGAAATAACCTAGCCGATCTTGGAGGGGCGCGGCCGGATCTCGTAGTTCCAGTCACCGTGAAACTTATCGCGTCGGATATTGATTTGTTCGAGTTCTTGATCGGAGACCTTGATGCCGGCCTGGTAGGATTCCGTGTTGATCTCGGCATGCACCTTGAGGCCAGTTGAGGTGGTCGTAGCGGCGATGAGACTCACGATCGTCTCGAAACTTCGCAGAGGTTTGCCCCGCCAGTTCTGGCTAATGTAGGAAAAGAGACGATGCTCGATCCTGTTCCACTTGCTGGTGCCGGGAGGAAAATGACAGACGACGATCCGCAAGCCGGTCTCGTCGGCCAGTTTCTGCAACTCCAGTTTCCAAAGGCGTAGCCGGGAACCGTTGCTGCCTCCTCCGTCGGCGGTAATCAACAGGCGTGTCGCAGTCGGATAGGCTGGCTGGCCCATGGTTCGCCACCAGCGCCGAATCGTTTCTACGGCAAACTCTGCCGTGTCGTGATCCATACCCACGCTGACCCAGCCACGGTTGCTGCCCACGTCATAAATGCCGTAGGGGGTCGCCCGTCCCAATTCCGGATCCACAAAATCGTGGACCCGAACCCGTTCCGCGTCGCCCTTAGGCCGCCATTCGCGGCCCTTATTGCTGAAATCTCCCACCAACTCTTTCTTCTTGGTGTCCACCGAGATCACGGGCAAGCGCCGCCCCAAACACCATTTCACTTTCCCGTTCAGATGCTCAAACTGAGCATTGCGATCGGGATGATTCGCCCCTTCCTTCGTTTTGCGATTGCCCTGCAGGCTATAGCCCAGCGCGTGAAGCAAATCCGCGACTACCTGATGACTGACCTGATGCTTCATCCGCTTCAGTTCGGCGGTCAACTGGCGGACGCTCTTACAGGTCCAACGCAAAGGACTCTCCGGGTCGCCCCGCGTTGTCGATTCCAGCAAACTCAGCAGGTCCGACCTCAGCGACGCATCCTTATCCACCGCCTTCTTGCGTCCACCACCCGCCCGGCGAACCCGGTCAGAAGCCGACGATCCGGGATCCTTCAATTCCGCGATCCCTTGTCGGATCACCGGACGCATGATACCCGTCGCTCGGCTCACCGCGGAAATCCCGCCTCGGCCAATCGCCTGACTCTCGGCGGCCGCCATCAAACGCCGCGCCCGTTCGTCCAGAACCGGCTCCAAAGCCTTGTAGCGTGCTGCGATCCCAGCGATATCGGTCACTGCATCCAGTGTACTCCAAAACATTTCACACTGGATATGTTATTTCTAGACGATCCCTTAGATGCTAAGCTGTGAGTCCTATGTCGCGAGCGTTCTTAGGGCTGGTATTACTGTTTGCTATTTCCTTCATACAAGCGAAAACAGATTCATTGGACCAGTTGGCGTCCGAATTCTGGACGTGGCGCGCGG
>DATNLE010000323.1:0-20093 GCA_035603035.1 Candidatus Acidiferrales bacterium | reverse complement strand
AACTTCCGGCAGACCTTCGATCTGCTCGACGTTGAAAACCGTGTATCCCTTGAGAAACGGGATTTCCCAGTCGATTTCGTCGCCGGTCTTTTCGTCGGTTTCTTTTCGCTTGATGCTATCTGCGTAGACGACAAGCGAGCCCCTTTCGCCCTTGCGGATGTGGGCGTCTAGTTCCGATGCCTGTTTGAAGGTCATCCAGACGGGCGCGGCAAAGTTTTGCGCCATGGCGCTTGCCCACAGAGAAAGAACGTTGATTCCGCTGTAGGGCTTCCCATTGTGGCGGAGTGGGCGGGTGATCCGTCCATGTTCGGCGTTCCACGGTCGAACCCAAGGCTTCACGCCTTTTTCCAAGTGGCTGACGATCTGGTTGGTAATCCGGGTATAGATGTCCTGCTTGTCGGTTCTCTGCATTGTCTTTCTCCTTTACAAACTCTTAAAAACTTCATTCCCTCGTACTGGAGAGGTGTTGTGCAGAGCGGCCCGGTCACTCACAGGGCAGCCGGTTTGTGGCTGGCGACTGGATGCGAGGGCCGCAATTTTCAATTCGGGTAGCGATAAACTCGCCTGTGGTTACTGGCGGATGGTTACCGCCGCCGACAATGGAGGTGAGCGAAACCGAGTTCGGCGCGGAAAAGGTCGCATCCCAGCCGGCTCGGTGCTCCATCGTCTTAATAGTCTTGCCGTCAGCATCGTGATACTCGTACGACGCTCGTTGCCGCACAAGCTGCTCCGGTTTGTGGATTCTGGCCCTGGCTGAGTTTCGCGAAGTCCTCGGCAGAGACCGCTCCGACAAGGCCGAACTGCCTAGCTATAGCTGGACGGCCCTGCCATTCGCCCACGGTGACGCCATGCTGCGACCAATAGTTCTGCTGCTCGGCGGTGAACTCCGTCTGGGGGTAGCTCTGCGCCTGGCCTGCGGAAAGTGGCTTGGAGATGGTTAACATGCCAGCTCTTTAACCCCGAAGATCGAGGCTTAGTTGGCGGTTGCCGTCGGCTCCGATAGCCGACTCCTGCGGCTGTCCCTCCGTCACTATCCCTAGCGATTTTCGCTGCGGCGGTGCGAGGATTTTTGGATCCGGGTTCAAGTCAAGAGGGCTCTGGAATTTATCCGCTCCTACGTTTTTAGGATCGTAGGGAAGTTTGTCCTCGGGCGTGTCTCGCCGATCGAAATCAGTGGCGACAACCGGCATATCCAAGTACGGGAACGAGAAGCACGTCACATAGTTCTCGTACTTCATGTAGGCATGAAGATCCGCGAGTCCGGAGATTTCGGACTCCATCACAAGTGGCTCAACCTGCCGGTCCAGCCCGAAGTTCCGCCCAGCGCGCGAACCGTCAAAGTGGGTTTCACGCAGGCGCTCGATCTCAACCTTCCCAATGAACTTGCTGACCCACTCTCCCGCCGTCGGTTCCTTCGTCTTCAGCCAAACGCTGGTTGCCGGCTGGGACAGCATGACCTCAGCCAGATGGCCGTAGAGGTATTCCAGTTGGGACTTACCCTGGAAACCCAGAATCACGGGATTCTCGCTTTTTCGATTTTCCGTAATGGCCGTGTGGAGCTGGGGCAGCCGCTGCAAACTCGCCAACTCATCGATCACGAACCATGCCCGCTTTTGGCCATCCTTCGGTTCGTTCAGAAGGCGCAAGACCAGTAGGTCGATCCATAGGCTCTGAAGCGGGCGCAGTGCCTCACGTTCAGCGGGGAGCGAGGTGATGAAAATCCATCCCTGGCGGGTCTCGGCCCACTCCGTTGCCGACCATTCTCCGTTTCCATGGCCCTTCTTTGGGAGGAGACGGAGGCTGTCGGCGACCAGTCCAAGCGAGCCAAGAACACCCGCCCGCTGTTGATGCGCCCTCGGGTCGATGAGATGAGCATGCTCGGTCCCTTCTAGCCTTCGATCAATCTCCTCCGGGTCGGACATCCACTTGACCAACTCCTCTGGAGTTGGGCCGTAGGTCATCAGGAAGGCAAAAATCTTCTGCGGGGACTCAATGAAAAACTCACCCTTCTTGTCCTGTGGCGATTGGAACAGCGAAACCGCGAGTGCTTTTGCTTCGCAGCGACGGCGCAGTTCCTCTGCTGGTCCCCAATAGGGGCAACGCTTATCGAGCGGATTCAGGACCACATCGCCATCCCTCGGGTCATAAAAGCGCTGTACGAACTCCCGCGCTGGGTCATAGACGATCGCTGAATCGCCACGATGTTTTATCTGGCGAAGGATTTGGAGCATGATCGTGGTTTTGCCTGCGCCGGTATCTCCGATGATCTGTATGTGTCGTGCCTCTGCCCGCTCAGGTATGCGGATCATTGCCTTCATCCCGTCGGTCTTGATGCCGATTCCATCTCCTCTGACCGTGGTGTTGAACTTCTTCGGCGTCATCATTTCGGGGCCTTTCAGTCGTCGTCCGTACCTCAGCTCTTTGCGCCGTCGAAGGTCCTTCGCGATAGCGAACGGGAGTTGGGTGACGAGTGACAGTAGACCGAGAAGCAACGGGCGCTTGTAGAGATCGTAAAGGCTATCGCCACGGTAAATGACACTCTTGAGGTAGGCAGCCAAGGGTGCGTCGATATAGCTCTGCTGCGGTCCTAGGTAAAGGAGAACGTAGCCTTGCCGCAAGGCGAGTTGGGACAGCGCAAGCGCGAGGGGTTTTCCACCCGGTTCCGGCGTTCTGCCGTCTGTCACGTCTGCATCCGTTGCCAGTCGCGGTGTAATCCCGCGAGCGCCCACCATGAGCATCCGGTAATTGTCCCTCCGGCTTGCTCCGATTGCCCCCGCGACACTCGACCGAATATAGGTCGGCGTGTAGAAGCGCTGCAGCGTATTGTTACCGAAGCTGAACCGGCAATAAAGGAACAGCCCAGTCAAAACGACCGCCACGAACACCGCCCCATAGGTATAAATCGGGCCGTGCGGCGGCCAGATGATCGTTTCTTTGCGTCCCCACTTTGTCGTCGCCATTGTCTATTTCCTTCCCAAAGGACTAACCACCCTGCTGGCGAGGTGGTTTGTCGAATGCCTCCGGCGTGAGTCTCTGGCCGGCGGCCAGAGGCAGTGGAGTGTCACAATTCTTCCGGTGCGAAGCACCGTTCTTGCTCCGACACCAAATTGAATACAGGATCACGCCGTCACCTTCGCACAGAAGCCGTGGACCCACCCCTGCTGCAAGCTTCTTTGCCGGCTCATCCGCCGCACCATTGCTCGGACCCTTACGGACACGCAATGGAGAAGGAACCTGTTTGGCCTGAGGCGTCTTCAGAAGATCCTGAAAGTCGCGGTCTTTCGAGAAGACATAGTTGAGCGCTTTGTTCACTACATCGTCGGCGGATGCGTGGAGGAAAGCGGCGTACCGATCGACCTGCTCGGCAGTAGACTCATCAAGCCGGACAGAAGCACTGATGTGGTGGATCTGGTTGATCTCAAGCAACAGCATGGTTGTTCTCCTAACAGGTGGTGGAATCAGGCAATCTTTCTTCGGGCAATCATTCTTTGCGCAGTTTGTGCAATCTCACGCGCACGAGCGCGGCAGAGTGCGACGGGAATCTCAAATCGGCGACGGACTTCAAGCAGGGTGACCACGTCGTCTATCGGAACGCCGTTGATGAGCCAAAGCCTCGCCGAGGCAACGTCAACTGTTCTCTGTGCGTAGTACAGAGGATTCGGTTTATCGGCCCGGAGCCAAGCCAGCTTGCGCGTGAGCTTCGCGGCGTCTTTGCCACGGGCAAGCTCATGCAGAACCCATGCCCAATCGTGTTCGGAATTGGAGTGATTGGCTGGTTGCTGCCGTACTGTGATTACGCGGGACGGAAGAATGGCGTCGGCGGCCAGAATGTCGAGCCGGAAGTCATCGGAACTCCAAGTGGAATCGCCAGGGTATTCGACTGTCACGGGATAGGCCGGATCGTACTTGCAATTCAGGAATCCCGGCAGTCGGAGGACGCGGTTGCAGTCGGTACAAGCGGGATCGCCGCCAAAGGTAATGGCAAGCAGCTTCAGGGCGCTTTCTTGTTGTTCGAGAGTGAATCCGTCAACTCGCCAGAGGATCTGGTATTTACCGAGCGATGTCGAGAGGACTTCATTCGGCGGGGGAACCGAATCGGAGGCCCGGAGCGAATTGAGGCGGCTCTCTCCATCGCTATCTAAGTCCAGATAGAGATGGCGTATGGAAGCGATGCATTCCTTGGTGCGTCTGCGGCTGTCCGAGCGAAGCGGATTGGCTGATACGTGGATATTCGCACCAGCAGCGTTCTCCTGCGCGAGCCAACTGAGATAGCGAGGCTTGATCGCTGTCTCCAATTGGACGATTCTCTGAATTGTTGCGGCGGGAACTTCACGCCTTAGAAGCAGAGCGATGGTCTCGCCCGGAGCGAAACAATGGGTAAGGAACTCAGCAGCGATTGTGGTTGCGTTCTGAGTATTAGGCTGTGGCATTTTTCACCTCGAAGACCGGCTCGATCAGGAAACGCTTGGCGTCCCGGTCGTATCCACGAAGCGCCAGCACTTCACGGAGGATGCGGCGCCCCGGCTGCCGCTCAACATGGACGACGAGATCAACGGCTTCCCCGATCTCGGCTTCGGTGTCGGAGAAGGTGGTTTGCGCGTGGTTGCGCATGACCAGATTGGCGAAACGGCGGAGCGCTTTTTCCGCGGAATTGGCATGAATGGTTGCCAGCGAACCGGCATGGCCGGTATTGAAGGAATCGAGCAAGGTTCGTGCTTCGATCCCGCGCACTTCGCCCAGGATGATCCGGTCCGGTCTCCAGCGGAGAGCGGATTTCAAGAGGTCATCGAAGGAGATGTTGGCTTTGAATGTGTCGGCCTGGCATTCGGCCGGCACAATGTTCGGCTTCTGGATGTGAAGCTCGGAGGTGTCCTCAATGACCACGATGCGATCGTGGTCAGGAATGAAGTCTGCCAATATCCGCAGAAGCGTGGTCTTGCCGGTCCCCGTTCCGCCACTGATGAGCAACGTCTTTCCGCTGCGGATTTGCTCGCCCAAGAAGTCTGCAAGTGACCGCGTCAAGGAGCCGCGAGCGATCAGGTCATCGATCGTGTAATGCCGGCTGGTGAATTTTCTGATTGTCAGAGCAGGCGCCGGGCGCACAACCGGAGGAATCACCGCCGCCAGGCGGCTTCCGTCCGGAAGCTGCGCGTGCAGCAAGGGATTGTCCTCGTCTAGCTTTTTGCCGAGTTGATTGGCGATCACTTCGAGGCCGGTACGGAGCTGGCCCGCGTTGAACGAAATGGTTGCTTCTTGGCGCATGACCCCGTCGCGTTCGTACCACCAGGAAGCATCCGGATTGCCCATGATCTCGCTGATGCTGTCGTCCAGCAGCAGCGGCTCTATCGGGCGAAGGAATGGAAGGATCAACTCGAAACTCATAGTGGGAACCTCACAGCGATGGAAGCCCAGCGGTTAGCCAGGCTTCCCGAGAGTGAAGAGCAAAGATCTATGCGGCCGTTTCCTCCTGCACCACATTCTCGTGCTGCGGATCTTCCAGCTGATCGTCGGGGGCCGCCTTTTCAGCGCGATCCAGCTTCAGGATCGAGGCGACCCGAATTTCCCAGACGCGCCGCTTCGAGTCCGTCTTCTTGCTGTCGAACTCCCGGCTGCGCAGTTCGCCTTCCACCTGAATGTGTGCGCCCTTGGTGAGCGTTTTGGCGAACTCCGAGAGCTTGCCGAAGACGACGCAGCGGTGCCATTCGGTGTGCGAGATGTAGTTGCCATCCTTCTTAAAGGAGGACTTGGTTGCCAGTGAAAGCGTCGTGATGCTGAAGTCCGCGCTATTGGTACGCGCTTCTGGATTGCTGCCGAGAAAGCCGATGAGGGTTACTTTGTTCTGGTACATGATTGTCTCCGTTTGTTGAATTTCCCGATCTTGATCGGGACACTATTTAGCGAGTGGGCCATGCTCCCAAGTGCCGAAGCTCTGCATTTGCGGAGGCTCCGGAGAAATCTTTTCGGCTTTCTTTCCGAACAAGATTTGGAGGGAAACCGTAACCCGCAGGGCGTCGCAGCCGAAGCAGAAGAGCGAACTGCCGCAGGGCGCATGAAGAGTCCCGAAGCGGTGCCCGAACCAAGGCGGGACACGAAACGGCAGACACGCTTCAGAGCAAAGCTTTCGTCAGCACAATGGCGGTGGAAGGCCACCGCGATTACCGCTCCCTTCGAACTGGCATGTCCTTCGCAAGAAGTGTGTAGTTCGCTACCTCTGTTGAATCTCGGAAAGCTCTTGTTGGCCTGCGGCGTCCCCGGGGACACGTGTGGCAGGCCAGCCGGATTGGGCGCAGAAATGGACATCGGTTAGTCTCGTGGATTCTTTAAGTATCCTTAGCTGAACGCCTGGTCGGCCCGGAAACGCACGATGGTCAGACCGAGGGGATTCACGGCAAGCTCACTGTTCTTTACGTTCTCGCGAAAGACATAGATGACGCTGGCTGTCCACCGCTCCCGCTTGAGTTCGGTGTGATCCGCGGGGTTGGTGTAAACCTTCTCGAACTCGATGCGCGCCGAATACGGAGACTGGCGAAGGTCGTCGAGGATGACGTTCTTGATCTCGACATCGACATACGGCAAGGTACTGTCCTTGAGATAGTTCTGAATGCTGCTGTCTTTGCGTTCTTGGTCGATTACGGCGCGTTGCACATCGCTATTGAGGAAGTAAAGCGACTGCGTTTGATCACGTTCGATGGTGAATCGATTGCGGCTGAAATACAGTTCCGCCCAGCGGGTGAGGTAATACTTGTTCTCCGCCTCCTGGGGGCGGTACTGAAAGTTGCGATAGTCGATCGCTTCGGCGTGGCCTACGTCGTTGATCCGCACAATCATCGGGTGCATGTTGGCGAGCGCGGTCTGGCTCTTGTAGGCGAGTGCGGCCAGGCTGACACACGCAGCGGCGAGCACAAGAATGGTCACTTTCAAGTAGGTATTCATGACCAGTGGGTCGCCGTACTGCTCCAGGTAACGCTCTGCGGCGCGGGTGATTTCCGGGGTGGCTTTGGTTTCTACGCTCATCGTTTCTGCGCTCATCTTGACCTCGTTTTCTTATTGCGGTTTACCGCGTGCCCCGTATCGCCATCATCGCTATGCCGAGGCCCCCACCGTGTCCGCCGATACCGCCGGTGAATAAGGTGTGCGTCATGGTCGGAATCTTGAAAAGGATGTAGATGTTGACCAGTACCAGAAGAACAAGAAGCGGCAAGGAATGGACTATTAATGAAGGGTCCGACAAGCTCTGGCCCAGCTGAATGTAGTAATTGGCGAGAACATGAGACAGAACATTCAGCGTGGCCGCGGCCACCACCTTGTAAAAGCTGAATCCGAGATAAGCCTTGAGCCACCCCCAGAACAACCAGTCGAGCTTGTCGAAGACTAGGAATGGAATAAAGATCGGCCCTAGCAATCCGATAATCGTTGCTGCAATTGCGCCGTAAGCCACGATGGCAGACACGATCGCGGCCAACAGCGCTAAAAGGAATTGTTCCGCAAAGTACACGATCGCGTAGTACGGGGACATCATCGTATTCAGCAGCCCCGGCCCTGTCTTGGAAGATGCCGCGTTGATCTCGTTCAGCATCGCGGTGGAACCATCTGATCCAATCAGGTTCACAAGATTGATGGTGCCGCCGTCAATGAAGCCCTTGAGCGAAAAGCCAAGTCCTGGTATGGAACCGTCGTAATAGTTCACCATCGCATAAGCGAAGGTAAGCAGCATGAAGAGGTTGAGAAACTTCCCCATGCTGAATCCGGCTTCGCCGTGTGCCGATGCAAGTGCTTCCTGCACGCCGAACCAAACCATCACGATGGTGGCCAACGCCAGGACGATGTGAATTCCCATCGCGGTGATGGCGGGTGCCACCGTGGCTGCAAGCGACCGGCACTCCTGCGCGATAGTGTCAAAAAGACCTGCACCCATTTCCCTGCCCTCCGGCTTTTTTCCTGCTTGCGTCTGCTCAGAACGCCTGCGTGAGGAGTTTCGCCGCCCCACCACTGGTTGTTGTTATGTTGGCGTTGTAATAGTTTTCGTATCCTGCCGAGTCACGGAACGCTGATTTAAGTGCATCCTGTTGTTGTTTTTGGGCAACGATCTGTTGCAGAGAAAGATTGGCATTGATCTGGTTCGCATCCTGCTGGATGCGGAGTTGCAAAAGTAACGCCTGGTTGATGCGCTGCAACGCTGCCATGATGGTCTGCTGGGAGGGGTCCTGGGTTTGCGTTGCGTTCTCAAGATTGGCGATGTCGGTTTGTCTTGAGGTCTGATTCGCGCGGATGGTCCCGAGAGCCTGCAAGTTGTTGGTCATTACGGAGTCGTTGATGTCAACAGTCGCCCCCTGCGCGGCAATCTGCAATTGCCCAGCCACGCTGGCAGTGCTGTAGCCAGGGAGTATGTTGGCGGTATTCGGCACGCTCACCTGCTGGTAGGACGCCGCAGCCCCCTTTCCGGTATTCGCTGTATTGAGCCAACCCATCGAATTGCCGTAGGTATTCGAGATCTGCTGTAGCAGTAGCAAGTCGGAAGTTGGAGACAGAAATCGGGAATAGAGCATTCTTGGCGCGAGGATCATCTGGTGCACGAGGTTGTATTGCTGCTTTGCGACGTTGTAGGCCTGTAGCGCTGTTGTGGCGATCTTGACAGTGTTGGAGAAGATTTGCTGGCCCTGCTCGATCTGCTGGAATTGGTTGGAAATGGATCGCTCTTCGTGTTCGATCTGCGTAATGGCGTGGGCCGATTGCGTGGGATCGTAGACGATGCCGGAGCCGAATTGCGCGTGCGCACCGGGTTGCAGTGCCGCAGCGAGGCCGACAGTGAGTGCGGTAATGGTTAGCTTCTTCAATTTATTGTCCTTTCGGCTGCGGTTGGTGTAGCACGCTCTCACAGCAACACCGCGCTACTGCTGTGCAGTGATAATTTCCTTCTGAATCGGTGCAAGGCGGTCCGCTTCTGGCTTACTCTGCGCTTCTCGTTCTTTCTTCTTGGCTTCCAGGGCCGCTGTCTGGTCCGGAGTTAGCTTCTCTCCTTTCAGAAGGTCTGACGATCCGGCGGTCACCGGATCCATGCATTCCTTGGCATAGGCCGTGTACTCAGCGTTGTATTGATCCTGCAACTGTTTCACCTTTGCCGATTTGCTCTGACAGTCGGCAAGGGTGAGAGTCCACAGAACCAAGAGGGAAAGAGCAATTTTTCGCATCGGAAGCCTCCTTAGAAAGTCTGTGGAATGGTGTGGTTCGAGTACGCGGGAAGAAGCAAGTCCTGCGTGAAATAGACCTTCACGCGATGTCCTTCCCGAATCGTGATCGTGGGTGGTATCTGGATGAAGCGGTCAAGGATGCTCGCCGCGGACTGCGAAACGCTGCCCGCTGCTCCGTTGGTGAAAGCCTGAGAACCGCTGGTTGTAATGGTGCCGCCACCCTGAGTGATCTCGCTCGCCCCAGCAACCACACCCAAAGCAATCGAGGCGCCGAAAATCTGCAGGTAGTGATTATTGACCTTGTCTTTTAGCCCTTGCTCCCCGATTTGATCGAGGCCCGGAAACTGGTCGAGATCGACGGAATAACCGTCGGGCATAATCAGGCGGTGGAAAACCACTGCCATTCGGCGCTGTTGACCGAAGCCTGTTGCTCCAATCTTCTTTGCTTCGCCGAGAACAACTGTACCCTCTGGAATGATGATGTGTTGATGATCGTGCGAATACAGAGGATTTGAGACAAGAACTTTGACCGGTCCTACGGCATCCCCATCTAGGCGGTTCATCAGAACGGCGTCGAGCACCGAGCCCTCATGAATCAGATACGGCTGGCCGGTGGCTGAATCGATATTCGCCTCTAGTGGGCGTTTATAGCCTCCGGGCGTGTCTTCCTGTTTTCTTTCGGCTTCTGGAGTAACGGGACTACTGTTTGTCTGCCGGTCGGCAGGACCGTACTGGGCGGACATCATCTGACCCTGTTGTGGCGGCTGTTCTCCGGAGCGGGAGTACACAAGGTTGGAAGCGAAGCGTGAGTTGTCCGCGCGTTCCCGCTCTTTCGCGGCTATTAGCTGCGCTTGCTGTTGTAAGGGCGTTAGCTGCATCTGTGTGTCGCCCTGCTGTAATTGCGAACAGGGCTGGCTGGGAACACAGGGGGCAGCAACGCCGGTCGGGCCGTAGGCAGCTTCGACTGTTCGCTGCGCGGGCGTCGGATCTTTCGTTGCACCCGCGGCCATTGTTGCCTGTCGCTGTTTTTGACGTTCCGCCTGGATCTGATTCTTCAACTCCTGCACGTTGCCGTCGGTGTTGTCCGGTAACATCGGTAGCGGCGGCTGACCTTTCGCGCTGGCCAGTTGCGCGGGCGTCTTCTTTCCCGACGAACTGAACAGCGCCGCCACAACCACGAGCAATGCCGCACCCAGATAAACGAAGGTTTTGAGGTTTTTCTGCAGGACTCCTTTCGGCATTTGCAGATTGCGACGCAACCTGGGATCGCCTGGAAGTTCGGTCTGCGCGTCGGTGCGGGGAGTAAAGACGTGTTCGGTCATGTTGGCTATCCCTTGCGCGTGAATTCCATTTTCTTCTTGCCCAGCTCTACGTATCCGCTGTCCATGATCTTCGGGATGATGTATGTCCCTTCCCGGAGGTCGTAAGTGACGAGGTTCGGTTTTCCGTCCTTCATCTCATACACGCTGAAGTTTTCAGTCGCTTTTGTCTTGATGTAGGTGAACTTGTCGTCGTGATAAATCGACTGGATATCGAACGGAGCTTCATTCGCCTTGTAGACATAATCGAACTTGAGCTGGGTCGGATATGCGCTCTTGTACTCGTCAACGGCCTGTTCAACGTGCGATTGAAGAGCGGCAAGCTGCTGCCGTGACTGTTCAAGTTGGGCGGCCGGTACAAACTGTGGGAGGCCGCTCGCGGCCACAATGGCGGAACGGTCGGCAGGTTCCACGATCACCTTCAGGTCAGGGCTGGCGGCGGGGGTGGAGCCCGATATTTCTTGGAGGGTGAAACTGTAGATGTTGCCCTTGTCGGTGATGAGATTCAAGTTGGAGTTAATGCCTTGCTTCGCCGGATGCACAAAGCAGAAATTGCCGACCACGTCCACGATCCAGAAATCCTTATCGCCAGTGGCCGCTTCCATGATCTTTTCGGTGGTGGGTAGTTCAATAAGGGTTGTGTATTTCAACTTTGTGCGGATGGGAATGATGTCCTGGGAGTGATACTGAACCGTGCGCGCGGAATCTTGCGCTACGAGGCCGACGGAAGAAACGATCAGCAGACAATTGATAATGCAGTTCAGATGGTTCACAGCATTTCTCCTTTGTGGTTCGTTTTAGCGGTTGACCTGGCCAGCGTGCGCGGCTGGAACGGGTAGTCTTTCGCCAGATGACGAAGACCATCCGCAATACCGAAGCGATCGAAGTAGTCCTGCTTCTTCAAGTTGTCGCGGGCGTTGTTGGTTGCCATCCAATGCGAAACCGAATCGACGTTCAAATGCACCTTTTTTGAGGTCTGCGCTTTCCGGATCAGCATTTGGCCGGGTGGAACAAGGCCGCTGATAATGTCCAGTTCAGTGTCGTTGAGATGGAATGCCTCCCGGTAGACTTCGCGGTTCATCTCCGGATTGGCGAGAAAGATTTTTGTCGGGCAGCTCTCCGCCACTATCGCCAGCATCCCCGATTCCTCAAGCTCTTTGATTGATTGCGTTGCCAGGATCATGGCGGCGTTGTGTTTACGCCAAGTCTTCTGCGCCTGGACCACATAATTGCGGATCGTCTCATTCTTGATGAAGAGCCATGCCTCATCGAGCAGGAAGGTTTTGAAGGTGGCCAGTTTCTTTGGGTTGGCAATCTCGTTCGATGCGCGGTGCAAAACGTAAAACAACAGTGGCTCCAAGACTTCCGGCGCATCGTTCCAGCCGTGAAAGTTGAACGTCTGGAAGCGGGAGAACGAAAGCGTGTCCTCGGCGTTGTCGAACAGGAAGCCGTACTGTCCACCTCGGGTCCAGCGGTGCAGGCGTTCCTTTAACTCGCCGATGATGTTCCCAAAGTTCGAGATCGTGCGCTGGTTCGGCTCTAGTACGTAAATCCGCTCGATCGCATCCCAGAGGCGGCGTTCCTCCTTGAAATCAATTTTGTAACGCTGCCCGTTGCCCTCAACGAGCACGCGGAAGAAGCTGAAGAGAAATTGCAGGTTCTCTTTAGTCGGAGGCAGCGAGAATGGGTTGATCGTATAGTCCCGCGCCTCTTGGCTGACATTGAGGTATGAGCCACCGAAAATCGGTGTGAGCGACTGGAAGCTACCTCCGATATCGAAGATGAAGGTCAGTGGGGCGTACTTCTGCGCGTTCTGCAGGAGAAAACTGGACAAATACGACTTGCCACTCCCGCTCATTCCGAGTATCAGCGTGTGGCCAACTTCGCCGTTGTGCAGATTCAAGAAGTAGGGCGTGCTGTTGTCGGTTTCGAGCGCAGCCAGGTACTCCGTACCGAGATGCGCGTTCGTCTTTTCACCTGCCAGGATCGTAAAGAGAAAAGACAGGTCGGCATAATTTGTGTTCAGCAGGTACAACTGGCGGAGGTTCAGCGCATAGTTGCCTGGCACGGTGGCGAAATAGGCGTTCAGCTGGTTGTAGGTCTCAGCAAAAAGATTGCCATCTGCGTTAGTGAAGACGCCAGTGACCTCTGCTACGAGCTGATCTAACTCAGCTCTTGACCGGCCGTACAGCACTATTGTGAGCGAGAAATCGCCAAGCGATTGGCCATCACCCAAGGCGCGAAGACAATCCCCGAGATTTTCAATGTCGGCCTGCTTGGACTCGTCCACCAGAACGTCGCGTGGGTTCGTCTTGGTCGCATCGTTGCCCATCTGGGCGACAAACCCTGTTTTGGACATATTGAAGTGGCGGCGGCGCTTGTTCACTTCTTTGCGAGCCTTGTCCGCTGGGAGCGGCGTCCACTCGCTGACGACGTAGAAGTTGGCCGAGATCTTCAGCAGGGCGTCCAGCACCAGGGGCCGCGTCTCCGTGATAGCTTCTTTCATCGTCAGCACGCGGACGATGTGATCGCCGACTCGCAGATGGTCCCGTTCCGCTTCGATGTCGGAATTCACTACCTGATAGTCGAGAAACTGTTTCGACTGCGGCCTGCCGGCAACTCGCCAGCCGCAGTAGTTCAGCAAGCGCCGGAAGAAGGTAAACTGTCCCTGCTGATTCAACACCTCGATTTGCATGAAGTCTGCTAGTTGGCAAGCGAATGCCTGGACGTGCTGATCGAGCCGTCGAACATCGCGCTCGACTTGAGTACGCAAGAGGGTCTTCATGCTGTCGTTGGTGAACTGCGCTCGGAGCTCCTCAACAGCACCCGCGGGATCGCGCAGGAAGCGAGCGAGGGCCGTGCCCACGCCGGTCTTCGACCGGGCGCCTTCGAGCAGGATGCAGTAGAAGATTTCAATCTGATAAAGCTGGTCACGCTTTGCTTCAAAGAACTTCCGCCGCTGGTCGATCGCTGCCTCCACAACAGGGTCGTCATAGGTTGCGAACGGGATGTCCGGGCGGTTCGATTTGAAGAGGTATTGGTAAATGTGGAAGCCTGGGCCAAACGCTTTGAGTGCCGCCTCCAACCGCTTGACCGCATACTCCTGGTCTGAGCGGTCAAGACTTTCGTAGTCCACGCCGGGAATACTGAGGACCATTCCTACATCGCCGCTCTTGGTAAGGAAGGTGGTCTCGTTCCAAAAACCATAGAGATTGATGTGGTCATTCAGTGCTGAGCTCTCTTTCCACGGTTTGATGATTTTGTCGAGACGCAGCATCACACCACCTCCACGCGAGGTGCTTGCTGTTTAGCAGCGTCGTAGCGCGGCTTGTAGCGTTCGGACTTGGCCAGGATGCGGAGAAACGCGGGGTCGCTGTTCGTTACCCAATGTCCGAAAGCAAAGCCGCCGATGAAAACCGCGATACCGGCGAGGACAGAATTGAAGAGATTGAAAGATCCCACCGCGCCGACACAGACGAAGTAGAAGAATGTCCGCTCAACGCCCAAGTAAGTGAGAGGCTTATGCAGGCTTTTGAAGACTCGATTTGTCCGGCGCGATTGCTGCTGCTTTTCTGGCATAAGTCACTCAAATAAAGGTGTTGAAGTTACCGTGACGGGCGCTATACGCCCCAAAGCCAACTCAGGACATTCACGGCGAGAACGGCGATGCCCGTGCCGGCGGCAACACCGGCCAGCGCCCTTTTTGCGCCGGGTTCGCCGTGCGCGAAGCTGTAGCCTCCGATAACAATTGCGACCAGACTCGCAACTTTCGCAATGGTGCCAGTGAAAAGGCTTTGGATAGCGGTAAAACCGGTGTCGAACGGCGAACCTTGTGCGAGCGCCGCCACAGGCATAAGGAGGAACAGGGCAAGAACAGCAGTGATTGGACGCACGCGCTGCGCCTGAAGAGGACGTCCGATCTGGCGGAGCGCATGAGTTCGCAACCAACGTGTCATTTGTACCTCCCGCAGCACATTAATCGGCTGCTTGTGGCACAAACGTAAACTGGCTCAATCACCGTGTCCAACAACTTCTCGTCGCTCTGTTATTCCTGCGAGGAATAACAGACGAACATGGCGTAGCGACCAACTAGATCGCTCGGCGCGGCCCGACACTTCGTGTAAAGAACTATTCTTCCGAGGTCGATTGGCTGGGGAAGGCGACGCGAGTACGGCTACACGGAGGGCGTCTTATTTAGACGACCCTGAGATGCCGTTGCTGTGGCGGATGCGTATTAATTTTTCTCCAGATTGGGGTCCAAGTGCCTGCTGACGAGGCAGATGAGTGTGTCGGGGTCCGCTTGACTCAGCTCTTCTGAAAAAGCCGCTCCGCATCCGCGAAGTGATGTACCCAAGGAAATGTGAGGTGACAACTCGGTTTGCTGTTGCCTGATGGTCCCGGCAGGAATATCACGCAAACGGAAAGTTGTTGGACAGGGCGCCATGAACGAATCAAATGTGTCCCAGAGCGCCAGTAGCGCATAACGTGCTGCGCGGAGGCAGGGCTTCTGAACGCGACCTCTCTTTTTTCGTTTGGTACTCGGTCGCAAACATGGCGGCAATTCCAAAATCGATCAGACCTGAAAATGATTGGCCATTCGGTTCGCTAGCATCATGCGGGTTCCTGGCTCATCGGGAAGCGTTTCTTTCATATTCGGATCCGCTTGAATTGAATAGAACAATATTTCTCTGATTCCAGAATAACGGTAGACTCCGTTCACCTCTGCGGCATTCTCGCCGGCACCAACCTCGGGAGCACATTAGTTAGCGGTCGCCGAAGGCAAACCCTCCGCATTTCCTGCCAATGTATATGACTGCTCAAATCCGTTTTCGGCTCCAGAACTTCATTTCCCAACCATCATTCTCCCGAGAACCAGAAATCGACACGCGCCAAGCTGCCGGTCTATCGCCCAGGTGGTGCTCAACTAGCGGCTGATTTTCGGCGCCGATGCTTGAATCACCGTTATTATGCAGTTCGAGTGAAACAGACACGTCAATTCATTCTACCGGCCGGTACGAACGGGGGCGTTCGAGCTTTTAGGCTCCAACAGGGATGATTGAGTCCGCTTCGATGAAGCCATTGGCGATGTTAAACCCTCAACTCCGAAGCTGTAGGGCGCTTTAAGATTGGCTGGATGAATATCACTGAAGTGGCGCAGTGCGGGCAGTCAACAAGAACGGGGTACCCGCCGGTTACGGAACGATAATCCGACGACGCAGTGAGGACTTGATTACGACCACCTGAGCACGGCCTCGCGCACAGACTCAATAAGTACAATTGTTGGTTCCTCCGGGTGGAGAAATGTGAGCGAACTGACGCGGCCCTCGATCGTTGTCCGCTGTTTCTTCTGGCGTAACCTAGTGAGTGTCTCACGCGCTGCAATCACATTCTCCAGAGATTGTCCAAAGACACACCGCCAAACCTGGCTCAGAGGCGAAAGGTCATTGACCTATTGGTGCGCCCGCCACCACGTTCGTCGGCATAGCATGTACTGCAATGGCATTAGACATGAGACCCCCGCGATATAAGGCGTGCTTCTCCGCCAAGGAGCACACCGATGCCGGTCAACTGCAATACATGACCGACCGTCTTCGGTTCATCACTCATCAGGATAAGAAAATTCTTCTAATAGACTTATCAGGCTGTCCGGCTGCTGAGGTCGAAAAGATTTTCCGAGCGGTGCCCGAGCTTGTGACTAGCCGTCCTCGGGGTTCAGTCTTAATACTTACCGATTTTAACGGAGCATCCTTTGACCAGGAAGCCATGCGGGTTATGAAAGAGACCGCCGTTTTTGACAAGCCCTATGTCAAGAAATCCGCATGGGCGGGAGCAGAGAATCTTCCTCACGTCTTCTCTGAGAACCTGAGTAGCTTCTCCGGCCGCGAATTTCCCGCTTTTAAGACGCGCGAGCAGGCTTTGGCATGGCTGGCGAAGGACTGAATGCACGAGCCTTGGAATTGTACTCAGAACTGTGTTCAATACACGCCGCTACTGGCGCGCTCTAAATGACCGATTCTGCATGAAACTGGAGTGTGCCGGTGTCGGAAGTCGCCTGCTCAAGGACAACAAAGGGAAGACTCAGAGATTAAGACTGTAGACAAATGAATTCAGAGGATAATGTAAATGAGCTATAGCGAAGCAAGAAATCACTTTGAAAAAGGCAAAAGCGATACCGTCGATAAGGGCATCATCGAGATGTTGGACGGACTCAAACATTTATCACACGCACTTGAGGAAGATATCAGAACGTTGCAACAAGACATACGTGACATTCGTGAGATCCAGAATAAGCAGATAAGCACCGGACCTTTCTAGCCTCTGAAGTCTGAATGTCGACAGTTGATTAATCGACAGTTGATGTAAACAGGCGCTTCCGGGATCTTCTCGCCGTCCAACCCTTGAAGGCCGTTCCGTGACTTGGCCCTCTTAACCGATTCCGTCCGCCTGCTTTTGAAAGTCAACCACAAACGCCTGGTTCCTCAGAAAGAAGCGGGTCTCCGGCTCGGCGAAGAGTTCTTGAGGCTTGTCACCAAAGGGGCCCATATTGCAGGTTATTGCAGGTACAGCGTTTTTTCGTTTTGAGCGATTATGAATTTGGAGAGGCCGTCAAAAATATAGTCGCCCGTGTATGCCCGAAGAGCAGAAGGATCGAAGGATCGATCTTGGCGAGTGCATGTTCTTCCGCGCGACCGTCAGGCCAGTTGTATTCCTTCGCGACCGCCCGTTGAATTTCGCCCATCAGCCAGAGGCCACCGACGCCATCCGTCATGATCGCCCTATTTCTTCGGAAAGTTAGAGTCCGCCTTGATCTCGCGAATTTGCTGAATATGCCGCTCGGCATGAGTGGAGATTTCGAGCATCCACTGCCAGCAATCGATCAGTTCTTGCTCTCCAAAGCTGTGCGCGCGCAAATCGTCGTTGGTCGTGTTGATG
This sequence comes from Candidatus Acidiferrales bacterium, assembly GCA_035603035.1. Taxonomy (GTDB): domain Bacteria; phylum Acidobacteriota; class Terriglobia; order Terriglobales; family Acidobacteriaceae; genus Sulfotelmatobacter. The sequence continues at coordinate 2,653 of DATNLE010000323.1, read as the reverse complement.
TATGCGATCATGGTGGCGTGGAGCGCCTCGAACTTGGCCAGGGCTTCGCCCAGGTTCTTATACGTATCGACCTTTTCGTGACCGCCACCGGTTTTGGTGTGCACCACGCGGTCGATGCCGTACCACATAATGTCGGCGTCAGTTGCCGCCGATTTCTTGTCCTTCATATCGGAGGGCGCCTTGACGGCCTTCTGAAGATCGCGCCAGTAGTCGGGCTCAGCGACCGCCAGATGAGAGACGCATTCCCGAATGGACCAGCGGTCTGGCGAGGCCTTGTACTCCAATTGGGCAGGCGACAGCCCGCGCACCTCCTCAGCCATCATGTGTCCGGTCATCTCAAAGTGCACCAGTAGGTGTTCGCGGTCCTCGTCGGTCATTGGAGCCGCACAGAGGCGAAGCGTCATCGCTAGAACAAGAAATGGAAGCACTCGGATGGTTCTCATGGTGTGCATGGTAGCAACCAACCTTTCGGAGAATCCACGGAAATGTGAGGAGCGGTGGAGTGGCAGGTTCGATCGCATATCATAAGGTGGCGGATTGCGGGATGAAGGGGACGAATGCTAAGGGGCCAGCTACATTAAAGGGAGGAGAACAATGCTGGTGCCCGGACAAGAATATTCCCGAGAACTGAAGATGGCTGCGATGCGCGAGATCGACTCCGGAAAAAGTATGGCGGACGTGGCTCGCATGCATCAGCTCGGTCCCAAGCGGTCGGAGACTCGGAGAAGCGAGTGGCGCGCGAAAGGCGACCTGGCCTTTCCTGGCAAGGTCGGTACGAGGTCCGAACCCCCGTCTTTAGTCCGAGCCCATTGATTCATGGACAGGCGACGACTTGCGTATGCCCACCGTACCGAGGACACGGGTGATCAATAGCTCCCCGCCGAATCCAAAACGCCACAGCCAATGCGCCGCTTGGGACGGTATCGCTGCCAACGCGGATATCCAGTACCTTGGACTGGTAAAACGCGTAGCCTGCAAGCCCAGCACCAGCTCCGAATAGGGCGCGTGAACTGGTCACGAACCGATTAGCAACTCGCTCGGGGATCCTAGCGTCCGCGCTAGCACTCATCAGCGACCCTGCCGCGCTGATTGCTGTTCCCAGCAAGCCAAAGAAGAGGACTGCTGCCACCACCTATACCCCCCCACGCCGCGAGCATGCCCTCCGGATGCCAAGAATAGAAGACGATGAGAGGAACCAGCAGAAACAGTCCAAGGCAAGTGATGATTAGAAGTAGGGCGAGCTGATCGCCCAAGAGCCAAATCTTCTGGTACTGGTTAGAAGAATACTCATCGCGGAGCGTCATTGCATTTGTAATGTGAACGGCGGTGAGCTGCTCATCCTTCACGGAGAGCAGGTTCTGCATCCCCCTGGCACGCCAACCCGATAATTTGGTTGCTTCCGCCCGGAGCATTGAGGCTTGCATCGGAAGTTCCTCGGCACCAAGGCCATGAATAGCGTGGCGCCTTGCGGCGTGTAAACAGACCCACCCGCCCTCGACGTCCTTGCTCCTTTTTTTCAGATAGTGCGCGACGTTGCCCAGCTGACCATGGGCCGCCGCTGCCCACGATTTATCCGATTGCTGGCTCCGGGCTTCCAGAACGGCAAGCTCAATGCTAAACGAGTCGAATTCTCTCTGCAGTCGAGATTAATCTTGGTGTTGTGGTGATAACCATCGGCGGAGGCGTTGTGGCGGCGTCTCCAACAATTCCGGGCGCGCGCGCAGTGCCAGGGTTCTTTCATTCGAATGGGTCAGTCGCTGAATTGCAGCAGCCGCTGGCATCCACAGAACCTCGGCGACTTCTTCGTGGTCCGCAATCTCGTTGTGTTCTATCAGCGACATTCGCCAGAATTGGACCGCTTTGGGGACACCTTTGACTGCGTATCCGATGGAGCCCAAGTAATCTTCAAAGCGAGCGCTGCAACCAGTCTCCTCCGCAACTTCCCGAAGTGCGGCGGCGGCGAACGACTTGCCGGGCTTCACCTTTCCCTTCGGGAGCGTCCAATCGCCGTAACGTTTCCTGTGAACCACTAAGATCTCGTCGCCGCGGGACGGCGTGAGTCGACACAGAACACCCCCAGCAGCCAGGATTACGTTGAAATCCGGCGAGTTTGTTGCTGGGGTCATGGCGTCATTATAGAGTGCGGCACTCGCCTTCCGCTTTTTTTGTAACACCTCTTGTCCCAGTGGGGACACGGCAAACTCTACCGCTGTAGAGTGTCAGGTCGGGGAACGTGGTTGCCGCCAGAAAATTATTGCGGGCCTGAAGTTCGGCTTGGGAGACACCGCTATTGACTTTCTCCAAGCCCGTTTCTGGATAACCTTCGGGTGGCTATTAATGTAAGGTTTGCCGAGATACAGAAGCTATTCCTGGCCGCGGCAAGCGTCGCGTGCCATCGCGTTCAAATTACGTGCGACCAGTTCGTAGACTTCGAGGAGTCCATCACCAGATGCGACAGCGGTTTTCTTTCACCATAGGCTGGCCCGGCTTGCATGCGAATGCCTTCTCAAATTCGGGCAGGTTCACCACCAGGCCGTTGACGCGGTACTTGCCCGGCGAATGCGGATCTGTGATGGCGTTCATGCGTAGGTTCTCTGGCCGGTCGTTCTCACACGCCCATTGCGCGTTTCCGACAAAGAACCGCTGCTCAGGC
>DATNLE010000320.1:0-44569 GCA_035603035.1 Candidatus Acidiferrales bacterium | reverse complement strand
CCGCCGCTTAGCATCATCGAGATCAGCTTTGCGGAACCCTCGTCGGCGCACCGCGAACTTCCCGCCACCATTCTGGACACTGGCGTCGGGAGCCGACCACGACAGAGGCGCTGCGCGCACCCGGCTACGGAGTGACATTGCCGGAAGCGGCCGCAGATCACCGAGCACGCATTCGGCAAGCTACCCATGTGTACACGAATGCCGATATCGATCGTCTCCATGGCGGGAGTTGACCGCCCGGGTTGAGAGGGCTCGCGGGATCGTCGACATGGCACACGATCAACGAGGTAAGGCCGATCGCGGCGATTCCAGCGACCTTAGGCCAGGGGCCGCTTGGGGAGGAGAATGCCCGTTCCACCCTGGCTTCAGGCGCGGGCGAAGTCGATGAAGCCATGCTGGACGTCGGTGCGAATCAGCTTGACGCGCAGTTTATCTCCGACGTCGAGGCCTTGAGCGCCTTGCGCCAGTAACCCATCGACACTTGGTTGTATTGCCCGGACGAACGTTCCATGGGGAGTTACTCCAGTGACGATGGCGTCGAAGGTAGCGTCGATTCGGTTTTGCATTGCGACGGCAGCGAGGCGCTTGGACATATCGCGTTCGACCTTGCGGGCGGCATTTCCTTTCGCGGTGCAGTTGGCGGCGATGGCGGAGAGCTCGTCATCCGAGTAAGGGTTGGGCTGGCCGGCAAGCGTGGCCTTGATCAGTCGCTGGGTCACGATGTCAGGGAAGCGGCGGTTGGGAGCCGTGGAGTGAGTGTAGTCCTGAACGGCGAGGCCGAAGTGGCCGGGCGAGGGATCGCCTGGGCGCTCGAGCACGTATTCTCCGGGACCAATTAATTTGATGACGGCGAGCGATAGATCAGCAAAGTGATCCGGATCGGCCGATTTACGCTTGAGAAGAAAATCATTGAGCGCTTTCGAGTCAGGATCCGGCGGAAGTTTCTCGCTATACCTTGCCGCGAGCTGGACGATGCGGTCCCAGCGCTGCGGCTGTTTCACGATGCGGCGCAGAGACGAAACTTTTTCCAGCATTCGCGCCACTACGCCATTGGCAGCGATCATGAAGTCTTCAATCAACTCGGTGGCGTGATTTTTCTGCTGCTTTTGCATGTCGACAACTTGATCGTCCAACATGAGCGGACGGAGTTCGTCGGTCTGGAGGTTGAGAGCTCCGCTTTCAAAACGTCGACTCTTCAGCTTCTGTGCGACGCCGGCCTGCAGCCGAAGCTGCACCTGGAGATCGGGGGAGGCCGCCACTTTGGCGGGTGGCGCTGCCGTGCCTTCCAGCCACGCTCCGACGGAGTTGTACTGGAGTTGTGCGTGATTGCGCACCAGGGCGCGATAGACATCGCTCGAAGTGACGTGGCCGCCCGTGTCCGCCACCAATTCGATGACCACACTAAGACAGTCCTGATTTTCCAGCAGGGAAGTCTTGCCCGTGGAAAGTTCCTCGGGCAGCATGGGGAAGTTTCGGACTCCCGCGTAGACCGTGGTGGTCTCTCTCGCGGCGTGCTGATCGATGGCAGTTTGTTTGGGGACGAACGCATCTACATCGGCAATGCCTACGAAAACCTTCACGCTGTCATCTGGCAGGCGTTCTGCAACCTCGATCTGATCGAGATCGCGCGAAGTGTCATTGTCAATCGACGACCACAGGAGGTTTCGCAAATCGCGCACATCTTTTCCCGCGGCGATTTGCGGAGGGTGAGCGCGCAAGTCGGCCAATTGTTTCTGGACGGCGGGAGGGAAATCGGGGTTGAATCCGCGCTGTTGCATGACTGCTTTGGCTACGGCCTGCAGATCGACTTGCGTTGGATTGGGGTTCGGCATCAAGTTCTCATTCGGATAGCCTAGCGTCTTTTCACCACGCGGTTACAGAGACACAGAGAAAATCTCTAAAATCGTTAAATGTTCTTAATTATTTGCTTTGTCTTTTTCTCTGTGGCTCTTCTTCTCTGTGTCTCTGGTGAAAGGTTTAGAGTACGAACTATTCGGTGACCACCGCCTTTACCAGGTTTCGCGGGCGATCCACGTTGTAGCCCTTCTTCGTCGCTACGTGGTAGGCGAAGAGTTGCAACGGGATTACTTCGACAATAGGCAGCAGCAGTTCGGGAGCAGCAGGGACGAAGAATACATCGTCGGCGATGCCGGTAATCTCGGAATCGCCCTCCGTGGCGACCGCGACCAGGCGGCCGTGCCGAGATCGAACTTCCTTCATGACGTCGAGAGTCCGGCGATAACGCAACACTGAATCGGGATCGTGATGGTCGCAAGTGGCCAGCACCACTACCGGCAGTTTTTCGTCGACCAGCGCGTTCGGCCCGTGTTTCAGCTCTCCTGCGGGATATCCTTCGGCGTGAGCATAGGAAATTTCTTTGAGCTTGAGCGCTCCCTCTCGCGCGATAGCGTAATGGACGCCGCGTCCCAGATAAAGAAATTTTTCCGCTTCAGACTGCTTGTCCGCGAATTTCTCAGCGAGATCGTCCCAGGCGCGAAGATTGCGGTCGATGGCTTGGGGCAACTGCAAGAGCCGCTGCAGATAGGAGCGCGAGACTTCGGAGGTCATACGGCCTCGTTTGCGCGCCAGGAACAATGCCATCAGATAAAGCACGGTGACTTGCGTGGTGAAACTCTTGGTGGCGGGCACGGCGAGTTCGGGACCGGCTCCGGTAATCAAAGCGGCGCTGGCTTCACGAGGTATGGTCGCATCGGCGACATTGGAGACGGCGATGGTCCTTACTCCACGAGTGAGCGCTTCGCGTTGCGCGGCAATGGTGTCGGCAGTTTCCCCGGATTGGGTTACGACCATTACGATGGGGGCGACTGCTGCATGAGTGGAGCGATAGCAATACTCGCTGGCATATTCAACGTCGACGGCAACGCCAGAGAGATCTTCGATCATGATCTCGCCGGCCAATCCAGCGTGGCGACTTGATCCGCTGGCGGCGATGATCAGCTTCTCGAAGGTGAGCAGAGCACTTTCAATGGCATGCAGCGCGCCAGGGAATAAAATATCTTCCTTCACATGCAGGTCGATGGTCTTGGCAATGGCCTGAGGCTGTTCGTAAATCTCGCGGCGCATGGCGTGCGAGAAACGGTCCGTCACAGCATTGGAGCTGGCGCTGGTTGGATTCATGATGACTGCGGCGAGAGTAAATCATTTACGGCATATCGGGCAAACCCGGGCAATGAATGAAATCACTTTATTTGCTAAAAGGGCTCCACTTGTTCGGGGGATCGGAAAAGCATACCGTACTTGGGGTGCTCGAGCTTGAACCGCAGTCGATCTGACAATCCCCACTCCGCCAGAAAGACATAGGCTACTGATGGATTGGGCAAGGTATGAGCCCCAAATACGCTTTGATATCCGTGCAGAACGCGAAGCATGTGAGCAATTACTCAAGCATCAGGCAAGGTCGTTGCAAGATCGAATTGTGCGGCGCGGGCGCACCGATCGGACCAGACAGCATGCGATCCCGGAGTGGGAAAAAATCTACCAAACCGAGGCGCTAGAGCGTAGATTACTGCATCAGGGAAGAGTTTTAAGCTGGGGCAAAGAGAAGCGATATTACTATGCGCAGAGGCATCTATCTGAATCAGTCTAGACCAATTGCCGGAGCCAAGGGCCAAACCGGCTCGGCTCCGGAGTTCCCCGATGCGGCCATCCATTCTGGGTTCTGCCGCGCCACACCCGCAATCCTGGACAACGCTCGGCGATTGCGCCACAATTCCCTCAGTTAAGAGGAGAGACACGATATTGGGAAAACGTCGAGAGCCTCGCCTGCTGGCGAAACTGCATGTCCGAATCTCCGGGATCGATGCCAGCGGACGTCCTATCCTCCTTATGGTTCCGACCGTCAACGTCAGTCGGCAAGGCGCTTTATTAGAAGGCATTCAAGCCATGTTGAAGGTCGGGGACTCGGTCGCTATCACCTACAAGACCAGTAAAGCCCGCTTCCGTGTGACTTGGGTGGGCGACGCCGAAAGAGCGGGTCAGATTGGTGTGCAAATTGTAGAAACAGAAAAGTGCATTTGGGATGCGTCAGCTTTGCCCCCCATGGCCGCCGACATTTACCTGGCACCGCCGGTCAAGGAACGCAAGGGTTCGCCCTAGATACCCCTTCCTTTCTCATGAAGCGTAAGACCCTAAGAGCGCAATGCCTGACCGTGAATTTCCCATCAGCAGTCGAAGACGCGGACTTGCATTGCGCTCAGCCAGAAACACACGTTCACAAACGGACTGGTCGCGGGGTCGATTGACAACTTGGGACCGCCTTCACAGGGTGTTTAAGAAGGTAATCAGCGCAGCTCTGTCCTCGGGACTCAATTTTCCAAAACGGCGGACGGGTTCGGTTGCCTCCTCACTGTGACGTGAGATAGCACTTTGAAGAGATAACGACTCCAGGTCGTGCATGAAGCGGGCCTTAGTGCGCAAGCCCCAAAGTGGCGCTGTTCTCAGTTTCTTGGCCGTGTCTTGCGGACCCACCTGGACAATCCCATCTCCAGTTCCGACGTCATGCAACAAGAAGTCGCTGAAAGGATGAATTATTTTATCTCCTAGAGCCTCTGGCACAGTAAACATGCCCCCGTCGATAACCGTCCCCGCAGGAGCCGTAGTAATGGAGGGCACGTGGCAGATACTGCAGCCGACCTGCCTGAAAAGTTCTCCGCCTCTCAAGGCTGCCGGCGTCGCGGCGAGCACGGTATCTCGAGGTGGAACCATAGTGCCGCGTATGAACTGAGCAAAGTGGTCGATGTCAGCCAAGCCCAGGCCATCTGGCTGATCTTCAGGGTCCTTGGTTGTCTTGAGAACAGTAGTGACGTCTGTGGGGCGTAGCCGGTTTGTGATTCCCATCTCGTTGAGATAGGCATCGCCGATGAAGGAGAGCAGGCTGCCGTGTTGATCTTTCCAGCCGAAGCGGCCGACGCGGGTCTGTCCTGGTGCCTCGAAAATCGGAGCCTGTACAATTTCCCCGTGAATTCGACCATCTGTCAATCCCGGTTGTTGCTCCGCGATGGCGATCAGAGTCGTGTCGTCAATGGCTTCCACAAAGCCATCTCCCAGGGTGTTGAGGACGGCGCGTAATGTGCGGATGTTTTCAGTCGCAGGAATGCGTTCCTGGGCTTCTGGACCGATCGCGCGATCATTGACAATGGACCTGCCGGTGATTTTGTCTTGTCCGTCGTTGATAAAGATTGTCGGATTGACGAAATTGCCGTTTTCATCGTGGTGGCCGACCCGGATTTCGGTGATCTGGCTTGCTGCTCCACTATTCGGATTCTGATGGCAATTGACGCAGCTAGTCGCGTTGTACACGGGTCCAAGCCCCTGCGCGACCGTCTCGTTTTCCTCATAGACTTCCTGATCCCGAGCAAAGGTGTCTCCGGGTGGCTCGACGATTCCGTTGCTGACGCTGTGAGCACCGTTGAAGCTGGGAGTGTTAAATCCGGCCGGCGCTTCAGTTGCTGACTTCGCTGCTACTCGAGCGAGTCCCGTACCCAACGCGGCCAATGTCGCGAAAAGGCAAGAAGAGAGGAGAACCTTCCTCCAATGGGGCATGAGCATGAGCGTTTCTCCAATAGATAGCGGTCGCCTGCACGTGTTCGACGTAAGCTGGCTGATCCGTCGACCTCAAATCCCCAAAGTCGTAGGGACGATCAAGAACTACGGCCTGAAGTCAGAAGCCTATACTGAGCTCAACTGGATTGGGCAGAGATTATTCCCACCGAGGAAGAAAAAAATTGGGGGGGACGAAGTAGCTGCAAAACAAAACGCCCCGACTCAAATTCGAGTCGGGGCCCTGTCGGGATCTTCCCCAGGTCTCTTACTGCACGCCAGCAGTAGCCGAGTCGACCGCATCCACGTTCGCTCCGAGATCCTTGCCATCTGTTCCCTTGCCCTTGTAGGGGCTTGAGGATTGAAGGTGATAGTCGCCGCCATTGCCTCCGTTGTAGTTGACGAATTGGACCGCTGCCGCGGTCGCAGGGAAGAAGTTCCCGGCAGGCCAGTACACCTCGGAAGCGTTAGGGCCAGGAGCGATGACGGCGTTAGCGGTAACACTATAGCTGCTAAAACATGCGTTGAAGGTAATAAGGGGAGAATCGTGGAAGGCACAATTCGCCGTCCCACCTCCTATGGACCATATTGGGAATGGTCCGGCATTCACGATGCTATTGGTGAAGACGAAGTTGTTCATCGGCGCCGTTGTGGCGAGGTGGTCCCCGATGTAAAGCACTGTGGATGGCGGGAAAGCCGTAACATGACTGATGGTCACGTCCTGAAGCAGTGGAGCACCCGAACCTACAGAGATTTGTGCAAATGAGCCTGGTCCCCGGAACTTGACGCCGTCGATGTCGTCTATGATCAGATCATGAATGCTGTAGCGCTCCCCGGCTAACGGGGCGCCGCCGGAATCGGACAGACCGTTGGCGACCTGCAGCCCGGCTCCCACGTGGGTAATGAAGGTATTGCGGAGTGTCACATCCGTCACCTGGCAAAGAGGGCAGTGGTTGTTCTGGTCCTTCGGCGTCAGCAGGATGGCAAAGCCCACCTGGCCGCCCCCCCAAGAGTTTTCCATAATGTTGCCGTCGATCAAAACCCGCTGCGCGTTTTTCAATTCCAGAAGATTTTTGACAACAAACGGAGCCCCGCTTGCTCCGCCCACGTATCCGGGTTGCCCTTTCATCCAGGTCAGAGGCTTGAAAAGGTGATTCTGGAGAATCTCAATATCAGCCGGCGTCATGGTTGCTGCGTCTCCGCCGAATAAGATGTTCTCCCCTGAAGCCTCAAGAAAATTGTCCACGATCTTGTAGGGTCCCATCGGATTCGTACCCAGCCCGCCAGCTATTGCCTGAGCATCTTCGCAAGATTTTTTCGCCGCGGTGCAGTGAAAATCCGTAAAGTATGAATCCACGATCGCTATGTAGGCGCTTCCCCCGAGCTCGACACCGCGATTGGTATCGTCGTGTACTGTCCCGTGCATCCAAACTCGATCAAACACAATATGATTCATGGTGCCTTTGGATTCCACGGCGGCAAGACTGTAGACGAGGGGGGCACTCTGCAGCCGCGTGATTTCCAGACCGAGGAGCCGATAGTGGTTAGCTCCAGGGGCAAACTCAATCGGCCCCGCTGCATTCATTGATTTCATTACCACCTTGGCCAGAACGTTTTTCGCGGAAGCGCATTTAAAAGCGGGGCGGCCGGGCAGCGAGGAGACTCCCGCGTAGCAAGGCGTAAGGCGGCTGCCTTCCGCAGGTAGGACGGAATCGGCGGCGCTGGTGCGGACAATGATCCAATGATTGTCATCGCAGCTCTTAGCCGGGAAGGTGAAACGTCCGGTAAAGGTTGCACCCGGTTGCAGTTGAATCGTATCGCCACAGGTGGCACTGTTCAAAGCGGATTGCAGGTCATCGCCGGCGTTGAGGCTGATCACCGCTCCCGGCGCTGGCGTATCGGACATCGCACTCAAGACGGTTACTCTCGGCAATTCCGCCGGCCCATCGAAGGTCTGCGCCACGCAGCACAATGCGGTCATCAGTACGGTCGCCGGAAGGATTATCGAAATGAGCACGCGCTGCTGGAGCCCCGCGAAAGATCGGGAACGAGAATTTGCAAGATAACTTTGCGCTTGAATCCTAGCCACTATGTCAGTCATTCGGGAGACCTCGACGTCACAGAATTGGAGGACGAGTAGTCCTCACGCTGAATGTATCGAGATCCGTCAAGTCGTCCCAGATGTCAGAAGTTCAGGGGTTATACGGCGGAGCGTCGGAACCAGGTCCCGCCGAAAATTTCAAACGGGCTGCGAAATTGGCTTTGGGGTAGATCGAAAGGCGGTTCCAACGGGTTTCAACAAATCCTTTCGCTAAAACATCGCGTCTTAAGTAAGTGCGCATAGCCTCCGGAGGACATGGTTGCGAGCGATCCAGGTTGCGAACTTAGATTCAACCGCACTGCTGACGTCTTGGAGGTTTTCGAAGTAGCGATTGTGCAGGCAACGACGGCGGATGAGCTTCGACACTCGCTCGAGGGGATTGAGTTCGGAACTGTACGGGGGAAGGAGGTCCAAAGCAAAAGTCGTGGGCGTGTTGGTCCCGCCACGGTCGGTGCAGGCGGGAGTGGCGATGGCGGGCATTGTCGGAGATGACCACAACCCGTCTCCGGGTTCCCCGGCTGGCGGAGCGGAATTGCTGAAGAAACTGAAGGAAGCTGGCTGCATTGAATTTGCCGCTTTCCAGACGGAACACAAAGCGCCCATCCCGCAAGCGCACGGCCCCGAAATACCCCACGCTCTTGCGGGTGGGAGCATGCAGTAGGACAGGGTCCTTGATTTCTGGCGGGATCCACCTGCGGCAGCGCGAGCCGTGCTGCTGAAAGTGCACTTTCGTCGGTCGCCCAAAGATCGACGCTATCGTCCTGCATCAAGTCTTGGATTTTTTTATGTGCTTTTTGCACAACCGGATCGGCAGAGGCTAGCGCGGGGCGGGGTTTACGTAACCGGAAACCGAGCTGCCGGAACATACGCTGGCACTGCCGAACCCCAATGGCAACGCCGTACCTTTGCTCAATCCAGGTACTGAGTGTTTTCCCATCCCAGAGGTTTCCACTCAGACCAATCTCCCGGGGGTGGGTGGCGCAAAGGTTGATCCATCGCCTCCAGTTGTTTTTCCGTCAAGCGTCGGGGATCGTGACGTCCGTTGTTGGTGTGCCGGTATTTCTATCACTTCTTCGTCAGAAAGCAGTATTTGTTCTAGCAAACATCTAAGTGCTCACGGCCACCGATCTCGGGTTCAAAGCAGGCGGGCGCGTACTCATTAAAGGTATTTGTGCGGTGTTCGAACCAGGCCGTCTTCACCTTATCATTGGCCCAAATGGCGCAGGGAAATCCACTCTCGTGAAGCTGCTTGCTCGGCTCCTGTGGCCCCACGCCGGATCTGTCACATACGGCGAAGCGGACGCGAAGGATTGGAACGACCGCGAGCTCGCTCAGCGGCGCGCGATACTCTCGCAGGCGATTGAGGTTGCATTCCCAATTCCTGTGCATGAGCGGGTGATGATGGGGCGCTATCCGCACTTCCGCGGTCGCCCTAGAGTAATCGACGATAAAACTTGTAGCGAGGTCATGCATTACTTCAACGTCGCCGAACTCGCAGAACGGGACTACTCAACCCTGAGTGGCGGAGAGCAGCAGCGGGTGAACTTCGCACGTGTGCTCGCACAGATCTGGCAGCCGCTGAAGGGATCCCATCGTTACTTATTTCTCGATGAGCCGCTCACCTTTCTCGATCTTCGCCATCAGATCGACTTCATGAAGAAAGTATGCGAGTTTGCGTCACAGCCGGACGTGGTAGCTATCGGCGTAGTGCACGATTTGAATCTTGCGCTAAGGTTTGCTGAGCGCGTGGTCCTGCTCTAAGATGGGCGAATCCTCGCTGATGGCGCCACTCGGAGCGTGCTCACTGCTGAAAATTTGCGGGTTGTTTTTGAGGTGATGCCGGTGCTTATCACGAATCCTGCCACTGGACGGGTCTATTGTTCTTACGACTAGGGCCTCGGAGCATGAATCAACCTCTGAGCGGAGTCTTATCTACTTGCCTAGTTGCCGAGCTTATGGGGAGTGATTGCGGTTCGATTTGGAGCGTGAACCTCTTCCCCGAAAGCAATCAACTTACGGCTGCCGTGGCCGGCACGTTGCTCGATGCCAACTCTTCCGACAACGCGATCAAGTGACGCGGCGGCTTCTTGGTGGCGGCGCCCTGGATCGGCACAGAAAACTCGGTGCCGTAAATTACGGGGCTGAATTGCGTGATCGGTGAAGCGAGCTGAAGCTCAGCGCGAGCATTATTCAGCCAATTCGGAGGAACCCGCTTTGGAATCCGGCTTATGGTTTTATCCAGGCCGCCGCATCGACTTTGATGAATTCTTTGGTCCCCTGCCGTCCGCTAAGCCTTAGCCAGAACGGCCCACGTTCGCGTTCCATGCGAAGTTGGATTTCGAAGAATGGACAACACAATCGTTCACCCGCAGCCCACTCTGCCACCATAGCAATCGTCTTGGGGTCCGATGGAAACTGAAATTCATATCCATCCGGCAACTCTCGCACGCTTTTTTTCAAACTGCGTAGTGCCGGTCCGAGTTCGTCAAAGTGCCGTTTCCGTGCTTCCGGGCTGAGCCCCAGGCGATCGCATGCAAAAGGGCTTTTGTGGGCTTCAGTTGAACCGCCGGTCGCCTGCTTGTCATCGATGGAACTTTCGGCGGACCTCCCCGCGGCCGTTCTTGCCATAACCAATGTTGCCGCTAGCACGAGTGCAAGCGCGACGGATATCACTACACCATACTTGCTCGTTTTCATGATTTGAGTCTCCTCGATTCAAATTCCTGTTTGTCATGTGTTCGGCGTCATTGTTAAGCGGGCGACCAGCCAAGCCTTCGTGCCTTAGCGACTCGCCGGGGGAACGATTCCGTTCATGCGCAAATATTTCACCATCTGTCCGTAGTGGTCATAGGAGTGGGCTACCACGTCCTCGGCGAGTTGAAGGCGAGTTCTCTGACGAAGACTCGGCGCAGCGGCCATGGGCTTCAGCATGTTTCCTTCATCGATCGCGGCCATAGCCCGATGGAGCGCCGCGAACGAGCCCTTGAGGTAGTCAATGATCTGGGCCTTGGATTGGACGGTGTCAGGCCCGGTCTCAGCCTCCTGATCGGGGGTTGGAGTCTGGTTGAGGATGTAGGCGGCCATACGATAGTTGTTGGCGGCTAGGTGCTTGACCTGCTGGGCGAAGGTGCGGACACCCGTAAATTCGCCAAGGGCTGGCGCGAAGGAATATTTTTCCCCCGGCATGGCACCGGCAACGGGGACGACCTCATTTTCGGTTATGGTAATCCAGAAGTCGAGAGCCTGGCTGACCGTGCGAATCGTTGCCGGCTGGCTGTTCTGCACGCGAGCCAAGCCGCTGCTGCTGCCAAGGAGGAGCAAGAGAACCAAGAGCCAGTATGATGAGCTCATAAATACCTCCGTAGAGGCCCATACTTGTTGGGCCAGCCTCTACTAAGACCGTACAACTTAAAGCTGACTTTAAGTCAAGCGGTATTTTGCAATTCGACGTCGCGCCCAGCACACTTCAACCTGGCTGTGACGAACAGCGTGCTCTAAAATGCCAGTATGCCTGAGCTCTCCATTTCTGAAGTCGCGCGCCAGGTTGGGTTTCGGTCGTCCGCAATTCGCTATTACGAACAGATCGGGCTGCTCCCACCGCCGCGACGCGTGGGAAAGCAGAGACGTTACGACACGACTGCGCTCTATCGACTGGCAATCATTCAGCGAGCGCGACAACTCGGTTTTACGCTCGACGAAATCCGATTGCTATTCTTCGGCTTCGGCAATGTCGCGCGGGCTTCAGAGCGCTGGCAGAAGCTGTCCCAACGGAAGCTCGCGGAACTCGACAACTTGATGGATGGGATAAAGGTAGTCCGGCGCCTGTTGAAGAAAATGATGCAAAACTGCCGTTGCGAAACTCTTGATCAGTGCGGCAAGGGGATATTTCGCAGCTCGTGCGGGGACGTTACTATGAACTCTGTGCCTGCGAATCTTCGGCGCGGCCGGTGAGCCTTCGGCATCTCTAAACGTGACTGCGGTTCGCCAAACTCAAAACACCGGACAAGTAGTACTCCGTTATCATTTTCGCAAGGATGCCTGGTAGTCAACGTCGGTACAACCAAAGAATTGCAATTAACTCTTTTGTTGCCCCCCGAATACGAATAGGAAACGCTCGCTCCACTCATGTGCGCCCCCATCTTGACGCGAGGTTTCTCGCACATGTATAGCTAATCTTGCTCGCGCCTACGTTGCATCCGGCAAGAGAAGCGAAGCGGTAAAGCTGTCGGAAGATCTGAAGAAGCACTCAAGCCCTGGCTATCCAAATGCTGCGGAGATCGCCATGATCTACCCATCTCCCGGTGATCCGGATCAAGCCATGACTTGGCTCGAAGAAGGCTGGGAAGAACAATTTAACCCGGCCGTCCTGCTGCGGCTGGGCTTCGATCCTCCTTACACCGACTCGCGCTGCCAAAATCTTCTGCAGCGCATTGGCCTACCCGGCTGAGAGAATCTGCGTTCCCATCCCCAGACTTGTCATCGCTGGAACTGTGATGCGAGATGTAGTGCTGGTCACAACACCGAGAACGCTCGGAAAGAAGAAAATCGCAATCAGGAAAACCAGCTGTGGCTGTGACATGCGTTTAGGATTGTCTGTGTCAGGGTCTCTGCTTTGCCGCGGCGCTTTCCGCAGGAATATGCTGTTCGCGCGCCAGCAGACCGATTCTTACAGAATCAGGCATTGTCCGCGACAAGTGGCGCACCGACAGGCGCAAACAATTCATCGTGGATCGATTTCCGCACGCGGACAAATTCCCGATCCGCACGATCGCGCGGCCGTGACAAGCGGACCGGCAGGATATTCCTAATGGTGCCTGGCTGCCGAGACATGATGACAACCCGATCTGCAAGATATACCGCTTCCTCGATATCGTGGGTGACCAGCACGACCGTCGTTCGCTCCACCTCCCAAATACGCAGGATTTCCTGTTGCATGCGCATTCGAGTCAGCGCGTCTAGGGACGCGAATGGTTCGTCCAGCAGTAAGACCTCAGGATGCCCCACTAGTGCTCGGGCAATGGCCACCCGCTGGGACATGCCGCCGGAAAGCTGGTGAGGATATGCATATTCGAACTGATGCAGGCCAACCAAGCTGATGTAGTGTCGAATGTCTCGGCTGCGTTCTTCGGGAGGTAGATCTGCAAGTCCGAACCCCACGTTGTCATGCACTGTCAGCCACGCCAGGAGGCGGTGCTCCTGGAAAACCACACCACGATCCAAGCCAGTCCCTATGAGCCTCTTGCCGTCGAGAAAAACGGAACCCTCATACTCGGTCTCCAGGCCAGCAATGATTCTCAATAAGGTCGTCTTCCCGCAGCCACTGCCGCCAACAATGCACACGAATTCTCCGGGATTGATGGTTAACAGAATATCTTTCAACGCCAAGAGAGTGCCCTTTGATCCCGAAAAGGCCTTATGCACGATTTCAATGTTGACCGTGCCGCGATGCTCGAAACCATGGTTGACCATAAGTTGAATTGCTCACGCCAAGGCGGGGGAATGCATCGCCTCACCGACTGTAGGTCAGCGGGCTCTGTGACCAAGAAGCCTCCGGCCGACCGCGTTCATCATCCAGTCCGTCGCTTTGCCGAAGACGGCGAAAAGGATCACGCTGGCTAAGATGACGGCGGCGCGGCCAGTCATCTCGCCATCCACCATGAGATATCCGATCCCGCTGCTCGCTCCCAAGAGCTCCGCAGCCACGACAAACATCCACGCCAGACCCAATCCGCTGCGAAGCCCGACGATGTACTCGGGCAATGCGGCCGGAAGAATGAGTCGGCGAACCATTTGAAAACTGCTCAGCCGGTATAACCTGCCAACTTCAAGCAACTTTGGATCGACGTGGTGCATGGCAACAGAGAGATTCAGATAAACGGGGAAGAATGCACCCACAGAGATGAGAGCAATCTTCGACGTCTCTTGGATGCCGAGCCATAACAGAAACAGCGGAACCCACGCGATCGAAGGGACACTGCGCAACGCCTGCAACGAAGGATCAAGCAGCTTGCGAGCAGCCGGTAAGTAACCTGTAAGCCCGCCGAGGAGCGTGCCTGCGCTTGCTCCGAGCAGAAATCCGACCGCCACGCGGGCTATTGTTGTTCCCGCATGTTTGAGCAAATCGCCCGCAACGGCTAACTGATAGATCGTCTTGCCGACGACTGTTGGCGCGGGCATCCAATTGGAGGGAACCCTCCCTAGGCGCGCGAGGAGTTCCCACGAGAGCAGTACGCTCACGGGAATGATCCAGCCCAGAAGGCGATCTGGAATATAGATTCGTCCGATGTTGTCTGGCAGCGTTGGCGTCAATCCCGCGGTAGCGCTCTTCCATACGAGCCTTCGGTTCTGCTCCGCGATGCTCATTTCTGCGCCAGGCTTTTGTTGACCACGTCTTGCGCGTATCGAGGATTGATCAGATTGGTCACGGTAGTGCTCACGTCGGTGCTGCGGTTGATCACATTGTACTGTTTCAACACGTCGCCGCTGGCGATAATCA
This sequence comes from Candidatus Acidiferrales bacterium, assembly GCA_035603035.1. Lineage (GTDB taxonomy): Bacteria > Acidobacteriota > Terriglobia > Terriglobales > Acidobacteriaceae > Sulfotelmatobacter. Next base: position 30,413 of record DATNLE010000320.1, on the reverse strand, counting down.
CTTGTCGCTGGTTGTCTCCGATGGTCGAATTGGTGAGGTCTGTACGCTCCAGAACTTTCGTGATCACAGAATCGTCGAGCTTGGTGTCGGTGGCAAACAGTTTGCGAAATTCCTCCGGGTTCTGCACGGCCCAGAGACGCGCCTTCTCATAGGCCGCCAAGACGCGCTCCACATACGGGGGATATTGCCTGGCGAACTCTTGGCGTACGTTGAGCACACCGTAGCTGTTGAAGTTCACGTTTCGATAGAAGAGCCGGGATCCACTCTGAATCTCGGTTTGCGCCATCATCGGATCCAAGCCGGCCCACGCATCCACGTCTCCTTTTTCGAGTGCGATCCTCCCGTCGGGATGCTGCAGCACCACCATCTCAATATCCTTTTCGGTCAGCCCAGCTTCGTGAAGCGCGCGCAACAGGAATATGTGGGGATCTGTCCCGCGCGTCACGGCCACTTTCTTTCCCTTGAGATCTTCGACTTTCGTGATGGGAGAGTCTTTGCGAACGACCAGAGCGGTCCACTCGGGACGGGAGTAGACATAGATAGCTTGGATCGGATTACCGTTGGCCTTTCCGATGAGGGCCGCGGCCCCGGCCGTGGACCCGAAGTCGATGCTCTTGCTGTTCAGCAGTTCCAACGCTTTGTTGCTGCCTAGGCTCTGCGTCCACTCAACGGGAATACCATCACTGGCAAGATCGTGCTCCAGAAACTTCTTATCCTTCAGCACCAGACTCACGGGGTTGTAATAGGCATAGTCGAGCCTGATGGTCGTGGGCTTAACAGAAGCCTTGCGGCTGCAGCTCAGCGCCAACGCTGTAACCGTCAAAATGGCGACTACCAGCGCGAGCTTTGCCCTCTTCTGATTGTTCAACGTGTGATGGTTCAACTTTCCCCCTTCGTGGACTGTCCAGAAGACGAAATTCGATTGCAGCTCGCGGCTAACTTTGTTGCACAGTCACCGGTGTCGCCGCGTCCGTGCGCGGTTGATATTCGTTCGCGACGAGTTCCCCGAACGGGCCAGTGATATTTCCCACTGATCTTTCCGATTTCGACAAAAGCGGCAGATGTGGAAACAGTAAATCAGCCACGCGATAGGCTTCTTCAAGGTGCGGATAACCGGACAGAATGAAGGTCTCAATTCCCAGGTCGGAGTACTCCCGCATTCTTTTCGCTACGATGGCCGGATCGCCAACCAGTGCCGTGCCGGCGCCTCCGCGCACGAGGCCCACGCCGGCCCAGAGATTGGGACTTACTTCCAGTTTTTCGCGCCCGCCACGATGCAACTCCGCCATGCGGCGTTGTCCTTCGGAGTCGAACCGTGCGAATGTTTTTTGCGCTCTGGCGATGGTGTCGTCGTCGACGTAGCGAATCAGATCACTCGCAGCAGCCCAGGCTTCTTTCTCGGTTTCGCGAACAATGACGTGCAGTCGAATGCCGAACCGAACCGAGCGGCCTTGTTCCTCCGCCAGTCGCCGAACTGTCGCAACCTTTTCCTCAACCGCCTGCGGTGGTTCCCCCCAAGTGAGGTAAACATCGACCTGTCTTGCCGCCAAGCCGTAAGCAACCTTGGACGATCCTCCGAAATAAAGCGGGGGATGCGGCTTTTGAACGGCTGGAAATAAGACCTTTGCATTCTCAACGTGAAGATGCTTTCCATTCAACGAAATCGCTTTACCCGCCACTGCCTCGGCCCAGATCTGAAGAAACTCCTCCGTCACCTCATAACGCTCATCATGAGTGAGAAAAACGCCGTCGCCGAGTGCCTCGTCGGGATCGCCGCCCGTAACCACGTTGATCAGCAGCCGTCCTTCGGAGAGCCGGTCGAACGTCGCTGCCATTCGCGCGGCAGCTGTAGGAGAAGTGATGCCGGGACGAATCGCGACTAGAAACTTCAGCCTGGTGGTTACTGGAACGAGACTTGACGCCACGACCCACGCGTCTTCACACGAGCGGCCCGTGGGCAGTAGCACGCCTTGAAACCCAAGCTGATCGGCGGCTTGCGCGATTTGCTTCAAATATCCGTAGTTGACAGTCCGAGCCTGTTCGGCGGTGCCAAGGTAGCGACCATCGCCGTGCGTTGGTAAGAACCAGAACACTTCCATAAATTCGGTCTCTTTCCGGAGAGGACTGAGTTCCACACGAGCTTTGGCAATTGTCTTGCCAATAGACCGGTGCGCCTATGTGCATCAATTTCAAGTTTTCACGCCGTTACCGTGAATGTAGGGCGGTCCTGTCAATAGGGGTGTGCTGCTATAGCAACACCGGTTCAACAGACGTGCTGCTGGAGCAGCAGAGCACCGTCGCACCGAGTCGGCGGTCACATGCTGATGACAAGGGAGGATTGTGGTGCTTTCCACGGTGAATCACATTGCGTTGAATGTTCCGCCCCGGCAACATGCTTTCGAGATTGCCGACCAATTGGCTGCGGCATTTGCTCAAACTGCCGTGGAACGCGATAAGCGGGGCGGCACGGCGAAGATTGAGAGAGACCTGTTGCGCGCGAGCGGACTGCTCAACGTGACGATTCCGGCTGACTTGGGCGGTTGGGGAATGGAATGGCCGGACACGATGAAACTCATACGAGTCTTCGCCCGGGTGGACAGTTCGATCGCTCACTTGTTCGGCTTTCAGCATCTCATGCTGGCTTCGGTGTCGCTCTACGGATTATGGCCACAGACGGAAGAGCTCTTTTCAGAGACCGTCCGCAATAACTGGTTCTGGGGCAACGCACTCAATCCCCTCGATAAGCGTACCAGCCTTACGTCCAAGTGGGGCGGAGGATACCTCATCAACGGGCGCAAGAGTTTTTGTTCCGGAGCGGTTGACTCTGACATGCTGATCGTCTCCGCGATTCGTTCCGTGGACGAAAAGTTCATGGTAGCTGCGATACCATCTCGCCGACCAGGGATTCGCATGCTCGATGACTGGGATGCTATGGGACAGCGGCAAACAGACAGCGGAACAGTGGAGTTCTCGGACGTGGCCGCCGGGCAGGAAGAGTTCTTGAAGACACCCGGTCCGCTGGGGAGCATCAGGGCGTCCTTGCGTTCCTGCATTGCGCAGCTCATTTTCAGCAATATTTTTCTGGGAATCGCCGAAGGAGCCCTGGAGGAATCGCGCAACTACACGCTGGCGCAGACCCGGCCTTGGATTGCATCGACCGCGCAGAGCGCCACGGAAGATTCCTACATTCTGGCGAATTACGGCAGCTTCTTTGTCAGCCTTCAGGCAGCGCAGGCCCTCACAGACATAGCGGGAGAATCTCTGCAGCGAGCCTGGGAGAGCGGTGACGCGATCACTGAAAATCAGCGGGGCAAGTGCGCGCTTGACGTCGCCGCGTCGAAGGTGACCACCAGCAAGGCCGGCCTGGACATCACCAACCGGATGTTCGAAGTAATGGGAGCGCGCGCCGCCACCGGTCCTGCGCGGATTGACCGTTTCTGGCGAAATCTGCGCACTCACACCTTGCATGATCCGGTCGACTACAAGATTCGCGAGTTGGGGGACTGGGCCTTGAACCGGCAGCTTCCGAAGCCCTCATTTTATTCCTGAACATTATTCGAATTCGAATAGCGGGATCGACGAAGGACTCAGACTTATGCGCAATTCTCTACCGGCAAAGTTTCACCGCAGCATCATTGCACGTCTCTTGGTCCTCGTGGCCCTAGCGCCATTCGCTTCCAGCCAGAATACCGATAACGCCCTTCGCATTGGATATCAAAAATATGGGACGCTGGTGCTGCTGAAAGCGCGCGGCAGTTTGGAGAAGCGGCTCGCGCCGATGCAGGTTGAGGTCAAGTGGACCGAATTTCCGGCCGGTCCGCAGTTGCTCGAAGGGTTGAACGTGGGCAGCATCGACTTCGGGACGGTGGGCGAAGCCCCGCCTATCTTCGCTCAAGCCGCCGGCGCCGATCTGGTCTACGTGGGAAATGAACCGGCTGCTTCCGCCGCCGAAGCAATTGTTGTTCCCAAGGATTCGCCCATCAAGACAGTGGCTGAACTCAAAGGCAAGAAAGTGGCGCTCAACAAAGGCTCGAACGTTCACTTTCTGCTGGTGAAGCTGCTGGAAAAGGCGGGAGTGCAATACAAGGACATAGACGCTATTTTCCTCACTCCGGCGGATGGGCGAGCGGCCTTCGAGCGCGGCAGCGTGGACGCGTGGGCGATCTGGGAACCGTTTCTCGCCGCGTCTCAAAGACAAACCGGTGCTCGCATTCTCGCTGATGGCAACGGTGTAGTCAGCAACCATCAATTTTTTCTTGCTTCCCGACCCTACGCCTCGAAGCGGGCAGATGTGGTTGCGATCGTTCTGGAGGAAGTGGCCGCCATAGATCAGTGGGCGAAAACAAATCCGAAGGATGCAGCCGCAGCACTGCAACCGCAGATCGGTTTGGATCGAGCGACGCTTGAGCTGGCACTGTCGCGCGGCGGCTACGGTGTGACGGCAGTCAGCGAGACCGTACTTGCGGAGCAACAAAGAATCGCGGACTCCTTCTACGACCTCAAGTTGATTCCCAAGCACATTAATGTACGGGATGCGAGCTTGCAGGGAACGTCAACCGGAACCCAGGCAGCCAAACGCTGAGCGAGGAACCATGCACCAGGGTCAGAAAAGTCTTGCCATGAAGATTCAGCTTCAGCCTCGTGTTCTGGCGAAGCAGGCATCGCCTTGGATCGTGCCCATTTCGCTGTTGATCGTTTGGCAGTGGGCATCTTCCGCGGGGATTCTGCCCGGCCGCTTCCTGCCCTCGCCACGTGCCGTGGTGAGTTCATTCGTGGAGCTCAGCGCCTCTGGCGAATTGTGGATGCATGTCAGGGTCAGCACTTTGCGCGCCCTGTCGGGTTTCGTCGTTGGTGGCGGAGTGGGATTCTTGCTCGGGTTGCTCACCGCCTCGATGCACTGGGCTGAAATTCTGCTCGACACCACCATTCAAATGGTGCGCAACATCCCGCCTCTGGCGCTCATCCCTCTGGTGATTTTGTGGTTCGGCATCGACGAATCGGCCAAGCTTTTCCTGGTCGCGCTGGGCGTTTTTTTCCCCGTCTACATCAATACTTTTCACGGGATTCGCTCAGTCGATCGCGGACTTCTGGAGATGGGGCGAACTTATGGCCTGTCTGGCTGGCCGCTATACCGCGAGATCATCCTGCCCGGAGCTTTGCCCTCCATTCTCGTAGGCGTGCGCTTCTCTCTCGGGCTGATGTGGGTGATCTTGATCGTCGCCGAAACGATTTCAGCGCGCTCGGGCATTGGCTATATGACGATGAACGCACGCGAGTTCATGCAGACGGACATCATGGTGGTCGGCATTCTGCTTTATGCAATTTTGGGGAAGCTCGCCGATCTGCTGGCCAAAGGATTGGAACGCTACTGGCTGCGCTGGAATCCGGCGTATCAGACGGCACGATAGGGGATCACTTTGCCTGTCACTTGCAGTTCGGCAGAAATCGCGGCTGCAGACGAGCGTGGCTCGCGCGGCGTGTCGGTCGGAATCAAGAGCGTGAGTATCGCCTTCGCTGGACGCACCGTGCTCGAGAACTTCGATATTGAGATTTCCGCCGGTGAATTTGTCGCCATTGTCGGCCGTAGCGGATGTGGCAAGAGCACTCTCCTGCGGTCAGTCGTAGGTTTGGAAACGCCGCAAACCGGAACCATTATTGTGGGTAACGTTGCAGAGCACAACGGCAAGCCCGACGTTCGAGTCATGTTCCAGGATTCTCGCCTGTTGCCCTGGAGACGAATTCTGCCCAACGTCATGCTCGGCCTGGAGCCTGCACTCATCCCGCAGGCGCGAAAAGTCTTGGCGCAAGTGGGTCTGGCAGAAAGAGCCAACGACTGGCCTGCTACCTTATCGGGCGGGCAGCGACAAAGGGTAGCTTTGGCTCGCGCTCTTGTCCATGACCCGAATTTGTTGCTTCTGGACGAACCGCTGGGATCGCTCGACGCGCTCACCCGCATCGAAATGCAGCAGTTAATCGAAGAGGTCTGGCGAAGCCGCAGGTTTACTGCAATGCTTGTAACTCATGACGTTGCCGAGGCCGTCAGTCTGGCAGACCGCGTCATCTTGATTGAGGGAGGGCGCGTCGCCTTGAACGAGGTCGTGAACATACCTCGACCACGAACTCGCGGCAGCGCCCGCTTCGCCGCACTTGAAGAACGCATACTTGGCCGCGTGCTTCAACGCCGACCGGTCGTCGAGGATCAATGGTAAAAGCCTGAGGAGAACGGTGAGATTTGATGGCGAAGGACACGGATACACCAATTATTCTGGAAGACGAAGAGAAGATTTGCGAATATCCCATTCATCCTTTGATTGCGGGCCGACGAAGCATTCTGGCCTTCGCCTCAACATCCGTCGAACCAGAAACCCTGGCCAGTCTAATGGAAGCGGCACGATGGACTCCGTCCTCCATGAACGAGCAGCCGTGGAGTTTCATTGTGGCCACGAAAGTAAATAAATCCGATTTCGACCGCCTGCTCGGTTGCCTGGTTGAATTCAATGTCCAGTGGGCGCAGCACGCCCCGGTGCTTCTGTTGTCTGTTGCGAGGTTGACGTTTGAATCGACCGGGGAACTCAACCGGCACGCATTCCACGACGTTGGTCAGGCAATCGCCAATCTCACGTTTCAGGCAACGGTGTCTGGCTTGGTGGTGCACCAGATTGCCGGATTCGATGTTGAAAAAGCTCACCGCGAGTTTTCCATTCCTCAAGATTATGAGGCCGTCGCCGCCGCGGCTATCGGATACCCTGGCAACTCGGCAGAGCTTCCCGAGAAATTACGCAAGAGAGATGCGGGCCGGCGCAGGCGAAAGCCGCTGCCCAACTTCGTTTTCGAGGGCGGTTGGGGACATTCGGCTGACTGGACTCGGAGAGCGTAGGACTGATTAAAAGAACAGGACCACAAATCCTGTCACGAGCAGCGCGATCGCCCACAGTAGGTCGAAATTGAGCCACGGGTGGCGCAGTAGCCGTAAGCCATGGCTTGTTGGAGGGAGAGATGGCGGCGACGGTAACGCCGGCGAGATGGTAGCGCGTTTTTCCCCGGGAGTAGTGGTAGGGGAGGCAACAAATCGATGTCGCGCCGCAATTATGCAGCTTTCCCATTTGAACTGGCGCCTTCCACTTCAAACAGCTTTCCGGAATGAACGTCATAGACGAATCCGTAAACTGGAATCGACTTAGGCACCAAAGGGTGATTGCGAATGCGCTCAACATCATCGATAACCGCTTGCCTTTGGTCGCGGATGGTCAACCATTCGATATATTCGCCTGCCTTAGACCCCGGGCCATGGCCCACATCATGAAAGCCGTTCGGCGTCAGCTCGGCGGTCTCCAGACTTGAAGCCAGCAGCCCTCGCATGACGTCATTTGTGAAAAACTCCATTCCGCAGTCGGTGTGATGGATAACAAAGAACTCGCGCGTGCCCAGCAGTTTGTAGCTAATCACAAAGGAGCGGATGGCGTCGTCACTGGCCCGCCCTCCCGCATTGCGGATCACGTGCGCGTCGCCTTCGGCCAAGCCGGCATACTTGGCGGGATCGAGCCGGGCATCCATGCAGGTGAGAATGGCGAAGCGGCGGGACGGAGGCAGAGCCAGTTTGCCCTTGTCTCCGAAGTTGGCAGCGTATGCGCGGTTGGACGCAAGTACCTCCGAAAGAACCTGACTCATTTGAATCCCCCAGTCGATCAACTTTGGCCAACGGCTCACCAGCAGAGATCTGGCATTCCGACTAGATTTTCAAGCATATACCATTGAGTCCATAGACCTATTAGAGCGTAGTCGCAAAAACGTCGCTCTGGCTTTGAGGCTAATGCCGTCTTTCTAGATGTTTTGTCAGATGACGCGCGCGACGCCGTATGATCTGATTCGAGCGTTCTAAGTAGCAGGCGTCAGCCCCCACTTGTTCTGCAAATGGCGCTCCATCCCCTTGAACACGAGTCCATCTACAACGTATCCGATAGCGATGATCAGAATCATGACCGCGATGACGGCGCTCATGTCATTCAGGTCACGACCCATCATCAGCACCTGGCCGAGGCCGAGACTCAAGTAAAGCATTTCGGCGGTGATCAATGAGCGCCAGGCGAAAGCCCAGCCCTGCTTGAGGCCAGAGACAATGAAGGGGAGACTGGCCGGCAACAGTACGTACCAGAATAGTTTGAAACCTTTGGCGCCGAGGTTCCGTCCGGCCTGGCCAAAGATCTTGGGCATCTGCTTGCGGCCATCTTCCATGGCCAGAGTCACGGACAACAATGAGCCCATGATTACCACAAAGAGAATGGCATTCTGGTTGAGGCCGAACCATAGCAGGGCAAGAGGCCACCAGCAGATGCTGGGAAGGCTCTGCAAACTCACGAGCAATCCGCCGATAGTGTCTTCGAGGAATCTATTGCTGGCGACTCCGAGGCCGAGAATCATGCCGAGGACGACGGAAATGGTGTAGCCGATGAGGACGCGTTGCATGCTGACGCGGATCGCGATCAAGTAGCTGTGATCCTGAAATCCAGCATAGAGAGCCTGGCCGACGCCCCAGGGCGTGGGGAAGAGATAAGGAGGCCAGATTTTCAGCTCAGCGAGCAAAACCCACAGGCCGAAGAGCGCGACATAGAAGATGATGTAACGGGCAGTGCGTTTCATAATTATGCTCCCCCTTCGATTCCCGGTTCGATACGCGGTTTAACGCCTTCGTTGTATTCGGCTTCGAGAGAGCGGTTAATCTCTTCGCGCAACTCGTCCAGGATATAGCCGGCGGCGCGGGCGACGGTCGGATCTTCAAGGTGGCGCGGGCGCGGTAACTCCACGGGAAATTCGCTTTTGACGCGGCCGGGGCGAAACGTAAGAAGAACCACCCGATCGCCGAGGCGAATCGCTTCCCGGACGTTGTGAGTGACGAAGATGATAGTGCGCCCTGTTTCGTTCCATATGCGCTCCAGCTCGTCATGCAGCAGGTCGCGGGTTTGAGCGTCAAGGGCGGCGAAGGGCTCGTCCATCAGGAGGACGTCGGGTTCGGTAGCCAACGCGCGGGCGATAGCGACTCGCTGGCGCATGCCGCCGGAAAGCTGGTGGATGTAGCTGTTCTCGAACTTTGCCAGGTGTACTAGGCGAAGGTAATAGCGGGTTTTTTCTTTTCGCTCGGCCGTTAGGACACCTTTCATCTTCATGCCGAATTCGACATTCTGGCCAACCGTAAGCCACGGGAACAGTCCATGCTCCTGGAAGATCATGATGCGGTCTGTCCCCGGTCCCTGCACCGGCTTGCCGTCGACTAGGATCTGCCCGTAGGTCGGTTGCTGCAGGCCCGCGATCAGATGCAGCAGAGTGGATTTGCCGCAACCTGAGGGTCCGACGACGCAGACGAACTCGCCGGTATGCACTTGCAGATTAATGTGGTCGAGAGCGAGCAGGCGTTCTCCCGTTTGCGTGCGATAACTGAGGCAAATCTCACGGAGGCCGACTTTGGAAATCCCTGTTGCCACCGCGCGTACCGCACGGCCGACGGGGACTGGCCCCTCTTGGCAAGAAGGAGTGCCGGTGCGAGCAGGGAAGTGACTGCCCCTAGGACCCGGAAACTGAGTGGGAAACTTCTTAACGTTGGCGCTCATGGGATGGCCTTTCGTCCCTTTTCTGCGAGAACCTGATTGAGGAGTGAGAGATCGTAGAGACGGGAAAGATCCGGCATTTGCCGGCCGAGAAATCCATCGTCAAAGGCTTGCTGTGCGGCAGTGGTCAATGCATTATGCAGCGGGTCAAATGTGACCTGCATGCGAGAGAACGCTTCGTCGAGAACGGCAGGAGGGAGAGCTTTGCCGGTTTCGGCTTGAATCTGCTGGTTCAGAAGTTTCTTGGCTTCAGGTTGATGGCCGTCGATCCAGTCGGTGAGATCGACATTGGCGCGGATCCAGCTCTTGACCAGGTCGGGGTGAGCCTTGAGGAACTTGGTGTTTACAACGAGCAGGCCGATGACGAATTGGCCATTGGGCCACAGCGTGCGCTCGTCGACCAGGAGGCGGCCATTGCCTTCATGAATGAGGCGCGTGGCCCAGGGTTCTGGAGCCCAGGCCGCGTCCAGGTCTTTCCTGAGAAACAGCGTCAACTGATCGGGATTGGCCATGGGGACGATCTGCACGTCGCCACCTTTGTCGGTGGTCTTCAGACCGTACCGCTTGAGCCAATTGCGCAGCGCGACGTCTTGCGTATTGCCGAATTGCGGTGAGGCCACGCGCTTGCCGTGAAAATCTTCGGGTTTGTTAATACCCGAATCGTTACGCACAACCAGCGAAGCGCCACCGCTGGCGGCGCCTGCCACTACGCGAAGGGCTTCGCCGTTAGAGCGGACGTAGCCATTGATCGCGGGATTGGGGCCGACGTAGGTCAGGTCAATCGCGCCGGCGAATAGGGCCTCGATAGCGGAAGGGCCGGCGTTGAAACTCGTCCACTGAATCTTGACCTGCGAGCCCATGGCTTTATCGAACCACCCGTTGGCTTTGCCTACCATCGCCTGGGCGTGGGTGATGTTGGGGAATGCGCCGACACGGATGGTGGTGGCACTTCCCTGTGCCCATCCGGAAACTGCTGCTGCCAGCCAGAACAAAAGCGCAACCACGAATAGTCTACGCACACTTACGACCTCCGAGGACCAAGGGGAGGATGCTGGCGGTACTGCTCTTCGCCGATTATCGGACGAGAATAGACGGAACCAGAGCAATAGGACCTCTCCGCAGCCGTCGCTGGTCACCCACGAAAGTGGGGGTTCAGTCGAACTTTCGCAGTATACTATATAGTCGATGGTAATACTAGACATTCGTAGAAAAATGCTGCTTTCGTGACCGTCCATTGAAGTCAAGGGCAAGATGTTTTCTCCTGAAGGGAAAAAGTTTTCCTTGGGGCCACAGTGCTCTTGGGAACAGGTGGGGTTAAGTGCTTGAATCCCTGAAGCCTCCGACAGGCTCGTAACGTGCAAGTCTAGTAGTAAAATAGAGATAGTTTTGATGCGGGTTCTTTGCGATGCTCACCAATCAAACCGACCGAGACCAGAAGATGTCCGAGTTCACGGTCGCAATCATCGGAGGGGGATTCACAGGCGCAACGCTTGCCGCTCAGCTATTGCGTATGTCAGGCGGGAGCGTCTCGGTGTTTCTCATTGAGAGGGGGGCGGGCCTTGGCCGCGGCGTAGCCTACAGCACCGAATGCACGGAGCATCTGTTGAATGTCCGGGCGAGGAATATGAGCGCCTATCCGGACGATCCGGAACACTTTCTTGAGTGGGCGCGCCTTAACCATGCCGCTGATGCTTCTCCTGACCATTATCTTCCGCGACCGTTGTACGGTCGGTACGTTGCTTCCGTGCTGCAGCAAGAGATCGAACGTCACCCCGGCCAGATCGAACAAGTGCAAGACGAAGCCGTCTCGATAGCTTGTATTGGCGAGACCGCAGAGATCCGTCTCCGCAGCGGCCGGAGATTATTCGCCGACAAGGTGGTGATCGCCCTCGGCAATTTTTCGCCGGGTGATCCCCGACTTCCGGGAAGAACTGTGCACAGCCTGCGTTATGTTTCGAACCCATGGAAGTCAAATCTCTGGACTTCTAGCACGCTGGGCGATGTCTCTCACGATAAGAGTGTTCTATTGGTCGGTTCGGGACTCACCAGCGTGGATGTTGCGATTACCCTGCGTCAACGCGGATTCCGCGGGACTATCCACATCCTCTCGCGCCACGGCCTATTACCACAGGCTCATAAGGCGACTGCTGCTTGGCCGACGTTCTCAACCGAGCAATCTCGGGGAACGGTTCGCGGACTGTTACGGTTAATTCGTACACAAGTGAGGGCCGCGGAAAAAGCAGGCAGCGGCTGGCGCGCCGTGATTGACTCCCTTCGTCCCTTCACGCAAGAAATCTGGCGTTCCCTCTCGTTTAGTGAGCGACGCCGTTTCCTGCGCCACGTGCGCCCCTACTGGGATGTGCATCGTCACCGGATCGCGCCTGCGATCGGCACCACGCTTGCTTCGCAGATTCAGGACGGACAGATCGAAATCCATGCCGGCCGCATCAAGACATATGCCGAAGACACCGAGGGAGTCGAAGTGACTTACCGCGCCCGCGAGTCCGGACAACTTGAGCGGCTGCGCGTGGACCGTGTGATCAACTGCACCGGTCCCGAAAGTGACTGCCGCAAGGCGGACGATCCCTTGCTGACGAATCTCATGCGACAGAAATTGGCCCGGCCGGATCCATTGTTCTTGGGCCTGGATGTTTCCCCGGACGGCGCCTTGATCGATGGTTACGGCGACGTATCTGATCTTCTTTATGCCATCGGCCCAGTTCGCAAAGGGGGCTTATGGGAGACCATCGCGGTTCCGGAACTTCGGGTCCAGGTATCCGAGTTGTCCAGGTTGCTGGTTACCGTCGGCAAAGGGGAACACGCGAAAAGTAAAGAGAATCCTCTATTGCGGACAGAACCGATCGCCGTATTCCCTCACCAGCGAGAAGGAAGAGGCATCTACTTCGAGCAGTTTTACCTGGGCTGTTTGGCTCACGCTTCTTACTTGCTGGGGTCAGAAGGAGAAGCGGTCGTGGTCGATCCGCAGCGGGATGTGGATATCTACCTGAAGGCCGCTGAGCAGCACGGACTGAGAATCCACCATATCTTTGAGACCCACCTGCATGCAGACTTTGTGTCTGGACACCAGGAATTGGCCGCACGCACAGGAGCCAAAATCTACATCGGTCCCAATGGACGTGCCACGGTTTCCCACACAGAGGTGCACGAGGGTTTCGAGTTGCGCGTGGGAAACATGCGAATCAAAGTTCTGGAGACGCCCGGGCACACCCCGGAGAGCATCTGTCTGGTCGTGAAGACGAAGAAAAATCTCCCGATCCCTGGGCAGTTCTAACCGGTGACACACTATTCCTTGGAGATGTGGGACGACCGACCTACCGAAAACGCACGCTCCCGAAGTGCTGGCGGGGATGCTTTATGACAGCCTGCATACCAAACTGCTCAAGCTCGCCAATGATGTTATCGTTTATCCCGCACACGGAGCCGGTTCGCTATGTGGACGCAACATGCGGGCCGAACGTTCTTCAACCATTGGCACCGAACGGCTGACCAACTACGCTCTGCAGATCGAGAACAAAGAGGAGTTCATCCGGCAGTTGACCACGAACTTGCCGCCTCGTCCCGAATACTTCCCCCACGATGCGCAGATCAATCGTACCGGCGCGCCAGCGTTGTCGGAATTGCCCGGGCTTAAGGCTATTTCGCCACCAGAGCTGCAGTCTTTGCTGAACGAGAAAGTGATCGCCTTGGATGTTCGGTCTGCTGACGAATTTGCTTCTGGACATGTCTCCGGATCGATCAACATTCCGCTCTCAGGACAATTTGCCTCGTGGGCGGGCATCCTGCTGGGGTTATCTTCTTGGCCCTTGCTAATCGCGGCGTCGCCGGAGCAAGTGCTGGAAGCGCGAACTCGGCTGGCCAGAGTGGGCATTGATGATGCACGGGGATACTTACAAGACGGGATCGAAGGTTGGGTTCGAGCGGGCTTGGACCTGGTTGAACTGCGGCAAATCACCGTGCACCGATTGAGTGAACATTTGGGCACGGAGAAGCTTCAATTGTTGGACGTGCGCCGGAAACCGGAATGGGAGACAGGACACATTGAAGCGGCGGCTTGGTTTCCACTGGAGGGATTCTGCGGGTCCCTTCCGCAAGTGGATCGCAGCGCTCCGATAGCAGTCCTTTGCAAAGGCGGCTACCGCGGCACGATTGCAGCTGGTTACAGCGAGAGGGTTTTCGAAACGTCGCGAATGTGATTGGCGGATTCGACGCTTGGGAAAATGCACAACTGCCATTCGTGACCGAGGTACCCCTCGCCGTTTAGAGTCGGGGCAGGAATATCTCCGCCGTGGAAATCTGAGGGCTGCGATCTCCGGGATTTCGTGGAATAATCGCCGGATAATGGAAACCTCGACCGCTTGTCCCTGGAAAGGGATCCATCTACGAAGCAGCCCTCTGCCGGTGTCTCGGTGAAAGCAAATGCCCGCCCTGATTAAGCGTTATGCCGATCTATTTAGCGACGAAGAAAAGCAGCAACGCCAGCGGGAAGTTCAGCAGCGGCGGCAGACGTCGAAAGCGACACGACTGGAGAAAGAACCTGGACGCAAATCCGACCGTCACGGAACGGGTTCAGAAGGGAACACGGACAGAACACGGACATTTTGCCCAAAAACACGGACAGTGAAAAGGGACCCGATTGCAGTCTCCTTTTTAATTGCTTTATTTTCAGTATTGTTTCTGGTGGCCCCGGCGTGAGTCGAACACGCGACCCTTCGTTTAGGAAACGAATGCTCTATCCATCTGAGCTACGGGGCCACGTTCTCAATTCTACCGTGTGACTGCGAAAATGTACCCCGCGTTTTGTGCTTGGCGGTGGCTAACCGTCCAGTGCTATTTGGCAGCCCATTTCCATCTTCGGCTGCAGAGAACTTCCCCGTGTTCCACCTGTTGCCCGTCAGTTTCCTGCCGGCAAACGAAAGTTAGACGGCCCGCATTTTTCCCTATTGGCTTTCGAAGCTCCTGACCGGAATGGAAGAAGTCCTAGTAACTCACTGAAATTACGCGGGATATTCGCGAAAAAACCCTGCTGCTCACAGGGTTGAGACTCAGTGTTCGGCAGGGAATCACCGTCGTTTTCGAAGCGCAGTTTTTGGCCTCTGTACCTATGCGACTTCTGCCATGTACTTGTGTGACTTGCCATTTTTTTACAGCCGCTTAGGATCGAAAAAACCAAGAAGAAACGTCGTTGCTTCACTCGATTTCAGCGAAGGTGGCTGTGGTTTTCGCTGAAGCAATATCTGGCTAGTGCATACAAAACCAACTTTTCAGGAGGGATCGTGTCCTCATTTGCCATGGCTGCAAATAGATTGCGACGCGTCGGAATGATTGCGTTAGCAGTTCTGATTCCAATCACCTTTATCGCACGCGGAACCACTGCCTCGGCAGCTGGGATGCCGCAAGAGAGCACCGCGGCTGAGACCTCGAAGGCGGCAAGCCACGTTCCTATCCTGCTTTTCAACGGGACGGGCACAATCGCAAACGACGTTAAGGCGGTCGAGGCGATCCTTGCGGCGCACCGGTTGGCGTATTCCACAGCGAACTCATCGCAGCTCAACAGCATGAGCGCTACCCAGTTGAAAGCCTACAGGCTCCTAATTGTGCCAGGTGGCAACTCAATTACGATTGGCGATTCCCTGACGCGAACTACTACCACTAAGATCCACAACGCTGTCAACGAGGGGCTACACTATCTCGGAATTTGCGCAGGCGGGTTTTTTGGCGGTTATTCGGACCATAACGGTTTGGATCTCACGTCAGGAGTCTGGTTCGAGTACTACGCCGACCACGCCAAAGGCATCAACAAAGCAGCGGTTGAAGTGCGCGATCCCAACGGCGATGCGCTTGACCAGTATTGGCAGGACGGCCCCCAGTTCTCCGGATGGGGCAACATTGTAGGCGAGTACCCGGATGGCGCTCCGGCGATCGTCGAGGGCAGGTCTGGAAGTGGATGGGTCATCCTGTCGGGCGTGCACGCTGAGGCCCCTGAGAGCTGGAGGTACGGAATGAAGTTCTCAACTCCGGTGGGCGTCGACAATTCGTATGCGGGAACGTTGGTCCTGGCAGCATTAAACGGCACAGAGCTACCCCACTACTGATCTCGGTTAACGCTCTCGGTTTCCTCCTGGGAATGGTGACGAGCAGGGAGGGCGGTAGCTCGCTGCCGGCCCTTTTCACTGCTGCCTTCTGTCGGAGTGAGGACGGCTACGGGAAGGTTTGCTCCTAGGGCAAGGTTCCCTCGATCAGTTTCCATAAGTTCTCGATGTAGAAGTCGCCTGCAACAAATTTTCCCAGTCCGACATTAAGAGTGGCGCAGCGCTGCCGCAGGTCGATCTCTCGTCCGTTCGACTCGATGGAAATGTCGACTCGGTAAAGTCCCGGCACAACGGGCAGTGCAGGACAGTGAAATTCAATTCCGCCTTCGCCCGGTCCCAGGGTAAAACCTCCTTGCGAAGAATCGGTTGTGAGCTGAGCACACAAATAGCCGCTGGGCCAGTAAAGTGAAATTCGGAACACGGCTGCGGGGATGACCTGGTTTGCGCGATAACTCAGGCGTGCGACCATAGGGTAACCAGTTCGGATATTCTGGGCAGAATCAGGAGCAGAAAAGGAAACGCTTGTGCATCGCGCCGGTGAATCAGATTCGGCAGCTCCGACCGGTACCGTATCATCGCCAAAGGTCATCCGCTGATATTCGTCAATGACTTGCCTTGGCGGCCCCTCCGCAACCACTCGGCCGTGATCCATCAGTATGGCGCGATCGCACAGACGATAAACCGCTGCGAGATCGTGCGAAATAAAAACGACCGTGCGCCCCGAGCGCCGCAGTTCCGCAAGGCGGTTGAGACATTTTGCTTGAAAAGCGGCGTCGCCGACCGCCAGGACTTCATCGAGTAACAGAATGTCGGGATTCAGATGTGCAGCAATGGAAAATCCCAACCGCACATACATTCCTGAAGAGTACCGCTTTACCGGCACGTCAATGTACTGGCCGACACCTGAAAATTCGATAATACTATCCAGTTTCTGGCGGATTTCCGATCTTCGCATCCCGAGCATAGCGCCGTGCAGATTGATATTCTCGCGGCCGGTGAGCTCCGGATGAAATCCGGAGCCGACTTCAACCAACGCAGCCATTCTTCCCCGGACCGTGATCTCACCCGACGTAGGGGTCGTGATGCTGGAAAGAATCTTCAGGATTGTGGTCTTGCCTGCACCATTGTGTCCTACGATTCCCAGAGCTTCCCCCTGTCGAACCTGAAAACTGACGTTGCGAAGCGCCCACATGGGGGACCATCGTCGCCGGAAGGGATCCGAATACCACGGTTTCGGTGATCGGCCCGTCCGCAACCTGTACTGCTTCGATACTCGATCGAGCTGTATGTCGATCATCCTTGTTCCAACTCCGCGTGCAATTCGCGCTTATTCCAATTGCGACATTCAGATGATGTCGGCCATAGTGGCTTCGGAAGACTTGAAGTAGGCATACGCAATCGCAAGACAGGCGACAGCGATGGTGGCCGACAGCGCCAGGCTTGATGGGTCAGGTCTGCGGCCATGGAGTAATACGGTTCGAAAATTTTCAATCAAACCCGCGATCGGGTCGAGCAAGTAAAACTTTCGAAAGCGCACGGGCACCGATTGCAGTGAATATACGACGGGGATGGTAAACATCCATACCTGCAGCACGAGCGGCAAAGCCAGTCCAATATCGCGGAACCGGACATGTATCGCCGAGAACAACAAGGCAATAGCGGCGGCAAAGCCCGCCAGCACCATCAGAATCGGGATTGCATAGAGCAGATTCCAGGTCGGTGAAACTCGGTAGTGAGCCATAAACCCGGCCAGAATCACGCATCCTATAAAAAAGTCCGCCAAGCCTGACGTCAAGTAAGACAGGGGGATGATCTCACGAGGAAAATACATCTTGGTGAGCAGATTGGGATATAAAACCAGTCCGTGCACGGCGTTTGAAATCGAGCTGGAAAAGAATAACCACGGCAGGAGGCCACACAACACGAACAGAGGGTAAGCAATCCCGCCGGTAGAAATCGTGGTCACACGGGTGAAGACAAGCGTGTATATGGTCATCAGGGCGAGAGGCTGAAGCGCCGCCCAAACCCAGCCGAGAGCGGATTGCTTGTAGCGAACCGTAAGTCGAAACAGGCTGAGGATCCAGAGAAGGTCCGCATATTTCACCAGCGTCTGCACACCGCTGAAGACCGTCCCAAGAGAAAATGCCGGTGGACGAATTACTCTTAGCGGGCGCACTCTGTCGCCCTCGAAGCCTGGCTCCGATTTTCGGACCCGCGATGACGCCAGCGTCTCGCCCGATGGTACAAGGGACGAACTCACCGCTCCATCGGGACGCTCGGCCATCCCTGGTTCCCCTTTGTTCAATGTGCTTGCAAGCTCTTAAGATTTGGATTCCAGTGAATAGCTATCGGGTTGAGAGAACACATATGCTCGCTGGGTTTCGAGTTCCCTGATTCCTTGCAACCTGCCCGCCAGGATTTGACCAATGATCCCGACCTGGGGCTGCCGGAAGAACTCATCGTGCCTGCAATTCAGCTCACAGGTTTCGACACCACCCCTCGAACGAGACCCCCAACCCATTTGCCGATCCCGAATGTAATAGTAAGGCTGGCGCAACCTTTTGAACAGCAGCACGGGAGCTTGAAACTGCGGCTCACGGAACTTTTCGCCCGGCCAATAGGTTTCATCCCAGCTGGCTTCCGTGCCGTTCCGGTTCCCGAGAAACAAACTCTTTACGAATCTTCTGGTGGTCGCGAGCCGTTCTAGCTGTGGAAGACGGCGGAAAATCTGGAATCTCCCCCGATAATAGTCAAGCATCCACAGGAGACGGATCTGAGAATTCTCCAACACCCAGGTATCAAATATTGCGAAAAGGGCGACTTCCTCGCGCATCGATTCCAGTTCGAGGATAACCTCTTGTGCAATCAAAACCCCCCCGCACATTCCCCCTAGGCAGTAAGGCCCGTGGGGCTGCACCGAGCGCAGCGCCGCCACATGCTCTTTGGCCAGGGCCCGCAGCTCGTCCTTGGTGAAAGGCCGCCCCCATACAATCGGTGCATGTCCCTGTACCTTGTAAACCGACTGATTGTTCCCCATGTGTTGTGCGAGCAGGGACAGCCCGAAAGTATCCACGCCAGGTGCGGCGATCGCGAAGAAGGGGACAGTACCGTCACCCTCTTGGAGGTTCATCAGCTCGGGTTCCGGCGGTGGGATTATGTTCTGCCGCAGTAGGGGCGCGAAGGTTTCAATTGTTGGGGCGCGAAAGATTGCCGAGACGGGAATCTGCTTACCTGTGATTTCTTGTATACGGGCGATAAGGCGCACAGCGATAAGCGAGTGCCCGCCTACGTCAAAGAAGCTGTCCCGAATCCCAACTTCGGAAAGCCCGAGAATCTCCTTCCAGACGTCGACGAGCAACTCCTGTTCCCGGTCGATGGGCTTGAAGCCGCGTTCGGAGCTACTGCGGGCCGTAGTCGGGGACGCGCCTCTTGGTTTCTCTTTCCGCTCCTTCTCAGTGGGAATTACATTTAACGCGTCGCCGGATCCTGCCAAGCTCGGCAAGGGCAACGAAACAATATTGCCTTCAGGATCAGAGACAACGCGTTCAAGAATTGAAGCGTAATCACTCAACAGCCGGGTGATACGATCCTTCCTGAAGAGGTTGGTGTTGTACTCGACTTGCGCCCACCAGTTCCGGTCGATGTCCTCGATCAGTGTCATGCTGAGATCAAAGATTGATGTCTCCGCGCTGACCACGTAAGGAAAGGCCGTCAAGTCACCGAATTGGTGCGATCGCACGGCGGATTTGAGGGAGGCAAACATCACCTGAAAAAGCGGGTTGTAACTGAGATTGCGTTCGGGGTGAAGTTCCTCGACTATCTTTTCAAAGGGAACATCGGCGTTGGAAAATGCGCCCAAAATTGTCTCGCGTACTTGAGCGAGCAAATCTGTGAATCGCGGATTACCGGACAGATCATCGCGCAAGACCAAGGTGTTGACGAAGAACCCGATCAACCCCTCCGTCTCCACCTGATTACGGCCCGCGACCGGAATTCCTACCACCACGTCATCTTGTTTCGCATGGCGATAAAGCAGGACCTTAAACGCAGCCAACTGCACCATGAAGGGGGTGGCATGGCAGCGGGTCGCGACTCTCTCTATTCCTTCGATGAGGTCGCTCGAGATGGATGCCACCTCAATCGCCCCTTCGAAAGTTTGTTCTGGCGGCCGAGGAGCATCGGTTGGCAATTCCAGAAGAGCCGGCGCCGCTTTAAGTTTGTTCGTCCAATATTTGAGTTGCCGCTGTAGTTCGTCGGTGTGAAACCATTGAAGCTGCCACTCCGCAAAGTCACCATAGCGAATCGGCAACGGGGGCAGGGACGGCGCTTGGCCCCGTGAAAAGGCAGCGTAGAGCTGTTCCAATTCTTTTGCGAAGGTCTGCAGTGACCAGGCGTCGGTAACAATGTGATGCATGGTGCAAAGAAAAACGTGATCGCGTGGTGTGGCCCGGAACAGGCGCACCCGAAACAGAGGTGCCTTACCCAAGTCGAAAGGTTGCATAACCTCCCGGCGCGCAAGCTGGTAGGCCTCTGCCGTGGGGTCGGCGACCCCCGTCAAATCCGTGATCGGCATCGCAACGTGGCAAGCATCGGCTACCACCTGTTGGAGTTTTTCTCCCTCCAGCCGTAATGCGGTTCGCAGGCTGTCGTGCCGGTTTACCATCTCCTGAATGCTCGAGTCGAGCGCGGTCAGGTCGAGTGATCCTCTCAGCCAGAGGCCCAGATGCACGTTGTAACCACTGTTTTTCGCTTGCAGCTGATCCAGAATCCACAAACGCTGCTGTGCCAAAGATGCCGGATAAATGTAGGTGGGGCCCGCCTGCAGAAGAAGGTCGGCGAGCCGGTTCTTCTCCTCCGCCTTGCCTGACTCCACGTCTTGGCTTCCGTGCCGCATCCAATTAACCTTCCCGACTCAGAGGCACACATTCGCCAGTTGGCTGTTGTTAGACGCTCGCTGTCGAGCCACCGTCCCGCCTGGAAGAGAGAACGAAAACTGCGATGTAAGGCAACAGGAGCAACCGTATGAACTTGGGAAGGAGAATCGAGGCACAACTGTGGAAACCAGAGACGCAAGTGACATCTTAAGTCCTGAACTAATCCTCAAACCTCAAAAAAAAATCCGGCGGACTTACGGTCAGAGTCCAAAACGCCACAAATAGTCTATCACTTTCGTTCCAGTTCCGAGAGAGCGTTTCGGCCAGAAAAAAAACGCTGACCGGACTGAAATCTGCAAACTTTTCAATCTGCAAAATTTTCGAGCTGACCACCGGTTGAAGCCTAGAGTCGCTGCGACATCAAACAGAATCACAAAAACCAGCTTAAAATACTATACAGCGAAATACTGATGTGACCGGATCGCTTTTCGAGCATCCTCGGTGTGGTTTGCCCGCCGGCTCTTGCCAATAAGGGTTATACTAGATGCTTCAGGAAACTGCTTAAAGGCCTGTGCAGAAGGCAGTTTCAGGGCTCCACCCTCAGCGTTAGGCGCCATCAAGGAACTCACATACAGATGACTCGATCGGTATTTCCCGCTTCGTTCGCGCAGCAGAGACTGTGGTTTCTCGATCAACTTGATGCGGGAACAGCCGCCTATAATCTCCCACGCGCCTTTCAAATCGTAGGTCCCCTGGATGTGGATGTCCTCACGCGGGCTTTCCGGACGGTAGTGTCGCGACACGCTCCTTTGCGCACCATTTTTGACTGGGTGGATGGGGAGGCTCGGCAGATCGTTTTGTCCGAGCTGAACGTAAACATTCCGGTACTGGATTTGTCGGATCTTCCGCAGGAAGAGCGAGAGGCAGAGGCCCTTCGTATCGTCTGCGAAGAAGGCAAAAAGCCGTTCAACTTGAGCGAAGGCCCCCTGCTGCGTGTGTGCCTGGTTCGTCTTCAGCCGGACAGACACACCCTCGTTCTGGTGATGCATCACATCGTCACGGATGGATGGTCCATATCGATTCTGTTTCGCGAAGTGACGACGTCTTACGCCGCGTTTATCTCAAATCAAACACCCGATCTCCCTGAGATTTCAATTCAGTACGCCGAGTATGCTCAGTGGCAGCGCGAGCATATGAGTGGCGCGCTGCTGGCGAGCGAGATTGAACACTGGAAAAACAAGCTGGACGGAGCTCAAACCCTACTCGACCTGCCCACGGACTTCCCGCGCCCGGCGACCCACAGCTGGCGCGGCTCCAGCGAACGAGTCACTTTCGACCGAACCAATCTGGTGAAATTGAAAGCCCTGGCTCAGGCGGAAAGTTCCACGCTCTTCATGGTTTCGATGGCCGCGTTTCAGGCCTTGCTGTGGCGGTATACCAACCAGGAAAGCATTCTGGTGGGTACGCCGGTGGCCGCGCGCAATGAAGTCGAAATTGAAAATATGATCGCGTTGTTCGTCAACACTCTGGTCTTTCGAGCGGATTTTAAAGACAACCTGACATTCCGGAATCTGATTCGGCAGGTTCGCTCCTTTGCGCTCGAAGCCTATAGTCATCAGGATGTCCCTTTTGAAAAGCTGGTGGAGGAGCTGGTCCCGCAACGTTCCCTCGATATCCATCCTTTGTTTCAGGTAATGTTCACCTTCCAGAACATTCCCAAGCAGATTTTTGAGATTCCCGGTCTGACCATTAAGGAGATGGCCTTTGAAGCAGGGATCGCCAAATTCGACCTTTCCGTGGAAGTGTGGGATGACGGTGAATTTCATTGCCAGTTTGAATACAACACTGACATCTTCGAGCGCTCCACGATAGAGAGAATGCTGCGGCATTTTGAAAAGCTGGTGAATTCGGCGCTGGAGAATCCCGACTTGCCGATCGCGAGGCTGGCAATTATGAGCGCGCAGGAGCGAAACCAGGTCCTGAACGGGTGGAACCAGACCGCCGCGGAATACCCTCACAGCCTCACCATCCATCGGGCTTTCGAAGAGCAAGCCGAGGGAACTCCCAATGCGAGGGCTTTGCTTTTCGAACAGAGAACTTGGTCCTACCGAAAGGTCAACGAAGATGCGAACCAACTGGCGCATCGACTGGTCGAGCATGGAATAAGTGCTGGCTCGCTGGTCGGCGTCTTTCTGCCGCCATCGGCAGAGGCGGTGATCGCACTTCTCGGAGCGCTTAAAACGGGTGCAGCCTATGTTCCGCTGGATCCTGCATACCCTTCTGAGCGATTGCAGTTCATGATCGAAGACGCTTCCCTGTCCGCCATCGTTACTCATTCTTCGATTCAGGACCAACTCCCCCAGAGCGCAACGAAGGTTGTGGTGCTCGACCGCGATGAGCGCCTTCACCGTGAGCCCACGACCAACCTCGCCCGCACCGTGAGCAGCGATGCGCGCGCCTATGTCATTTACACCTCGGGGTCGACGGGAGTTCCCAAGGGAGTGGAGGGAATTCATAGAGCTTCGATCAATCGCTTCGCCTGGATGTGGCGGACCTACCCGTTTAAACCGGGTGAAGTGTGCTGCCAGAAAACCAACATTGGCTTCGTTGACTCCATTTGGGAGATTTTCGGTCCATTGCTGGCCGGCGTTTGCAACATCATTATTCCCCAGGAATTGGTGCGCGATCCCGAAGAACTGCTGCAAGTACTGGCTGGCGAGCGCGTAAGTCGCATTGTTCTGGTCCCTTCGTTGCTGCGAACTCTTCTCGACCATGCTCCGGATCTGAGAGAGCGCGTGCCTGATCTGAAACTCTGGTCTTGCAGTGGCGAAGTGTTGCCTGCTGCCCTGGCCAAGCGATTCCGCGAGGCTTTTCCCGACGCTCTCCTGCTAAACATTTACGGCTCGTCGGAAGTTGCTGCCGACGTCACCTGCCATGAGGTTACGGATCGAGATCTGGTCTCTTCCGCCGCCATTGGAAAACCGATCAGTAATACCCAAATTTATCTGCTGGACGAGTCTTTGAATCCGGTTCAGGTTGGAATGCGCGGGCAGATATTTGTGGGTGGGGACGGCCTGTCTCGCGGATATTTAAACCGTCCGGAACTGACGGCGGAGCGCTTCGTAACCAACTGGCTGGCTCCCGAACTCTCTGCCCGTCTATATCGCACCGGGGATCTGGGGCGGTTCCGCGGCAATGGCGAGATCGAGTACCTGGGCCGGGTGGACAATCAAATCAAGCTGCGCGGCCAGCGCCTGGAACTGGGAGAGATCGAGTCGGTCCTGGCCTCGCATGCAGCGGTGCAGCAGGCGGTTGTGTCGCTAACCGGCGAGAGTGAGCAGCAGAAGCTGTCGGCGCACATTGTAGTGAAAGAAGGTAGTTCCATCCCGGGAGCAGGCGAACTGCGGCGCTACTTGCGGACGAAGCTCCCCGAGCATATGGTCCCGGCCAATTACTGGTTGATTGAGACGGTGCCGCAACTACCGAGCGGCAAGGTGAACCGCGCTGTGCTGGCCAACGCTGGGGTGGCGTTGGTTGACAGAGAAGAGTTAGTTGTTCCGCGAAACGATGCCGAGGCAAAGCTGGCCGAGATTTGGCGAGAGCTGTTGAAAGTTGAGCAGGTGGGGATCGAGCAGAATTTTTTCGAGTTGGGGGGGCATTCGTTGCTGGTGCTGCAAGTGACGGCGCGCGTCCGGCGAATGTTTGAGGTGGAACTGCCGGTGCGGTGCGTTTTTGAAGCGCCCACGATTGCCGGGCTTGCGCTTGAGGTGGAAAAGGCGCGTGCCATGGGACTCAAGGCCCGCACGCCAATCCTGAAACGCACAACCCGAACCACGCCGCCCCTAAGTCGCGAAGCGCTGCTAGCTCAGCTGGATAATCTGTCCGCCGCGGAATTGCAGACGTTGTTTGAACGTTTCAATGGTAAGCAGACCTAATAGGAGGCTGGCGACATCCGTTTATGGTCACTGAACTCGCTTCATCTACACTGCATCGGCTATAGAGGAGATGGCTGATTACACAGCGCGCCACGTGAAGTATGAATTTTGATCTGAATTCCCCAGGGCGCCCGCCTCGGAAAGCTCCGAACCGGCAGCCCCGCAAGTCTTAATCGATTCTGAATCTGCGGGTGCGGGCCGAAGGAATCGGCGCGGAAGAACTTGGGGGTGTGCATTCGGCAGTCGTAGAGGACTTCAACCGCGACGGGCAGCGCTGGATTTGTCAAGCCCTGGTGAACGGGAAAAACGTGATCCGCGTGATGATCATCAGCAACCAAGTGAAAAGCGGCATGTAGAGGGATTGCAGGCGGCAGTTGAGGCGGTCGCTGTAAGGTCAGGTCTTCTGGAGACCAGAGCATTGCGCTGAATAGGTTTGCCAAACTTCTATATGTGCATTCAAAACTTAATTCGAGCCCAGGCCAAAGCAAGCCCCGACGCCCTCGCGGTCAGAGAAGGCGCCAAGCAAGTCACGTATGGCCAACTTGACGAGCGCGCCGACGAATTGGCTTCCGTGTTGCGCGTGTTTGGGGCGGGACCCGAGATTCCGGTCGCGCTCTGCTTGCGGCGATCTACGGAACTGGTGTTTGGAGCGCTCGGCATTCTAAGAACGGGGGGGGCCTACGTACCTCTCGATCCGACCTATCCCACCAGTCGACTGGCAATGCTGCTCGCCGACTCTGCCGCCCCGCTGGTCGTGACTCACCCAGACATTGCGCAGCAATTGCCTGCTGGGAAGTGGCGAACGATCGTGCTGGATGAAAATGGTTTCTGCACTCCTCGCTATTCTGGTCCCAGTTCTTCAGTGAGCGAGGCAATGCCGGAGAATCTGGCGTACATCATTTTCACCTCGGGCTCGACGGGTCGTCCGAAGGGCGTTCAAATTACGCATGCCAATCTGCTCAATCTCATCCAGTGGCACAATCATGCCCTGGCGGTGACCGCCGCCGATAGGGCCACTCTCCACGCCTCTCCTGGATTTGACGCTGCGGTGTGGGAGCTTTGGCCCTATCTGGCCGCGGGCGCGAGTGTGCACATCATTGACGAAGCGATACGAACCAGTCCTGAGCGGCTTCGCGATTGGATGGCCGCGACCGGCATCACCATCAGCTTCCTCCCGACGGCTCTGGCTGAATCCATGATCGATCTGGAATGGCCGGCGAAAACTGCGCTGCGATTTCTCCTCACCGGCGCCGATACGCTGCGCCGTTGTCCGCCTGCCGGTTTACCGTTCGCCTTGGTAAATAATTACGGCCCCACGGAATGCACCGTCGTCGCCACCTCGGGAACGGTTCCTTGCGGCGAATCTGAAGCCCTCCCGTCGATCGGTCGGCCGATTGAAAATGTCCAGACTTACATCGTTGACGAAACACTGAACCGGGTCCCCGATGGAACTGCCGGAGAACTTATGATTGGAGGCGCAGGGGTTGGACGAGGCTATCTGAATCTTCCCGACCTCACGTCGCAACAATTCGTGCCGGACCTTTTCAGCGGCGTGGCAGGTGCGCGCCTTTATCGAACCGGTGATTTGGCGCGCATTCGTCCCGACGGCCAGATTGCATTCCTAGGGCGCAAGGATGAACAAGTCAAAATCCGAGGCTATCGGATTGAACCGGCGGAGATCGCAGCGGTTTTGGATCGCCACGGGGCGATTCGATCGAGCTTTGTAACGGCATCAGAGGATTCCGGAGAGAAGCGTCTGCTGGCATACGTTGTTGCGGCGCCGGACGCGCGATTAAGCGCCATTGCGTTGCGGGAGTTTCTGGCCCCGCATCTGCCCGACTACATGGTGCCATCGGCGTTCGTGCAAATTACGAGCTTGCCACTCACGCCCAACGGGAAGGTGGACCGAGCGGCGCTGCCGAAGCTCACGCCCGACACTATTCTTGCGGATCACGCCTTCGAAGACCCGCAGTCGGAGATTGAAATCTGGTTAGCCAACTTCCTGAGCAGCCTGTTGAAAGTGAGCCGAGTCAGCCGGGACGATAATTTCTTTAATCTGGGCGGACACTCCCTGATGGGAGCTCAACTGATTGCCAAAGTTCAGCAGACCTTCGACGTGGAGCTGACGTTGAGGGGGCTGTTCGATCATCCCACGGTGAGAGAGATCTCCTGCGAGATTGAAAACCTGATCCAGGCGAAGCTGAGCGCTTTGAGCGACGACGAAGCGCAACGCATTCTTGAGTCATCTCCTGGTGGGCTCCCACTATGAGCGTGTCCATCGTGCCACCGTCGGTTCCGCCGCCGAAGGAGCGCGCTCTCAGCCTGTACCAGCTGCTTGATCCTGAGGTGCTGGCGAATCCCTATCCGCTCTATCAAAGGCTGCGTAGCGAGGATCCGGTGCACTGGGATCCATTCCTGCACACTTGGGTCGTGACCCGGTACGCGGACGTGGTTCAAGTTCTGTATCACTTTTCCGCCAGTCGCACACCCACTCCCGAGCAACTGAGCGCCCTGAACCTGTCAGCGCTCAATCCGATCGCGGAAGTCATGATGCGGCAGATGTTGTTTCTCGATCCACCCGACCACACCCGGCTGCGCGCGCTGGCCTCCGCCGCATTCACGCCACGGCGAGTAGAACAGCTGCGCTCGCATATTCAGGACGTAATGGACACTCTGCTCGACAAACTTGTCGCGAGCGGGAGGATGGACGTCATCGCCGATTTTGCGGGTCCGGCCCCAGCCATCGTCACTGCAGAACTGCTGGGAGTACCGGCCGCCGATCACGCGAAATTGAAGGATTGGTCGCAGGATTTTGCCGAGATGCTGGGAAATTTCCAGCACAATCCCGACCGCATTCCTCGCGTGCTACGCAGTGTCGAGAACCTGTGCTCTTATTTCCGTACGGCGATGATCGAACAGCAAGCCAACGCCCGCGAAGGTCTGATCCAGGCCATGATGAATGCCGAAGTCGACGGCGCTCGTCTGACGGCAGAGGAAATCATCGCCAACCTTATCGTGACCATGGTCGGCGGGCTGGAAACCACGACCAACCTGATTGGCAATGGCGTGCTCACGTTATTGCGGAATCCGGATGAACTGGAGCAGTTGCGAGCAGACTCGTCTCTGATTCCCTCAGCCGTGGAAGAACTGCTGCGCTATGAAAGCCCCAGCCAACACACCGCCAGGCTGGCTCCCGACAACGTCGAACTCGGAGGCAGGAAAATTCTCAAGCGCCAGGCGGTTATTGCGGTCATGGGCGCCGCGAATCGCGATCCGGAACGCTTTCCGGATCCCGATCGTCTTGACCTGGCTCGCAAAGACAATCGCCATCTGGCTTTTGGCTGGGCGGCGCATTTCTGTTTTGGTGCCGCACTGGCAAGGCTGGAAGGTCAAATTGCATTTGAAACATTGTTGCGGCGTCTGCCCGGCCTGGCGCTCGAAACCAAGGCCCCTTTAGAGTGGCGCCATAACCTAGGATTGCGAGGGCTCACCGCGCTGCCAGTTACGTTCAAACCCGTGAGCTGAGTACGAAAGCGGAGTTTGCCTCCTGAGGACTAAGCGAAATGGGCCCTGACTATTCCCAGGCGAAGCGCAGGCTGCTGGAGAAGTATCTCCGCGGTGAACTCGGGCTGCGTCCCGAGGCTCAGCCGATCGCACGCCGGAAACCAGGGGAAATAATTCCTCTATCGCACGCGCAAGAGCAGGTTTGGGTTCATGCGCAACTGGCCCGGGACCTCCCGCTCTACAACGAGCCGGTAACCGTTCACTACTCTGGAGTTTTGGATGTCAGCGCCCTCGAACGCGCCTTCAACGAAATTCTCCGCCGCCATGAAGCCTGGCGCACTTCTTTCGTGGTCGTGGATGGGGAGCCATTTCAGGAAGTCAAAGACCATCTCGTCATCTCGCTTCCGGTAATCGATCTGCGAAACATTCCGGATGAGCAACGGGATGCGGCCGCTACAGCGATTGCCACCGCCGACGCCAGAGTGCCGCTTGAGCTCACCCAAACTCCGCTCTTCCGGACCAGATTGATTCGCCTGCGGAATGAAGAACACCGCTTATATCTGACGCTCAGCCACATCATCTTTGATGGAGTGGCGATTTACCGTGTCTTTCTGCCGGAGCTGGCAGCGCTGTACAAAGCTTATTCGGCAGGCGAACCTTCTCCTTTGCCGGACCTCCCGATTCAATATCCCGATTACGCGATTTGGGAACGGCGCACTTCTACCCGCGAGACGCTGGCAAAAGATATTGAATACTGGCGTGAAAAGCTTGGCGCGACTCTGCCGGAGACCTACCTGGCCACCGACCGGGCCCGTAAACCGGAGCACACCTCTCGCGGGTCGATGTACCCGTTCCGGCTGAACGCCGCCCTCACGACGGCATTGCGGAGTTTCTGCCGCCGCGAAAACGTCTCCTTGTTCCATGTGCTGCTGGCCGGATTCGCGGCCTTGCTTTACCGTTACTCTGGCGAGGAGCGAATTCCCATCGGCAGCGTTACCGCCGGGCGGAATCGTCCGGAGACCCAAGCGCTGCTGGGATACTTTCTCAACACCGTGGTTGTTCCCGCTGATGTCTCCGGCAATCCGAGTTTTCGCGACCTGGTTCAGCGCGCTCGAGACTGGACCATCGATGCCCTCGACCATGACCGCTTGCCCTTCGAGCATCTGGTCCGGGAGCTGAAAGTGAAACGCGAACCGGGCCGCAACCCCGTGTTTCAGGCTCTGTTTTCCCTGGAACCGCCATTGCCGGAAATCGACCCTGCCTGGCGCCTCACGCAGATGGATGTCGACACCGGCGCCTCGAAGTATGACCTCTCCCTGGAACTCGATGAGCGGAGCAAAGAAGTGCTGGCTCGCTTCCATTACAGCACCGACCTGTTCGACGCTGCCACGATGGGTCGGATGGCCGCGCACTGGCAAAATCTGCTCACGGGAACTGTCGCCAACCCCGACCGGCGGCTCTCGGAGTTACCTCTGCTGACCGCGGGTGAGCAACGCCAGATTGTTGTCGAGTGGAATGAGACCAGCGTTGCTCTGCCACGGGGCAAGGCACTGCTCCACCAGTTCTTTGAAGAGCAAGTGGAGAAAACTCCCACGGCCCGCGCCGTGACGTTTGAAGGCCAGCACCTGACCTATGACGGACTGAACCGTCAAGCCAACCAGGTGGCGAGCTATTTAAGAGAGCTGGGAGTCGGGCCGGAGGTTGTGGTTGGTCTCTATTTTGAGCGTTCGCTCGAAATGGTGGTGGGAATACTCGGGGTACTGAAGGCGGGTGGCGCCTGCCTGCCGCTCGATCCGGCCCATCCTGCCGAGCGGGTAGCCTTCATGCTCGCCGAGACGCAGGCGCTGGTCTTGCTCACACACTCGCGGTTGCAGAGCCTGGTGCCTACTGACGAGCTGCGCTCTCACCAGCCGCGGATAGTCTGCGTCGACACCATCACCGCCGCTGCCCCAGACAGAGTTGAGCCGTCGGGGCCCTGCCCGGCAAACACAGACAACACCGCATACGTTATTTACACCTCGGGCTCGACTGGTAAGCCCAAGGGCGTTCTGGTTCTGCACCGCGGATTGGTGAATTCGACCTTTGCGCGCATCAAATTTTATCCGGAGCCAGTGCAGAGCTTTCTGCTCCTCTCATCGTTTACTTTTGACAGCTCCCTGGCTGGGATTTTCTGGACTCTAAGCGTCGGCGGCACTCTGGTTCTTCCTCCCGATCCGTCTCGATGGGAGCTGAACTCCCTCAGTTCCCTGGTTGAGGAACACCAGGTGTCTCACCTTCTGTCCGTGCCTTCGTTGTACAAAACTCTGCTTGAGAGCAGTCCAAGTGAACGACTAGCATCAGTGAAGGTGGCGATCGTCGCCGGAGAGTCTTGTCCCGTAACTCTGGTCAAAG
>DATNLE010000117.1:0-4088 GCA_035603035.1 Candidatus Acidiferrales bacterium | reverse complement strand
TTGGGACACGAAGTGATCGTGGCGCACGCGCAAAAGGTGGAATTGATCACCCAGAGCAATCGAAAAGATGATCGACACGACGCGCGAACGCTGGCCAGACGGGCGCGCATCGATCCCGAGTTATGGGGGCCAGTACGGCATCGCAGTGCCCAGGTGCAAATCCACCTGACGGTGATCCGGGCGCGAGCGGAACTGGTCAGTGCGCGAACGGCCTTGGTGAATGCAGCGCGCGGGTTGGTGAAGTCTTTTGGCCCACGACTACCTAAATGTGGCACGTATCAGGTGAACCAGAAACTGGCTGAAGGAGTGAGCGCGGAATTACGCGACGTGCTGGTGCCGCTCTTGCGAGAGGTCGAATCGCGGAGCGAGCGCATCAAGGAGTACGAGGAACGGATGGAGAAAATCGCCACGGAAGTGTACCCGGAAGTGTCCCTGCTCAAGCAGGTGAAGGGTGTAGGAACGCAGATCGCGCTGACCTCTATCCTGACGATCGAAGACCGGTATCGGTTCGAGAAGAGTCGCGAGGTGGGCTGTTTTCTGGGGTTAAAACCTGGCCGCAGGAACTCTGGGAAGAGCCAGCCACAGAAGAAAATCAGCAAGGAAGGAGACCGGTATCTGCGCACCATGATGGTGCAGGGAGCGCACTACATTCTGGGGCCATTGGGAGAAGACAGTGATCTGCGCAGATGGGGATGGAAGCTGGCAGAGCGAGGAGGAAAAAATGCCAAGAAACGAGCGGTAGTGGCCGTGGCGCGAAAGCTGGCAGTACTGCTGCATCGGTTGTGGGTGAGCGGAGAGGTGTACGAACCATTGCGCAATAGCCAAAAAGCGATGCGCGCCGCGGCCTAGAGTTTCGGTCCGAACAGCTGAGCTCGACCGCCGAGTCCAGGTGACTGCGACTAAGTCCTGGGGCCCAACTCTCACCGAAACCGTGGGAACAGAGGTCGCTTATCAGGTAGCAGCACCTAGGGAAACCAGAACACCCACCTTGCACCGAGCGAATATCGCTCACCAAGAGTGCGGATGGAAGGATGGCGACAGGGGCGGCTTGGCTGAGTAGGAACTGATTCTAAGAAAGAAGAAAGTCAAAGTGTGCCTTGACATCAACCGGCCTTCTCGTGGAAGGACTTAGCCTATTGCTGAACGGCAATTCGGTATTTTGTGTTGATTCTCAAACGCGAAACACATGTTACAATTCGCCCAAGAAACCCATCAAAAACGGCCACTGGACTGCGCATCCTAGAAAATTATCGTCGAGGAGATTCTATGCACACTTGCAAAGTCACGATCGGCTCTCTTTTTGGCCTTAGCTTGCTCATGCTCACGTCTAGCTGCGATGGCAGCACCGCGAGCGCGGAGGTACCGGGCCCGCGGCTCCGAGCATTTACGTGACGGGGGTTCTGTTGGCGCCACTACCTTCAAGCATTCTGGAGTTTCCCACGACAACAAACGGAGAAGTAGCTCCAACCTCGACCATCTAAGGGCCATCGGACTTTTTTTCCCAATGGTCTGGCTGTGGATGCGGTGGGAAATGCGGCAATCGACATTTAAGCCAGTCGGAGTCCACTCGTCATTCTTGAAGAAACATGGCAGTCGAGGTGCACACACGGTTGAAGCATTCGCTTCGTGGGGGCCAACACAATGAGAACTAAGGCTCTTGCGACTCGATCAGTCGTGGTGGTGGCAGAAAACCGGGCCAAGCGGTGCCGGGTTTCCGGGCGACTCCTATGTTCGCGAATCAAGGCTCGGATTCTCCACGGGAGATGTTCAAAAATGAAGATGCCCCTGATCTCTGCACTGCTCGCGTTCGCGATCATGCTTCCATTGACTGCCTGTGGCCCAATGGGCCAGGGCACGTTCCCGCAGGGACCAACCAGGCCGAACATCAACACGGAACCCGCGAATGCCTCCGTGGCGGTCGGGACCGCTGCGACCTTTTCCGTGATGGCATCCGGAACCGCGCCGCTAACGTATCAGTGGGCTCGCGGAACCTCCGCCATCAGCGGCGCTACCTCATCAAGTTTCACCACAGCCGCGACCACGCTTGACGATAACGGCGCCATCTTCACCGTCACTGTAACCAATGCGCAGGGAAGTATCACTAGCTCGCCCGCAACACTAACCGTCGGCGGCGCCAGCGCCGGAACTTTGCCCAAAGGCCAGTATTCTTTTTCTTACACAGGTCAAAATTCCGCAGGTCCGATTTCGATCGTTGGGAGTTTCAGCGCAGACGGCCACGGTAATATCAGCGCCGGAATCGAAGACATCACGTCAGTGAAAACAAGCAACGGCACGGTCGGCGTTCAGCCTGCCATCACCATGACCGGAACCTACACCGTCGGCGTCGATGGTCGTGGCATCATGATGCTAAATACTTCATCCAACGGGACGCAAAATTTTGCCTTCGTAATATCCGCAGCTAATCACGCGCAGTTCACCTGGTTTGACGCCACCGCCACCGGTTCCGGCTCTTTTGATCTGCAGGATCCCGCCGTACTCGCTGCTGCCGCGCCCACCGGCACTTTTGTTTTTGGCTTGAACGGGCTTGATTCATCGGCCAGTTTATATGCGCGCGTGGGAGTCTTCACGGCCGCCGGCGGTTCGATCGCCAATGGAGGCGAATCGGATCTGAATAATGCTCTCGGCACAGGGGGTGTGAGCCTGGCGCAAACGATCACCGCTGGAACCATCGGAGCACCGGACCACACCACGGGACGCGGTACGTTTTCGCTGAGCTACGGCGGCTCCGCGGTGAACTATATTTATTACGTCATCTCGGCAGACAAACTGAATCTCGTTGCAGCGGACGATACTGCTTCGGTCGTCGGCACGGCAACACTTCAGGCGGGCGGTCCGTTCAGCGCCGCTTCGTTGAATGGCAACTACGTTTTCTCGATTATCGGAGCGAACGGCAGCGCCGCGTTCTCCGACGCGGGACAGTTCGTGGCGGACGGTTTGGGGACGCTTACGGGTGTCGGAGACCAAAATCTCGGGAGCGTACCAACGTCGGCGTTCGCGTTGGCGGGATCGTTCGCGATGGTTACAGCAAATGGGCGCGGAACGATGGAGCTTGCTCTTCCCGCAGTCGCTCCAGCTAGCGCTGAATTTGTCTTTTACATCGCGTCAAACAACATCACTTACCTGATGGAAAGCGACAATACCGGGGTGAGCAGCGGGTTGGCCCTGGCCCAAACCGGCGGTCCATACACGACGGCTTCCTTGCTCGGCACTTACGGAGTACAAATCGCGGGCCTGCAGGCACCCATGGAAGTTTCTGCCTCCGGACAACTCGTCGCGGGGGGCACAGGCACAGCAAGCGGTACGCTCGACGTCAATGATGTCAGCAGCATCACCACGCCGTTTGCGAGCATCATCGACTCCGGCTCGATGTATACCGTTACCGACGGCGCAAAGGGACGCGTTACCGTGCAGGTGAACGGAGTCTTCCCTGTGGAGCTGGTGCTGTACTTTGTTAGTCCGACGCAGTTCATCCTATTCGACACTGAAGACGTGACCATCGGCTCCGGGCAAACCCAATAGGTCGATTCACGAGAATTCCTACATTTTCAGACAACATCAACCGGTTGGAATTGCAGAAATCACCCTGCACCTCGGTAACGGGAATTTCGAAGGCTGGCGGTCAAGCGCTGATTAACGCCCTTACCGTCCATGTGGAATTCAGACGATTTGACTTTTCCGGTTACGCGTGCCAGGTCAATCGGTCGATGCAACACCATCCAGTGCATTGATTCGACAATGCTTGTGCGTGAGAACTGTCTGTTCGGCTGTGCTTGGCTAAAACCTAGCCAGGGTAGCGTTCCGGTTGGTCTAACCCTAGCAAGCGATTTTGGCGCTTGTTTTCAATGACAGGTGGGTTCCAGCTTAGTGTTGCGTCGACCCATTGAGACCACCGCCCTTACCGTACAAATGAAGTGTTACGTCACATCCCCGGTTACGCGACAAATCAGGAGTTAGCGGTTACGCGGGCGGCTACGAGGGAGCGAGATCTTGATCCGACGAATGCGTAGTAGGTTATGAATACATAGCAGAGCAGCGGAACGATCATCGCCGTGGCCATGCTGTGCGTC
>DATNLE010000277.1:0-8196 GCA_035603035.1 Candidatus Acidiferrales bacterium | reverse complement strand
TATCAGTGAAATTGTTTTCTTGGGTAGGAGGCTTGGCACGCTTCTCGAGTGCTTATCTCTTGTTTAGCAGCGTTCGTAGGCCCGCTTCCCAAAGTCGGGGTCGAAAATCTGAAGCAGATCGAGCAGCTCTCTAAATACCTGCGCTCTCAGACCAAACCATAATGTCTGGTGGCTTTCTCGGCGAGCAACTGGTGCCGCGATTCAAATAAAGTGCACAGTCAAAAAACAAAAAAACACCAGCCCTTGGCGGCACTGGTGTTTGCTAACTTCCAGACTGAATACCGGCTAGAAGATTATCTTCAGGCCGAACTCGGCCTCACGTGGAGAGCCCAGCGTGTACACGCCGGTACCCACGCCAACTCGGTTCACGAGGTGTCCCGCATAGTTGGTGCCGTTAATGCTTCCGGTAGACCCGGTCAGCAATCCTGACATCATGCTCGTCGGTAAATCGAAATTGGCGAAGTTGGGAAGGTTAAAGAAGGCAACTGACGGTTTAACGCTCAATCGGCCATCGAAAAAACTATGGCTCCAGGCCAGGGTTGCATCGAAGGCCTTCAGCCAGCTGTAGTTAACTTGGCCTGCAGGAGCCGAAGGTAAGGGGGCACCAGCGTTAGCTACGGCACCCAGAGCGACCAAGTCGGCCTGTGTCATCAGTCCGCTCTGCACCAGCACATTGCCCGCCGGCGTTGGCTTTCCCACGACGTTAGAATTGAAACTAGAGATGACCGAATTGATGTTGCTAGCGTTGATGCCTCGGTCAAACTGTCCAACCTTTGTGCCCGGAATGGGATCCTGCGTCGTGCCGTCACCGGTAAAGTCGGTACGGAAGATTTCTCCCGCGCCAAGTCCGGTATTCGGGACGGTGAGGGTGGTGGAGAGTGGGCTGTAAAAGTGTGACATGATGCCCAGCTGGAAGCCGCCCCGCAAATCAACGAAACCACCAAAGGAAAGCTGGTGGGTACGGTCCAGCGTTGAAGGTCCGAAGTAGCGATTCACGTTAGCGTTATCCTCTGCCGGAACGATAAAGTCCTGGTCGCCGCTGGACGCCGTCACCACAGAATCGGCTGCCACGGCTCCGCCAGAATTGTCAAAGCGGGACAAGGCATAGGAGACTTGGAAATTCAAGTTTGTAGCGCCCCGGAACGGACGCTTGACATTGTCGACCCACTTCATCTGCAAACCGTCGTACACCGAACGGCCGACTGGCGACAGGAAGCGGAGTGGGGGTGCGCTGGGATTGATACCACCGAACGCGCAGGGGTGGCCTACCGCGGCGAGGCAACTGCTGCCGCCCATATCGGTGGAGGAGCCCAGGCCCTGGCTGGCAAAGTCCGCGATATTGGTGGGCCGGGGGACCCAGGTTGGAACGCCGTTTACGATGTCTGTCGTTCCGTTCGCCGGATCGGTGGGACAGGGGGCAGAATACGATAGAACCACCGAAGTGGCACCGCAATTGGCCAGCGTCGTCGCAATCGCGGCGCTAGCGCCACCCACGTTAAAGGTGCTGATGTCGCCCGCGTGATTCTCGTCTACTCCCAGGAGGAAGTGGGTCTGGACGTTACGGATAAAGTCGACGCTCAACACCATGCCGGGACGAAGCTCGCGCTGGATGCCAATGTTCATCACGACTGAACGCGGTGAACGGTAGTTGGGGTTAAACATGTTGTTGCCAGGATTGAAGAAACAGTTTGTGCCGCCCGCGCAATCCGTGAGGTACTGTCCCGCAAAGTTCGGATTGGGCTGCTGCAGGTTCAGGGGTGAAGCCGCCTGGTACTGAGCCTGAAGCGCGAGCAGCGCCGGCAAAGCGTTTCCAATCAGCGGGAAGCCTCCTGCTGCCGTACCGCAAACCGCTGACGTTGCCGTAATGACGCCAGTCGAAGTCTGTATCGGGGCCGGGGATCCCGCAGACGCACAGGGCGAAGGAGTCTGCAGAAAAGCTCCCGTAGGTTCCCGGAACGGCCCGTCAAACAGCACGTTGTTCCAAACGGCGTTCTCCCAGAACAACCCGATTCCGCCACGGATTGCTGTCTTGCCATTTCTCGCCGGGTCCCAGGCAAAACCTAGGTCCGGGCCAAAATTCTTATTGGGCTGGTTTACGGTGTTGCCGATGCCGGGAAGCAGAGAATTAAGTTCAGGAATCGCGGCGTACTGGCTATCAGTCCGGCCTGTATCGCGTTCATAACGCAAGCCGTAAGTTACTGTAAAGTTCGGCTTGAGCTTCCACGAGTCGCCAAGATAGAACAGCATGCGATTGTCAGGCCCCAATCCACCGGCAGGGAAGCCAAGCGCCGACTTGGTCGTGGAAAATCCCAAGCCGTTGCCCAAGACATAGCCGCCGGAGGCTGGGTAGTTCAACGGATTGGAGGAACCACCTGGGAAGGGTCCGGTCGCAGCGTTTTGAATGTCGGTTGTGGTGACCGCGGCAATGACCTGTGGTCCGTTTTTGAAAAACGAGGCGAAGCCGCCGCCCTGGAGATGATTAAACGTAACTCCATAGCGAATGACGTGCGTACCTAGGACCCGGCTGCCATCGTACTTAATCTCGTGATCGCTCTGTGGCGTACTCTGCGGGGCCAATAGGTTCGGCCCGGCAACCAGGCCGGTGGACCCCATGAAAATTTCTGCGCCGATGTTAGCAAACGGAAGGGAATTACTCCCGGTTGTGGCGTCCACAATCTGGTTTTGGAACTTGAGATACGAGAAGCGGATAGAGTGGGTGAAAGCGCCTGTATTGAAATCTACCCCTACCACGTCATTGCGCGTGACGTCCTTGTTGTCATACACCGAATAGCCGAACCCAAAGGTGGCGCCCAGCAAATTCTTAAAGTAGGAGAAACGGTAAAAGGCACGCGCGCTCTTGGTGAGCTGGTAGTCCAAACGACCGAGCAGATTGTCCTCGCGGAAGGGATCGCTGAAATTCCCGGAGTACGCTTGAAACGGAGCCGAGATAGGAACCGGTGTTTGCGTATTCTGCGTGGTCCGCTCTCCGTCCCCGAAAAAGAACAACTTGTTCTTGATGATCGGCCCACCCACATCGGCACCGTACTGGCTGCGCTGGTAGTACGGATTCACTCCTCCGGGCAGTGCGGCAGCCCCGGCGCGAAAGTCGCGAAACTGCCCAAAAGCTTCGCCATGGATTGCATTGGTGCCTGACTTGGTGGTCACGTTCACCGAGCCCGAAGAGGTCAGTTCGGTGGACATATCCAAACTTGCCTGACCGATCTGGAATTCCTGAATGCCACTTGCTGGAATGTCAGTCGTGGTCGTGCCAACTGTCTCGTCCGAGACATCCACTCCGTCAACTTCGATGCGCGCGGTTCGACCGAAGCGGCCACCGAATGAGATGGAAGAGTAGCCCGCTTTGGTCGGATCGAAATTTTGACCATCCTGAATCTGTACGCCGGGTTCAAGTTGAGCCAGGTCAAGAAAGTTCCGCCCGTTCACGGGCATGTTTTCGATCTGACTGGCGGTCAGAACTCCCTGCACAGTTGCCTGCTCGGTGTTGACCTGAATCTCGCTCCCCTGCACTTCCACCACAGTACTTTCCTGGCCGATTTCCAGCTTAATGCTGCCGTTGGAAGCGTTGTCGACTTTGACGTCCAAGGTCAGCTGCGAAGTCTTAAAGCCCTTGGCCTCGACACGCACCTGATATCCACCTGGGATGAGTGCGCCGAGGGAATACGACCCAGAACCGTTGGTGGTTGCGTGAAGAGTCTGGCCGGTTGGCCCCGTGACCGTGACCTTAGCGTTTGGCAAAACCGCTCCAGTTGCGTCAGTCACGTTGCCTACGATACTGCCGGTGGCAATTGATGTCTGGGCAAACATCCGGGAGGAGCAACACAGTGCGGACAACGCCACTAGAGCCATCAGCACCAATCGAACACTGGGACAGGAGGAGTTTAGTTTCAACATCGTAGACCTTCCTTTTTGAATCGTTCTGATCAGAATTTTTCAGTAAATGCTTGCTGGATGATTTTTTCCAGCCTCATCACAAACTTTGGAGACCCTCAATCAGGGGATCGGCGGGATTCGATCAAGACTCACCGCAAAACTAAAACGCACTCGACGCAGCCCTGGTAAATCGTTGAGGATGATTCTTGCTCTTCTAAAGCAATTTTCCCGCCAGCCGTGGGTCGATTCGGTAATGTACCGTTATTCCATTATTTATCAACAACTTGAATTGACTTTCGACCACGAAACAATGTTGAACGATTAACATTTGTGAGGACGAAAATCCCAAAAACCGTATATTCAATCTGTAAAAGAAAATCTGCAGTCGTTATTCGCTTGGTTAACAAGGCTGTCAACACTGTTATGTGCTGTTTCCGAGGGGTCTTGCAAAGTTTTGTTTAGGAAGAGTCAGAAATCAGAAATAGTAGTGTAATAACCGGCGCGATGGCGCACCCGGTAGGTGACGGAATCCGGGGGTGCCGAAACGCTGACCTGAATCCGGCGGAATTGGGAATTCGAGGCTCGCTGCGAGGGGTAGTAGGCAAGCAGATACTGAGTGCGCAGTTCGTCGCTGATCTGGCGAAAGGCGTCGTCGAGCTGCGACATGGAGGTCGCGTAATAGTACTTGCCGCCGGTATCTTCGGATAGCTGGATCAGGGCGTGCTCGCCTCCGGTTTCGCGCCCGGCGCTGTTCTCGATGGGCACCACGATAATGCTGTATACGATGCCTTCGGCTTCTTCGGCGGCGCGCACGGCCTCTTTGTAATCCACCTTGCTGGCGGTGTCACCTCCGTCGGTAATCAGTACTAGAACTTTTCGTCCCTGACGGCGCTGCAGCGAGCGCGAAGCCAGAAAGACGGCGTCGAACAGCGCCGTAGCTGCACCCAGCCGGACGTGGTCAATTCCGTCATCGATGCGCTTCAGATCGGAAGTGTAAGAGGTCGATTGCAGCACGGTTTCGTTAAATCCGAATACC
This sequence comes from Candidatus Acidiferrales bacterium, assembly GCA_035603035.1. Lineage (GTDB taxonomy): Bacteria > Acidobacteriota > Terriglobia > Terriglobales > Acidobacteriaceae > Sulfotelmatobacter. The sequence goes on along the minus strand of DATNLE010000277.1, from coordinate 3,269 downwards.
GACAGTGCGTCCACCGGACGGACGATAGTCCGCGCAAAGCGTTTTGCGGAAGCTTGCTCCAGGGGCAAATCGTGCCGCGTGCTCAGGCTGGTATCAATGGCGAGGGCGATCGAGAGCGGCACCGCGGATTCTCGATCGAATACCGAGATGGTCTGGTCGCGTCCGTCTTCCTGCACGATGAAATTTTCTTTTTTGAGTCCGGCAACCGGGCCTCCGTGAGCGTTGGTGACGGTGACGTAGACATTCACCAGCTTCACGTCCACTTTGAGGGTGGAGGGGGACTCGCTCGTCGATTGCTTCGAAGGCGCTGGCTTTTGCGCCGACGATGCCGCCGAGGCCAGCAGTAATGCAATCAGGGTTGCAGATCTTCTCATTTGCTAAAGGAGCATGCGGGGGACATCCGCCCATTGGACTGCATCAGAGCAAGCTCTTGGCTGCCCAGCCTATCCGAGCGGAGGTTCAGGCCGGCTCAGCCCGTTCACTTAGATGCGCCGTCGGGTATCGGGCTGCCCGGGGGGAGAATTTAACGCCGAACTTCTGCGGGAAACGGTTCACCATCTGCCCATACCGCTCCGTCCTCAAAGTGCTCCTTCTTCCAGATGGGAACCGTACGCTTCAGCGTATCGATCAGCCAACGGCACGCGTCGAATGCGGCGGCACGATGGGCGGATGCCACCACGATGAGCACGCTAGCTTCACCGAGCTCTAACCGTCCCAAGCGGTGGACCAAAGAAACGTCGCGGATCTGAAATTGTTCTAACGCTTGCTCCGCCAGGCTTTCCATCTGTTGCCGGGCCATCTCCTCGTAGGCCTCGTAGTCGAGATAGAGGGTCTTGCGGCCGCGCGTCTGGTTGCGCACGACTCCTTCGAAGACTACAGCTGCGCCGTCGTCCCCGCGTTTCATGTTGGCCAGTTCCTGCGCCATATCGATCGGCTCACGGATAAGCTTCGAGTGTTGGGGGTTAGGTTCTCCGCGTCCGCCACTCACGGGCGGCAGCAGGGCAACCTCGTCGCCCGATTTCAGCTCAATCTCTCTCCCCGCATACTGCTGATTTACCGCGACTGCCAACGAAGACAGCGAATCTTTCAGCTGGGGCACCTGTGAGGCAAAATGCGCCAGCAGATCGCCAACCGTAGCGCTTTCGGGCAGATCCAACGTCGTGTCGGAGTTTCCCACAAGATCTTTCAACATGCCGAAAAAGAGAACGCGCAGGCGCATGGGAACACTTCCTAAGTTTGCCAGTTTTGCGCGAGCCAGTCCATCAAAGCTAGGAGACCCAGTGGCTCCGACATCCTCGCAGTTGAGGAAAGCTGGCCCCGGGACGGGAAAAAAATGCCAGTTCCCATGCAGGAACTGGCAATCCTAGTGCTCGTGGTCGAAGCCGGCGATATCACGAATCTCGCTCAAACCCTTACGCCTGTGCGAAAGCCTTGTCGTGAACCTCCGGTGTCGGAGTCAGCATCTTCGCTGCAGTTGACTCCGCCACTGCCGGCAGGGAGACGCGCAGCGCCTCATCAATGGTTTTCACATAATGAACCGTGAAGTTCTCAAGTTGCTCCTTTGTGAGATCTTCCTGCACGTTCATTTTATTTTCCGCCGGCAGGATCACGTCAGTGACTCCGGCGCGCTTGGCTGCCAAGACTTTTTCTTTAATGCCTCCCACCGGAAGCACGTTGCCACTCAGCGTGATCTCGCCCGTCATCGCCAGGAGTGGACGGATGCGATGTCCGGTGAGCAAGGACACCAGTGTGGTGGCCATGGTCACGCCAGCCGAAGGACCATCTTTCGGTATCGCTCCCGCCGGCACGTGCATGTGAATGTCGTGATCGGCAAAAAAGTTTTCCGCGATACCCAACTGCGCCGCGTTCGAACGCACCCACGTGAGCGCCGCCTGCATGGATTCCTGCATCACCTGGCCAATCTGCCCGGTCATGGTGAATCCACCTTTGCCCTTCATGGCATTGGCCTCGACAAAGAGCACGTCGCCGCCCGATGGAGTCCACGCCAAACCCACAGCCACTCCGGGACGCTCCGTGCGCTCTTCAATCTCGCCTTCGGTGCGGATCTTGATGCCGCCCAGAAATTCCTGAATGATTTCCTGGGTGACTACAAGCTTCTCGGTCTTACCCTCGGCCAGGCGCCGCGCTTGCTTGCGGCAGATGGTACCGATGGTACGCTCCAGGCTGCGAACACCCGCCTCGCGCGTGTAGTGACGGATCACATAACGCAGCGCATCGTCGGGAAATTCGATCTGCTCCGCCGTGATTCCGTTCTCGTCAACTTGCCGCGGCACCAGGTAACGTACGGCGATGTGTAACTTCTCTTCCTCGCTGTAGCCCTGCAGTTCGATGATTTCCATGCGATCGCGTAGCGGTTCGGCGATGGGGTCGAGCATGTTCGCGGTGGTAATGAAAAGCACCTTCGACAGATCAAATGTGACGTCGAGATAGTTGTCACGGAATGTCGAATTCTGTTCAGGATCGAGCGCTTCGAGCAATGCCGAAGCGGGGTCGCCACGGAAGTCGCGCCCCACCTTATCGATTTCGTCCAGCATGAATACTGGATCTTTCGTCTCGGCACGGCGAATGCCCTGGATGATTTGTCCCGGCAACGCCCCGATGTAGGTGCGGCGATGGCCGCGAATCTCGGCCTCATCGTGCACGCCACCGAGTGACAGCCGCACGAACTTGCGGCCCAGGGCGCGAGCGATGGATTTTCCCAGCGAGGTCTTGCCCACTCCGGGAGGTCCCACAAAGCATAAGATGGGGCCTTTCATATTCGGCTTCAGCCGGCGAACCGAAAGGTAGTCGAGGATACGATCCTTCACTTTCTCCAGGTCATAGTGGTCCGTGTCCAGAATTTCCTTGGCCTTCGGAATCTCAATTTCCTGTCCCGAGGTTTTGGCCCAGGGCAGCACGGCCAGCCACTCGACGTAGTTACGCGTGAGTGAATAGTCCGCGGCCATGGGAGACATGCGGGCGAGACGGCCCAGTTCCTTGAGGGCTTCTTTTTTTACTTCGTCGGGCATGCCGGCTTCGTCGATTTTCTTTTTCAGGTCTTCAACGTCGCGCTGGCCTTCATCCTGTTCGCCAAGCTCTTTCTGAATGGCCTTCATTTGCTCGCGCAAGTAGTACTCGCGCTGAGTCTGCTGCACCCGGTCCTGCACTTCGCTCTGGATCTTGTTGCGCAGTTGCTGCACTTCAAGCTCCTTGGCAAGGTGCTGGTTGATCTTTTCCAGGCGCACGCGAATGTCTAAAGTTTCGAGCGT
>DATNLE010000275.1:0-22339 GCA_035603035.1 Candidatus Acidiferrales bacterium | reverse complement strand
TTTTGATCCGCTTAAAGTCGAAGATGAATCGTCCGCCGCAATCCGTTATTTAACCGGCGGAGTGCTGGTGCGCGTGAACCGCCAGACTCAGGAGCTCGAACCAGAGTTGGCGCGGTCTTGGAAGGTTTCAAAGGACGGCCGTCAAATCGCCTTCCGCCTGCGCCCTGGACTTTCATTTTCCGATGGCACCCCATTTTCGGCTGGAGATGTTGCCTACACCGTTCAGCAGCTGATGGACCCAGCGCTGCATTCGGCGACCGGCGACGCCTTCCGCTCGGGGGCGGGAAATGTGGAAACGAAAGTGATTTCCGCGACTCAGATTTCGATCACCTTCCCGGCATCCGTAGCCGGACTGGACCGTCTTTTCGATCAGGTCGCGATTCTCTCCGAGCGGTCGACCAAGAAGGAGATGGCCGTGCTCGGCCCCTTCATGCTGGCCGATTACAAGCCGGGAGCGACAGTGCTGCTCAAGCGAAATCCCAATTACTGGAAGACGGACGAGCAAGGACGCAAGCTGCCTTATCTGGATTCGATTCGCTTGGATATCCAGGCCAACCGCGACGTGGAGATGTTGCGCTTCAAACGTGGAGAGTTAGACCTGATCAACTCGCTCGACAGCGAATATTTCGATAAGCTGGCTGCAACTTCGCCGCAGTTGGTGCATGACGCAGGTCCATCGCTCGACAGCGAGCAGCTGTGGTTCAATGAAGTCGCGAAGGCTCCCCTTCCCGCCTACAAGAAGAACTGGTTCCGCTCAGCCAACTTCCGGCGCGCAATCTCGGAGGCCATCAACCGCGACGACTTAAGCCGCGTTATCTTCCACGGGCACGCCCAGCCGGCCCTGGGACCGTTCTCCCCGGCTAATAAGTTCTGGTTCAACGGCAAGCTCAAGCCCCAGACGTACGATCCTGATGCGGCTTTGAAGGCCCTCGAATCCGATGGTTTCCGCCTTGAAAACGGAGCGCTCAAGGACAAAGACGGGAACGAAGTTGTATTTTCCATTATCACTAACGCGGGCAGTAAAACCCGCGAGCGCATGGCCGTGCTGATCCAGGCGGATCTCCAGAAGATTGGTATTCACGTAAACGTTGTCACCCTCGACTTCCCTTCCCTGATTGAGCGCATGACGCAGAGCTTCGACTATGAAGCCATCATTCTGGGCCTGACCAATGTAGATCTGGATCCAAACGGCGAGATGAATGTTTGGTTGAGTTCGTCGGAGAACCATCAGTGGAATCCGCAGCAGAAAGCTCCCGAAACTGCCTGGGAAGCTGAAATTGACCGTCTGATGCGAGCGCAGGCGACATCCACAGATCCTAAGCGGCGCAAGGAAGCATTCGATCGCGTGCAGGAAATCGCGGTTGAGCAGGAACCATTCATCTTCCTGATCAACAAAAACGCGCTCTCCGCTGTGTCCATGGCGGTGCACGGCGCGGCTCCGGTGATTCTGTCGCCGCAATCATTTTGGAATGCGGATCGTCTGACGGTGGCGAAGAAGTAGCCGGGGATGTTTCGCTGCGGATTTTTTGCTAGGGATTTTCACGGGTCCGCGGTGATCTGAAAATAGCTCTGAAAACCAGGGAAGACGCGATTACTAAAGCCATGCCATTAAAACCTCCATCAGGCCAGGCTCTGCTGTGCGCCCATCTCAGCGTGCGCTACGCGGGCAAGCAACCTGTTCTGCGTGATGTGGAAATCGAAATCCAGCGCGGCGAAGTGCTCGGACTGGTGGGCCAAAGCGGCTCGGGTAAGAGCACCCTGGCCATGGCCATTCTCGGACTTCTCGACAAGAAGCGGGTTCAGGCTAAAGGCGCAATCAGCTTCCAGAATTCCGATCTCCTCGAGCTTTCGGAGCGCGAATTGCGAGGGCTGCGGGGTCGCGCAGTTTCGCTGGTCCTGCAAAGTCCGCTGGCTTCTTTGAATCCGGCGCTGAAGATCCGCACTCAACTTAAAGAGGCGTGGCGGGCGCACGCGTCCGGCACGAGTACGGATTGTGCAAACGCAATCCGAACTTCTCTCGAGAATGTTTCCCTTCCAGCTGACGATGAATTTCAACGCAAATATCCTTCGCAAATGAGCGTAGGACAAGCGCAGCGGGTGTTGATCGCGATGGCTATCATGCATCGTCCCGCGCTGCTGATAGCTGATGAAGCCACGAGCGCTCTCGATGTGATCACGCAATCCGAGATTCTCGCGCTGTTTCGCGAACTCAACCGCTCCATCGGCATGGCCATTCTCTACATCTCTCACGATCTTGCATCCGTCGCGGGAATTTGCGATCGCATCGCCATCCTTCACCAAGGTGTGATCGTAGAATGCGGAACGACTCATCAGATATTCAGTCATCCCCAGCATGAGTACACGCAGAAGTTAATGGCCGCCCTGCCGCGGATCCTGCTCTCGAACTCTCAACCGCCGATGAAAACTGAAGCGGCAACTGCACGTTAAACCTCACTTCGATTCTCTGCCCCACACGTTCGCCAACGCCAGACAAGCTCGCTAACACCCCTGCCTTGGCAAGGTAACCACCCCAACGAAACTGAAGTAACCGCGGCTCGATTCGAGGGACAACTTGGCCCATGCCCATGATCGTGGGACAGACTGGCTCCAAGTCACATTCGCCTGGGCCTCGAATGTTCAATCGCAGCAACAACTTACGAAGACCTGATTGGCATGGCCCGTGCACTAGCTAAGCCGAGTCGAAGCACTGTTTTGTGCCACATTCGTTTTTGGGCGATCAGGAAGGGTGAGACTTATGTCGGAGACACTGAAACCTAAAAGCCCGGGCCGCAGCGAGCGTCACAGCGCGGCTTGGGGAAAACGCTTGAGCATGCTGTTGCTGCTCCTGCTGACGGAAAGCGCGTTCGCCCAAAATTTGGAAGGCGGCAGACAGGTTGGAAAATTCGCTCCCGACCTAGCGCCTACGGTTGCGCGCGCCCATCGTGGGGCAGCGCCTAGCGAGAAGGTGAATGTGATCGTGCAGTACAAACAGGTTCCACAAACCGAGCAGGAAGGCAAAGTGCAACGCCTCGGCGCGCGCCTGAATCACAGGCTCCACTCCGTAAAGGGCATCGCTCTGACGATTCCGGTCAACGCGTTGCCGGCCTTGGAAGCGGACCCTGAGGTTCTTTCCGTAAGCATCGACCATCCTATGAAGGGTCTGGACGAAGTTACGGATGTGGCCATGGGCGTCAGCGCCGCGTGGACTGCGGGCTACAACGGAGCAGGAATCGGCGTCGCCGTGATTGACAGCGGTATTAACGACAGTCATCCCGATCTTCGGAATTCCACCCAGTCTAGTTCGCGCGTGGTTTATCGCCAGGACTTCACCGGCACAGCAACATCCAACTCGAATGGCGCCAAGTATGACCTTTATGGTCACGGTACGCACGTAGCCGGAATCATCGGCGGCAACGGCTATCTCTCCAGCGGGAACTATACGGGTGTCGCCCCGGCAGTAAATCTCGTGGATCTTCGGGTACTGGATCTTAATGGCTCAGGCAGCGACAGCAACGTGATCGCAGCCATCGAGCAGGCGATTGCGCTGAAGAACACCTACAACATCCGCGTGATCAACCTATCGCTGGGGCGCGGCATCTTCGTCAGCTATACCCAGGATCCTCTTTGCCAGGCGGTGGAATCAGCATGGAAGGCTGGGATCGTGGTGGTGGTTGCGGCGGGTAATTACGGACGTGTGAGCGTCAACGGCAGCAACGGATTCGGAACCATTACTGCTCCCGGCAATGATCCCTATGTTCTTACGGTGGGAGCCATGAAGAGTAATGGATCTTCCACTCCAGCCTCCGAGACGAAAGCCAGTTACAGCTCCAAGGGTCCAACCACATACGATCACGTTGTAAAGCCTGACATCATGGCTCCCGGCAACGGCATCGTGTCGCTGGCAGCTCCCGGCGCTACTCTGGAATCCGAATATCCCTCTGAACTCGTCACCGGCAACGATGGCAACGGCGACTACCTCGCCCTCAGCGGCACCAGCATGGCAACACCGGCCGTAGCCGGGGCGGTTGCGTTGCTTCTGCAGCAGAACGGTGGGCTGACTCCAGATCAAGTGAAGGCGCGCCTGATGAAGACTACGTACAAAGCATTTCCATCGTCTACGGCCGCCTGGGTCCCCCATTTGTCGCAGAACTTCACCGACTTTTACGATCTGTTCTCGGTTGGTTCGGGCCTGCTCAATGTGCAGACTGCGATCTCCAATAACGACCTTGCTCCGGCCACCGTGGGCGCAGCGTTGTCGCCGGCAGTGTCCTACAACCCCACGAACGGCACAGTTTCGCTGATTGAGGGAAACGGAAGCGTCGCGGCGGGTTCAGTGATTTGGGGAACATCAGTGGTTTGGGGAGCTTCCGTAGTTTGGGGAGCGAGTGTTACGGGCAGCTCCGTAGTTTGGGGAGCCTCCTTGCCGTGGAATAGCAATCTGCTCAGCGCATTTAGCGTCGTCTGGGGGTCCAGCACGGGCACGGGCACGCAAGCCACAAGCGTCGTTTGGGGCGCGGCAGTGTCGAGCACTGACGGCGCGTTTACCGACGCTGGAGACGATGAACAGTAGCCGTGAGTAGTCACAACTAGAGAAGGGAGAGGATGATGAATCACAACCTACGGCTAACTCAGACATTCATCGGAGCAATGGTCCTGGCGGCGATTGCAGGCACGGTATACACCGCACTCGGAAGTCATACAGTTCAACCCTTCTATGCCCTGGCTTCACTGGCGCTAGCGGCGGCGACGTCGCGGATGAAAGTGAAATTGCCAGGGATAGAAGGCAACTTGTCAGTCAACCTTCCCTTCCTCTTGATGGCGGTAGTTAGCCTCAGCGCGGTGGAAGCAGTTTTGATTGCCGGCATAGCCACGGTGGTGCAGTGCTGGCCGCAACCGGACAAGAAGTTCAGGCCGGAGCAGATGTTGTTCAACGTCAGCATGATGGCATTCGCCACCAGCATGGCCAACTTAATCTGGAATGCCAGCTGGTTGGGCAATGCGAGCTGGTCATCCCTGCCGCTAACGTTGTCGGCAACGACCGCAGCTTTCTTCCTCGGGCAGACCGTACCCGTAGCAGGCATCCTCAAGCTGACGCAGAGCACCTCCATGCGGCGCACTTGGATGAGTATCGCGCAACTGTCATTCCCCTATTACGTGGTTAGCGCAGGAGTGACATCGATGCTCAACCTGGTAAGCCATCGCTTCGGCTGGCCAGCAGCTATGGTCGTATTCCCGGTGATGTATGGGATCCACCAGTCTTATCGCTTGTACTTTGGTCGAATAAGCGAAGCGCTACGAACTCCGCCGCTTGCGAGAACGGCGAGCGCGGGTGCGTGAGACAGAGGCAATGAATTAGATGGCGTTCCGAGAGCACTCGAACGCCGTCTTGTTTTTCGGCAAGCCTCAGTGCACAGGGCGAGCCGGCTCCGTCCGGATCATCCTCAAATTAAGAACGAGAAATTCAGCAACCCTCCGAGAACTCGGCTACCGATTTAGGTTCACCACCGCGACCTTGTTCACGCCGCTGCCGGCCAGATAGAGCCGACCACCCGGGAGTTGCCACCATGTTGCGGTCTACTCCGCCCCCCGATGGAATCGGCTTCGTACTAAAGCTCTCCGATTTTGGATCGAACCTCCCCAGGGTATTGGGCTTAACCCCACTCGCTCTGCTACGCCTCAAAAGCCTCCAGAGTCTGCCCATCAACTCCTCCACTTCCCCGGTTCGCTTTCACCTTCTCCCAGGCCATCTCCAGGTTCTTCCGCTTGTACACTTTGTCGATTAATGAATGGACCTTCCTGGCACCCGTCAGGTTGATCCAGTCCACCAGTCTCCTCAGACGAGAATGTACGGGTTTTTCACTCATGGAACTGTTCCTCCTTCTCGCCTTTACTCATCTGGCTTTCTCTCTCTTCCTGACCATCTTCGCCGGCTGCCTTCCCCGACCCAATTCCGTCGCCGGTTGCCCGGTCACGTGGCTTTCACCACGCTTCATAGGTACCATTCAGCCGTCCGACTACTGACAGAGCGTCGCTCGCCACTTCGCTTTCGCTTATAGGTCCGCTTAGTTCGGTGCCACCCGGAGACTCTGCCAGTTCTCCCGAGGTCACGCGTTATTCTTCCGTACCGTGCCATCCGCAATCACCTTGGTGCGGTGGGTGAATGAGAGCGCCTTCGTCTCAGAAGTGCAGACTCGACCTTGCCCCACCTTTGGCCGACCGGTTCATCTTGGGTTTCCCCATCGATTACGGCCCGGTACTTCTCCGCAGGCCCTTCGGATTCCATCTTGCGATACTCACTTGATGGACACCCTGCCCTCCGGAGTACAGCAAGCGGTGGCTTCAGGTCAGTCTTGGCTGTATCCAGCTTTCGCTTTCGTGCCCGTTTAGACCTCTCCATACCTTCCGCCTTCTCCGGCCAGCGAGGCTGTGAACCCCGCTTCTTGGATATGGCGCCCCTCATTTGAGCGCCAGAGGGACTTCAACCCTCCTGAACAACGCGCTGCTCAGCGCGCACTTCCCGAAGGCTGACTTCTAGTCCGGATGACTTCCCGTTTGCTCGGCGCCCGATACAATTGGGGATCTATGAGATTATTTTCCGTCTGTTTACCAACGTGGGGGTAGCCTCTCCCCAGACATGATCATCTCGGTAACGCTTCTCGGTACCGGCACACCATTTCCGAATGCTGGGCGATTTGGCTCGGCTATCCTCGTGCAAGCGGGCGGTGAGAAATTGCTGTTCGATTGTGGGCGCGGCGCCGTGGATTCGCCTGAACCAGGCTGGAACGTCCGCTAACGAAATCGATGCCCTTTTTTTCACTCATCTTCATTCCGACCATACTGTAGGAATGCCCGACCTATGGCTTACCGGATGGTTTCTCGGGCGCGACCATCCACTCAAGGTTTGGGGACCCCCAGGAACGCGCGAAATGGCTGAGCATCTTTCTCAAGCATATAAATTCGACGTGGAAACGCGAGAACACACAGAGAACCTGCCGCCGAAGGGAGCGGAGCTCGACGCCAAGGAAGTCGAGCAGGGCAAGACTTGCGTTCACGGTCCACTGCGAGTGTCGGCCTTTCTCGTTGACCACGGTCCCGTGAAGCCTGCGTTTGGCTATCGGATCGACTATTTAGGACACGCTGTGGTCATTTCTGGCGATGCGAAGTTCTCGCAAAACCTTGTTGACTTCTCGAAGGGCGCGGACTGCCTGATCCACGTTGCTTGGCTAGCCCCGGCGAAGAGCCCAGAGCCTTTACGAACTATCGCATCGGGAGAAGACGCTGGACGTGTGTTCGTGGCGGTGAAGCCTAAACTCGCCGTTGTTTATCATTACAAGGACAATAACGGACTTCCCGATGCGGTGCGCGCACTATCAGGGTCAGTTCGTGATTGCACAAGATCTCATGGTGATTGAGATAGGACAAGAGACAACCTGGCACCCTGGACACCCCTAATTCCTCCAAGCATGCACGTCGATCGGCGGGCAACCCTATCATCGCTGCCTGAGTGCCTGTATCGCACATCATCAGCCCGCGCGGCGCTGCGAGCACGTTGGACAAAAGTCAAGGCCGCGCAGAAGAAGCAGTCCGCACCCACGATACTAGCGATAAACGGGCTTCGGGGAGATCTCCTCGAAGCCGACTTCTCGCCGGAAACAACTAGATCATTTTGGCTAAACCAGCATAGGCTGTCGTCGAACGTACTGTGGTATTGGAGTCCGGTCGCGCTCGTACACCGTGCCAGTCACACTTAGGAATCTCTTGGAAGCGCTCAAAGACTGGCCATGCGACAACGAGGATTGGCGCGATCCCAACACGCCCTCTGGCGCGGAGCACCCCAAAATCGCTAAAGATTCTGATAGCGGGCTCCCTACCAGTCATGACCTACTAATCTCGCGCAGAGCTTGAGTAGGAGAGGAGAAAGTTATGGCTGAGAAGACTTGCGCGGCTTGTGACTGCAAGCTGGAGGGAGATCCCATCAAGGTGAAGATCGGAGGCAAGACGGTTGAGGTGTGCTGCGACCACTGCGCGCAGAAGCTGAAGGAAGCTGATGCCTCCACAAGAGGGAGGGAAGGTTGAGCTTTGGAACAAAAGAGGTAGTAGTCATGATTCGTGAGTGTCAGAGCGTTGCGCGTGATTGTGCATTAGGAATCGTTGTTGTCGCAGCGATGATTCTCGGGATTTGTGGGGCATTCGAGACAACAGCTCAGGCGGAGACATGGATGGTTCGACATAGCGTAGTTACCTCCTTGGGAAGAATTAGTTATCTGGAGCAAGGCAAGGGGCCGGTCGCGTTGTTCGTGCACGGCGTTTTGTTGAACGGATATTTGTGGCGCCACCAACTCGCTGACTTGTCCGATGTGCGGCGGTGCATTGCAGTGAATCTTCTGGCCCACGGTGATACGGAAATCGCTCCCGATCAGGACGTTTCGGTGACTGCCAACGCGAAGATGCTCAAGGAATTCCTCGATGCTCTCAAGATTGATCAAGTTGATCTGGTGGCCAACGACAGCGGTACCGGCATCGCCCAGATCTTTGCGGCTTTGTATCCCGAGCGCGTTCGCAGTCTGGCCTTGACCGACGGCGACACGCACGACAATTGGCCGCCCGAGGCCTTCAAGCCATTTCTCGCGATGGCGGCCGCGGGAGGACTGCCGGGAACACTGAAGGCCATGATCGCGGACAAGAATGTGTATCGGTCAGCGCAAGCTCTAGGGCCAGCATACGAGCATCCGGAACTCGTCAGTGACGACACCATCGCACAGTATCTCTGTCCATTGGTGAGGAACGAGCAGCGCACGCGGGATTTCCAGCGTTTCCTGGCGGCCTTTGACAACAAGCAAACGCTAGCCATTGAAGACCGGCTGAGGACTTTGAAAGCACCGACCCTGATCGTCTGGGGAACTGATGATGTGTATTTCGATGTGAAATGGGGCCACTGGCTCTCTGCGACGATCCCGGGTACCCGTCGATATGTCGAGTTCAAAGGCGCCAGAATCTTTTTTCCCGAGGAACGCTGGCAGGATTTCGACAAGGAACTGCGTCTGCACTGGGAGTCGGTCGATCAGGGGGCAAACGCGAAACTATCCACTATGCAGGCGTCGGCTGCAGTTCTTGGGCAATGGAATGAGATTGGTCGAAAGCTGATAGCGATTGCCGACGACCTGCCAGAGAACAAATACGAGTACAAGGCGAATGCACAATCTCGCTCGTTTATTCAGCAAGTCGTGCACGCCGCCGGATCGATGTACTACTTCACTGATGTAGCTCAGGGGAAACAAGCACGATATGGTGACGATCCGCCACGGAGCGCATGGGTGACGAAGGATGATGTCGTGGCATTTGTGAGCCGGTGTGTGAAAGACGGCGCTGACCTGCTCGCGGCGAGGGGAGACGCTGGCTTGAACGAAGGCGTGAACGACGGGTCGGCGGAGCTCGTTCGCTTGGTGGATCTCGCCTATCGAGTAATCGAACATTCCGGCGAACACTACGGTCAACTGGTGGTCTATTACCGGATCAACGGTATGGTTCCTCCCGAATCGCGCCAGAAATGACCACTTCAACCTTTGGATATTCGAGACAGACTAGCAACCGAGGATAAAAACTCATGAATCGCCGAGAGTTCGTTTGCTTGAGTGCGGGCGCAATTACAATGTCGGCCCTAGGCGTGCGCGATCCCGAGTGCTACGCCTTTGGAGCCACATCCGCACAAGGTCTGCACGAAATGTCCGTAGCGGAATTTCATTCGGCACAGAAGTTCACGACCACCGATCAGGCCCGCATTGCATACATCGACAAAGGAAACGGGCCGGCCGCACTATTCCTGCACGGTTTTCCCTTGAATAGCTTCCAGTGGCGGGGCGTGATTCCTCAACTTTCAAAAATAAGGCGTTGCATCGCTCCGGATTTCTTGGCGCTTGGCTACACCGAGGTCGGCGATGGACAAAGCGTGGCACCTCAGGCGCAGTTGAAGATGTTGGTGCAGCTTCTGGACAAGCTGTCGATCTCCTCCATTGATATCGTTGCGAACGATAGTGGGGGCGCAATCGCACAACTGTTCATGGCGCATCATTCTGACCTGGTTCGCTCCGTGCTGCTGACGAACTGTGACACGGAGCCCGACAGTCCGCCAGCCGCAATTTTGCCAGTGATTGAATTGGCGCGTGCGGGAAAGTTCGCCGACGAGTGGCTGGTTCCCTGGCTTTCCGACAAAGCGCTCGCGAGGTCGGAGAAGGGCCTCGGGGGCCAATGCTATGCAAATCCAGCCTACCCGACTGATGAAGCCATCGAAACGTATCTTAGACCTCTAGTGAGTTCCCCCGAGCGAAAGGCGCTCACAAACGCTTATGCAATCGCTCTGGCTCCGAATCCGTTGGCCGGAATTGAATCCGCGCTCAGGAAGAGTCATGTTGCGACGCGGATTGTGTGGGGAACTGCCGACAAAATCTTCTCCCAGGCGAGCCCAGATTATCTGGCTCGCATGGTTGGCAACTCGCTGGGTATTCGGCGTGTATCGGGAGCGAAACTCTTCTTCCCAGAGGAAATGCCGAGCGTGATTGTCCAGGACGCGAGATGGTTATGGAGTCTCTGAAATGAACAGGAATGGACAGTAAGTATGCAAAGATTTCGACTTCAAGCGGGGAATTGGTGGTTTGCTGGGCTGGCGATGGTTGGGATCCTGCTCACTGTGGGAGTTCGCGCCGTTTCAGCTTCGGACCACTTGGATACCCCCACAGTTATCGCAGATCCTGCGGCCGACATAGGTGACATCTTTGCATGGACCTCGTCTGACGGAAAGCGCCTCAATCTGGTGATGGACATCGTTGCCCATCAATTCTCGGACCACCTGCAATATGTGTTTCATGTGGATAGCGGCAAGAGCTTTGGCAAGACGACTGCAACGACATTCATTGTGTGCCGTTTCGACGCAGCGGGCGTCGCCGAGTGCTGGGTCGGCAACGCGGATTACGTTCACGGGGATGCTAGCAACATCTCTGGCATCGAAGGAAAAAACGGGCGGTTTCGACTGTTCGCTGGCCTGCGCGACGATCCGTTTTTCAACAACGTCAAGGGTACGAGAGAGATGTATGGAGTGGCAGGTGCGGCTCTCCAGCATGGAACCCCAATGGACGGGGCTGGGTGTCCACAGTTTGATGAAGTGACATCCCATTCGATTCTTGATACATGGCGACACACCAGCGGAGGGGCAGCGCAGAATTTTCTTGCGGGTTGGAAATCTTCGTCACTTGTGATCTCGGTTGACCTGGATGTGGTGACGAGCGGCGGCGATCTCCTTGCAGTATGGGGAGTAGTTCACAAAGTCCCGCGCGCGGCGCCGTCACAAGCAAAAAGCACGGCGGGCAAAACCCCCGCAATTCCGACGCTAGGGGAGCCGATCGAGCGCACGGCGCGACCTTTGATCAAGACTGCCCTTGTAGGTGGGCCGTTGGCACCTGACAACGAGAGCGATCAACGGAAGGAGGCGTACAACCGTGTGGCGCGGAATGGTTGGGCGAAATTCTCGTCCGACATTCAGAAGACGCTTGGATTGTACGACGGATTTGATGGCAAGTGCGGCAATCAATGGCTCGCTGACACTAAAGCAGAAGCATCTCATCGTTATGAACGTCTCGCCAAGATACTTGCTGATGATCGGGTTTGGGTGAACAGCAAGTCGGCAGTTTGTACCCAGTTCCTTTCGGTCGAGTTCACATACTTGCAGACACCCGGCGCAATAAGCAGCGACTGTGGCGGTAGAACTCCAAACTACGACGCCAGCAACATATTCCGGTCATTGTTAGTAAATGGCACGACCAGAGGTGCCGACGATGGTCTCAATCACGACGACAAAGTGCATTCAACCACGGACTTTCCATTCCTGGCGGCGCCATGAAAATACTCCGACTCTGGAAAGCATTCTTTGTAGCTGCGCTCGCAGCGGCGGCCTGTAGCGCTCAGGATGGCTCAAACGTCGTCGATTCCACGATCAACACAACAAGTAGTGCGATTGCAATCGCGAACCTCGATCAACAGATTCGCCAGGCAGGTAATGAGATCGGCGTGGAGGAATTACTGCTTGTCCGGTCACGGTTCTTGGGTGACTACGAAGCATTGGACCGCGCGAGCGCCCTTGGTGAGGAACGATACGCGACGGGCCGGGAGCGATTGTTACGCGCTCGAACTCGCTCCGCAATGCACCGGTTCGCGGATGCTCTTGCCGACGTTGAAGCAGCGGAGCGGACTGGAGCAAAACCGGACGAGATTTCTGCGTTACGCGCATCCATTCTTGTCGCGATTGGCCGTGCAAAGGAAGTGATTCCACAGCTTGAGGCGAATCTGCTCCGTCATCCGCGGTTCGCGTCCCGCAGCGCTTTGGCGGTCGCCTATGCAGCCGCCGGTCGCCTTGATGATGCAGATCGCTTATATGCAGAAGCACTTTCAAATCTCGATACAACACTTCCATTCCCATATGCGTGGATCTACTTTGCCCGAGGTCTGATGTGGTCCGAGCAAGGGGGCGATCAGGCCCGCGCTGAGTTACTCTACGCACAAGCACTCAAGTACATACCAGAGTTTGTCACTGCGGACATTCATCTGGCGGAGATCGAGGCGCTGCGCGGCGACAGCGAATCGGCAATCGAACTTCTTGAGAACGTTGTCCAATCGAGTAACGAGCCGGAGGCACTGGCACTGCTCGGAGTATTGCACCTACGGAACAGAGACTCAGAGCGAGGCAACTATGAGATCGCAGAAGCGCGGAAAAGCTATGAGTCGCTTTTGACTCGTGATCCCCTGGCGTTTGCAGACCACGGCGCGGAGTTTTATCTCGGACCCGGCGCAGATCCGGAGCGTGCCTGGGTCCTTGCGCAGCAGAATCTTGCCAATCGCCAGACGCCACGCGCCGCAGCCTTGGCTATCAAAGCCGCGGAGGCGAGTGGACACTATTCAGACGCGTGCGCTTTGTTGCGACAATATGCAGATTCTGTAAAATCCGTTCAACTGCAAATCTGGAGTCCAGATCAAAAAGTCGGTCAATGAGTTCCATCGATCGGGAGGGTAAAGTGCCTTTGATCCACGTCACACTAATTGAGAATGTGTTTTCGCAAACACAGAAGCAGGAAATGATTCAGAAATTGACCGATGCGATGGTCTCGATTGAAGGAGAAAAACTACGCTCCCTGACATGGGTGGTGATCGAAGAGGTTAAGGACGGCAACTTGGCCATTGGCGGGAAGCCGCTATCGAGCGGAGACGCTCGTGAGCTGTCAGGCGGGAAGAGCTGAGCACGTAAGTCCCAACGAATG
Source organism: Candidatus Acidiferrales bacterium (assembly GCA_035603035.1). Lineage (GTDB taxonomy): Bacteria > Acidobacteriota > Terriglobia > Terriglobales > Acidobacteriaceae > Sulfotelmatobacter. The sequence continues at coordinate 9,038 of DATNLE010000275.1, read as the reverse complement.
GGGACGACATTCGAGAGGAAGCCCATGACAACTCGCGAAGATTTTACGCAGAGCACAGTTAGTGGAGAGGATGAAATTCGAGCCGAACAAAAGCGTAAAGCCGAGATTTCCGCAACCTGCACATTCGAGGGAATCCGATTGTGCTCTTCAATGCTTGGGATGCAGGGAGCGCCAAGGCCGTCGCTGCTGGCGGAGCTAAAACAATCGCGACCAGCAGTTGATCGGTCGCCGCCGCCAATGGTTTCGTAGATGGCGAGCGGATTCCGTTAGATCTCGCGATTAACAATCTGCGCAGAATTGTGAGTGCTGTCGAAGTGCCGGTCACAGTCGATCTAGAAAGTGGCTATGGCGATGCACCCGACGCGGTGGGCATGATCGTCCGTATGGCCATCGAGGTTTGCGCCGCAGGTTGCAACTTGGAAGACAGCTTTCCAGCTAATGGGGAACTCCGGAAACCATGCGATCAAGTAGATCGCATTGCCTGCGCTCGACAGGTTGGCCGATGAAGCGAACACCCGGTTCTTCATTAACGCCCGGACAGATGTGTTCTTCCAGCGATCCGCAGAGCACCACGACAATACGATGCTGGAAGAGGCGATCGAGCGAGCACGATTGTATGCGGAAGCCGGTGCGGACGGATTCTTTGCTCCTGGCCTTGATTAGTAGACTGCAAGCCAGCCAAGAGGTTGAAGGCAAGAGATTGGAATGCAGAGTGCCAAAGGCCGATCCTTTGCCAGAGTTCCTGTTAGTCCTCCTGAGTCAGGAGGCGGTGCAAGATCCCCATTCCAGGCAGAAACAGGCGACCGGGATGATGCAGGTGCCGTCGATTCAGATCAGAGTCCAACATCATGAGCGCCGCTGTGGCCAAAACGCTTCGACGGTCTCGCATACGAAGATCGCCGAGCCAAGGGCTGGCACTGGGTGGGCGTTCCCATCGGTAATGCGGGCGGAAATGCGAACTCTCAAGACGATGGTGAATGTGAAACTCTGCATCAATCGCTCTCGTCAGTAACCAAAGAAGGTCGCACACAACCTGCAGAATGATGTTGCGCGGATTGCCCTGCGAACCAAGCTCCAGCATCAGGTCTTCCCTGTATCTGGCCAGAGCGCGAAACACCATCGCCCGCGACAATTGGAGCGCGGCGCAGGCTTTTTGCATCACGGCCCGAGAGCACTCCTTGCTCTCGGCCAACTTGGACAAAATCCTTTGCCGACGCTTGGCTACAGCCCAATCCGCTTCGGAGGCTTTGAGAAGTGTTTCCACTTTGTTCGCCTGGAAAACGCCAAAAGTTAGTCTCGCGAAAATCCGTCGATTTCCTGAAGAAGTGCAGCTTTAGGGTTCTGTATCGCTTCTGCCTTTTCCTTCCTGAGGTCATCAGAATCCAGGCTTGGCCTCGCTGCTTTCAGCGCGAGAGTGTAACTCGTGATTAGGGTCTCGGCCGATAGGGTCTGAACATCAGGTTGAACTCCGGCCCCTATGTAATTCCCATGAATAACGGGGCTTATCATTTGTCCGTTTGCGATGAAAGTTGAGAGTCCAAAACCTAGACTGATCTCTCCCGTGGCAGAAGTCGCTTCACCAGTTGTTCGATCGCCCACCAGGATAGCAACGCGTGAATTCTTAAGATCGTAGGCAAGAACCTCGGCTGCAGAGTGGGTGTGGCGACTTGTGAGAATGAAAACGGGCTTGTTTAAATAACGCGGCCCCTGTACGAAGGGCATTGACCAGTGTTGCCGCTCTTGAATTTTGCCATCCACCTTTTCAACGATGCCCGAGAGTTGAGTGACATCGTCGAAGAAATAGCTTGTTAGGGTATTGATAGTGCCCCCGCTGCCGCCACCGTTTCGACGCAAGTCTATGATCAGGGAATCTGTCCCGCTTACGATTTGCATTGCAGAGGCAATAGCGGACCCGGCCTCAGAATCGGGCGAGAAATAGGCAATATCTATATACCCAACATTACCAGGCAGCCGACGCGCCGTACGGAAGCCATAACCATTCGCGCGATCGAAGGCGTGTGCGTGCTGCACCTCTTCGGGAGTGGGTGTTTTTTGCACTCCCAGTTCCTCTCCGAAGGTGACAGCGAGATGTTGATCGTGCCCGACCGCTCGCATGTCAGCCGTCAACTGCTCAGCGAGCTTCGTTGGGTCAGCGATCGTTCGATACTGTTCGTGATGGTCTTTGATTTGCTGTTCTAGCTTCTTCGCGATGTCGGGGAAGACATAGTTCTGAACCGCAGCTTGCAAGTGATCGACAACCTGATCGACCTGGGGCGCAGTGAGAGTGCGAATTTGCGTTTGTCCGAATGCATTCGATGTCACAGTAGCGATCAGGACGACGGTTCCGACAGTCCAAACCAATGCAGTTTGCTGCATCCGCTGCCCAAGACTGCGGGGAAGGGGCCCGACTATAAACATTTACTACACCTCATCATCATTGCTGATGGCAATGCCATAGGGCTCTGACTCCGAGCCGCCCGGCGACGACCATTCGTTCAGCAGCTTCCCCGTGGATGGATCGAAATGTCCCAGATATCCGCGGACGAAGCCGGTGTAATAAATCGGGCCATCAGGCGGCAGCGCAAATGCGTCGGGGGCGTGCATCCGCTGCCGGCAAAATCTATTCGCGAATCTTCATCGTTCCCGGATCAGCGCTGGCCGTTTATTGGCTCCGAACTCACAAAAGAAGGGCGTTCCGTCCTTTAGGATCACAATGCCATAGGCCACAGCATGCGGAGTAGCCAATTTGATTAAGCTCTCTTTCCGGTCTTCGGATCAAGGTGTCCGATATAGTTTTGTCTCTTCATTAGTAAACCGCAGAATGCCATTGTGGTCGAATACGGGCGTGTTGCGGATCGATCTCTGCGCCACTGTCTGGACGATACTCCGTGATCTCGCTGGTCTTGGGATCAACTTTGCCGACATAACCGGCGGAGATGGCGGTAAACCAGATGTTGCCCTCCTTGTCGGAGACCAGTCCGTGCGGACCGGAGTCGGGCTTTGTCAAAGGGTATTCCCTGAATTCACCAGTCTGGGGATCGAGCCGCCCCAGTTTGTTTGCTGCTTGGCCGGTGTACCAAAGCCAGCCGTCAGGAGCGAGTGCGGGGATCGTGCGGAGGCGACTGTGGAGTCGGTACATCATATTCCTGGATCTGCAGGTTCAGCTGGCGGAGCCGGGCAGCATGGCAGTTATCGCGAAGAGGCACAGGTTGTAGAGCCATGTGCGCCCTTCTTTCAGCAAAATGGTAGTCCTTCGGGGCTGTTTTTCTGCTACGACTTGCCCCTTTGGCGAGCAGCTTAACTTCATCCCGATTCTTCCAAAGGTTGTGATTGACCCGGGAATAAATCTGTGATTAACTGCGCAGAACTGGGGCGGGTTCGGCGCGATCTCATATCGCGAATGGTGCATTACACGGGAGGTCCTACCATGAAGTCCATCGTCTACGTCACCCTAGCTGCCCTCACGCTAGGTCTTACCCTAAGCGCCAGTGCGCGGGACGTCGTCCTGCCCGCCGGCACTCTTTTGCAGTGCACTCTCAATGAACCGAATTTCTCCACCGCGACCGCGGCTGTGGGCGACCCTGTTCTCTGCCATCTGCGCGGGGTCACTGAATTCGGCCAGCAGGCCTTTCCGCGCGGCAGTTATCTGGTGGGACACCTGGAGTCCTCGAAGGAGCCCGGACACTTTTTCGGCAAAGGAAATATGAAGCTGCAGTTTGACCGTATCGGATTGCCCAGCGGCGATCTTCCTTTGGACTCGAAACTCGTCGCGACTCGAGGGTATAAGGTTGACAAGGAGGGCGACATCCGTGGGAAGGGGCACGCCAGGCGCGACGTGGTCGAATGGATGCTTCCGCCCTTGTGGCCCTGGAAGGTAATTACGCTGCCGGCGCGAGGTCCGAGGCCGGCTCTCAAGGGTGAGTCGGTGCTGACTCTGCGGCTCATGGATGACGTTCAGGTGCCGCAGCTGGCGCAGCGATCATCGATTGAGCCCGGCTGGCACTATTTCGCTCAGCCAAGAAACGAGTCGTTCGAGCAATCGCAGTTCCGGCAAACCACGCCGCAGCTTGCTGTGCGCGATGTCACTACGACCTCGAACCTGGAGTTGACGGTAGCGCGGGCCTCTTATGCCTCTTTAGTCACAAAGCCTGTGTCAGCGCCGGCAGCGGTTAAGGCGGGGAGTTCGCCGGGCATGCCGGTGTTCGTCCTAACCACGGGAATGGCGCTGTCCGTGAGTAGTTATGGCTATCAGGACGGGCGCATTACCTACACCTTGACGAGCGGTGGAAGCGGTGTCATCAGCACGGATGACATCGACTGGAGCACAACTACTCGGGTGAATTCGCAGCGTGGAGTGCGGGTTACGCTGCACAATAAACACCCGAATCAGGTAACGCCGGGTATGTAAAGGCGGAGGAGCGCGGGAAAATCGCCGATCGGCGAGACCGCGCTCTTCCCCCGGAACGCTCTATTTGATTGCGGAAAGATATGAAAAGGGGGCGTCGTGCATCGGCTCCATGCCCCCGATGTTGCCAGCGGGCAAGAAAAGCTAGGCAGCCCCACTACCAATGCCGCCCCTATCCGCCGAATGGGTGGCCGAATACTACGAGCGCCCAGTCAGGCTGGAAACTCAACATCCTGTTTGCCTTCAAGCAACACCTTAAGCAATTCTTTAGCTTCTTCCACCGAAAGCTTTTCGAGTTGGGCGCGCAACGTCTCCCGATCAACGTCGGCGGCAACCCCTAGGGGATGATGTCTGAGCAGGGAAATCCGGGCTTTGAGGCCCGTGGCCCGCGCCCTTTCTATTTCACTCGCCAGGCCGGCAATCGTGGGCGCTTCGAAGACGCTCCGCACCTGCAGTTCCACTTCAAACGTCCGCCGGATGCGCGCCGTTACCTGCATTGCCAGTAGCGAATGCCCTCCCAGCTCGAAAAAGTTATCCTGCCGCCCTACCCGCCCCACGTTCAGCAGGTCCGCCCAGACCTCCACCAGCCTGGTCTCGACCTCACCACGAGGCGCTTCATATCCCCGAACGGCGTACACGTCCCCTTCCGGCATCGGCAACGCCTTGCGGTCCAGCTTGCCGTTTGCAGTCAGCGGCATTCGTTCCATCCGTACATACACCGCCGGCACCATGTAATCTGGCAACTTGCTGGAGAGATGAGATCGAAATTCCGCGGCTCCACTCGCCTGTCCATTCGCACCGGTAGCCGTGTAATACGCCACCAGCCTCTTCTCCCCGGGCGCATCCTCTCGTGCTGCCACGACTGCTTCCCGCACTGCTGGATGGCTCGCTAACGCGGCTTCGATTTCTCCCAACTCGATACGAAAGCCCCGGATCTTCACCTGATGGTCGTTTCGGCCCAAGAACTCGATCGTTCCATCCGGCGACCACCTCCCAAGATCCCCCGTCCGGTACATCCGTGCCCCACCCTCCCCAGCAAAGGGATCCTTCAGAAATCGTTCTGCCGTCAAGTCGGCCCGGTTCAAGTACCCGCGCGCTACCCCAGCACCCCCAATGTATATCTCCCCCTCGACCCCCACCGGCACCGGCGCTCCGTATTTGTCCAGTATGTAAATCCGCGTATTCGCGGCGGGATGGCCAATGGATACAAATTCCCCGGCGGAGCACACACGTGCTACCGTCGACCAGATGGTGGTTTCTGTCGGTCCGTAGAGACTCCATAATTCTCCGGCTTTGTCTATCAAAGCCTTGGCGAGATTTGGTGGCAACGCTTCGCCGCCGCAAAGAATCTTCAGATCCGGGGATCCCGACCAACCGTGCTCAATCAACATGCGCCACGTAACTGGAGTGGCTTGCATAACGGTAATGCCGCGATTCAATCTTTCCGCCAGAATTCCCGGGGCCAAGGCTAATTCGCGGGTCGCGACTTCAAGCTCGCCTCCAACAATCAACGGAAGGTATATTTCGAGCCCGGCTATGTCGAAAGACAGGGTGGTGACCGCTAACAGGCGGTCTTTCGCGGTAAAGCCCGGTTCTACGCGCATGGAGTGCAGGAAGTTCGTCAACCCATGATGCTCAACTGCCACGCCTTTCGGAACACCGGTGGAGCCGGATGTGTAGATCACATAGGCCAGATGTTCGGGTGTGAGCCCCACGCTTGCAGGGCTGACATTGGTTGTGGATTTGTTTCTCCACGGTGCAGCTGCATTTGACAGGTCGAGGACAGGCAGGGTGGCGCCGAGCCCGGAAAATAGTCCTCTCAACTGCCCTTGGGTCAAAAGCACAGCCGGTGCGCTGTCATTCAACATATAGCGGAGCCGCTCCAGCGGAAACCTGGGATCCAGCGGTACGTACGCTCCTCCAGCCTTCAAAATGGCCAACAACCCGACCACCATTTCCAGCCCCCGCTCCACGCAGATGCCCACCCGCGTATCTGGCCTTACGCCCAGCTCTCTGAGGAAATGTGCCAACTGGTTCGCCCGGCAATTTAGCTCCGCATAGGTCAGAGAGCTATCCTCGAAAACTACCGCCGTGTTCTCACCATGTTTCTCGACTTGTTCTTCAAACAACTGATGAACGCATTTTTCTTTGGGATAGTCCGCCGCCGTGTCATTGAACGTACGCAGAACCTGTTCCCGCTCTGCCACGGGCAACACGTCCAAGGTGCGGATCGCCCTGCTTGGCTCCTTCTCCAGGGCTTCAACCAGGCCCTCGAGCGCCGTGCACATATATGCACATACTCGCTTTGCGCCGACCGAAGCCGCCGTCTGCGCCGTCAGACTGAAGCCCTCCGCCAGATCGTCCACCGACAGCGTGAGCGGATAGTTGGTCCGTTCCTCAACCCGAATATCGCGGATACCTTCCCAGGCACGCATCCGCTCTTCGGACGGAATCTGCGTCCCCTGACTGTGACGGTAATTTAACAATCCAGAGAACAGGGGCGCAGGCGCCGGTACCGCACTGCAACGTTGAGCCAAGGCCAGCGAGGCATGTTCATGGCGCATCATCCCAGCCAGCAGCGCGTGAACCTGTCGTACACAGGGTTCCACGCCTTCGTCGCCAATGTGAATCCGCACCGGCAGCGTGTTCGTAAACAGCCCCATCACCCGGTCGGAACCCGTTCCGCCCTGCATGCGCCCAAATAAAACCGTGCCGAACACCACATCCTCGCGGCCCGAAACTTTGGCAAGCACCGAGGCCCAGGCCAGGTGACACAGACTCGCTGCGCTGATCCCAAGTTTGCGCGCGCGTTCCCGAACTCGGCGGGCAAGCGCGGTGTCGAGTGCCACCTGCGCTTCCTCGATCCCGGTGCCGTCGCCTTGTACATCGAACAATCCGAACGGAGTGGTGGGCTCCTCTACATCGCCCAGCATCTTACGGAAAAACGCCTCATGTTCCTCTTTGCTCACACCCAAGCGGATCTGGGCCACCAGATTGCGAAACGGCAATGGAGCCGGCAACCGCTCTGCCTGCCCGAGCAGATGCGCCTGGATTTCGTCCTGCATCACTTCCATCGTGGTGTGATCGGCAAGCAGATGATGCAAGAGGCGCATCATCAGCCAGCGCCCCTTACTTTTGTCATATGCGATATAAACCCGCAGCAACGGAGCCTGGCGCAGGTCGATGCGCCATCGCCGTGGATCGAAGCGCGCATACAACTGCTCGCCCACATCCCCGAACGCTGGATCAAGTTCGATTTCCTGAAGGTGTAAGGCTGCTTTATGCTGGAGGACCTGCACCGGATCGGAGAGCCCCTCCCACATAACGGCCGTGCGCAGGATATCGTGCCGATTGATGACCGCCTGCAGTGCTGCAAGATAGGTGTCCAACTGTTCCCGCCGGTCGAAGCTAAGCAGATTGGCTAATAAGTATGGATCGCCCTCGCTGCTCATCAGATGATGAAACAGAATCCCTTCCTGCAACGGCGCTAGGGGATAAATATCCTGCACGTTTGCCGTTCCCCCCGGTACGAGTCCAACCACTCGATCAATCTCCTCCTGGGTAAGCTGTACCAGCGGCAGCATCTCCGGCATGAGGGCAGTACACTCTGGCGGAATGCGGTTGGGTGGGATCTCGATGGTGTTGCCCTTTACCTCCACGGTCGCGGCCAGATCAGCCAGCGTCGAGGTCGCAAACAAAGACCGCACATCAACCTGCAGGCCTTTGCGGCGCATGCGCTCGATCAAGGTCACGGCCAGCAAAGAGTGTCCGCCCAGTTCAAAAAAATTGTCATGCCGTCCGACCCGGTCGAGTTTGAGAAGGTCGCCCCAGATGGCGGCCAGTGCAGTCTCGATCTCGCCCTGTGGCGGCTCGTAGCCGTGTCTCGTATAGGCATCGACTTCCGGCGCCGGCAGCGCTTTGCGGTCCAGCTTTCCGTTTGGAGTCAGCGGCATCGACGTCAGCCGCACGTACGCCGCCGGCACCATGTACTCCGGAAGGTGCGCCGACAGATGCACCCGCAGTTGTTCTGCTCCGAATTCTGCTGTGTCTTGAGCGCTTGCGTCCGCCGCGGTGTAATATGCCACCAACCGCTTGTCGCCAGGCATATCTTCCCGCGCCATTACCACCGTTTCCCGCACTGCGGGATGTCCAAGAAGCGCAGCTTCGATTTCTCCCAACTCGATGCGAAAGCCCCGGATCTTCACCTGATGGTCGACACGTCCTAAATATTCGATGTTTCCATCCGGCAAGAGCCGGGCCAGGTCGCCTGTTTTGTACAGGCGTTCACCCGGAGTTGTGCTGAAGGGATTCGCAATAAACTTCTCGGCGGTGAGCTCCGGGCGGTTGCAATAACCGCCGGCTACACCAGCGCCTCCAACGTTCAGTTCTCCTGGCACTCCCACGGGCACGATCTGGAGGTGGGAATCCAGAACATACAATTGCGTGTTTGCGATTGGTCGTCCGATTGGGACCAGAATCGATTCGTCCCCCGGTTCGCACCGGTAAACTGAGCACCATACCGTTGCTTCTGTGGGGCCGTACTCGTTGTAGAGAGTCGCCTGCGGTAGGCGGCTGTAATGATCTTTGACCAGAGTTACGGGACAAGACTCTCCGGCGACGATCGCAACCTTCA
>DATNLE010000273.1:0-2725 GCA_035603035.1 Candidatus Acidiferrales bacterium | reverse complement strand
AAAATTTCGTTCCCCAATACCTGCACAGTGCTAATCTTCTTCATTGCCGGTCTCCTTTTTGCGCCTAGAGCGCCTCGTTCATTGGGAGCGTATCGCATCCCGCTGGGAGACCGGCCTTCTCATCCCATCTGATTAACGCCCTAACCGGAAACTAGCCGTCAATGTCCGGTAACGCGACTAACAGCTTGTTGAATAATTCAGTTTTTCTAGCTTTTCGTTCTGAAATTTTGAGTTATCGCTGATTTGCGGGGGAGTGCTCTTGGTTTTTCGATCTACTCAGCCGATCCGAATCGAAACTTCCTTCATGCTCTGGCCGTCAGGTTTCGCAATCGGCACAGGTTGTAGGCGGCTCCGGTGAAAGTAAACAGCCATCCTACCTTCTCGATTCCTCGCAGCTTCACTTTTCTTAGCATCCCCACCATCTTCATCCACCCGAACGATTGCTCCACTCGTTTTCTCTTCCGCTGACTCACCTCATACCCCGCATGCCGCGTGGTCCGCTCATCCACCGCGCTCCTCCGATTGCTCGTGTTCTGCGCCACGTGCGGCGTGATGTTCATCCCGCGTAGTTCTCCTACGAATTCTCGCGTGTCGTAGGCCTTGTCCCCTCCCATGGTCACTCGCTTTCCCGGCGGCAGGGCTTCGGCCATCAGCAGCGCCGCATCCCGCTCCGCTCTTCCGTTCGCCTCGCTCAGAAACGTCTGCAGCAACAGTCCGTTGCGGTTTTCCATCAATACATGCCCCATATAACTCAGCTTCGCCTGGCTGCCTCGCGACTTCGTCCACAATCGGGCTTCGGGATCGGTGCTGGATTCATGGGTTTCGTTCTTGCGCTTCTCCCCTTTAAAATCGACGTCTCCTCCCGGTCCGGGGGGCTGGCCCGTTCCGTCCTTGGGCCGGAAACTCTTGTGGCTGGCCCAGGCCTCGATCAGCGTTCCGTCCACCGTGAAATGTTCATCCGACATAAACGGCCGGGCTCGTTCCAGCACCCGCTGGAAAAACGTCTCGGCGACCTCTTCATTCAGCAAGCGCTCCCGATTCTTGCTGTACACCGCGTGATTCCACACCACCTCGTCCATCTCCATTCCCACAAACCAGCGGAACAGCAGGTTGTACTGTAGTTGCTTGACCTGACCGGGGCTTTTTGTACCAGCCGACGTGAGAGAGAATTCACGAGGAGGATGGCTGGATATGCCCATCAAGAGGTACAAAGCAGAACAGATCGTGACGATACTGCGTCAGATCGAAGTAGGAATTGCGAACGGAAAGCTCACCCCACAAGCGTGCAAGGAAGCTGAAATCACGGTGCAGACGTTCTACCGATGGCGGAAGGAATACGGCGGCCTGAAGTTGGATCAAGCAAAACGACTGAAGGAACTGGAGAAGGAGAACGCCAAGCTCAAGCGAGTGGTGGCGGAGCTGTCGCTGGAGAAGCAAGTTCTCAAGGATATTGCGGAGGGAAACTTCTAAGCCCTGAGCGGCGTCGCAGTGCGGTGGAGCATGCACGGGAGAAGCATGAACTCTCCGAGCGGCATGCTTGCCGGCTGGTGAATCAGTGGCGTGGAACGCAGCGCTACCTGCCGATCCAGCGAGTGGATGAAGATGCGCTGACGCGAGCGATTATTACCCTGGCCAGTGAGTATGGCCGTTACGGCTACCGACGAATCACGGCGCTGTTGCGGACGGCAGGCTGGCAGGTGGGGAAAGATCGAGTGCAGCGCATCTGGCGTCGCGAAGGGCTGAAGATACCCAAGAAACAAAAGCCAAGGAGAAGGCTCTGGTTGAATGACGGCTCTTGCGTGCGGCTAAGGCCGGAGCGGGCGAATCACGTGTGGAGCTACGATTTCGTGAGTGCCATGACCCACGATGGCAGAATGATCCGCATGCTGACGATGATCGATGAATACACGCGAGAGTGTCTGGTGATCCGTGTAGCTCGAAGACTTGGGAGCTACGAGGTCATCGAGGCGCTGGCTGATGTGATGCTGTGGCGAGGAGTTCCAGAGAACATTCGATCTGACAACGGACCGGAGTTCGTGGCTGGGGAACTTCGGAAGTGGTTGGGGAATCTGGGAACGGGAACTTTGTACATTGAGCCAGGGAGTCCATGGGAGAACGGTTACTGCGAGAGTTTCAATGGGAAATTGCGAGATGAATGCTTGAACGGAGAGATTTTTTACTCGCTGAGAGAGGCGCAGATCGTGATCGAGAAATGGCGAGTGGAATACAACACAACGCGGCCGCACTCGTCGCTCGGCTACAGGCCACCGGCACCAGCGGCGTTCGCGCCGCACTTGGCGGCTCTCCGGTCGCCTACGGCTCCCTGCGAGCCGCCAAGTGCATCCTTACCCGACGAGATTGTGATGTAAACTCTCTCACTCGCCGTGGTACAAAAAGTCGGTCCGGTCAAACCCACGCATGTGTATAGACGCTATAAGGCACTTGTAACCTTCGGCGAAGAAAATATTCTCGGTAAAGACGTCAACGATGTCCCTCTTGATGTGCTGCTGTTTTTGATTCTCTATCAGATCGAGGTTTTCGTTATTCCGAGTCTTCGCCCGCTTCTCACATAGTTTCTAAGCGTTATCGCGTTTCCGAACACGGTACGCCGATCCCATTTACGTCTTAGTTTTCGGGTGAGCCCCTTGAAGTAGCGCCAGGGTGGTCCCTTTTTCGCGGCCCTATCCGCCATCCCCGTTCGACTTTGATGCCATCGCTGCGAGCC
>DATNLE010000269.1:0-6289 GCA_035603035.1 Candidatus Acidiferrales bacterium | reverse complement strand
CGCCCCAAGCCACTGCGGCCTTCGAAGCGGCAGCGGACTAGCGCAGCCCGCGACGTCGGATTTCTGCAACGTCGGACGGTTAGCTTTATTTATTGATCTCGGCCTCGGAATTTCAGCCCAAAGTGCGGACCAGTTTCTCGGGGTAGTCGGAAATGATTCCGTCTACTTCCCAGCTCGCAAATCGCTTCATGTCTTTTGTGGAATTCACCGTCCAAACCATTACCTTCTTGCCTGCACGCTTGATGTTGGCGATATCACTTCGCGAAACCAGTTTGTAGTACGGCATCACAGCGTTAACGGGCGACTTTAGCCAAAAGCTGAGCTGGGCACGCGTCTCGCAAATCAGACCAAGAAGGACAGCGGCGTCCATGCCGTGGACCGCCTCCAATACTTCCGGCAGAAACGAAGAAATTAAATAGCCGCGAACTGGCGGATGCGCTCGAAGCAGATCCAGCGTGCTCGACTCCAACCCCGGTACCTTAAGTTCGATGTCGAGGAAAGCAGTGGCTTGGTAGCGCTCCAGAACATCGCCCAGAAGGGGCACCGCGAGTCGCGGCGCCGAACAGCCAGCAACTTCAACACCCTGAACGGTAGCATCGTGGCAAATCACGGGCTGGCTATCGGCGGAAAGTCGCACGTCGAACTCGAAGCCATCACAACCGTGGGCTAGAGCCCGATCAAAAGAAGCCAAGGTATTCTCGGGAATAGATTTCTCGGCCCGGGCGCCGCGATGACCGAGAAGCAGAGGACGAATCGCCATGGGACGATTCTAGCGGGACGCTAGTCCAAGTCGAAATCGCGGATGGGCTTGCCCGTGTCAGGAGATTCCTTGGCTTTCTTGACCGCCTCCTGAAACTTTTTTTCCAGCAGTTCGGAAGCATGTTTTTGTGCCTCGACCGATTGCCGGAATATAGATTCGCGGCGCGTATCTTGTTCCTTCATAGCGCGGGCGGCGTCTTCCATATCGGCAAACATGCGGGGCTTCACCGCAGCGGTATGGGCAATTACGGCGCGAGTATCGACATCAACCTTCAGCAGCGCGCTGCAGCATGGACAGGTGACTTCGAAGTTGGGGGCGTTCTTCGCCACTTTGCGAATCATACCGCAAAAACGGGTTGCCCGCAGTTTAGCGGTGGAGTTTGATGGGAAATATCCGGAAGACACTAAGCAACTCCCAGCCGAGCAGGAAGATCGAAAGCAGGACTATGAGAACCGCCATCAGTTCGCCGAATGTGAGACCGCGGCGATTTGGCTCGAAACGCCGCGCCGACAGGCTCAAGATATTCAGAGTGGCGAACCCGAAGACAACCGCCCAAAGAATATTGTAAATATCGTTGCGCGGGCTGGAATGACGCTGGAACAAGAACAGGACTGCGAACACGGCGGATGGGGCGTGCACCAGGCTGTAAATCGATAGCCCGGCAAACTTGGAGCGTGCAAAGCCAGCGATCAATCCGGTTGTCGAAGTAAGAGCCATAGCTGAATCACTCCCGACAAGACGCCTCATAGAGCTGGCGCGATGGATTGGATATTACATTTTTTCTCGGCCGGGGTCACGGATACCGCGGGGCGCTGGCATCAGCAGCATTAACGCTCTGCGAGGTTTGTGCCATGAAGTTCTATCACGCGAAGTATCGCAACCAGATTGTCACCCCGTTCCGCGCGCAGCGGGTTGAGTGCAAAGTTTTCAGTAAGATGGGAGCATGGCTGAACCGCGTGTCATTTTTTTCGATGTGGGCAACACCTTACTATTTCCGAACCGGTTGAAGATGCTGGCCCCCATCGCTAGTGACCGCCATCCTACGCTTGAACAATGGCAGGCCCTGGAGCGCAGAACCAAGATCGAGTTTGATCGGGGCATCGAGAGCGGTCGCATAGATCACGGCTTCTGGTGGATATTTCACACCTATTTACTCGACGACCTCAATGAAGGTCGCGAGGGATTAGTACAGGACCTGGTCCGGAATACACAAGATTCAGCCAATTGGGATCAGTTACTGCCCGGCACGCGCGCGGTACTGGAGCGAATCCGCCAGAAATATCGCATTGCAGTGATTTCCAACGCAGATGGAAAAATCGAGAATGTTCTCTCCCGCTGCGGCATAGCCGACTGTTTTGAGAGCGTCACAGATTCTGGAATCGTCGGATTTGAAAAACCTCGTGCTGAGATCTTTGAGGCGGCGTTGAGAACCATGAACGTGCGCGCCGACCAGAGTCTGTACGTGGGCGACGTGTACTCGGTGGACTACATCGGCGCCACAAGTGCGGGTCTGCGCGCGATCTTGTTTGATGTGGCGGGAGCCTATCGCGACCGGCCCGAGCCCCGAGTGGAAACGCTGGCACAACTCGAACGCTGGCTGCGGAAATAGTCTCTGAAGTAAAATCTCCATCATGTTTGATTCGACTCGACTGTTGCTATTTCTTACCGCAGCCCTCCTGCTGGCTGTCGCCCCGGGGCCGGGAATGTTGTACGTGCTGGCCCGAACTTTGGCGGGAGGAAAACGCGAAGGGCTGCTGTCGGCGCTGGGAACCCTCCTGGGAGGCATGGTACATGTGTTCGCCGCAGCCTTGGGAGTTTCCGTAATTCTGGCGCGATCGGCTGTGGCATTCTCGGCCGTCAAGTATGTCGGGGCAGCGTATCTCTGCTTCCTGGGCGTCAGAATGATCAGGGATGCACAGAAGGACGCGCCGAAAGACGCCCCGAAAGCGACACAGTGTAAGGGTGATTCCCTTTCAGCAAACCACGGGGCGGCGCGTAATCCGCTGGTGCAGGGGGTTGCTACGGAAGTGCTTAATCCTAAGACGGCGCTGTTCTTTCTTTCCTTCATCCCGCAATTCGTCAACCGTGGGGTGGGACATGTCTTTCTTCAGTTCGTCGTGCTGGGAACGGTTTCGGTGATTCTGAACACGTCGGCTGACATGATCGTCGTCTTGATGGCGGGACCGCTGGGGAAACAAATTCGCTCGTCAGCGGTGTTCCGCCGTCGGCAGCGAACCGTAACGGGCGCGATCATGATTGGGCTGGGGACGTACTTGGCATCGAGCGAAAGCCGCTAGGGCAAACGGGAGTGTAGCTTTCTAGAGTTCCAGAATTTGATGGTCGAGGCAATCGGTGTGCATCGAGTCGTAAATATTATTCAGAAGTTCGGTACCGTGGCGGGCCAGGTAATAGACACCGGCGACGCCGCGCTCCTGCAAAGCGCCCTCAGGATAAAGCGCTTGGCTTAGCGCTTCCGCGTGGCGGCTCACCACCTCGCTCCGTCGCAATTCGGCAGCCATCGCTCGTTCCCGAAGCCGGTCCAGCTGATATTGCACTTTTGAAATTCCTGTCTGGCTGGCCTCGACGAGCGTGGGATCGAGTTTGGCCAGCGCCTCATGCAGTCCGGAGAAAGATTGTGTTACCGACTCGCTGGCTCGCTCGAAGGCAGCTTGCAAATCCGCGGGCAAACTACGCGCCGCCAACGTATGGCGAAGGGCCTCCAGGCCATGAAACGTATCGAGAACCGTAATGTCGTATTGCTTAAGCCAGCGCTGCACTTTGGGTTCGACAAGAGTTGCGGAAAACCGGGGCACGATCGGCGTTACGCGGCCCACCATTTTTCCGTACACTGCGCTGGCTTGCGCAAAATAGGCCGCTTCGGCGGCGCCTCCCGCGTAGGCAAGCGTGGGCAAAAGATAGTCCTGCACCACCGGCCGCAAAAGCACATTAGGACTGAACTTCTCTGGCATCGTTGAGATGCGATCGATGAGCTCGGTGGACGACAGCTTCTCGGCCGCAGCTTCGCTAGCAATCACAAACTCCGTCGAGTTCCCATTTGCGCGTCGCTGAATCGGCGTGCGAGCGCCGCCTTGCAGCGTGAACAGCAGGACGGAGGAAGAAGTAACTTTCACCTGCTGGTGATATCCAGCCCTCTCAAGGGCCTGCCCTCGAGCCAGCAACGCATCGGCGATTTCAGACGCTTGCTCGACTGCGGCTCGGTAGATCGGCGCGGCCACCTGGTGCAGCTCTGGATCAGAAGCATCGAGAATAATCACTCCCCACGGCGCGAAGAGACGCGCATAAAAGCGCGCGAAAGCAGTGCCTAACGTTTCTCCGGGACGATACGAGTGGCGAAGCAGTTGCGACGCTTCGCAATCTCCCAGAAGCGATGCCGCTTCTTCCACGACGGGCAGGATCTCTTCCCCCAGGCGAACTTCGCTTACCGGAGCGCCCGTAATACTGTGGCTGGAAGTTGCAAGCCTCCGCAGCAGGCCGTCAGGGCCAGGCATGGAGATGTGATTGACCTCGGCGAGATCGTGGTCATAAGTAGCGAGCCAGAAGACGGGGACCGCATCCACCCCCGCGGCCTTAGCCGCTTCCGCCAACTTAACGGCGCTCAAAGCTTTATAAACCGAGAACATGGGACCGCCGAACAGACCCACTTGCTGCCCGGTCACGATTGCGGCGGCGCCGCGCCGAAAGCGATCGAGATTTGCGGAAGTCTGTGGCGAAGCGCCCCATGTATTGTTTTGCCGCTCGAGAATCGCGCTGACGCGTTCGCGGCGCGAGGGCTCGTACTGCAGGCTAGACGCTTCTGTCTTTAACCATTCGCTGAAGTATGGAGAGTGCGGGTAGAACGCTCGGACGCTGGCAGAATATGAGAGGAAGTCAGTGAAAAGGCGCGCGGTGTGTGGAATCTGAACAAAGGGCAGACACTGCGATTTCACCGGCAACACTCCTGACAACGATAGTTTGTAAAGTATTGGACGGATAGGATCATCGCTGGTCAACCACCCTTGCTCTTCAAAAGTAACAAAGCCATACTACAGATGCCCGCAAATGATCGCCAGATGCAAGATATATAGTAGGCACGCCAGGCAAGAAAGGAAACGTGCGATGAGTTCGACTACCGCGACGCTGCATATCGAAATTCCGATCACGCTGCAGGGTTCGGTGATTCGTCTCGAACCGATTCGCCGCGAGCATGCGGAACTCTTCTGGCAGGCGGCCAAGGACTCCCTCGACGATATCTTCCGGTGGATTCCGTACCGTATGAAAACGGCGGAAGATTTCGAGCTACTTGTTGAGCGAGCGCTGGGCGAGCAGGCACGCGGCGAGTCCGTGGTATTTGCGACCGTCGAGCGCAGCTCTGGGAAAGTGATCGGCAGCACTCGCTTCATGAATATTGATCGCATCAACCGCCGTGTGGAGATCGGCTCCACCTGGATCGCGCCGGCGTGGCAGCGAACTGCCGTCAATAGCGAAGCGAAATACCTCATGCTGCGGCACGCCTTCGACGTCTGGCAGTGCATGCGCGTCGAACTCAAGACGGATGCGCTGAATCAGAGGTCCCGCAACGCGATCCTCCGCATCGGCGCTAAAGAAGAAGGCATGCTGCGCAAGCATTTGATCACATGGACGGGCCGCGTACGCGATACGGCGTATTTCAGCATTCTGGATACGGAATGGATCGGCGTGAAGGGCCGGCTGGAAGCCGGACTTAAGGTTGCATCTGTCCTTCCCAAGTTGCAACGATCCATTTCAGAAATAGATGGAGAAAACAGTCGCGGCTTCAAAAGGTGAAACCGCCCAACGTGGGTGGCTTCTCTTTTAATGCCATCGCTTCCGACAACGAAATTCCGCAGAGCGCCGGCGATCTAGTCCAATCCTCACTGACCCACGGGTCCAGCATCGGTGAGGAAAGTTCCATTATCCGAGTCCCAGCCGTGCATATCGAGCGACGGATTCCCAAAGAACCACGAGAAGAAAGCCAACTCCTGCAAGTGATAGAAGTGCTCAAGTAGGGACATCACTTCGCATGCAATCTTCTTAGTGGTTCGAAAGAACTGTCAATTTTTCGTGGTTCTGCGGGCAGTTTGTCACTGCATGAGCCAGGTCGATCGAGGCAGGGGGCAGGATCGAACTAACTCCTAACTCGTTGCACTGCCGCTTTACCTCAGCTGATGCCCGGGTACAAGCGGAAAGAGCTTCCAGTCGAGGCTTTTGCAGCCCCTGCGTTTGCAATTCGCCCACATGCGGCCATGACGCCAAATTGTCGGAAGCCGTTTCTCTCGTGGCGCTCCGATACTTATGCAAGTTGATGCATCCAATTTGCAGTTTGACTTCCCTTCAGTTCACACCTAGTCTGGATTTAGCTCTTTTGAATACGGCCAATCCCACCAGTGGGGGCGTCACGGCTTCGACGGAGATGCTTGCGGCCAAGAGGCATGCCGGGGTGCACACACCCGTAATCGTGAGCAAAATGATAATTGCCAATCAACAAATGGCATACGCAGCCTAATTAATTAG
>DATNLE010000262.1:0-6065 GCA_035603035.1 Candidatus Acidiferrales bacterium | reverse complement strand
GGCTCCGCGCGGCGTGCCGCAGATTGAAGTGACGTTCGACATTGACGCCAACGGCATCCTGAACGTGACCGCGAAAGATACGGCCACGCAAAAGGACCAGAAGATTACGATCACGTCGTCTTCTGGATTGTCGAAGGAAGAAGTCGAGCGCATGGCCAAGGAAGCCGATGCGCACGCGGCCGAGGACAAGGCACAGCGGGACGCGATCGAGGCCAAGAACCAGCTCGATAGCATGGTGTACAACGTCGAAAAGATGCTGCGCGAGTCGGGAGATAAGATCTCAGGCTCCGAGCGCGGCGACGTTGAGAACGCTGTAGCCGACGCCAAGAAGGCGCTGGAGTCGAGCGACAAGGCGCAGATGGATAAGGCCCGCGAGACCCTGACCCAAGCTTCGCATAAGCTGGCCGAACAGATGTACAAGGCGGCGCAGGCAACGCCGGGCGCGGGCGCAGCAGGTGGCGGTACCACAGACGGGGCTGGTGCGGCTTCGGGCGGCAATGGCGCCGGTCAGAAGACCAAAGACGAGGGCGTCATTGACGCCGAGTACGTGGATGTGGAAGACAAGAAGTAAGGGCAGCTACCAGCTCTCGGCTTCTGGCGTGGATCGTGTGGCGCGGGCATTGCTCGCGCCACAACGTTTTAAGATGTCGGGCCGAGTCTAAAGGGGGATTTGAAATGGATTTTCAGGTGAATGAGCAGACTTATTTTCTCACTCTTGCCGAGGACGACAGGCGGTGGCGAGTTTTCGTCTCCTCGCCGACGGGAGCTTGGCCAATTCCGGTTTATGAGGATAGTGCCGAGTCGGGTCCGCTGGTCGTGCTACAAGAGGAGAAGCACAGAATACCGAACTAAGCGACGAGGGAAAACCACCGACTGCGCTCAAGAGTGACAGGGCTGCGGGGGGATGTGGTGAAGGATCGCGAATATTTCCTTTACAGCATGGGCAGCCGCTGTGGCACGACCCCCATAGGAATGACGAACAGCATTTGCCGGCGTGCTCTGGAACATAAGCGGGGCGAAGTCGAGGGCTTTGCCAGCAAGTATCATTGCGACCGCCGGGCATATTACGACAGTTTTGAGGGTGTCCATAAAGCCATCGGACACGAGAAGTAATTGAAGGGCGGGACAGGGGCAAATTGTTTTGATTAAAGCGAAGACATCCGCGATCGGAAGATTTGGCGGAGAAGCGGGGCTCGCAGATGGGGGTTGGCCCCGGGAAGCGATCAAAGGCAGATGAGAGAACTCCGCGACACGCCGCTGCCGGGGTATGCACGCATGGGGTCCTTGTGACTGCGCTTCTGTCCGCTTCACGAACGGAAACTCCGCTCAGGTGACAGGCTATTCTAATGGCAACTACTACTAAAAAAGATTATTACGAAATCCTTGGCGTAAAGAAGTCCGCGTCCGCCGAAGAGATCCGCAAGGCCTTTCGCAAGCTGGCTCGCAAGTACCATCCTGACGTAAACCCCGGGGACAAATCTGCCGAGGAGAAGTTTAAGTCGCTCTCTGAAGCGAACGACGTGCTCAGCGATCCCAAGAAGCGCAAGGTCTACGATCAGGTTGGATTCTATTCGGACAATATTGATCCGGCCACGGCTGAAGCGTATGCGCGCGGTGGAGGGACAGGCGGATTCGGGGGCGGTGGGGCGCCCGGCGGATTCTCTGGCGGAGGAAGTGGCGCACAAGGCGTGCCCTTCGATTTTGGAGGATTCGACTTTTCCGATTTGGTGGATAACGCTGGTCGAGGTCGGAGAACCGGCGGTGGCGGGGGATTCAAGGATATCTTCTCGGGAATGTTCGGCGGCGGACGTGGAACGACTGCGGCCGAGGTCGGCCCGGAAGCGGGCTCCGACCTTGAATATCAGGTGAACGTTCCCTTCTGGATGGCGATCCGCGGCGGCGTCATGAAACTCAACATTACTCGCCAGGATGTTTGCCCGACCTGTCATGGACAGGGTTACATTCAGGCGCCGGGGACGTGCCCCGATTGCAACGGCACGGGACAGGTCACCCAAACCGGCGGACGGATGAAGTTCAACGTGCAATGCGCGCGCTGTCAGGGAACGGGCAAGAACATTTCCACTTGTCCCACGTGTCACGGCGACGGCACCGTCAGCCGGACAGAGCCGCTGGAAGTTCGTATCAAGGCCGGCACGCGCGACGGCCAGCGCATCCGCCTGGCAGGCAAAGGGAATGCTGGAGCTCACGGCGGATCCGCTGGCGATCTCTATGTGATCATCCGGATCGAAGAACATCCCCTCTTCCGGCGCGACGGGGACGATATTTATCTGACCGTTCCCGTCAGCGTGACTGAGGCGGGGCTGGGAGCCAAGATTGAAGTGCCGACCATCGATGGCCGCGCCTTGTTAAAGATTCCTCCTGGAACCCAGCCGGGACAGAAATTGCGCCTGCGTGAGAAGGGCGTGTCCTCGGCCACGAAGGACGGGGCCCGCGGGGACGAAATTGTTGAAATCGCCGTGACCGTGCCTATGCCGCGTGACGAGCGGACCAAGGAGCTTCTGAAAGAGCTGGCGAAGCTGAATCCGGAGGATCCGCGAGTAGAGCTCTGGAAGAAGGTGTAGGTCTGTCGTTAAAGACGTGGCTGATTGGTTTTCCTGCGGCAACTACCTTAGCTAAGCGACGCCGCTTTGCTGCGAGGTCTCAATGAGTCAGAACCTGAGCTATGAAGAACCCGGCACGCGGAAAAGTTGCCCCCCGCGCTAAAGCGTGGCGGGTTGAATGTCCCCAGGATGAACCGCATTCAACATGGGCATGACCGGCGAGGCCGCCATCTCGCCAGTAACAAATCCGGTTCACTCCGGCGCTTCGCTCCACGCTAAGGTCCTGCGCTCCCTACTGCTCCTGTGCGCTAACATCAGGGCTCTCATCGTACGCAGTGCCTGTTCGGGGCTTACGTCCAACGGCACCTTCTTCTCAATCGCATCTCTGACATTCGCGTAGAAGCCGCGATAGTCGCCGCGCTCGGTCTTCACCTTCACGCTGGGCTTGCCCACCAGGCTCAGCGTCCCCCACAATTCTTCTGCTTCTTCACCCCAGTCCGCACCCCAATCCGTGCCCTGCGGATATTGATCCGCCCGCAATCGCGCCTCCTGGGGATCCATTCCGTACTTCACAAACGATCCCTTGGTGCCGTGAATCAAAAAATGCGGCCCCGGCGCATAGGCGATGATCCGAGCCCGTCCCATCGCCCGCAGCACGGCTGCCGACTTCGGATACTCCATGCAGACATCGAAGGAATCATCCACCTGGGACGTGTCCCGCTCGCAGAACGCCGAAGCCGTAATCGCCCGCGGCTCGCCGAACAGCACCAGCGCCTGGTCGATCACATGCGGCCCAAGATCGAACAGCACTCCGGCGCCCGGCTGCTCTGCCTTTTCCCGCCACGCATTTGGTTTCGGCTCCGGACGAAACCGGTCATATCGACATTCGTATTCAACGATCGATCCTAAACCTCCCGACTGCACGATCTTTTTTACGGTGCCGAAATCACCATCCCAACGGCGATCCTGATAGACGGTGATTAATCTTCCATGCTCGGCCGCCAGTCCCACCAACTCTTCCGCCTCAGCCAAGGTTGGAGCCAAAGGCTTGTCCACCACCACATCCCTGGCAGCCAGTAAACAGGCCCGTGCCAGGTGGACATGCGAGTCATTCGGAGTCGCGATCACGCAGAGCTGAATCTGTCTATCCGCCAGCAATTCATCCAAAGTTCGCGCGACCCGCACTTCGGGATATTTTTCCTGAGCGCGAGTTCCCCTACGCTCGAGAATGCACGCCAACTCCATCCCGGGCACACCCCGGATCACCGGGGCATGAAACGCCTGTCCCGCCATTCCAAATCCAATTAATCCCACTCGCACCATTTCGGCTCCCTTGTCGTTCCTACTGCTATATAGTCAGCGATTTACAGTCTTTTGCCGATATAGCCCCGTCCGCAGTCGCCGTATAAGTTTTAAAGATACTGACGTCTAAAGATACTGACGTCTTAGGAGGACTAGATGCGATTCGGACCCTTCCTGGTAGTTGCTCTGCTGCTGCTTATTCTGTGGGCTGGCGGGTTCCTGATGTTCCACGTAGCCAGCGGGCTGATTCACCTGCTCTTACTGTTCGCTGTGATTTCGTTCGTGGCGCACCTCGTAATGGGGGCGAGAACGGCGTAGATTTTTTTGGGCCAGGCTTGCCGGCCGGAGCTAACCGGCTCTATCCCCCGGCAAGACCCGGCCCATGTTTTTCTATTGCATTTGTCGATCCTTCATCCGCCGCACGAATTTCAATCCTGACCATACCTCGGTCACGGCACAGACTTTCACATCCACCAAGCCCGCGTGTAATCCGACCTCGCGCACCGCGTTCTCATTCAGGTCTGTGGTAACTCCGGAACTTTTTTTCGGCCAGCTCACCCACAGCATCCCAGCCGGCGCCAGCACCTTGGCTAGTCGCGAGAACTCCTTCGTCAACTCGGCGTGCGACTTGGTGAACAGCATTACAAAATCGAGCGCGTCTCCCTGTTTGACAATGCTGCACTCCGACAACGCCGGGGATAATTCCGCCCGCACGTCCGCCGGAGGGTTCGCCAACTGCGCGCGAAACCCCGCCTTGATCCCTAATTTTTTCCGAAGTGGTGTCCCAGAATATCCTGGCATCCAGTTGCCCGTCAGTAAAACGAACGTCCGTGAGTCAAGCTAGAAGCCAGAATCCGTTCTATTGCGCCACCGGCGCGTAATAGCCTCGCCGCGCTCTTACGCGGAAATTTTTCCGGTCATTGGCGACGATCTCAATGGTGCGGAAGTGCCCGTCCGACTTGAAGTCTGCCGGCTTATAGGAAACGGCATACTGGCTGCGCAGTTCATCCTGAATCTCGGCAAATGCATTGGTCACATCGCGGATCTGGAAGGGAAAAAATGGGCGCCCGCCGGTCGCATCGGCCATGCGTTCCAGCACCCTGTCACCCGCACCCTTGGTGCCGCTTACGTTGGTGCTGATGGTGTAGATGATGGCCTCCGCGCGCTGCGCCATTTCGATAGCTTCTTCGCGGGTTACGTGACTCTGGTTGTCTTCTCCGTCGCTCAGCAGAATGATCGCGCGCCGGGTCGGCCCGTTCTGCGGTTGCTTCAATAGCTTGTCGCGGCACGCGTAGTAGATGGCATCGTACATCGCTGTCCCGCCGCCGGGACGCAGTTCACGGACACCGCGCCCGAGTTTTTCGGTATCGTCAGTGAAATTCTGCGTCACTTCCGGGGTCGCGTCGAATCCCACGACGAACGCCAGGTCATAACGCTTACGCACCGTCTGGTTGAGAAACTCGATTGCCGATTCCTGCTCAAACTTGAAGCGGTCGCGTACCGAACTGCTGGCATCAATCAGTAAGCCCACCTGCAGCGGCAAATTCGTCTCCGCGTGGAAGCTGCGGATTTCCGTCGCCGGCTTGCTGTCATCCACGATGCGAAAGTCGGCCTGCTTCAGATCCGTCACTCGCCTGCCGTGCTTATCGGTTACAGTGAACACCACGTTGACTTCGTTGGTGCCGACGCGGATTTTCGGAAGATCTCCGTTCTCCGCACCCGAATCGGTGGAATTCTGTTCAGCGGAGCGTGGCGGAGCCTGCAAGACCGGGGCCGGGGAGGACGGCGATTGGGCGGACGATTGAGTCGACCGCGATGCCGCAGGCGAAGCTTGCGCCACTCCGCACTCGCTCGTGACCAACACTACCAGCGAAATCGCTGCCCACTTTGCCACTGAATTTTTCGGAAACATGTGTCTCGTAAAGATGCCCCGTATTTGGTTGTTTATTATATCCGCAACCGCCCAGGATTCGTTCTTGTTTTGCAGGGCGCGGCTTTCGGCCGCGCCACAGAAACATAATCTTATCCCTGTTCCACCTTGCTCAGAAACTCGCGCAATTCTTCCGGCAGTTCACTCTTGAGTGCAATCGTCATCCCGGTTCGCGGGTGCCGGAACTCCAACTCGGCCGCATGCAAAAAATTCCGTGGCAATCCAATTGCCGCCGATTTCCCCCGCGCCTGCTTTGGCGCTCCATACATCGT
>DATNLE010000260.1:0-45297 GCA_035603035.1 Candidatus Acidiferrales bacterium | reverse complement strand
CACCGAACCCACGGCCGAACAGAAATCCCTACTGCATGGGCTCGGACTCAGTCTTCCCGAACGTTTGAAATCAACCGCAAAATGTAGTGCAGACTTCGCGACCGCTTGAACTGATTCCGGAACACTTAACCGGCTTTACGACGATTCCGTGACGAACTTCGGCTAGCAGAGATGGTGGCGAGCAACTCGTGCCATGCACTCTTGGCTGGACGCTCATGGTTCGCGGCGATCATTGAGGTAGGAAAACCAGTAACGTACAGCGATTCACAATGATGCCGCTGATCAATATTGCGCACGTCAAGGGATTAGGGAGAGCGAGCGAATCAGACGAGCTTGAGTCTAGGTTCCGATCACGACGCCGCCATCCACGGAAATCACAGCCCCGTGAATGAAGCTTGCCTGGTCCGATGCCAGCCAAAAGTATGTATTGGCCACGTCTTCCGATGTTCCTGCACGTCCCAGCGGGGTTCGCGCCACCATGCTTTCGAAGATTTTGGGGGGCATCGCCCTCACCATGTCGGTCGCGATAAATCCCGGAGCCACGGCATTGACGCGGATCTTGTACTTGCCCAACTCCCGGGCCCAGGTCCGCGTCATTCCAATGACGCCGGCTTTGGAAGCCACGTAATTCGTCTGTCCGAAATTGCCCAGAAGTCCCACGACGGAGGACGCGGACAGAATTACTCCACCTCCACCCTTGATCATGTGGGGTACCACCGCCCGTGTCACCAGAAAGACTCCCTTCAAGTTGACCCCGATCACGGAATCCCACACGTCCTCGCTCATGATTGACTCGGGGCCTCCGCCGTTCCACTTCACCAACTGCGCATCGCGAACGATGCCGGCATTGTTGATGAGAACGTCGATCCGACCCCAATGCCCGACAAGTGCGGCGGCGGCGCTTTCGACCGCGCTCGCGTCGCTGACGTCAACCGCTTGAAAATGGGACTCGCCCCCTGCCCGTTTAATCGCGGATTCGAGTTGAGGCGCGGTCTCGGTCGAAACATCCCAAGCGGCAATTCGTGCGCCTTCCTCAGCGAAGCGCAACGCAGTCGCACGTCCGATCCCAGCCACGGCTCCGGTGATTACGACAACCTTCCCACGCAGTCCGCTCTCTCTGGCTGGCTTTCGCTGTTCGCGAACGACCGGCGTGTCCATGAGCGTGCATTCACGTGGCTGAGGCGCGCTGGGGATGGTTGTGTCCTCAACCGGTTGTGAAATGTCTTCCGTGGCAGGGTCTTGCTCGGAACGAAGCATTGAGTCTCCTGGTCATCTTCATCCAGCTGGGGGCAGCGCCTTGGTTGGAGCAGAGTCAATTTCTCTCCTTAGATTGAGGGGCGCCGCAGAACAGACTAGCCACTTTGCCGCAGTGCGTCAAGCCTTGCGGCGAGATTTCGCCCTGGGTCGGGTCTTTTTCGGTACCCGTTTAATCAACAAAGATTCCAGCTCTTCGATCCGCCGCTTGAGTTCGACTGCCTCACTGGCATTCACTTGCGTTTCGGAGAAATCTTGCCGCGACTCTGGGCTTCCGCTGGCTCCTTTAGCGGGAGGACTGGCCCAGCGCCCCTGTATGAACTCAAAAGGGTTCACCGGTGGCGGCAAAGCGCGCGAAGCATTCTGGTACATGTCCATCATCGCCTTCATGTACCGCAGCGCGTTCTCCTGGGTTGCCCTTCCGGAAGCGAGGATCATCTGCCGCAGTACATCGAGCGGGAAAATGGAATTGGGCGTCTTGGCGTCCTCCAACACGATCTGCGCCAGGACCAGGCGGGTCAGGTCTTCCCCGGTTGCCGCATCCACCACCCGCACGTCAGCGCCATCGCGCACCAATTGGGCAACCTGGCCCTGGTTGATGTATTGGCTGGTTAAAGTATTGTAAAGACGCCTGTTCTCGTATTTCTTGATAATGAGTGGCTGCGGGGTATTTTGTTTCATGTCTGCTCTTGACAAGCCGCCAAAAGGGAGTAAGATTTGATCATGTTGCAGTGCAGCATAAGTCGCAACATAAACAAATCCCGTTCTCTAAAAGGAGCAGATCATGACAAACACCTCTAAGTCAACCCACAAGGCTGCGGCAGCCGTAAATCCTGAATTCGTGGACATTTTTTCTCCCCTGGTTCTCAACAGTGTTAAGCACGTCGCCGACTTGCAGAAGAAGACCCTGGACAGCGGCGCCGAGCAGGCCGCCGAATGGATCGAGTCCTGGAAGAAGGCTTTCAGCTACTTCCCGGTAACCCCGCCCGCATTCCTCTTCGATGTTGCCGGCCAGGCAGTCCAGACCGCCGTCGAAACCAAGAAGAGCGCCATCGACCTAATCGTCGAGCAGACCAATGCCGCCAGCGGTATTGCCAAAGTGCGTGGCGAGGCGTACTCCAAGATCGCCGATGGCGTTACCACCACCATCCAGAAGTCGGTTGAGCGCTCCATCGAGGCGCAACAGACAATTCTTGAGTTTGCCGGCGAGCAGAACACGGCCGTTCTTGAATCGACTAAGAAGCAGTTGGGCGCGGCAGTTGGCCCAGCGGCAGCGATCGTCGATACGTTCCAGCGCGGGGCGCACGCTGTGATCGAAGCGCAAAAGTCGTTTCTGAACATTGCTTCCCAGTCGTTTGCCGCCGCCAAGCGCTAACGGTTGTCGAGTTCAGGGCGTGCCAGTCGCCAAGGATGCCAGCCGGGCGGTACAAGACACCCGGCGGGGTATCCTCCTGACTGTCTCTGGTGTATCGTGCTGAAAGGAGTCGTAAAATGGCCGAAGACCCAACCCACGATGGTAAGCGGCTTGATCCGATGGAACCCTGGCGGGCGGCGCGCGACCTATATATGGATGCCTGGGGCAAGACCATGGTTGACATGGTGAATAGCGAAGGCTACGCGCAAGCCACGGGCGCGATGCTCGATAGCTACATGACGGCGTCGGCTCCATTCCGCGAAGCTGTCGAAAAGGCGATGCTCAAAACCCTCGAGCAGATGGCCATGCCTTCCCGGGCTGACGTTCTCTCGATTGCCGAGCGCATGACCAACGTCGAGATGCGCCTCGACGACCTGGATGCCAAACTCGACAATATTCAGCGGTTGATTGTGAAAGTCGACGGAGCGCCGCGTCCGCAGTCGGCGAAGGCGCCGCAGCCCAGTCGGGAGAAGACGACTAAAGCGAAACCGGCGAAGACAGGAAAAAAGTAGGATGGCAGAAGCTACGGCTACCACCGACCCTGTTACAGCCGTCGCGGACCGGCTGCAAACCCTCAACAAGGCGATGACCACTAAAGCTGCCATTGCCCAGACCCCGAAGGAGTTGGTCTGGACGCTGAACAAGGCGAAGCTCTACCGCTACGTACCCGTTCTTCCCAAAGAGAAGCGCCATCCCATTCCCCTGTTGCTGGTTTTCGCCCTCATGAACCGCCCCTACATTCTCGATCTGCGTCGCGGTCACAGCTTTGTCGAGTACATGCTGAACAAGGGCTACGATCTCTATTTGCTCGATTGGGGAGTGCCCGGACCGGAAGACAAGAACCTCAGGTTTGACGACTACACCCTGGATTACATGCCGCGCGCGATCCGCAAGCTCAAAGCAATTTCCGGAGTGCAAGAATTCAGTCTCCTGGGCTGGTGCATTGGAGCGATCCTCACCACCATCTACGCCGCCCTGCGTGGCGACGAAGGCTTGCGCAACTTGATTCTTTTGACCGCTCCCCTGGACTTTTCCAACAAGCAGAGCTTGACATTCGCGCGATGGACGGACGAGCGCTATTTTGATGTGGACAAGGTGCTGGCGGCGTTTGGCAACATGCCTGGAGAGATGATCGACTACGGGGCCAAGGCACTCAAGCCGGTGGAAAACTATATCGGCAATTATGTGAAGTTGTGGGACAACATCGACGATCCTCGCATGGTGGAAGGCTGGCATGCGATGAACACGTGGGTGACAGACAACGTGCCTCTGGCCGGAGGTGTCTTCCGCCAACTCATCGTGGACCTTTATCGCGACGATAAGCTGATGCGCGGTGAGCTTTTGATTCGAGGTGAGCGCGTCGAACTCAGCCGCATTCACGCCAATCTGCTCACCGTGATAGCCGAGGGCGACCACATTACGCCGTCGTGCCAGTCTGAGCCTGTCATGTCGAAGGTCAGCAGCATAGACAAGGAGCTCTTCCGGGTTAAGGGCGGTCACATCGGAATCATGGCAGGCAGCGGAGCAAGTAAATATACTTGGCCGCACATCGAGGGCTGGCTGGCCCCACGGTCTCAGTAAGTTCGACACTTCTCACATGTGGTATCCGCCGTTGACATTCAATTCCTGCCCGGTGATGTAGTCTCCATCCGCGGCAAGGAAGGCGGCGGCTTTGGCGATTTCCTCTGGCGTCGCGAACCGTCCCAAAGGGATCTTGGCCCTGATCTGCGCGGCAATCTCTTCCGGAATCGCATCCACCATTTCAGTAGAGGTGAAGCCGGGCGCGATGGCATTGGCGGTGATGTTGAATCGAGCCATTTCCAGCGCGAGAGTTTTCGTGAAGGCGATAATGCCGCCCTTGCTGGCCGAGTAGTTGGCCTGGCCAAATGCGCCCATTTGCCCGACCACCGAGCTGATATTGATGATCCGCCCGAACCTTTGATTGATCATGGCCGGCAGGGCCGCACTGGTGCAATAAAACGTGCCGTTCAGGTTGACGTCGATCACCTCTGACCAGTCTTGGTCGGTCATCTTGCGCATGCTTCGGTCGCGCGTAATACCTGCGTTGTTTACCAGGATGTCTAGGCGCTGCCATTTGGCGAGCGCTTCCTTGACGATGCGCGTGGCCTCGCCTTTCTTGGCCACGTCGCCCTGCACGAGCAGGCACTCGCCACCAAGTTCGTGGATTTCATCTGCCGCGCTTTCGGCGTGCTTGACGTCCGCCCGGAAGTTCAGCGCCACCTTCGCCCCACGGCGTACGAGTTCTAGCGCGATCGCACGCCCAATGCCGCGCGTGGCCCCCGTCACCAGCGCGACCTTACCCACCAGCGACGTCGGCTGAAAACTTCCATTTCCCTGCGCAGCGTTTGCCATTTCAAGACTCCTGTCGTCAGAATTGCAGCTCACAATTGCGGGATCGACCCGCATAACCACGTAGCCCCCAACCGCGCCTGCGCCGAAGCCGGGCGCGAAAATCCGCATGGGACGGTCAATCCTGCCTTCTCGCACCGCGTCATGGACGGCCATGAGAATACTGGCGGAAGAAGTGTTGCCAACCCGCTCGATGTTGAAAAAAATCCGCTCGCCCGAGATCCCCGCCGCCTCCGCCAGCGTAAGCACCATGTTCTTGTTAGCCTGGTGCGGTACTACCAGATCAATCGCGTCGATGAGCGAACCGCCGCCACCGTTGGGGTTCGGAAGATTGGCCAGCTCGCCCATCATCTCCTTTAAATAGCGAGTCACCAGGGCCTTCACCTCCGGCCCGTACACGGTAATGTTGTTGTCGAACTCCGGGTTTGGCCAGATGATGGAGTTCACTTCTGACCATGGTCCGCTGGCATACGTTTGGAAAAACTCGATATCGGAAGGAGTTCCTTCCGGCGCGGGAGCGATCACCACAGCCGCTGCGCCATCCCCGAAGATCATGCGGGAGGTTCGCACTGTCCCGATCTTGTCGGAGAATTTCTCCGCACAGATGAGCAGCACCGGTCGATCAATCTCTTGCAACAGGCGCACTGCTTCCGCGAGACCATAGGGCATGCCCGCGCAGGCGGCGACGATGTCACACGAAGCATGCGTCTGCAGGAGGCCGAGCTCACCTGAAAGCCAGGTGGCAATCGATGGAATGAGCGTGGTGCTGGTGCAAGTGCAAAGGATGACAGCGCCAATTTCCGCCGGCCGCCGTCCGGACTTCGCCAGGGCCTTCTTGGCCGCCAGCAGGGCCATGTCCTCCAAGGATAACTGAGTGTAACGCCGCTCTTCGATCCCTGTTTTCTGGCTGATTTCCACTGCACTCATGCGCGACCAGCAGTACGCATGGTTGCGGATGAGGTCTGCGTTGCTGCAGGTCACCTCACCTTCATAGACCGCAATGGCCTCAAGTCGGGGCAAAATTGCGAATCGTTTGCTGACCTCCACCGGCGGATACGGCCTAATGGGCTCACTCAGGGCCAGAGTATCGGGCCGTTTTGTCCGATACGGGCGAATCCGCGGTCCCCAATTTTCGTCCTTCTTTACCCGCTGGATAAAGCGCAGTACTTCCTGGCTCCGGGGATGGAATGCCACCACGTAGTCGTCGTCCTTTAAGTTGCCGACTTCGATTTGAGTACTGGTCGATGGGTCCCAAGGATACTGGTTGTGAAGGATCATGCATTGCCGCATCAATGCCTCCAGCTCGGGCACGGGATGCAGGCAGTCGATTACATCGTCGAATGTATATCGCAGAGAATCGGGGTCATACGCCAGCAGCTGGCAGGTGCGGTTTGCACGGTCGGCCAGCGCCTCCGACACCGTTGGACGGATAGGGCGGAGCTCGCCACCGGAGGTAAGTTTGTTGCGAAAAACATTCAGTAGAATGCTGCAGCTCCGGTCTTCCATCTCTTCATCCCACGATGGGGGCAACGTCCGGTAACCAGCCTTGATCGCCGTTGCGATGGCGGATGCATCTCTCGGCTTGTACACCGGCAGGAAGACATCCTCCCGCTGCCGCGGGAGATCTCTCCAACGGGTCGGGCGTTTCTCGTACATCGTGAAGGTGTAGCGATTCACCCAGAAAACATTCAACGCCAGATCACGGCAAAGCTCATACCTGCTCTTGTATTCACCCGCCTGCACGCGCGCCGCAATCTCCGCGTCCGTCGGAGCTTTCTCCCCGAAGTCCCGCCGGATCACTGCCGCAAATTGTTTAAGGGTCTTAAATACAGAAAAGTCCAACTCTGGGAAAAAGTTGCCGGGGAAGACAATGCGGCCGTGAGCGTTGATAACGAAAGGTTTTAGCAACATTGGCTACATTCTTCTTTCCATTGAGTGGATAGCCCCCAGTCGGTCAAACGCTAGTCCGCGGCCATAGTGTCCGGCACACTCGCTACGTGCTTGGCCCGATCGCTCACCCGTTCCCTTTCGCCGACTTCCTGCAACTGAAGATGTTTCGTCTCCGGCGAATACCAAAGGCTGACGAAGGTCATCACTGCACCGATCGTCAGGATGACCGATGGCGATAAGGCCTGAGACGCGACGTAGGCGACCGCCTCGTTTGGCATCCATGGTCTTAAATTTGCGTTTCATGCTAGATCACCACTGTCTCGTGGTACTCGCCGTACACCCGGCGCATGGCGTCGGAAATTTCGCCGACCGTGGCATCGGCTTCGACGGCCTCGACGATCACCGGCATCAGGTTGCCTGTACCGCGCGCGGTATCTTCGACGGCCTTCAGCGCGGCCTGCCATTTCGCAGGATCACGCCTGGCGCGCAACACCCGCAGGCGCTCGACCTGCTTGCCCTCCAGCGACTCGTCAATGCGTTGCAGCGGTATCGGCTTCTCTTCGTCAAGCTCGAAGGCGTTCACGCCCACAACGATGGCTTTGTGGCGATCGACCGTCTGCTGATACTCGTAGGCAGCGTTTTGGATCTCCTGCTGCACGTAGCCGCCCTCAATCGCCTTCAGAACGCCGCCCATGGCCTCGATCTTGTCAAGATAGCCACGCGCGCCCGCCTCAATCTGGTTGGTCAGCGACTCTACATAGTACGAGCCAGCCAAGGGATCGACGGTCTGCGGCGCTCCCGATTCGTAAGCGATGATCTGCTGGGTGCGCAGAGCGATGCGCGCCGACTGCTCGGTCGGGAGGGCCAGCGCCTCGTCGAAGGAGTTGGTGTGCAGCGACTGCGTCCCGCCCAGCACGGCCGCCATGGCCTGCAACGCTGTGCGGGCGATATTGATCTCCGGTTGCTGTGCGGTGAGGGTTGAGCCCGCAGTCTGCGTGTGAAAGCGCAACATCCACGACTTGGGTTTCTTGGCCCCGAAGTGATCGCGCATGATGCGAGCCCACATGCGGCGCGCGGCCCGGAACTTCGCTGCTTCCTCCAGGAAATTGCTGTGCGCGTTGAAGAAGAACGACAGCCGCGGCGCGAAGCTGTCCACATCGAGACCGGCATCGATCGCGGCCTGCACGTAGGTCACGCCGTTGGCCAGCGTGAATGCCACTTCCTGCAAGGCGGTGCATCCCGCCTCACGCATGTGGTAACCGGAGATGGAGATGGTGTTCCACTCGGGCACGTTTTGGTTGGCGTAGGAGAAAATGTCGGTGATGATGCGCATCGCCTGCGCCGGCGGATAGATGTAGGTGCCGCGCGCGATGTATTCCTTCAGCACATCGTTCTGCACCGTGCCGGATAGCTTGCGCACATCGCGTCCGGTGCGCCGCGCGGTCACGATGTAGAGTGCCAGTAGAATCGACGCTGTGGCGTTGATGGTCATCGAAGTGGAGATCTTCTCCAAGTCGATACCGTCAAACAGCCGCATCATGTCCTCAATGGAGTCAATCGCCACTCCGACCTTGCCGACCTCGCCCATGGCCAGCGGGCTGTCGGAGTCGAGACCGATTTGGGTGGGCAGGTCAAAGGCCACGCTCAGCCCGGTGGTACCCTGGCTCAGCAGGTACTTGTAGCGGCGGTTGGACTCTTCGGCGTCGCCCATGCCAGCGTACTGCCGCATGGTCCAAAGCCGGCCGCGATACATGGTGGCCTGCACGCCGCGGGTGTAGGGAAATTGTCCGGGATCGCTGAGGTCGCGGTCGTACTCCCATCCTTCGAGGTCCACCGGGCTATAAAAAGGATGAACGCTGATGCGGGAGGTGGTTCCCCGCTCGTCCGCCAGCTCGGTGGCGGCGGTCTTTTGCTTTATCGCGGGCATGGCTGCCTCACTCAATCGAGACAACTCAACTATCGCTGACCTAACCCCGAAACCATGGGCTTGGCAAGCCCCGCCTCGGAGCTGCTTCTCGCTAAGATCCTCGAACGTCTTCAGGATCTTGCCGTCATAGGGGTGTTAACGCTTTGGCAGGTCATGGCTGCATCCACTTCTAAATCTTGTCGTGCGGGATACAGCTCATGCTGTCGCGGTTGTCCAAGCATCGCTGATCCACATTGAATCGCCCGGAGGATTCTCTCTCCGCGGAGATGCGGAAGCTGTGCTGTTTTGCTCACATTGGCCGAGCGGTCACTGGAGTAAGATGACCGGCTGCGAGAAGTCAGTCGAATTCGACCAGCACTTGGTTTAGTTTCACCGACTCTCGCGGCGCCACCTTGACCGATTTCACGGTTCCCTCCATCGGCGCGGTGACGGTGGTTTCCATTTTCATGGCCTCCAGTACAACTATGAGATCGTTCACTTGCAACTGCTGTCCCGGTGCCACTGCCACATGAACGACGATTCCAGCCAGGGGACTGCGGCACAGTTTGACTTCGTGATTATCGGGATCCTGAGAAGACCCCGGTTTGTGCGGTGTGTGCAATACGACCGATTGAATGGTGGTTGCCGCCGGCGCGGGGCGGTTGTCTTGCATCTGGGACTGATAATCGTCTTCGACGACCTCAACCTCGACTTCATACATTTCCCCGTCGATTTCGATGTTGAGCTTCGTGGCTCGCACCTCTCCGGACTTCCCTTGCTTCCGTGATTTCAGCGTTCGCAGTGAGAGTCAGCGTCCCCTCTGCATGATGTTATGCGAAGTCTGGACCGTCACACGCCCTTGCCGTGCCCAGCGGGAGACGGCATATGGCGCCTGCAGCATTCTTGCGGAGCGAATCCGCACCTTCTTGCCAAGAAACTCCGTGACGGCTGCGGCAATCACTGACAGCGTCTTGGGCGAGACATGCTGAGATGAGCGGCTTGATTGGGAATCCATTTTGTTTGCTCCTAAGGGCCTTACAGGGGAATCAGCCCGTGCTTCTTGGCTGGACGAAGCTCTCGTTTGGTGTGCAACGCCTCCAGAGCGAGGGCTAGGTATCGCCTGGTCTCGGAGGGCTCGATCACGTCATCCACGAACCGGCGACCAGCCGACACATAGGGATTGGCGAACGTGCTGCGATAGAGTTCGATGAGCTCATCCCGCTTTTGCGTCTTGTTTTCGGCGGAGTCGATCTCATGGCGAAAAACGATTTCCGCAGCGCCTTCGGCCCCCATGACGGCGATTTCCGCCGTCGGCCAGGCCACCACGCGGTCTGCCCCCAAGTCTTTACAGCACATGCCGATGTAGGCTCCGCCATATGCTTTGCGTAATACTACCGTTATTTTTGGAACGGTGGCCGCTGCGTAGGCGAACAGGATTTTTGCTCCATGACGGATAATGCCGCCGTACTCCTGCTCAACCCCGGGCAGAAATCCAGGCACATCGACCAAAGTGAGCAATGGGATATTAAAGGCATTGCAGAATCGAATGAAGCGGGCCATCTTGTCGGAGGCATCGATGTCGAGCGCCCCCGCGAGCACGCAGGGTTGATTGGCGATGATCCCCACCGTGCGCCCCTGGATGCGCCCGAAGCCGATCACCACATTCTGGGCAAACCCAGGCTGGATTTCGAAGAAGTCCTGATGATCGAGCAGGCGCGTGAGCAGGGTACGGATGTCATAGGCAACTTTAGGTTCTGCCGGTAACAAGTCATTTAGCGCCGGATCGTCGTCCAAGTCCAGGCTGAATGACAGCCGCGGCGGGTCCTCGAGATTATTCGACGGCAGGAAGCCCAGCAGACGGCGGGCAAGAGCGAGCGCTCCATCGTCGTCCTCGGCGATGAGGTGAACCACTCCGGAGCGATTCATCTGGGCGGCGGGCCCTCCCAACTGGTCCGCGGTCACGGTCTCTCCGGTTACCTGCTTGATGACCTGGGGACCGGTGATGAACATCTGCGCTCGCTTGGTTTGAATGATGAAGTCGGTCAGCGCCGGACTGTAAGCTGCGCCGCCAGCGCAGGGTCCGCAGATAATGGAAATCTGCGGTACAGTCCCGGAGAGCATTACATTGTTGTAGAACACGCTGGCGTAGCCCGCCAGGCTGTCGATGCCTTCCTGCACGCGTGCGCCGCCGGAATCGTTCACGAAGATGAACGGGCTTCCCGTCTTCATGGAAAGTTTCATCATCTCGGTGATTTTGGCGCAGTGCACTTCCCCGGCTGCACCGCCGGCTACAGTGAAATCCTGGCTGGCCAAGTGGACCAGACGACCATCCATCGTCGCGCATCCGGTGACCACACCGTCGGCGGGGAGATCTTTGTCTGCCATGCCAAAGTAGGTGGCACGGTGCTTTGCGAACAGACCAATCTCCTGGAAGCTTCCGCGATCGACCAGTTTGTCGATGCGTTCCCGCGCGGAGAGCTTGCCGGCCGCGTGCTGCTTCTGGATGCGTTGCTGTCCGCCACCC
Source organism: Candidatus Acidiferrales bacterium (assembly GCA_035603035.1). Classification (GTDB taxonomy): domain Bacteria; phylum Acidobacteriota; class Terriglobia; order Terriglobales; family Acidobacteriaceae; genus Sulfotelmatobacter. The sequence continues at coordinate 33,939 of DATNLE010000260.1, read as the reverse complement.
TCCTTGATCTTTGCGCGCTTCTCGCGAAGTTCGGCAGTTCGCGCATTCATGGTCGCGCTCGCCGGTTTGAGTGCTATTGACGCCATGTTGGACCTCCTTGGAATGGGTTTGGGATCTGAAAGCCCGGGTACCAACTTTGTTTTCACTGCGGCCGTGTCACGATGACTCTGTGTTCCTCACCGTTGACGCTGATGATATAGGTCCGAGATTCTCCCGGCCTCGTATTGCTGCTCGCGCGCTCTCCCGACGCCGGTTCGGGACCAGCTTTGGGTTCACTCGATTCCTTACCAATGCCTTTCGGGCCTGCCGTCCGGGTCTCGAAAAACTGCGCTGCCGTCTTGGGAAACATGGCGTAAGTCAAAACATCTTCATCGCTACCATTACCGCCGAGCGACAGGGCCTCGGTTCGCCGCCGCTCCCACGATGGCTCGAGCAAATCGGCCGGGCGGCAGGTGATGGCGGGTTTGTTCGCTTGGGTGACTGCCTTATCGACCACCTCCGGGTTCTTTTCTCCCAACGTTGTGCCGTAATAGCCGAGCATCAAGTCGGCGAACTCACTGGTGATCACTTTGTACTTGCCTTGCAGAACATTAAACATTGCCTGAGTGCCGAGGACTTCGCTTGCGGGCCGGGCTAGCGCAGGATATCCGGCGTCCCGGCGGACGTTCTGGATTTCCACCAACACTTCGTCCAGCAAATGTGACGTGCCTTGGCCCTTCAGCAGATATTCCATGTTCAAGACGAGCGCTGCCGGTATCTGATGCTGGAAAATCTCCGTCTCAACACCGATGGGATGATTGATGAATTCTCCGTAACGAGGACGGACGTTGGCGATATGCTGTTTGATGCGATGCAGCCTCTGAATGTCCAGACGTGACTCGTAACCAGTCCCCTCCAACATTGCAACCACGCACTCGGTGGGATTGTGCCCGCGACCCAACGCCAAAGAGCTGATCGCTGTGTCCACAATGTCGCACCCCGCCTCAATCGCCTTCATCAGAGAAACCATCGTCACACCTGTCGTCGAATGGGTGTGGACGCCGACCAGCGTGTCGCTTCCGCATCGCTGCTTGATCCCCTTGACCAGATCGTAGGCCGCCTGTGGCTTAAGCAGACCGTCAACGTCCTGCACGCAGATGGAATCGCAACCCATTTTCTTGATCTGCTGCGCTAGGTCCACGAACACCGGGATCGTGTGCACCGGACTCGGCCCATAGCAGATTGCGCCCTGTGCGTGCTTGCCGGCCTTGTTCACAGCCGCAACGCTGGCCTTCAGGTTCCGAACATCATTCAGTGCGTCGAAGATGCGGAAGACATCGATGCCATTCAGCGCTGCCTTCTCGACAAACCGACGGACGATAGAGTCATCAAAGTTCCGATGGCCAACCAGATTCTGTCCGCGCAGCAGCATTTGCAGTCTGGACTTGGGGAGCAGCCTGCGGTAAGTCCGCAACCTCTCCCAGGGGTCTTCATTGAGAAAGCGTATGCAGGAATTGAACGCCATCCCACCCCAACACTCCACAGACCAATAGCCCGCGTTGTCCAAGTCTTCACACACAGGGACCACGTCTTCGAGCGACATGCTGGTTTCCAGCAGGCTTTGTTGCGCCTCTCTCAGCAGCAACTCGGCGATTTCCACGGTGCGCATGTGACGATCCTTCGCAAAGATTCTGTTGCATCAGGCAGTGGCGCAGTATTTCGACGGTGAACGGCGCGATCTAAGATATCCAGCTACGACAATCCCCACCCACAACGAAATCGGATCGAAGAAGCATTTAGATGGAGATTGCAGTCAATGTATGTACCGCGATGAAGGAAGCAACGCTGTTCCATTTCGCTCACTCGTTGGCGAATAGCGTCAAAGTTCGACCCGAATACTCAACCTCGACGCCGGCGCGCCTCCCCGGAAAAAAGATTGTGTGATCAAAACTGCACAGCTTTCGTATGTAGGCGGAGAGAGAATCCAGAAAAGCGGCGATTCAACGTGATCGTCGAGCCGTAAACCCCACTGCAACGACGTGATCCCGATCCCGCACGATGAATCGAGAGTTAGGACGAAGCCATGGCTTACCAAAGTGTTAACCCCTATGACGGCAAGATCCTGAAGACGTTTGAGGAACTCACCGACAAGCAGCTCGAGATGGCGCTTGAAACCGCTGCAACCTGCTTCGAGACGTGGCGGCACACGACTTTTGCGGAGCGAGCGGCCGTGGTCGCTAAAGCGGCCGCGATTATGCGCGCTCGCATCGACGAGTTCGCTCGCCCGGTGACGCTCGAAATGGGCAAGCTCATTGACCAGGCCCGCGGCGAAGTGGTGCTCAGCGCGGACATCATCGACTACTATGCCAAAAACGCCGAACGCTTCCTCGCACCAGAGCACCTCAAGCCGAGTTCGGGCGAAGCAGAAGTCGAAAGCAGCCCGTTCGGCGTGCTCTTCGGCGTCCAGCCCTGGAACTTTCCCTACTACCAGCTTGCGCGCTTTGCCGCGCCCAACCTGATGGCGGGCAATGTCGTTATGGTGAAACATGCAAGCTGCGTTCCGCAGTGCGCCATCGCGTTTGAGAAGCTGTGGATGGAGGCAGGTGCGCCATTCGGCGCTTATACCAACCTGCTGATCTCGCACGATCAGGTGAACCGCGTGATCGACGACCCTCGGATCAAAGGTGTGGCGTTGACAGGCAGCGTGGAAGCCGGCAAGAGCGTTGCTGGGAGATCTGGACAAAACCTGAAGAAATCGACGATGGAGCTTGGCGGCAGCGACGCCTTCATCGTGCTCGAGGATGCCGATCTCGATAAGACGGTCAAGTGGGCGGTCTGGGGCAAGATGAACAACACGGGCCAGTGCTGCGTCGCGGCCAAGCGATTCATCGTCGTCCAAGAGTTGGCTGACCGCTTTCTCGGCAAGTTCCAAACCGCGCTGGCCGCGCTCAAACCAGGAGACCCCATGGACGAGGCTACGACGCTCGGCCCGCTGTCCACGGAAGCGGCCCTGGTACAACTGCTTGGCCAGGTCGAAGGAGCGGTGGCCAAGGGCGCCAATCTGGTGATGGGCGGAAAGCGCATCGATCGCCCGGGTTCGTTCATGCAGCCGACGATTCTTACCGACATCAAGCCCGACAATCCCGCCTTTAGGGAAGAATTCTTCGGGCCGGTCGCCCTCTTCTTCCGAGTCAAAAACGAGGACGAGGCGGTTGCGCTTGCCAACGACTCGGATTTTGGGTTGGGGGGCTCGGTGTTTACTAAGGACATTGCGCGCGGCAAACGCGTGGCGAGCCGGGTCGACACCGGCATGATGTTCGTCAATCACCCGACATGGACGAGGCCGGATTTGCCGTTCGGCGGGATCAAGGACTCCGGCTACGGGCGCGAGCTTAGCAGCATGGGCATCCAGGAGTTTGTGAACAAAAAACTTGTTTGCATCGAGGCAATCGACGCGCCGGTATAGGCACCGGCTCTGCCGAGCGTTTTCCACTTTGAAAAAAGGAGTTACATATGGCACTCAAAACGAACGCCGCAGTGATCGATCAGCCTGTTTCCTCAACGCGACAGGAATGGGACATCTCGCCTTCCAAGGCGGGCTCGATGCACGTCGCAGTGGTCGAGCAATTTGGAAAGCCCTTGCTGCTGCAGGAATGGGACATCCCGTCTCCGGGGACGGGCCAGATCCTGATCAAAACGGAGGCCTGCGGTGTCTGCCACACCGATCTCCATGCCGCACATGGCGACTGGCCGGTCAAGCCCACGCTCCCCTTCATTCCCGGCCATGAGGCCATCGGGCTAGTCGCCGCCGTCGGATCGGGAGTGACGATCGTTAAGGAGGGCGACCGGGTCGGAGTGCCCTGGCTTTATTCAGCATGTGGCCATTGCGAATATTGCTTGAAGGGCTGGGAAACGGTCTGCGCCCAGGCGCAGTTTGGCGGATACACCAGGAACGGCGGCTTTGCCGAATACCTCCTCGCAGACCCAAACTACATTGCCCATGTGCCAGCCGGACTCACGGCGGCGGAAGCCGCGCCGCTGATCTGCGCCGGCGTCACCACTTACAAGGGAATCAAGGAGAGCGGAGCGAAGCCCGGCGAATGGATGGCCATCTCCGGCGCTGGCGGACTGGGGCATCTGGCGATCCAATATGCCAAGGCCATGGGACTGTTCGTCTGCGCCATCGACATCGATGACGGCAAGCTGGCCCACGCCAAGCAGGTTGGCGCCGATATGGTGATCAACGCCAAGACCAGCGATCCGGCGGCCACATTGAAGAAGGAAACTGGCGGCGGCGCTCATGGAGTTCTGATTACCGCGCCCTCGCTACCCGCATTCAAACAAGGAGTTGGCATGACCCGGAAGCGCGGGACGTGTGTGCTGGTCGGGCTGCCGCCCGGCGAGTTCCCGGTTCCACTGTTCGATGTAGTGGCGAACTGCATCACCATCCGGGGTTCGTTCGTCGGAACGCGCCAGGATATGGCAGAAGCGCTCGCTTTTGCTGCCGAGGGCAAGGTCAAGGCCGACATTGAGCTCCAGCCTTTGTCTTCGATCAACCACATTTTCGACCGGCTTGAGCATGGCCAGGTTGCGTCACGCGTTGTGCTCGACTTCGCGCGGGGCTGAAACGCGGATGATTAATTGTTGTGGCTGAAAATAGAGGCCCGAGCCACACGGTCACCATTCGGGCCCCCGAAGTGGTGATCCGATTTTGCAGCTTCCTCTCAGGAGTTAAGCCATGGCCTTCATTGAAGATGTTGTCATCGTATCGGCCGTACGCACGCCGATTGGGAAATTTCAGGGCTCGCTTTCCGATTTAGGCGCTCCGCAACTGGGCGCCATCGTCGTGCGCGAAGCCGTCCGCCGCGCCGGCATCGATGCTAACAACGTCGATGAATGCATCATGGGTAATGTCATCTCCGCCGGATTGGGCCAGAACCCGGCGCGCCAGGCTGCTCTCGGCGGCGGACTCTCCGACAGCGTCAGTGCCCTAACCATTAACAAAGTCTGTGGCTCGGGATTGAAGGCGGTCGCGCTCGGCCAACAAGCTATCCAGACGGGGAACTCGCACTTCGTTGTGGCTGGCGGCATGGAGAGCATGACCAATGCTCCCTATCTTCTGCAAACTGCGCGCAAGGGATTTCGCCTTGGCGATCAGAAGGTGGTCGACTCCATGGTGCACGATGGCCTCTGGGACATTTTCAACGACTACCACATGGGCAACACTGCCGAGAATGTCGCCGAGAAGTACCAGATCACCCGCGAGCAGCAGGACCAATATGCCCTCAACTCGCATCGCAAAGCAGTGAGTGCGATGAACGAGTGCCGCTTCAAAGATCAGATCGTTCCCGTCGAACTGCCGTCGAAGAAGAAGGGCGTACCGCCGGTGTTGTTCAGCAAAGATGAGTCGCCGCGCGCGGACTCGACCATTGAGTCCTTGCGCGGTCTGAAGCCGGCCTTCAAGAAAGATGGAACCGTGACTGCAGGCAACGCCCCGGGCGTCACCGACGGAGCATCGGCTCTTGTCCTCATGTCGGCAGCCAAGGCCAAGGAACTCGGACTGAAACCGATGGCGCGCATTGTGGCGCAAGCCACCAGTGGCATTGCTCCCGCGTGGATCATGATGGCGCCGGTTGAAACCGTGCGCCGGCTCTGGCAGAAGACAGGATGGAAGAACGAAGATGTTGACCTCTACGAAATCAACGAGGCCTTCTCGGTGGCGGCGATCGGGGTCACGCGTGAACTGGGACTCGATCTCAATAAAGTTAACGTGAACGGCGGTGCAGTCGCTCTCGGACATCCTATCGGTGCGAGCGGCGCGCGAATTCTTACCACTCTGCTTTACTCGATGATCCAGCGCGACGTGCACAAAGGCATCGCAGCGCTTTGCCTTGGCGGCGGCAATGCCATGGGATTGGCGGTGGAGCGCTACGCATCATAACTCTGGCACCTGAATCTCGCTCGTGTTGTTTTGGGGGGGCGAGCAAAAAGAGAGTGGGTGTTCGCTTATGTCCACGATTTCTGCCATCAAAGTCCCGGCTTCTTCGATCGATCCACGCCCGTCCTCCGAAGTTTCCCGCTCCGAAGGCCATCCCCTTGATCCGCTTTTCCTCCCCAGAAGCGTTGCCGTAATCGGGGCTTCCGAGCGTGCCGGCAGCGTAGGCCGTTCGGTGCTCTGGAACCTCATCAGGAGCCCCTTCGGCGGCGCGGTTTTTCCGGTGAATGCCAAGCGCTCCAATGTGCTCGGGATCAAGGCTTACCCCAGCCTGCGAGACCTCCCCGAAAAAGTGGACTTGGTGGTGGTGGTCACGCCCGCCGACACCGTACCAGGGATCATCGCCGAGTCCGTGGAGCTGGGTGTTCCTGCCGGCATCGTCATCTCTGCTGGCTTCAAGGAATTCGGCGACCACGGCAAAGAATTGGAGCGGCAGATTGCCCAGACTATCCGCGGCAAGATGCGGCTCATCGGCCCCAACTGCCTGGGCGTGATGAATCCGGTCCGCGGCCTGAACGCGACCTTCGCCCACACTATCGCCCGGCCCGGCAACGTGGCTTTCATCAGCCAGAGTGGCGCGCTGTGCACTGCAGTGCTCGACTGGAGCTTGCGGGAGAATGTCGGCTTCAGCGCCTTCGTGTCCATCGGTTCCATGCTCGACGTGAACTGGGGCGACCTGATCGACTACTTCGGCAACGATCCGCAGACCCACAGCGTCGTCATCTATATGGAGTCCATCGGCGATGCCCGGACGTTTCTATCGGCGGCGCGCGAGGTATCGCTGAACAAGCCCGTGATTGTGATCAAGGCCGGGCGCACTGCCGCCGCCGCCAAGGCCGCGGCCTCGCATACCGGATCGTTGACCGGCAGCGACGAAGTCCTGGATGCTGCTTTCCGCCGCTGCGGCGTGCTTCGCGTCAACAGCATCGCCGACATCTTCTTTATGTCAGACGTTCTAGCGAAGCAGCCGCGACCTAGCGGCAAGCGTCTGTGCATCCTGACTAATGCTGGCGGCCCCGGGGTGCTGGCCACCGACGCGCTGGTTGCGGGCGGAGGCGAGCTGGCCGAGTTGTCGGAGGAAACCATAAGGGCCTTCGACGCCATTCTGCCTCAGCAGTGGAGCCACAACAATCCGGTGGATATCCTCGGTGATGCAGAGCCGGAGCGTTACGCCAAGTCGCTGGAGATTGCCGGCAAAGACCCTGCGATCGACGGCATGCTGGTGATTCTCACTCCCCAGGACATGACCAACCCGACGCAGATCGCTGAAAAGCTGAAGCCTTACGCCAAGGGGTTGGGAAAGCCGCTGCTGGCTAGCTGGATGGGTGGCGCTGAGGTCGCAGCCGGTGAGGAGATCCTGAACCAGGCCGGCATTCCGACCTTCGAGTTCCCCGACAGCGCGGTACGCGCCTTTAACTACATGTGGCGCTACGCTTATAACCTGAAGGAAATCTACGAAACGCCAACTATGCCGCAACCTGCAGGCGCGGCTCTACAGCGCGGTAGGGCCGAGACCATCATCCGCGACGTACGGCAGACCGGCCGCACCATCCTGACCGAGCATGAGTCCAAGCTGTTGCTTAAGGCCTATAACATTCCCACGGTCGAAACGCGGATCGCAGTCACCGAGCAGGAGGCATTGCAGGCCGCGGAAGAGATCGGTTTCCCGATTGTGCTGAAGCTGTACTCGCTCACCATCACGCACAAGACCGACGTGGGCGGCGTGCAGTTGAACCTGCCCGACGCCGCAGCGGTGAAGACGGCGTTCCACGCCATCAATCAGTCGGTCACGGAGAACGCCGGCGCCGAACATTTCCACGGCGTCACCGTGCAACCCATGGTAAAGCTTGACGGCTACGAGCTGATCGTCGGCAGCAGTCTGGATTCGCAGTTCGGCCCGGTGCTGTTGTTCGGCACCGGCGGACAACTCGTCGAAGTGTTCAAGGACCGTGCGCTGGCCCTGCCTCCATTGAATTCCACGCTGGCACGGCGGCTGATGGAGCAGACCAAAATCTTCCGGGCGCTTAAGGGGGTCCGCGGACGTAAGCCGGTTGACCTGCAAGCTCTCGAAGAATTGCTGGTGCGCTTCAGCCAGCTAGTCGTTGAGCACCCCTGGATCAAGGAAATCGACATCAATCCGCTGTTGGTTTCGCCGGACCGGCTGATGGCTCTGGATGCGCGCGTGGTCCTACACGGGCCGGAGGTGACCGAGGAGCACTTGCCGGAGGCCGCGATCCGGCCGTATCCGATGCACCTGGTCAGCGATTGGACGATGAAGGATGGCAGCGCCGTGACGATCCGGCCGATTCGCCCCGAGGACGAGCCGGCCATTATCGAGTTCCACACCAAGCTCTCGGAGCGCAGCGTCTATCTGCGTTATCTCCAGCCTCTGAAGTACACTCAGCGTACCGCTCACGAACGCCTGAGCCGCATCTGCTTCATTGACTACAACCGCGAAATGGCGCTGGTGGCCGAGCGCGAGCTCGAGAGCGGCGGGACCGAAATCCTGGCCGTCGGCCGTCTCAGCAAGCTGCACGGGCGTGAAGATGCCGAAATGGATGCGGTGGTCACCGATGCCGCGCAACACAAGGGCCTCGGGACGGAGTTGTATCGCCTCCTCATCCGGATCGCGCGCGACGAGAAACTAAAGATGGTAGTCTCCAACATGTTGATCGAGAACGGCGAGATGCGCGCGATGTGTGTGAGGTACGGCTTCAAAATGTTCTCGAATTCGGTGGACAATATGATCCGGGCGGAGTTGGAACTGGAAGGCTCAACCGATTTGTCCCACCAGATTATGCGCAATCGAATCCAAGCGGTGGAGAGTGCCGCTTAGCGCTCGACAGATTGGCTTGAGGTACCGAACTGCCCGGTTAAACAAGTTGGTAAGAGGGCCACGAAGGGCTGGCCGCGACGCAGGGTGGTCGAGTGAGTCCAAGGTTGTGTCGCAAAAGAACCGCCACATTTCTTCACTAGCGTTCGGCCCTTTTGGGTCGGCGAAGCGCCCGGCCGACGGAGAACCCGACCAGGCGTGACCCAACCCTTCGACTAACCACTTCTCCATCAACAACCGGCCGGCGCTGTCCTCATACTTGCACTTCTGAAAGCTATAGCCGCCCGGGACGCTGCCCTCGATCATTTCTCCGGCCCTGCTTAAGCAGGCTTTTGCCATCCCCATTTCCATCGAGGTAATCGTTTGTTCTAGCCCATTGAGTGAGGACTTGGTCGGCATTGACGGGATTAAGATAAAGGATCTGCAGCCCCTTGGAAAACAATTACAGGCATGCGGCGTTTGGGCTTTTCTCGCAAGCCCACGCTCATCACCTGGAAGGCGAGAAGCCCCTGGTGATTCGGCTCAGGTCCTCCCCTCGTGATTGCACCGAGGCCTGCAACTGCGGTGGTGGCTGCTGCAAACTCGAGCCCCGCGACCACACCGATCGCCATGAACAGATCCGGGTAGGTAGCTCCCATTACAACCGCCATTGCTGCTCCCGCGGAAAGACCTGCCACATAAACACGATCGGGATCAACATTATGTGACGACACTACTTGCTCGATAACAGCAGCCAGGATAGAGGGTTCTCCGGACTCGCGCGCCTGGTGATTTGGATCGAACCAATTCCAACATCGCAGGGGGTTGGCCTCGGTCGGCTGTTCGGGATAGACGACCAAGAAATTGTTCCTGTCCGCGATCGCATTCATCCCACAAATCTTGGCCAAATCCTTGGCGCTCTGCCCGCAACCATGCAGCATCATGACAAGAGGTGACTGTTCTCGGCCATCTGGATTGGGTGGAACCCAAAGTCTATACTTACGCGAGCCGGATGTACTGCTCGCGCTGCCGATTACCCATTTCCCGGCATGACGGTGCGATAACGCTTTACGGCGGCCGAGGATGCGGGCGATTTGTTTCCAGTCCATTGAAGGCGGGTACAACGCTCTTTATTTCCTGGAATGAATTGGCAACGTCCACTTCGCAGGCTACCAACTGCCGAAATGCAATTCCCGGAACGCCGTTGAAGCAGGCTTCGAACGGCACCCCGAGGTAATTGCTGCTCCGTGATAACGCCGAATCAAAAAGGATGCGCGCCTTATGCCGTGCGTTTTGAGGCGGCCGGTGTCTTGGCTTCCTGAGTGAGCAGATCCAGTGCTTTCTTTTGCACTTCAACGGCACGCTCAATCGATTGCTGTATGGTCTTTGTAAAGTCCGCCGCAACCTTCTGCGACGAGTCGCCGCTATCCTTCGCGCTCTCGACTAGTGAAGCGGTTTGCTTCACGATATGGTCGATCACGCTCTTCTGCGTTTCGATGTACCCCGCAAAAGCTTCTCCGGCCAGGTCATAAACGGCGGGCGCTGATGGTACGGCCTGGGGGCCCTTCTTATAAGCCGCGATCGTCTCCGCGTTTTGCCGCGCGGCGTCGTCGAGCGACTTCTTCTGCAATTCGGCTGCTCGTTGCACTCCCTTGATGAAGAGGCTCGCGAACTCGGTAGGATGATTGGTCTTGGTCTCTGTCATTTTGATCCTTTCAGCTTTCGCCGTTCCGGCGCAGCACACTTCGTTGAGTCCCAACATCGCATTGCAAGGCACGCAAGTCTGGTCACAATGGAACACTCTCCAGGATGAGCAGAGTGTTCGCGGCGACTCGCTCATTGCATGTGCTGACCACCATTGATGGAAACGTTGGCGCCGGTCACGAACGCCGCCTCGTCCGAGCACAGGTAGACAATCAACCCGGCGACCTCGTCCGGCTTGCCTAGTCGGTTGAGTGGGATCTGCGGGAGGATTTTGCTATCGAGAATGTCCTTTGGAATGGCCATCACCATCTTTGTTCCAATGTAGCCAGGCGAGATGGTGTTGACGGTCACGCCCTTCTTCGCCAACTCAAGGGCCAGAGCCTTGGTGAAGCCGTGCATGCCCGCCTTAGCCGCCGAGTAGTTGGTCTGGCCGAACGCACCCTTCTGAGCATTTACGGAGGATACATTGATGATGCGACCCCACCCGCGCATAACCATGCCATCGAAAACCTGCTTCGTCATATTGAACACCGAATCGAGATTGGTGTGGATGACCGCATCCCAGTCCGCTTTCGTCATCTTCTTGAACGTGCGGTCCTTCGTAATGCCGGCGTTATTGATGAGGATATCGATCGGGCCGACTTCCCGGTGGATGTTCGACACGCCCAATTCGCATGAATCATAATCGGCCACATCGATCGGAAATGCCGCGAAGGAATAGCCACGTGCTTTCATGTCAGCGAGCCAGTTCTCAGCATTGTTATTGGCTGGAGAACGCGTTACGACAACGAGGTAGCCAGCGTCGTGCATCTTAGTGCTGATGGTTTCGCCAAGTCCACCCATACCACCTGTGATCAATGCCGTTCGCTGCGTCATGTTTTATCTTTAACCTCGCATTATTCTCGCCGCGAGCGGGATTCGTTTCGGACCGCGGTGGTGGAGGATACCCCGCTGCTGACCTAGTCGCTGCCGGAATTGCAGGAGAAGATTACGACCGGAAAGACCCGTCCTCCGACTCGGCATGCCAACGTCGCAGTCATTTTCTTCGCTGGAAATTTTCTTCTTACTTCTCGTTTGTTTCTGCGATATCAAACCATCATGTCAGTCGCCGAAAGGCAAGAATGGTCAATTCGGACCAGTTGTTCAGAAGCGTTCGGCCTTATGAGCATCATCGGAACGCAAATGTAACCGCCAGTTGCCAGGATGGTTCATGGCTCGTTCTCCGGAACAGACACAATAGCTTCCGCAATCGATTCGGTGTTGTTCCTCGGAGTCTGCCCGCTTTGGCGGAACCTCCTTTATCGTGAACGTTGGAGCGGTTGCGACAGATCGAGATCCTCGTCGTATCTTGGGAGTGCTGGTCTCTGGCGCTGGGGGACTCGGTCACTTAGCTATCTTTTGCTTATCTGGTTTACTGAGCAAACCCCAATGGGCTGTGGTTGAGATCCTTCGCTCCGCGGATCTGCGCGTACATGGTTGATTTCCGACCGGTTCCGAGTCCGAGGAGGGTCTGAAAGGCTGCCGCTACCGGTGTTTTGCGGCGGTTGTGCCGGAACACGAATTCGTCGGCCCAGAACCAGTGGGTCAGCGGATCTTGGTACTGTGCAGAACCGTCCCGGCAGTCAGCGAGACTTGGTGACGGCAGCCTGCACACTGCCACCGTCGTTGATTCACCAGGTCGTACGCTCGCCGATCTCCGCAGAATAGCACCGGGGACACGAATCAGAAATCTGGAAAAGCATTAGCATCTGGCGTTCTACATTGGCGTGGTTGGCAAAAAATCCCTATTGCGCGTTTTGAGCCTTGACCGAATGTCGGGCCGCTTCTCGGTGAGCGTAATCGCCGATTGCGTCAACAACGACCCATCACTGTGCTTCTTGGGCCGTCCACGGTGTCTGAATCATTATGGGAACTCTGCTTAGAACATTAATCGCTGCATTTGTGTGTGCCAGTCCCGCCATTGCACAGACGCTGGTTGCTTGTGCTTGCGACGCCGAGACGGTCTGCCTATCGGACGCACAGATTTCCAGACACGCTGCGCACGTTGAGATGGAGCCCGACAAGATGGGCAACCATTCCAATTACCGTGGCGTCGCCGTTTTTCAAATAGGGTTCGACGAGCAGGGACGTGTGACGGGTGCAGACGCAATCTCCGGTCAGCCGTTGGGAATTTCTCACCTGATAGCGGCTGTTTCCAGATGGACATTCAAGCCGGTAGTCGTGAACGGCATGAAGAAAAGAGGGTGCGGCAAACTCTGGATTAGATTTGCTATGAGGGAAAACGTGCCGTCAACCGAGGTGCTGAAAGGGCCAGCGAAAGATTAAGAAACCATCGTCAAAGTGTTGATTGGCGAAATATCAGTTACACTGATCGACCAGCTGTCAAAACGTGTTAATCGCCTGCTCTCGAACGTTACGCGATTAGACTGCCGCGCTCATGGCAAGAACGAGCGTAAAGGCTGGCCCAAACCGGATGCCCTCTGTGGGAGTGGAGGGGTGTGGCAGTTTTGCCGTCCCTTCCTTCCACCCCGTCAAACGTTTGAGTCCGATGTTCTGGCGCCAGTAAGCTCACCTTTTTGCCACAGTCCACCGCCAGAGAGTCACGAAATCGCCAATGAGTTGGCGCACCGGCTTTACCTGCTTGCGCAGCAACAGAGAATCAAGGCGGTTGCGGTCGCTGTCATTTATGGCCTGGCTTCTGGACCACTGCTTAAACTGGCTGGAATTCCTGAAGCGGGTTGGATTAACCACATCTTCGTGGGCAAGCCCGCTTCAATCGTAGGACGTCGCTGATCGCTGCATCGGTCTTGGTCGCGCTGGTGGTGGTGAGTTTCATTGCGAACATTCGGCATCTCAAGGGACAATTCGACAACTCTTAATCGCGCGTGGTTACGGTTGCCGGCTCCGCCCTTGCGACGGACCCGGTAGTCACTGCGAAAGGTCTACTGTTCACGGCGTTAGTACCAAAATCGCCTGCTTCCGTTCCCCATACGTACTCAATCTACGCACTCAGAGAGGGCTCGGTTACCTCCCTGACTGCCGGACTCGATTAGTTTCATCCCACCAGTAGTGAGGACACCGAGCGCGCGTGGGTAGAATTGGCCACCAGCGGTGGCTCAACAGTGGTGCGCTTTGCTCGTGCCTCTCCACCAAATTCCACGGATGGCGCAATGGTTGAGGCGGCAGATGCTGAACCAACGGTCGCATCGCCTGACGGCAAATTGCTTTCATTCGTGAAGTGAAGGGTCGAAACAGCTTGTGGATTCGGCAGATTGGCGCGTCTGTAGCAGGAACCATCGGGGAGCGCCAAATCGCAGACTCTTTCTGTATCATGTGAGAAGTTGCTTTCTTTCCTGACCATCGAATAGCGTTTAGCTCGAGGCGAGAGGGCCGCTTCCGGCTGTTATGAGCTCGACCCCGTCTCTGAGGTTATAAAAGAAATGAGTGTCCCGACGTGCTCCGTCCGCTATCCTGCGATTTCGCCGGACGGAGGCTGGGCTCGCGTTCAGTCGCGAAGAACGAGGTACCTGGCGGATTCACGTAATGAATCTGCGCACCGCGGAACAAGTACAACCGACAAACGCTGACTGCAACTCCGTCAGCCCTGTCTGGACGCCTGATTCTAAGAATCTCATCGACGCAACGGATTGCGGACGCGGGCTCGGTTTGACCGCCCTCGCCGGATCAAACGTTGTTCGATAAGGCATGGTTCGCACAAGGAGGCCGCACTGAAGCGCTCTGCTCAATTTGCTGACTCTGTTCGAGCGTGGACCCCAGAGCTCGAACATCAGCCCAAGCGTTGGCTGCTGCCGGTAATTTTGCTGGCCTGCGGAATTTTCTTGTACCTGCAGTTGTTCGTTATTCCTGCGACGCCCCGCGTGGCAATCGGTGATCAATCCATTTACTTGCACAATGCGGCACGCATGTACGAAGGTCAACTAATCTATCGAGACTTCGATTACTTCACATTGCCGGGCACGGATGTGCTTTATTTGGCTCTGTTCAAGTCGTTTGGCGTCAGAGCGTGGATTCCCCAGATGATGCTGCTGCTTGCCGGAATTATCTCGACCTGGTTCAGCATCAAGATCGCGGGCAAAGTGATGAGTGGTCCGGCGGTTTTTCTTCCAGGTTTCTTGTTTCTGACCCTTCCGTTCACAAGTTATCTGGATGCAACCCACCATTTGTACAACGTGCTTGCCGCCACAGCGGCGCTTGCAGTCGTGATCGAAGAAAGAACCATCGCCCGGCTGGCATGGGCGGGAGCGCTGTGGGGGTTAGGAACATGCTTTGCCCAATCGTTGGTGTTAGGCCCGGTGGGCTTGGGTCTTTTTCTCCTGTGGGAGCGCCCTCGAAAGAATGAAGCATGGGCGGTGCTGGTCAAGAAAGAAGGTTATCTGTTCGCGAGCTACTTGGCTACCGTCGCAGCCTTCAATGCCTATTTTGTCTGGAAGGTCGGGCTGAAGCAGTTCTACTACTACACCGTGACATTTGTTGCGAAGTACTTTTCCGCCTATGGGACAAATAATTGGAGAACCTATATGTTGAATTGGCCGTCGCTTCACGTATGGGCGAACTGGCCGGACCTGGCGACATGGCCCTTGATTCATGTTCTCATACCTTTGGTGTACATTCTATTTTTCGTGCGCTATTGGCGTGAGAGACATTTACATCCAGAGGAACCATGGGAACGGTTGATGCTCGTCAACATTACCGGTCTGTGTTTGTTTCTATCGATCGCGTCTGGCCCAGCCTGGAACCGGTTGTACACGGTGTCCCTGCCCGCTCTGATCATGCTTGTCTGGTTCTTGAAGGCCCCATTCGAGCCGGAGCGGGTTCTGCTAAGAGTCTTGTGGGCGGTCGTTTTGATCTTGGCGATCGTCCGGCCCATCGTGACGCAATTGCGCTGGAAGGCTTTTCTGGACCTTCCCACTGGACGCACGGCTTTTTTCGACCTAAGTACCTACCAGGAAACCAAGTGGGTGCTGGAGCGGACCCATCCTTCCGATTATTTTTTCGGCGATCAACTTCTCGGCTTTGAGCTGAGACTGCGGAATCCGAGTCGGGTAGCTTTTGTCACTCCGTACGACTTCACCAGGCCGGAAGAGGTTAGCAACGTCGTGCAGATGCTCGACGAGCACCAGGTGCGACTCGTGAGCTGGTACCCGGGCCTGGATGATCCATCCAATGTTGCAGGAAATCATCTGGCTCCTCTGCGTCGCTACGTGCAAAGCCACTACCACGTCGGGGAGATCTTTCCCAATGGCCGCAAGATCTGGGAACGCAATCATGAGTAAGCGGGAGTCCCTGGCTGCAACGGAGTTCTCCCCGCCCTCGAGTCTTTGCCAGCTTTAATCATTGAAATGAGCCGCTTTTATGTTCTCCTTTACCGGATATATTTTGCCGCAAAAGATGTCGGTGCACGGCGGGTCCGCTCTGGTGGGTCATATCGCAGTTTCCCTTGTGTCACCCCTTCTACTTCGAGCTGTCTCCTGTAGGGCCGGTCACGTGGCCCGGGCTACAATCCACATCCACTCCACCTGTATGTAGAAGAAAAACGCCAGCGTGACGTATAGCGCGCGCCGGCGCCACGCGGAACTCCGCAACGGTTCCATCACTTCCCCCCACGACCGCTTTCGCACGGCTTCGATGAAAGCGACAGCGAATACCGCGAACAAAGGAACTATGGGGAAGTTGTACCTCGGCTGGGAACAAGTGAGGAAGAATGGCACGGCATAAATGAACAGGACACCCAACACTGCGCGCGCGTCCCCTTGTGCCGCGGGCGAGGGACTTGCGAACCAGAACAGAATTGCCAGTACCATGATCGGCCAGTAGAAGAAAACAAGCTCAACCGCTGTGATGGCAAGTCCCATGATGGCCGGCGCTTTCCCCGTCGGCGATAGCGGCTCGCCGTGATGAATCGGAAAACAGAAAAACGCGCGAAAGCGATTAAAGGATCTCAGCAAGAACAGGTCCGGCCGGGAGGCAATGTGTTCGAGCGCGATACGCCGGTAAATCGGCTGGCGCTCCGCCGCAGGCTTGCACTCAATCTCGTGCTCCAGCTTCGTGAACTCGGGCGGTACCGTCCACTCAACCGCTCCACAACAGCAGGTGTTGTACAGGGGCGTCCAGGGGTTATTGCCCTGGAAGAGGTTCTGCGCGTTCGAGTCGTTAATCATAATGAACCGGCCGGTCATGGTGTGCGCTTTCAACAGCCACCCCGAGATGGGCGCCGCCGCGACCAGCAGCACTGCCAGTGCCAGCCCCGCTTTCCGAGTGCGAAACCACAGCCACACGGGGACCGCCAACGTCAACCCCAGGCTGTTGGCACGGACCAGCGCCAATACACCCAGCACCAGCCCGAGCGCAGCCGCGGCCCACCAGGAGCGCTGCCGCGCAGCGACCAGGGCCAGCAGCGCAATGGCCGCCAGACACATCGCCGTGGGGTACTCGGTCGAGGGATAGTACGCCCAGCGCACATAGGAAGGGTAGAGTGCGAATACAAGCACCGTCAGATTTGCCGCCCATCTCGACGCGAAGCACTGAACCAGCGCGTACAGCGCATAGCAGAAACCGGCGTAGACAAGCAGCATTGAAGCTCGCGCGATCAGGATTCCCGGGCCGAAGATCCAATGGAAGAAGGCCAGATAGTAAGGCACTCCCGGCGGCCAGTATGGATCGAATTTCGCCCCGGCGAGGAGCTGGAGCCCCATCTGGTCATAGGCGGGGTTGTCGTAATACAGGAATCTCCCGCCTACGCGCGCGAGCGCCGCGATCCGGATCGCCAATCCGAACGCGACTGTGAGATGGACCACCCATCGGGAACGCACCAATGGATTCTAGCCAACCGGTTTGAAATCTTCCAACAATCATCCGGGCGTAGCGCCTCTTGGTAAAGTTGATAAGGGCCTGCATCTGCGCAGCTTACCGGACCTTGCCCGAAAACTGCACGACCTGCCCCCTGAATCTTCCGCTCTGCAATCTGGGGACATTGCGATGCTGGGCTGGCGGGGAGCGGGGATCACGAAGTGCGCAGGGCTGCGCGGGGTGACGCAGCGTCGTGAACCTCATGCAGTCGCGGTACTAGGGCGCAACTGGATGTCTCAAAATTGGGGACCATACCAACCTCATTTCGCGGTAACGGTCCAATGTGCTCCATCACAGTAGGCTAGTACATGATTGCTTCCGCCCCCTTCAACAGTAGAGCCCCACGTATTGACGCTAGAATCGGTCACGGTGGCCGTCGTGCCTTCCACTGTCGATCCACATACCGCTAAGTTAGCAAATACTGTGGGAACCTGACGGATTGTTCCAAAAGATGCTCCTGGAGAATTGCCGGAACTGACCTCCAAAGAATTGTGTGGATTTGCGCGAATGTTGGTAAAAATGTCAGTCCCGGAGGAGTTTACGGAGTCAAATTGCATAGACTGCGAAAAGGAATTGGCAACGTGGCCCAAGTTGTTGGCTACATCGGCGAAATAACATATGCCGGCTCTGCCTGCAACGAGTCCATGATGACAGTAAAAATCCCCAGAGGTCCCGCTAATCAAACCGATACTATATGCTTCGATGCCTGCGAGGGAGCCGGTATTCGGAATGAACTGAACCGTACCTGATGCTGCGCCGGTTGAAGATGGATTCGAGAAAATTTTCATGGTTTGACCGACTCCGTCAATCAACAGAACCCCAGCTGGACCACCTTGCACCTGGCCGGTTACCGTGATGTTTCCCGTCACCCTCTGATGGCCGGTGAAGGTATTGGGAGCGCTCAACACCGGAACTTTGGTTGTGTCCAGATTCAGCGAGACGTTGCCGCTGCTGCCGCCGCCGGTAAGATCCTTGCCCGCCGTCACGCCGGTGATCGTGCCCCGCGGGGCAGTGATCGGTCCAGTCGACTTGTTACTGGCCGCGACGGCAGTACCCGGCGCAGCTTGCGCGAAGGCCGAAGGCGGCAGCCCACCTATCGTCTCCGCGTCTTTCGCCTTCAGGGCATAGGGTACCGCCACCAGCATCGCCCGGGCTTGCTCGGCGTGACCTGAAACCTGCACTGCCAGCCAGCGCGCTGCTCCGCTCACAAACAAATCAGCCGGAAGTCCGTTAGCGGAAGTCGCTCCCAGTTGCACCGCGTAGTGTCCCGAATTGTCGGGGGTGACATTCTGCGTCTCCATCCACAGCGGGGCGCCCCCCTCCTGGTCCGCGTAGAGCAGGAACATCACGCCAGTGATTCCAGTGGCGGGTCTGCCGTTTGCGTCTTCGAGTACGCCGACGTAGTTGATTAGGTTCGGCACGGCAGTGGAGGGCACCAGATCTGGTGCGATCGTACTCTGCTGCGCGGTTAAAACCAGGGATGCCACGCAGGCCAATATAGTCAGGCTGCCGACGCGAAAGAACTGGCGCTTCATGTTGCCTACCCTCGAAGGGAGTGAAATCATGCGAGAGTTTATACTGACCTGCCGGATCTGTACAGAAGGGAACGGGTTAGCGCATTTTTCAGTTGGCGGTCTGCTTCCTGCCAACCGCAGGTGAACACTCATTTAGGATTGCGGTGGCTGAACAGTCTATGGGATAGGACTGGGATAGGACTCCAGATTGGGCAGCGATACCATCGTAGCTGTCGCAGGAGGTCAACACAGAACCCACAGGGTGTGTTGAGGTTACAAATCCAGGCGCCGAGGGTTACGTGACCAACCAGGAGGTAATTTCGTTAATTCAGGCGCTTAAGGCTGGTCGAAAACCCGACATCGCAATTTTCTGTAGTGGCGTTAACGAGTCGTTGGTAGCGGTTTTTCGCCGGGGAACCCAACCGAACATTGGAACTTTTCGATGATCAAAACACGAGTTGAAAATAGCGGGTATAGCAAGCTGGCCTGGCTAACTGATTCCCACTTTTTTCAGTTGATCGAGTTGCTGGTGGGAAACGACGATCAAAGATGATCAAAAGGGGATCCCAAGGATTTCGGACGGAGAGCTGGCTGCCAAAGCAAAGGCTACCCTGCGGAGCTGTGAAACAAACATGAAGCTGGTGCACATCCTCGCGACCGCTCTCGCGACCGCTTATGGGTTCAAAACAAGGCATTCGGCGCCAAGCCGCTGATGCCTTTCGAACAGGAGCCAGAGAAGGCTCGCGGCAAGGAGCTAGGGGGACGAGTTCACCGCGGCCGCAAAGCCGTCTATCAGGAGGCGGAAACTTGTTCCGCAGCCTTCACGAGTTTTGTCTTCCTGGGCCATGTCTTTGACAAGGTACGAGAACCGCTTTATATCGACGAGTTCCACCTAGACGCCGCGGCAATTCCGCACGAGCCGGCAAGATCTGAACCGGACACCCTATCAAGTACAGCTCGGCGCGGTCTCCGGCTGTAACCTTTTGGCGTCCACGCTCGGCTTTGGCAGTTTCACGATGTTTTTCAGCTGGCGGTTAATCCACAATTCAACCGGGAAGTTGTAGAAGTCGTGATTCAAGCGCACACGGGCCGGGTAGGCAGTGAGATGTTGAATGGCTTTCGCAAAGCGGCTATGGCCTGTCGTCGCAATGGGCGCGCGATCGAAAGCGATACGCAAGTAATCTCGCATGGTTTGAACACGCTGATGATCTTTTCCCTGAAGCCAAGGCAAGACCGTGTAACGGGGGAAATAGTCCACCCAGCCTTCAAAGGATTTAGGGACTTCAATGCCAAGTTTTGCCGTCTGCTGAAAAATAGGGGATCCCGGATACGGCGTGAAAATGTTGGTCCAGAACTCTGCGCCGGGAAATTTCTGGCAGATGTCCATCATGAAGCTGACGGTCTCGCGCCGTTCTTTCGGACCCTCGCCCGGGAAACCGAAAATGATGTTGAAAGACGGAATCACTCCGGCTTTTATGCAGCGTTCAGTGGATTGGTAGATATCCCCCAGAACCTGGAAATCCTTGTTCATCAGCTTCATCACCGTGGGCGATGCGGTTTCTATACCCTGGCAGATTTGGTGCAGCCCGGAGCGGCGAAGCAGAGTCAACTCCTCGATGGTAAGCCGCGCCGTCAGATTGGTGGTGGCTTGCACGCTCCACTTGAAAGTGCTTCCGGCACGAACCAAGGCTTCTGCAATCTTCAACGACCGGTCAAGATCGACTAGGAAGTTATCATCAGCCATCCACAGCAACTCGAGCCGGTAACGTTTCGCGAGCTCCATAGTTTCTTCCACCACTTGGTCCACCGGCAATGCATTCCACTTGCGTCCATAGACTCCGGCGTTGGTGCAGTAGAAACAATTGAAGGGGCACGCGAGACTGGAAACATACATGGTCCAGCGGCGCCCGCAAACTTTCTCGTAGGCGTCGAAATCCGCCAGGTGATAGGCCTTGGCGGGCATTTTGTCGAGCGTCTTCAACGGACGCTCGGGCGTGAGCTGCAATTTGCCATCGCGCTTGAAGCCGATGCCCAGCACGTCGTCGAGAGGCGCATCATCGCGCAGGCGGTCGGCAACCTCTAGCATGCTGTCTTCGCCCTGCGCCCGCACGATGATGTCCACGTAGGGGGCCTCGAGGGTCTGGCCCGGCAGAAGGGACGGATGCCATCCCCCCAAAATTATGGGGAAGTCAGGGTCCCATTTCTTTATCATCTTGGCGACATCCACCGTCTCCCGGATCATTGGTCCGGTCACCACGGAAATCCCCAGGCACAGTGCGTCCTTCACTTCTTCCATGATCCGCTTTTTGTAGTTGGGCGTAATCGTCGAGTCGATAATCCGAATGTCGTATCCCGCGTTCAACAAGGGAGTGGAGATGGCAAGAATACCCAGGGGAGCGGTCGCTTCAATGCTTGAAAAAGAAGCGACAAAAAAAACAATCTTCTTCGATGATTTCACGGGAGTGCCTTTCAGCTTTTCACCTTGTCCGGACCTGCGTGTCCTGGACAAATTACTTTTACTTAATATTTAACACTGGCCTCTGGTCGTGCGCTCAACGATGTATTGCACGGTAGTCCGTATCGACCCGCGATGCGGGCTACGGAGTTTCCGGCGTAGGACCCATGGTCAAGTAGCCAAAAGGTACCAAGCCCGATTGCGAGAGTTGTCTCTAAATTGTCATCATTCTGCAAAATCCGGTTTAGTCCCGTCTTCGGCTCGCGGTTGGACCCTCTCCTAGCCCCGTTCAACTTCAAATACATTTTGGAAAATTACAGATATTTGACAATCGCGTGACAAATGGCTTTTGCCAGAAATCTAGGCTTAAAATTCCACCGCCGATGCTATTGTATTGAATTAAATGTCCCGCAGCAGAAAAGTCGTACTGTTTTATCCGCCCTACGACGGACCTCCCCTTGGGGCACCTTTGTGCCTGCTGGCGCTGGCGTCTCCTCTGCTCGAGGCAGGATTCGAGGTCAAGTTAGTTGACAATCTGACCTCGCCCGACTTCGAAAATGTAATCCTGCGCGAGGCCGAGGACGCACTCTGCCTTGGCATCTCCATCCTCACCGGCCCGATGATCGGCTCCGCGATCCGAATCGCGAAAAAGGTAAGGCTGACCCGCCCCAGCCTGCCAATCGTGTTTGGCGGTTGGCATCCCACGCTGGTTCCCGAGCAAACGCTCAAGCCGGATTTCGTGGATGCCATTGTGCGCGGACCAGGCGAACTGACATTACTCGAACTGGCTCAGCGACTGGCGGACGGCCAGGAGTTGCACGGGGTGCGGGGATTGTCGTTCAAAGATGACGCCGGCGCGCATCATGGGCCGGAGCGACCGGTTGCGAACATCAACGACCTGCCGGCGCCCGCATATCACCTGGCAAATGTGGATGTCTATGCCTCGGCCAGCGGCATCCGGCAGCTGGCTTATGCCAGCAGCGTGGGCTGCCCCTACGCCTGCAATTACTGTACCGACATGGTCTTTTACAAGCGCCGCTTTAATGCCTATCGCGCCGAGCGAGTGGTCAGCGATCTGGCGGAGCTGGTTCCTCGCTACGGCATTGAGGAAGTCGCGCTGCTGGATTCCAATTTCTTGGTCGACATCAAGCGCGCTGTCGCCATTGCTCGCGGGATCATCGCGAGCGGCGTTAAATTCAATTGGGATTTTCAGGCTTCAACGGACTTCGTGGCAAGGATGAGCGAAGACGACGTCCGGTTGCTCGCCGAGAGCGGCGTAAACCACATGGGATTTGGCACGGAATCGGCTTCTAAAGACGTTCTCGCTTTGATGAATAAGAAACACGAACGCATCGAAGACATGGTCGACACGGCACGCAAGGCGGAGCTCGCCGGGATTCATGTCACCTTCAACGTCATTCTCGGATATCCGGGAGAAACGGAAGCAGATCGCCAACAGACGTTTCGCATCATGAGCGAGATCGCCAAACAATATTGGAACGTGAGCTTTTCTCCCAACATTTTCACCCCCTACCCTGGAATCCCAATATGGCCGCAACTGAAGGAGATGGGACTACAGGAACCGCAATCCCTGGAGGAATGGGAGACTCTGGCTTTAGGATTTAATGTCCTCCCTTGGCTGCAAGGGGAAGAGCTCCGCCGGCTGCGGCGCAGCCTCGAGTATTTCCTGCTGAACAACCAGATCCGCAAGGCCACACAGAAGAGTGCCTGGATGCGGCAGGGATTTCGCCGCGCCCTCGGCGCGCCGGTGCGCTGGCGTATCAATAAAAATCGCTATTCGTTTCCTTGGGAACTGTGGGTCTCGCGTGCCGTCGAACGGGTGACAACCCGCCGGTCGCTGCTCACCGGCCAAAAGCTGAGTGACCGAATGCAGGAAGTTTGCTGACGTCCTGACTCGGTTTGGATCACACGCCCCTGGTCATTACCTCCCACAGCTTTATGCCGGCCGGTCTTTTGGGCCCGAGGAGCGCCAACGCTAACCCCGCGCAGTACAACAATCCCCCGCACGAAACCTGAATGACCAGAGAGCCATAATGATGGGCGGGAAATTCCCTCCTCATGAGCCATAGTAAGCCGACAAGCGGCACGCATAGAGTTAAGGGAAGCAGATAAGCCTGGCTGAGAAAGGTGCGCACAGACATGTCCAGCTCGCGGCAGACGTGTCGCGGAAGAAAAAACACGCTTGTCACCGTCAATGGAATTGCCGTGCCGAGTGCCACTCCGACAATGCCGAAATTACGCGACAACAAGATGCTCAGCACTATATTTATTCCACCTTCGAGTAATAGCACTGCTGCCAGTGTCCGGTGCCTGCCCATGCCGAGAAGAATTTTCGTGGAGGTTGATTGCGCAAGGTAGAGGGTCCTCGACAGCGATAAAATCACCAAAATAAGATAGCTGGAAAGATAGTTGGCGCCCATCCAGACCTCGATGATCGACCTGCCTAGGATCACCAGGATTGCGCAAAGCGGGAAGACTATGAGCGCGCAAGCACGGTTTCCCAGCACAAGGGTCTGTCGGAGACGCACTGCGTCTCCAGTAGCGTGCAAATGGCTCGACATGGGAGTAAAGATTACCGCCATGCTGCGGACGGCGGAAGTTGAATATTCCACCAGTTTGGATCCGATCGCGAAATAAGCGACTGCAGTCGAAGAAATCAGCGCTCCGACAAGTATCGGACCCGTTTGGAAACGGAGTTTCTCCGCCAGAAGAATCACGAAAGCAAATGCGCTATAGCTCAACATCTGCCAAAAGGAGTTGCAATCGACATGCTTCGGGCTTAAGCGCAGCGGGAAAGCTCGGAACGCCAGCCACATGATGATCAGATAGCCCAACAAGGTCATCCCGGTAGTGATCATCCCAATCGCCACCAATCCGCCTCCTCGCATGAGGGCGATCCCAATCAGCACACCCCGGAGCAGCGTCACTCCTACCTGGCTAAGGTGCAGCCGGGGAAACTTCTGCAACCCTTCGAGGACGGCAGCAAATACGCCAAGAGGAAAGGACAGCGCCACGCCCGCGCCAGCCAAAACAAACAACAAACGCGAAGATTCAAGTAAAACCGGGGGTATTTTGAAAACAGACTGCAGGTGAAAGAACCCTATCCCAGTCAGTAACAACACAACCAGCGAAACAATGGCATAGAACGCGACGCTGGTGCTGAGAAAATTCGCGAGGTTCTTCTCGTCTCCCGTCGCCGCAAACCTGGCAACGTATCGCACGATCGATGATCGGATCCCAAGATCGAGAACTCCATAGTACCCGGTCAGGGAAAAGACCAGCACCCACACGCTAAATGCATTGTCGCCCAGCTTATGGAGGATAAAAGGAGAAAGAAAGAAACCAACCGCTGCGTGGACCAGAAGGCCAAGCCACGTTGCACCAACATTTTTCGCAGCTTGTACCCTCAGACTCATATCAGTCTTCCCAGAAAGCTCTCGTCTCGTGCAGCGGTGCTGGGCTCGCAGTTGAAGTCCGATCACGGACTCGGAACCCGACAACGCCGCGTCATGCTTGATTGAGCGGAACGCAGGTTGCGTTACGCTTGTTCAACCGTCGCCAACGGGGTATTTCCCAGAGGTATCGCAGCCCTCCTGTCAAATGGAAAAGGAGCCGTATCAGTAAGCGCTCGAGTTGCGATCCGCGGCCTCCCGCATTGGCCGAAGAGTTGGCTGTTATCGAGCGGGCTCTGCGAAAGACCTGTTCCCATGGCAATAGTCGGCTTCGCATTAGGTGTCTTCGGGCGCTCTGGTCAGAAATGTACTGCTGATGAAGGAAGAGCACAACCGGAGCCGCCGAGAACAGGCTTAATTCGTCGACCCGATTTCTAGCCAATGCCCAGGTCCACGCGTAGTTTTGAATCCAGATGCTAACCGAAGGCCGTAGCTCCTTTGACCAAATTCTGAACCTAGACGGAAATGGAGCCCGGAAAAAATGACCCGACAACCTGGCAATCACGACAACCATTTCGCGCAGCAGCGGATCGCCTTCAACCCGGCGCGCGATGCGTTCCCATAGCGCGCTGTCGGTTGATCGCTGATTGAGGAAATACCCGATCTCATACAGCCAGGACATTCGAATCCAGCCAGTCAAAATGTGGTTGAAGGCGTGTATGACTTGAATCAGGAATGCGTCTTCCTCAGGCAACGCACGAAACGTCAATTCCTGCCACTGATGAATTCTTGTGCTGTCCACAGAGAACCCCGGTTCGGCCAAACAGACTCCATGAATGTCCCTGTCCCAAAAGGCACGACGGAGCTCGACCGCAAAAGGGCTGGCTGCCTCATATTGCCGGTCGGCGGACAGTGGCATCCCTGCCGATGGCATCAAGAATACCAATTCATTGGCCTTGGACTTTTTCAGAGAATATCCAGCATCCTCGAGGACAGTTTTCGCGAGCGGCAGAGACTGATCATCAACCAGATAGTCGAAGTCGCTCTGGTGGCGGAGAGATGCATCGGGGCAGAACTGGGGGATTAGGGAGAACCCTTTTACGACCGCATATCTCACGCCGGCGCGGTCGAATTTGTGGTTGAGAAAATCAAATTGACTGGTCAAGTAAGCGACGCGTTGCCGGTTGGCCGTCAGGTTCTGCTCCAGGCGTGACCAGGCCGAAACCGGCAGTACGTCCGTGGCGTTTGTATCCTCAAGTTTTTTTAACAGGTAAAGGGCCAGGCCGGCATCGTGCAGCCATGGGAGAGTCCGCTTCCAATCCGCGCCCCGGAATCTCCTGAGTTTCGTGATGTGATCACTTGTCGTTCCTGAAAAGCTCAGGAAATCGACGGCGCTCTCTGCCAGAGTTCTGCTCACGACCCTCCCCGGAGTTTTCACTGCCTGCTTCTCGATCATGCAACCGAGGAAGCAAGCCGAAAATGCGAGATTAGGACCGCAGGGACGTGTCGGGCGGCTGCGAACAAATCGCTTTTCCCTGCCTTGGCGAAGATCGGCTTCTCCGCTTCTCCAAGCCATAACGGGATGTGTTTGAGGCATTCGAATCCTGCGGAATAAAAACCTCGGTCAAGCTCCTCAGCTGCGCGTGGCCACATCTCGATTTCGACCGCACTGTGGGAATCACGAAAGCCAGTCCGCCATCCTTTCTGGTATGCCTCGGGGTGCAGATCACTGGTCAGAATGTCCGCCCCGGTCCGGGTTACGCGCGCCAGCTCGCGCACCAGCGATCCCAAGTCAGGTATGTGTCCGAGAGCAAATGAACAGACGACCAGGTCGAAAGTCGCAGCCTTAAATGGAAGACTCTGGCAGTCGGCTCTAGCGAGTCTTCCGCGAGCTGCAGTTTTCGTCTCGGCGATGCGAAGCATGGCGGCAGAGAAATCAACTCCCACTCCCACATCCGTTCCCTGGGACAGGAGCTTCTCCAGCCATCTACCGGTGCCGCATGCGAGGTCAAGAACGCGTTTGCCCCTCAAATTGGGCAGAAGAACTGCGAGCTCACGTTCTTCAAGGTTGAGTAGCGGATTAGGAGAGTGGTCATAGGTGGGTGCCCAACGCTCGTAGGCTTCCGCGACCGAAACACGCGCGGGAACATCCAAGGGAGTCGCATTGTAGTTCGATCCCCTATCCTGAGATTTCGGATTAGCGGGGATCTGATTCACAGGCTCTCTGCTTTCGGCTTCCGAAGCTCGATAACCTGCTGGGCCCATTTCAGTTCTAATGGCGCTCGATAAAACCCTAGTCGATATCGCCAACTGCTCATAGCTTTGAGCGCAAGACGTCCCCAGTTAGGCAAACGGATGTCCTGAACCGTCGGCCATCTGGAGGAAACTACCAATTCAAAGTTATCTATCAGCTGTTTGGTGCGAGGCCGCAACCAAGGGGTTTGGGGATCCTTCTGGGTGGCAAAGCGCTGCCAGGACTCCGTCGCCCACTCGTCCGGAGTGGTAGGAAACTGAAAGGAGTCCTTTATATCTCCGTACATTCGCGCCCGCTGCGGAACCGGAGTGTAGTGCTCGACGATGATTTCACTGTCGGGATTCAGCCGCTTGAGTTGACGGATGAACTTGATGCATTCGCGAGTGTCGCCTTCTGGATCTTTCGGATTTCCGAAGATGATCGAAAATTCGGGAACGATTCCAAACTGGCGTATTCGCGAAGCCAGAGCGAGCGTGTCTTCGGCACAGAGATCCTTATTCATCTCCTTCAGATTTTCATTCGATCCCGATTCGGCTCCGAAGAAAATCATCGCGCAGCCCGCGCGGCGGATGGCTTCGAAGGTGGCGTCGGAATATTTCATCATGATGTCAGTGCGGCCTTCGCACCACCATCGCATGCCGAGCGGAGCCATGCGGTCTGCCAGTTCGCGAGTGTGTTCTTCTCGCAAAAAAAAGTTGTTGTCATAGAACTGGATGGCATCGACGCCGTACGTGTGGGCGAGGTGACGCAGCATCGCTTCGGTCCGAGCCGGAGATTCCATTTTTTCCCGGCTGCCGGAAAAATTGACTACTCCGCAAAAATTGCACCGAAAAGGACACCCGATGCTGGCTTGGTGAACCGCCGTGCGGCGACCCAGAAATGTGGGCAGGAGATACTTCTCTGCCGGAATGCGATGATAGGGATACCAGGGGAAATTGTCCGGACTTCGCATGGGGCGTTCAGGATTATGGCGAGCAATTCCGTCGGTATCTTTATAGGAGAGACCGTTGATATTCTTGAAATCTCGAAGCCCACGAATCGCTTCCAGCAGTTCCAGGAAAGTCTGCTCGCCCTGGCCGCGGACCGCATAATCCACATAATTTGCGTTGAGAACGGCGGCCGTATAGTTGGTGGCGAAGTAGCCTCCCCAAACGATCGGCAGTTGGGGAAATCGTGCTCGCACTTCGCGGCAGGTGGCGACGGCACCGACCGTCTGCGGTCCGGGCATCACCGTAACCGCCAGAAGTTCCACCGGCCGCTCTTTGATCAGATCGATCAGCGATTCGGTAGGTTGGGGATCGAGGTTGCCGTCGACGATGGCATATTCTTCCTTGCCCTCAAGAACGGCCGCGATTGCCAAAATGGAAAGCGGTAAGCGACGGTTGCGAAGTTTGGTTGCCTTCGGGTTATAGAAGAGTATCATGTGCCAGGTTTCGCCTAAGGTCGAGCCGGCTGTCTAGCTCGGAGTCGCAGGCAGACACACTGAATCATAACCCGAGTACAGGCCGATGGAATAACCTAACAAATGGGCGTTCCGCGATTTGTCTCTAATTTGTCAACAATCTGCAAAATCAGCGCCAGGATCCGATCAGGTCCCGGCGAAAGTGACACAAATTTGACAATATCCTGACAATTGGCTTGGCCCGCTCTCCTAAAATTTGGCCGTTACTCCTTGCACAAACGAGGCACAAGTAGCGTGGCTGACGTGCTGTTGACACATTCCTACCACCTCTATTACGACCGCAAACAAACGCGGAAGATGCGGCCTTATCCTCCCCTCGGCACGCTCTACGCTGCGGCGTTGCTTCGAAACGCGGGACTCTCAGTGGCGGTGTTCGACACCATGCTCAACGACCCGGAACAGGGATTTCAAGCGGCACTCGATGAGCATCGGCCCCGCATCGTCGTGGTTTACGAAGACAACTTCAATTTCCTCACGAAGATGTGCCTGACGCGCATGCGGGAAGTTGCTTATCACATTCTTGAAGTCTCGCAGAGGGCGGGAGCCACAGTGTTGGTGAATGGATCTGACGCCTCAGACCATATGCTCGATTATTTACTAAAAGGCTTTCGCTGCGTGTTGCTGGGCGAAGCAGAATGGACTTTGCTGGAAGCCGCTCAACACCTTCTGAACGGAGATGACCGCGGACTCACCATGATTCCGGGACTTGCATATCTGGATGATGAAACCGGAGCGCTCCGAGAGACGGCCCATCGCCCGCTGACCCGCAATCTCGACCTCATGTCGTTTCCGGCGCGGGACCTTATCGATGTCAATCAATACCGGAGCGCATGGGGGGGTGCTCACGGCTACTTCTCGTTGAATATTGTCGCCAGCCGCGGCTGCCCATATCGTTGCAATTGGTGCGCAAAACCGATTTATGGCGACTCCTTTGCCGTACGGTCGGCAAACAGCGTTGCGGAAGAGATGAGACGATTGAAATACGATTTTGGCGCTCAGCACCTCTGGTTCGCCGATGACATCTTCGGCCTCCAGGCAAAATGGGTTCGGGAACTTGCTGTGGAAGTCGAGAGGTTAGGCGCTGCGGTCCCGTTCAAAATGCAATCCCGGGTGGATTTGATGACCCGCGACACGGTCCGTGCTTTGCGCCAGGCCGGGTGCGCCGAAGTCTGGTTAGGAGTCGAGTCCGGGTCGCAAAGAATTCTGGACGCCATGGATAAGGGAACGCGAGTCGAACAGATTGCCAAGGCTCGAGATAACCTGCGGAGCGAGGGCATTCGGGCGTGCTATTTCCTGCAGTTCGGATACCAGGGAGAAGCGTGGGAGGACATTCAAGCGACCGTAAACCTCGTTCGCAATACTCGTCCGGATGATATCGGAGTTTCGGTTTCCTATCCGCTTCCGGGAACAAAATTTTTCGACCGAGTCCAGTCCCAGCTAAGCTACAAGACCAATTGGTCGGACAGCGAAGACCTTTCCATGATGTTCCAGGGCGCTTATACAGACGAATTCTACCGCGCCTTGCACGATGCTTTGCACGCTCAAGTTCGTTCCTTTAATTCAGGCGACGAGTACGCGACTTCGAGTCCAGCCGAACTGTGGAATCGTGTTGTGCAGCTTGAGAAATCGTGCCGTAACGCTCGGGCCACGGCTCCGCCAAGCTTTGTAAGCCAGGACCTGGTGCAGTTGCAATCGGGCTCCGGTTCGAGGTCGGGCGACGAATAGTTCCTGGCGGTCGAAGCATCCACATGGACATCCTTCTCACTCACGGATATTTCCTTTACGAGGACCCCAAAGAGCTTCAAATTATGAAGCCCTACCCGCCATTGGGGATCCTGTACATCTGCGCGCATCTGCGAAATAAGGGTCTAAGTGTTGAGGTTTTCGATTCCACATTCTCCTCCCGCCAGCAGCTATTCGAAATACTGCGGCAAGGACCGCCGTCCGTGCTGGGTATCTACGCTAACTTGATGACACGATGCAATGTGGTTGAGATTTTGCGTGTCGCAAAAGACGCCGGCTGGAAGACGCTCGTCGGTGGTCCGGAACCGAGTGCTTACATTGACGAATATCTCGAAGCCGGGGCAGACGTCATTGTGATCGGCGAGGGAGAAGTGACGCTCGAGGAATTGGTGCCGGTATTGCAATCCCGTGCCAGCGAAGCGCTCCACCACGTCAACGGCATTGCTTTTCGAGCTTCGGACGGAACTGTGGTTCGCACGCCTCCGCGGGATCAAATTCGAGACATCGATGCTCAGCCATGGCCAGCCCGCGAGTTGATCGATTTGCCGCAGTACCTGGCGGTTTGGCGCAAGCATCACGGCATGGGTTCCGTGTCACTTATTACGGCTCGCGGATGTCCCTATCATTGCCGCTGGTGCAGCCACGAAGTATTTGGCAAGACGCATCGCCGCCGCAAGCCCGCCTCCGTGGCGGATGAACTTGAGTGGCTGGTCGATCGATATCATCCCGAGATGGCGTGGATGGCCGACGATGTGTTCACTATTCACCACGGCTGGCTCTTTCAATACGCAGCCGAACTTAAGCAGCGAGGGCTGAAAGTGCCTTTCGAGTGCATTTCGCGGGCCGACCGGCTGAATTCTAGAGTTGTCGAAACCCTGGCTGAAATGGGATGTTTCCGCGTTTGGATCGGTTCGGAGAGCGGCTCGCAACGCATCTTGGATGCCATGGAGCGCGGCGTGACCGCCGAAGAAGTAAGATCCTCCGTCGCTCTTTGCAAATCGCACGGGATAAAGACGGGAATGTTTTTGATGTGGGGATACGAGGGCGAGGAACTGGGTGATATCGAGGCGACGATCGAGCACGTAAAGAAGACTGATCCCGACATTTTTTTTACCACGGTTGCCTATCCCATCAAGGGTACGCCCTACTTCCGCGAGGTTGCGAACCGGGTTGAGAATCTCAAGCCATGGAGCGTGGGGTCAGACCGGGAGGTGCGCGTTCGCAACCGGCATTCACGCCAGTTCTACAGCTTTGCCGATAAGTTGCTGCGCAGCGAAGTCGAGTTGGAACGTCTGCGGAACAACCCTGCGGTCGACCGATCTGCCATAGCGGAAATGCAATCCAAGGTCTCTGATTTTCGGGCTGGCTTGACTTCGACTGCCCATGAGGTGGAGGCCTGAGCCGATGGCGGCCGTTCAAGCGCAAAGCCACGTAGCCCCGTTCGACGCCATCGCCGGGCGTTACGATGAGAGCTTCACAAACTCAAAGGTGGGCGCTGCTCAACGCGCATCGGTGTGGAAGGAACTTGAAAAGGCGTTTCGTCCAGGGGATAGCGTTCTTGAAATTGGTTGCGGCACGGGCGTCGATGCATGTTTTCTGGCGGAACGTGGCGTTACGGTGGTTGCCTGCGACAGCTCTCCTCAAATGCTCAACCTGGCGATTCGCAGAATCAGGGAAAACGGCAGAGGGGGTTCGGTACGCCCGCAGTTGCTGGCCGCTGAAGACATAACCACTTTACGAAAGCGCTCCTTCGACGGAGCATTATCGAACTTCGGGGCGCTTAATTGCGTAGAGGATCTCCATCAATTCGCTCGAGACTTGGCCGTTCTACTTAAGCCCGGTGCGACCGCTTTGCTGTGTTGGATGGGCCCGTGCTGTGTGTGGGAAATCACCTGGTATCTAGCTCAAGGAAATCCCGGCAAAGCCTTCCGCCGCTTCCGTCGCGGAGGTGTAAGCGCTCGTCTGGCCGAAGGAGCAACTCTGCGGGTGTACTATCCCTCGATCCGTTTGCTGAGACGCACATTCACGCCTGAATTTCGTCTTGTGTCCTTCAAGGGGATTGGTGTTTCAGTGCCTCCAAGTTACGTGGAATCCTGGGCGAATCGGTTCCCACGTTTATTCGATTTGAGTATTCGAGCCGATTCATTTCTAGGTCGTAGCCCAGGCCTGCGCGGGTTTGCCGATCACATCTTGCTGGAATTTCGCCGTGAAAATCTGGAAGTCTGAAAGTGGCCGATGAGCGTCATAGTGCCGATCTCGATGATCCGTGAATCAGCCGACGATAGGGTTGCCGCGCACCGGATCCGAACCATGCCAGTCTTGGTCATTTCGCCGCACAATCAATGCAACTGCCGCTGTGTAATGTGCGATATCTGGCGGATTCGCGAGCCCAGGGAAATCACACCCACGCTGCTTGAGCGACAATTGGCGAGCTTCCGCGAACTTGGTGTTCGCTGGGTTGTATTTACCGGCGGGGAACCGCAACTGAATGCCCAGATGATTTTCCTGGCGCAGATGCTTCGCGCCGAAGGAATCCGCATCACTCTGCTGACAGCCGGGCTGTTGTTGGAATCTCACGCTGAATCCATTGCAGCCAATGTCGACGACGTGATCATCTCCTTGGACGGACCGCCTGCGGTGCACGATCAAATAAGGCGTGTTGCCCACGCTTTTGAACAAATAAAAACCGGAGTCGCGGCGCTGCGAAGGTTCCGGCCAGACATGATGGTGCGAGCGCGCTGCACAGTCCAGAAAGCGAATCACGGCTCGCTCTGCGGGGTGGTGAAATCGGCGAAGGAAATCGGCTTAAACTCGATTTCATTTCTGGCAGCCGATCTTACCTCGGACGCCTTTAATCGCCCCCAAGGCTGGGTACCCGAACGCCAGAACCGAATCGCTCTGAACGCTGAGGAGGTCGATGCGCTGGAAGCCGAAGTCGAGCGGCTAGTCATCGAACACCGACCCGATTTGGACTCGGGGTACGTGGTGGAATCGGCCGGCAAGTTGCGCCGTATTGTCCTCCACTTCCGCGCTCACCTCGGTCAGGCACAGCACGTCGCACCAAACTGTAACGCACCGTGGGTATCCTCGGTGATCGAAGCATCAGGCGAGGTCCGCCCCTGCTTTTTTCATCCTTCGTTGGGTAATATTCACGAGCAGACCTTGCGCCAGATTGTGAATAGTCCCCAGGCCCTGAGATTTCGAGCCACCCTCGACGTTGCGACGAACCCGGTCTGCCGCCGGTGCGTGTGCTCTCTGCATATTCCGCGCCACGAAGATTGAAGAAACTCAGGCTCGGGCTTGAACGGAAATTCGCGCACCTTTGTCAGACTTGGTCGGGTCGGTTACCACGGACGGGGAAAGGAACTAAAATCTAGAATAGTGGGAGGAGAATCAGTAATGGAAATTCCAAAGCGCTTGTGGATAGGGATGGTAGTTCTGGGTGCGGGTGCGAGGCTGCTTCCTCATCCCTGGAATTTCACGCCGATGATGGCCATCGGACTGTTTGCGGGAAGTCAGGCTCGAAAGGCTAGCACGGCCGTCTTAGCGACTCTGTTCGCGCTCGTTGTGAGTGACGCAGTGATGGGCTTTTACCCCGGCTTTTGGTATGTATATGCTGCGGCGCTGATTCCGGTGCTGCTGGGGAGGCGGACTCGCAACCGAAGCGGAGCGGGTGCAATTGCCGCGGCGGCCATAGCTTCCGGTCTGTCTTTTTTCCTGATCACTAATTTCATGGTTTGG
>DATNLE010000151.1:0-19880 GCA_035603035.1 Candidatus Acidiferrales bacterium | reverse complement strand
AGTTCGCCATAACCGCCCGCAGTTACAATCGCTGCGGCTGATGACTCCTACAACATCCAAGACTGGTTTGTAGGAGAAGATCGGTGCTCAGGAACTTTCTTGCTATCTCATCAGCCGCCATCGTCGGCGCCAATCTGCGTTATCTGCTGAGTCGAATCGCCGCCAGACACTTCGGGCCAGTCTTTCCTTATGGCACGCTGTTCATCAACATCGTGGGCAGCTTCATCGTTGGCTTTTTCATCATCTGGACAACTGAGCGAGTGTTGATCGATCCCCGTTGGCGACTGCTGGTGGTGATTGGCTTCTGCGGTTCGTTCACCACGTTTTCAAGCTTCGCGTTCGAGACTATGGCTTATTTCGCGCAGGGACAGTGGGGCCTGATGGTGGTCAACATTCTCAGCAATAATTTACTGTGCCTGGGCGCGGCTTTGGCCGGCATGTCCCTGGGGCGAGTGCTGTAAAATGGCGAACGCCATGGCAGTGCAGGTCACAATCTATCTGAATGAAGCTGATCAATGGCACCACCGGCCCTTGCACATGGAGATTCTGAGCTACCTGCGCCAAGAGAACGTGTATGCCGCTACTGCGTTGCATGCAGTCGCCGGTTTTCTCGGACGTCATCGCGTCAAGACCGCCCACATGGTCGAAGCTGGCGGCAAGCTGCCCGTAATCATCACCTTTGTGGACACCGACGAGCACGTGAGCCGCGTCCTGCCTACGCTGAAGGAAATGGCGGCCCATCGACTGATCGTGCGCGAGAATGTCGTGCTCGAACAAGGCAATCTGGACTGACATGTCGGCAACTTCCCTCGAAATTCTTGCCATAGCCGCGCACCGAGACGACGTCGAGCAGACTTGCGGCGGTACGCTCCTGAAGATGGCGCAGCGCGGGCAGCGGACCGGCATCCTCGATCTCACGCAGGGGGAAATGGGCACGCGCGGTACCGCCGAAGATCGCGCGCGCGAGGCTTCCGACGCAGCCAGGATTCTCGGCGTCAGCTGGCGCAGAGCTCTCGATATTCCCGATGGCCGCGTGGAAAATACCTGGGAGAATCGCCTCAAGGTGGCAAGCGTCATCCGCGAGACGCGGCCGCGCGTAGTAATTCTGCCTTACTGGAAGGGACGCCATCCCGATCATTACACCTGTTCTGTGCTGGGCTACGAGGCGTGCTTTCTCGCGGGGTTGTCGAAACTCGACCCGCATGCAGCTCTCAGCACTCAGCTCGCCGCAGTCAGTTCGCAGGATGCCGGCTCTGCGAAGCTCAAGCCGCATCGTCCGTTCAAGATCATCTACGCCACGCTCTACTATGACGTGCGCCCGACATTTGTGGTTGATATCAGCCCGCAGTTCGAGCAAAAGTTCGCTTCCATCCTCGCTTACAAGTCGCAGTTCAGTGATCAGGAAGCGGGCAAAGACCTGTTTCCTGCCCACGTTGAAATTCACGCCCGCGTGGAGGCCATGGCGCGACATTACGGCGCCCTCGGTGGGGTGACTTACGGCGAACCTTTCCTGCAAAAGGAAGTCGCATTGGTCGAAGACCTGCTGGCGATTCCCGTGAAATCGATTTAACGTTACGTTATTTCTTCCAGGCTACCGCCACGCCGTCTCGAATGGGCAGGATCGTGGTGAAGAAATCGGCAGACTTGTAAAGTTCACGATTGAACTCAAGGATCGCCTTGGTCTGCGCTGTCTTAGGATTTTTCTCCGCAACCCGCCCGCTCCACAAGACATTGTCGGTGATGAATAATCCGCCCTTGCGCAGACGCGGCGCAACCAGGCGCAGCACGCGCGGATAATCCTCCTTGTCGACGTCGTTGAAGATGACATCAAACTGCTGCGTCTGTTCGGAGAGAACTTCGAGCGCGTCGCCCGTGTGCAACGTTACCCGCTTCGAGATTCCCGCGCGAGAGAAGTAACCGCGAGCCCGCTCGGCATTCTTGGGGTCGCCGTCCGTGTAGATAACCCGGCCTTGCTCGCCGACCGCTCGCGCCCACCAGATAGTCGAATAGCCGATCGCCGAGCCCAACTCGAAAACCGTTTTGGCATCGATCAGCCAGGCCAGTTGCTGAAGCACGCGTGCCACCGCAGGACCAACGATCGGGATGTCATGCTTGCCGGCATAATCTTCCATCTCAGCCAGCACCTCGTCGCGCTTCGGCAGCATGGAATACAGATAGTCGTCGACCGGACCGGAGGTGACGAAGCTAAAATGCCGCCAGCTGGGTTTGGTGTTCTTCTTCGGTTTATTCGCAGCCACAGGTCTCCTTCCATCTTCCGATTCTGGTTGTCGGTTGCCGGTTCTCACTCGCGTACGGTTACGCCCGGCTTCAGGGTTAGGATTTCAACGTTCGGCGCCAACTTCTTCAACTCTGCCGGACTTCCCGTCAGCACAGGAAAGGTGCCGAAATGCATGGGAATCACGGTTTTGGGCTTGAGCAAATTGCAGGCGTAAGCCGCTTCGCGCGGTCCCATGGTGAAGTGATCACCGATCGGTAGCATCACGATTTCAGGCGCGTAAAGCTCGCGGATGATCGCCATGTCTCCGAAAACGTTGGTATCACCGGCGTGATACAACTTGACGCCATTCTCGAACTCCACCACGTACCCGCAAGCTTCGCCGCCATAGACGAGCTGATCCCCATCCTGAATACCACAGGAGTGATCCGCGTGCACCATCGCTATTTTGATATCGCCAATTTTTTGCGTGCCGCCTTTATTCATCATGGAGGTTTTCTTAGCGCCCTTTTTTTCCAGCCAGCCGCACATTTCAGGAATACCGACCACTTGCGGGCCGTGTTCCTTGATGATCTCCACGGCGTCGCCAATATGGTCGCCATGGCCGTGGGTGATTAAAAGCGTGTCCACTTTCTTAACCTTTTTTTCGGAAGGTGGGCACACGGGATTATTCATGATCCAGGGATCGATGATGACGGTCTGTCCGCCGGGCGTTTCGATGCGAAATGTTGCATGGCCCAGCCAGGTAAGCTGAATGCCTTTCAAATTCATGGATGATAGCTCCTAACGCCACCCCTTCTTACGGTGCACTACCGGCCAAGGCCGACGCCGGGAAGGGTCGCGACTGGATAGTTTAATATAAAACGCCATGACGGAACTCAAGGTGCTAATTTCCCGGGATCGGATTACAAAACGAGTCGCCGAACTGGGGGCGGACATTACGCGTGACTTCGCAGGCCAGCCCGTGATTCTCGTCGGCGTGTTGAAGGGCTCGGCGATTTTTCTCGCTGACCTGGCGCGACAGATAAATCTCGACGCCACTTTTGATTTCATCGGCGTCTCCAGTTACGGAAACCGTCCCAGCCCCAGCCAGGAACTCAAGAGCGGATGGGATTCCACCGGCGAGGTCAGACTCACCAAAGACGTGGACCAGTCCATGAAGGACAAGAACGTGATCGTTGTGGAAGACATTTTGGATACCGGGTTGACGCTCACCGTCTTGAAGAAATTACTGCTGGCCCACGAGCCTCGATCGCTGAAGATCGCTGCCCTCCTCGACAAGCCCTCCCGCCGCAAACTGCCTCTGCACGGTGACTATGTCGGCTTCACGATTCCAGATGAGTTTGTGGTTGGCTACGGTCTCGATTACGCCGAACGCTACCGCAATCTGGCCGATATTTGCATCGTGCCGCGGGAATAAAAACAATTCTTAATTCCGCTCTCTGTTGTCATTACCGGTACGCCGGAACGCGGCTGCTATCATAGAAAAACATGGGGTCGGCTCTCAATACGACTGGAAGTCAGCTGCAAGTTGAGCCGCTGTTGCTGGAAGTTGCTGATGTACTGGCAACCTCGCTCGACCTGGATACCACGCTGCGGCGCGTTGCCGAAGTCGTGCGCAAAGTCATCGATTACGAAATCTTCGCTATCCTGCTTTTAAACGACAAGACTCAGGAATTGCGCTTTCGCTTCCAGGTCGGCTACCCTCCTGACTTCACGGAAGGCGCCCGCGTGAAGCTTGGCGAAGGAGTGACCGGGCAGGCCGCACAGTCGAGGCAGGCGGTCCTGATCGATGATGTCACGCAGGATCCCGCGTATATCTCCGCCGTACCCAACGTGCGTTCGGAATTAGCTGTGCCGCTTATCACCAAGAACAGAGTTATTGGCGTGATTGATTTGGAAGCGCGAGACCCAGGATACTTCAATGAGGAGCATAGCCGCCTGCTGACTCTGGTGGCTTCCCGAATCGCGAGCGTGATCGAAAATGCGCAACTCTACACCCGCACCACTCGACAAGCGCGCATTCTGCTCTTGCTCAATGAAATTGCCCGGGAATTGTCGTCCATCCTGAACGTGGACGAACTTTTCAGCCGGGTTGCAGAACTGCTGCGCAAGCTGATCGACTACCAGATGTTCAGTATCCTTCTGCTGGATTCTTCCGGCGAGAAGCTGCAACACCGCTTCTCCTTGCGCTTTCACGAGAATACCCCGCTCAAGCGCGAGGTCCCGCTAGGACAGGGCATCGTCGGTCACGCCGCCCAAACCGGGCAGGCGATTCTGGTGCCCGACGTCAACAAAGATTCCCGCTACGTAGCGGCCAATCCAGAAACTCAGTCCGAATTGGCCGTGCCGCTAATCTACAAAGACAAAGTAATCGGAGTACTCGATTTGGAACACACGCGACGCGGATTTTTTACCGACGACCATCGCCGCACCATGATGACACTGGCGGCCCAGGTTGCAATCGCCATCGAAAATGCGCGTCTGTATGAAGAGATTGCACGCCAGGAACGCCGGCTGGAGCGTGATTTGGCTCTCGCGCGCGAGTTGCAAATGCGCTTGCTGCCACAGGCGCTCCCCCTTTTGGCGAATCTGGAACTGGCGGCCAAGTTTGTGCCCGCGCGCGCTATCGGCGGAGATCTCTATGACTTCATCCCTTATTCGCTTTCGCGCCTGGGCATTGTCATCGGCGATGTGAGCGGCAAAGGAGCCCCTGCTGCCATCTACGCCGCACTGGTGAGTGGCATCCTGCGCTCGCATGCGCCCATCGAACCCGGCCCCGCCGAGATGCTCAGAGCCGTTAACCTCTCCCTGGCCGAGCGCCGCATCGAAGCACAATTCGTCTCCATCATCTACGCCGTCTGGGATGATGAACATCAAACCTTGCAGGTAGCGAACTCAGGCCTGCCGCGCCCGATTCATGTGCATGCCGGGAAGAATTATGTGATCGAAGCGACCGGGCTGCCGCTTGGCCTTTTCGACGATGCCAACTACGATGAGTTCACGTTCAAGATGAAGTCCGGCGATATGTTTGTCTTCTTCAGCGACGGCATTCTGGATGCGCGCAACCGCCGCGGAGAATTGTTTGGCAGAGGACGCGTGGAGCAACTGGTGGCTGAATGCGCCGGCAAGTCGGCCGACTGCGTGGTGAACTCCCTGTTCAAAGCTGCGGCCGAGCATTCCGCGGGAGTCGAATCGTTCGATGACCAAACCGTGGTGGCGATCAAGGTCAAGGACGTTCCCGGCTCGGATTCTTCCAAGCGAAAATGATTCGGCCTAGCGAAGCACCAAAAATACTTCGGCCACCAGGGTTTGTTCTGCGCGAGAGTCGTAAAGGATTATTTCGCCGCAGCGAGCCCCTCGCTCTCCACTGCGACGATGTTCCACTCACCAACCTGGCGGAGCGCTATGGCACGCCGCTCTACGTCTATTCAGCAACCTCGATACTTGCCCGGCTCGCCGATTTCAACCATGCGTTCCACCACGTTCCCCACACTATTTGCTATTCCGTAAAAGCCAATTCCAACATCAGCATTCTGCGCCTGCTGGCCCGCGAGGGGTGCGGCTTCGACGTC
This sequence comes from Candidatus Acidiferrales bacterium, assembly GCA_035603035.1. Taxonomy (GTDB): domain Bacteria; phylum Acidobacteriota; class Terriglobia; order Terriglobales; family Acidobacteriaceae; genus Sulfotelmatobacter. The sequence goes on along the minus strand of DATNLE010000151.1, from coordinate 14,069 downwards.
GTCTCCGGCGGAGAGCTGGAACGGGTTTTGGTGGCAAACCAGCGCGCGGCCAAGAAAATCGTGTTCTCGGGCGTGGGCAAGTCCCGGGAAGAAATGACTGCTGCCTTGAAAGCCGGAATCCTGTTATTCAATGTGGAGAGTGAGTCGGAGCTGTGGGCTTTGGCGGAGTGCGCAACCCGATCTCGCAGGATGGCGCGAATAGCTCTGCGGGTGAATCCCGATGTCGCTGCCGAGACTCATCCCTATATTTCTACCGGCCTGCGTAAGCACAAGTTTGGAGTGCCGATCGGAAGCGCCCGCGAGCTCTACGCCAAGGCCTCCGCAGCGCGTTACTTGAAGGTTGCGGGGGTCAGCGTTCATATCGGATCGCAGATCACTGATGCTCGCCCTTTCGCGGATGCAGTAGATCGAGTCGCCGCCCTGGTCCGCGAGTTACGTGCGGATGGGCACCGGATTGATTACATCGATACGGGCGGTGGGCTCGGCATCGATTATCACGAGCCCCTCTCGGCCTTTTCTGATTGTCTTGCGCGCTACGCAGGAGCCATAACCAATCCCTTGCGAGGCCTAAAAGTGCATCTGCTGCTCGAACCGGGGCGCTCCATCGTGGGGCCGGGGGGGGCGCTGGTGACCTCCGTTATTTATCGAAAGGAAAATGGCGGCAAACATTTTCTGGTGGTGGATGCAGCCATGAACGATCTGATCCGCCCCGCACTCTATGGGGCGTATCACGAGATTGTTCCCGTAATCCAGTCCCGGGCTTCCGCCACGGCTAAGCTGGAAACGGTCGACGTGGTGGGTCCGGTTTGCGAGTCTGGCGACTTCTTCGCTCGCGATCGCGCATTGCCCCGCGTCGAAGAGCGCGATTTGCTGGCGATCCTCGATGCGGGAGCTTACGGAATGGCGCTGGCGTCGAACTACAATACGCGGCCACGGCCTGCGGAAATCCTGGTTCGTGGAAAGTCCGTCAAGCTCATGAGACGTCGGGAAACAGTTCGCGAACTATATGCCGCGGAATTGTAAAAACCAATCTCGGAGCTTTCTGCGCCCGAGCATTATTTCTCTCCCCACTTCAACTTGGTACGCAGCACGTGAAAGAAATCGTGATCCGTTCGAAACAAACTTACTCTGTGCTCGGAACGCCGGCAACGGACTCGATCTCCGTCACGGAGATCGAGCCCAGGCTGGCCATCGAGGCTGAGGTAAGCCACTTCTTCCTCGCTGCGCAACACCAACTCAACTACCGTCGAATCTGGGACAACCAGCGGTCGGTGCGTTAGAGAATGCGGTGCCACCGGAGTTATCACAAAAGCATTCACGGTGGGCATCAACACGGGCCCGCCGGCCGAGAGGGAGTAAGCAGTTGATCCCGTAGGCGTGGCCACAATCATTCCGTCGGCCCGATAGCTGGAGACGAACATTTTATCGATGAACAAGTCGTAATTATTCAGCCGAGCTATCGCTGTCTTGTTCACAACTGCGTCGTTGAACACCAAATAACTTCCCAGAACCTCTTCACCGCGCAGCAAGTCGCACTGCATGAGCGAACGTTGCTCCACCGCGGCCTCACCCTGGGTGATCGCGTCAAGCATGGAGAAAAGCGAGGATAACGGTACGTCCGTGAGGAAGCCGAGCGAACCGAGGTTTACGCCCAGAAGCGGCACATCAATTGCCGCTGTGGCTCGAGCCGCGGAAAGCAGAGTGCCGTCGCCGCCCAACACCACGACCAGATCCAAAGATCGCGAAGACATCTGCGAACGCGACACTTCCTCTTCGCCGTTGGAATATTTAGCGGTCTCTGGATCGACGATGACTTGGTAGCCATGGGCATGCAGCCATGCCAGTAGTTCGGGAACTGTGCGAGCCACTTCCGACCTTGCCGGACGAGATATGATGGCCGCAACTTTGGAGTGGGAGGATGACGACAAGATTGCCATGGTCAAACGGGAGAAAGAAAGATTGTACAGAATCCAAGGGGAAAACCCTTAACCGAAAACGCGAAACATTGTCTCCAACAAGCGCTAGAAGACACCTCGTAGCAGGAATTCCCTGTTCCCCTCGGCTCCGAGGATAGGAGAGTCGATTACCTGGAGGCTCGAACATCCGAGGTCTTGCAAAGCTTTTTTCACCTTTTCAACAGCGGACAGTTGAGCGGATTCATCGCGCACGATGCCTCCTTTTCCGACAAATTCCCTTCCCGCTTCAAATTGAGGTTTGACCAGGACAATCACCTGCCGACCGCTACCCTCGCTTTGAGACTGAGGAAAGACAGCGTTCACGACTGAAGGCAGAACCAGAGTCGCGGAAATAAAGGCCACGTCGATCACGATCAGATCTGCCATCTCACCGATGCCTTGCCTCGTCAGGTAACGGGCGTTGGTTTTTTCCAGCAGTCGCACGCGAGGGTCCTGACGCAGCCTGAAATCCATCTGCCCGTAACCGGTGTCTACCGCAATCACACGGCTCGCGCCATGTTGCAGCAGGCAGTCGGTGAAACCGCCAGTGGAGGCGCCGACATCAATGCCGACCTTGCCCTTTACTTCGACGCGCCAATGTTCCAGCGCTCGCTCCAGCTTCACTCCGCCGCGGCTCACATATTTCAGATCGTCGCCAAGCAGACGAATTTCGGAGTCCGCACCCACCTGGGCGCCGGCTTTGTCGAGTTTCTGATCGTTAACCAACACTTTCCCCGCGATAATCAGCGCCTGAGCTCGCTCGCGTGAGGCCGCGAGTCCACTATCAACCAGAAGTTTGTCAAGTCTCAGTTTCAAGGTTGGATGAGTGTCACAATCTCCTGACCGACACCCCAGCGATAAGCAGCGGTACCACCAAAGTGCCAGCCCAGGCTGCGGTGCAAAGAGCTGAACCATCACTCGCTGAATAACTTACAAGGATAGTTCCGTGCTTTTCCACAGCGTTATCCACGGCTGTGTTGAAAACTCTTGGAAATCAATACAAAAAATAAAAAAGAGCCGCGCTGATGACGGCCCTTAAAAATTTCTCGCCCGCAACTAGCCGGCGACTTCTTCCAGTAACTTCTGATCAATATCGAAGTTGGAATGGACGTTCTGCACATCATCCTGATCTTCCAACGCTTCCATCAACCGGATCATCGTGTTGGCCGCTTGACCTTCGAGCTTGATGTAATTTTGCGGAATCATGGCGACGCTGGAAGATGCCGGTTCAATCCCAGCCTTCTTTACGGCCTCAAGCACAGCTTCATAAGCGGAGGGCTCGGTCAGTATCTCCCAATTCTCTCCATCGTCGTTCAGATCTTCGCCTCCGGCTTCAAGAACGATGTTCATCAAGTCGTCCTCTTTCGCCGCACTCTTCGGAATAACGATGTCGCCCTTCTTGTGAAACATCCAGGAGACTGCGCCGGCTTCGGCCATGTTGCCGCCGTTTTTGCCAAAGCAGTGGCGGATTTCGCTCACCGTGCGGTTGCGGTTGTCGGTATTAATTTCCAGCAGAATCGCCACACCGCCGGGCCCATACCCTTCGAGAGAGAACTCTTCGTAAGTAGCGCCCGGCAGTTCGCCTGTTCCGCGTTGTATCGCGCGCTTGATATTATCGGCAGGCATATTCTCAGCCTTAGCGGCGACAATGGCGCCCCGCAGGCGGGGATTGGAGTCAGGGTCGCCGCCGCCATTCTTCGCGGCAATGCTGATTTCCTTGATCAGACGGGTAAAAATCTTGCCGCGCTTGGCGTCGAGCGCGCCCTTCTTGTGCTTGATTGTGGCCCATTTTGAATGGCCAGACATGGCTAGACCTCGTATCTATCTTGATTGGCGCGAGATTCGCCTGGTAGAGGGAATCACAAGCTGCCTGATAATCCGCAGGCGAAACGAAATTATAGCACGACACGGTTCCTTCCGTTCGCCCCCACGCTTGATAGGCTTGATAATAAACAGCGATGCCGACGAGGGCAAGCTCCGCCTCGTCGTCCGCACAGCACCGTATTCGATGGCTGACTGCATTCGGTTATTGACTGCAAACGACACGCACCCTAACATGCCTGCTGAGCGTTGCGCATGAATGGCCGGATCATAGGTCACTATCGAGTTCTTGAGAAAATCGGGGCCGGAGCCATGGGTGAGGTTTTCCGGGCGCGAGACGAAAGGCTGCAGCGCGACGTAGCGGTTAAACTCATTCGTCCAGGCTCGAGCACCAATCCCGATCATCTACGACGGTTTGAGTTAGAGGCCCGCGCCGCGGGCGCTCTCAATCATCCCAACATCGTCGCAATTTACGACATTGGTATCGACGACAAAACTCCTTACATTGTTTGTGAGTTGCTGGAGGGTACAACCCTTCGGAAGCGGCTGTTGCAAGGACCTCTGCCGGTTCCCCTGTCGATTGAGTACTCTTTGCAGATTGTAAGAGGTCTCATTGCGGCTCACCATCGCCGTATCATCCATCGCGACCTCAAGCCTGAGAATTTATTTGTGACCAGCGATGGCCTCATCAAGATTCTGGATTTCGGTGTAGCCAAACTACAATCGCCGCCCGACGAATCCGGCCGTACGGTGGAAGACCTAACCACAATAACCAAAAGTGGCATGGTCCTCGGCACCGTTGCTTATATGGCTCCCGAGCAGCTCCGCGGAAAGTCGGTCGACCATCGCAGCGATATTTTCAGTGTGGGTGCGATTCTTTACGAAATGCTGACTGGACGCCGAGCCTTTCGCGGCGAGACCGAAGTCGACACCATCACGGCCGTTCTGCGAGAAAATCCTCCCCCCATCGATCAGGAGCAGAGCGGAATTCCCTTACCCTTTCAGCAAATCGTCCATCACTGTCTCGAGAAAGAGCCCGAGAATCGTTTTCAATCGGCGCGGGACCTGGTATTCGCGCTCGAGACGCTGGCGAATCCCTCCGCCATCCAATCAGCACAATTTCGGGCAACCGGGCTTCGCCCAAGGCCGAGTTCCCTGCCCTGGGCATTGGCCGCACTGCTTCTGGTTGGTATCCTCGCTGTGTTAGGCAATCAATGGCGTGAGAATAAGCTACCCAAGCCCGCTTACCAGCGCCTGACGTTTGAACAGGGCACCGTCTACTCGGCGCGCTTTACGCCTGACTTCCACTCGATCGTCTATGGAGCCGCTTGGAACCAGCGGCCTCTGCAGCTTTTCTCCACTGTCGGGGATTCTCTGCTCACTCAGCCGCTGAACCTTACGGACGCAAGTTTGCTGGCGATCTCCAAGAGCGGTGAACTGGCCTTGACCCTTCACGGGGCGCACGGCTCCCATTTGGACTTAGAAAAAGGTACCCTCGCCCGCGCGCCGCTGGCTGGAGGTTCGCCGAGAGAGATTCTCGACGATGTCCGCTGGGCCGACTGGGGGGCCGACGGCGAACTAGCCGTTGTCCATCACACTAATGGCCGCGACCAGATTGAGTATCCGCTCGGTCATGTTCTCTACCAGAGCGATAGCTGGATCAGTCACCTGCGGATCTCTCCTCAGGGAGATAAAATGGCTTTCATCAATCATCCCACGCTGTGGGACGATCGGGGGTCGATTTGCGTTACGGATAACAGCGGACGCATTCAGGTCTTATCTCCGCAGTACGACTCTGCCGACGGTCTCGCCTGGAGTTTCGACGGAAAAGAAATATGGTTCACAGCCGCCGAAAGTGGTTATACCCGCAGCTTGCTGGCCGTAAATGCCGCCAAGAATATCCGGACCATTCTAACCATCCCGGCCGGGATGACCTTGCAGGATATGGCTCCTGACGGCCGAGTCTTGGTGAGCCTGGATGCAGAACGTCTCGCAATGGCAATTTCAACCCGAGCTGGTAAGTCGATGGATATTTCCTGGCACGATTGGGATATTGCTAAGGACATTTCTCGTGACGGACAGTCCGTTTTGTTCGAGGACGCAAGTGAGGCTGCGCCAGCCGACTATGTAGTGGCCATTCGCAAAATCGACGGCACCCCGCCCATACGACTGGGAGAGGGTAGCGCAGGCGGGCTGTCGCCGGACGGAAAATGGGCGATCGGAATTCTCGCTGGTAGTCCAGGACGAATCACTCTCTACCCGGTCGGCGCTGGCCAACCTCGCGCGATACCTGTGACCGGATTGGAACGCATACACAGCGGTTCCTCTCATTTCCTGGGAGATGGCAAAAGAATCACCGTCAACGGTAACGAGCCCGGTCACGGAGTACGCTGCTATCTCGTTGATTTAGCTGACGGGAAGTTGACACCCCTCACACCGGAGGGAGTCACTGGTGGTCTGGTTTCCCCCGATGGTCAAAAAATTCTGGCCCATAACGGTCCTGTAGTCGCCGTGTATCCGATCACGGGTGGTGCTCCTCTTCCTATTCCTGGCCTCGATCCCGACTTTCTTCCCGTTCAATGGTCTGAGGACAATTCCGCCGTTTATGGATACCTGTCGAGTGAAATTCCCCTGCAGATGTATAAACTCAATTTACTAACGGGCGAAAAAACTGTAGTACAGAAGTTGCAACCCGAAACAACTGCAGGTTTGGTTTCCATTTCGCCGGTGGTCGCAACCCGCGACGGTTCGCGCTTCGCATACAGCTACTATCAGGTTTTCTCAGTGCTGTATCTAATCTCCGGATTGCGATGACACGCCCGCGTTGCCTAATTGAGAGGCCCGGAAAAATCCTCTCCCACGTAATGGAAGAAAATCGAAGTCGAAGTGTGGCCTTCGGCCAGCGCGTCGCGGTAGTGCGGAACCTTGGTGCCTCGATAAACTAAGCCGTCCCCCAGCGCCTGATAGGCAGTGACCGTACCTTCTGAAGTATCTAAACGAATTGGCCATGGTGTTGCCAGCTTAGGTTCAGGGGAATAATCCAGACACAAAGTAACGCTGAACTCACACTGTTCTCGGTCCCTGTGCTTCTTCAGCTCTGCACCGCCCAAGTAGGATGCCACATAAACGTAGGAAGGCTTGATGGGTCGCCCTACGATGGCCGCGACCGCCCTCGTCATCTGATGATGGAAATAGCGTGCGACACATTCGTTGTGGGCGACATAGCGCAGGGAGCTCTGCTCGTCCCCAAGCCTAATCAACCCTTGCCGTATTGCATAGCGATAATAGCGGCGTAAAGCCGCAAGGTTGAACGGGTGAATTAAGTTGCAGAGGGGGACGTAATTTTTTTCTCGAAACGTTTGACTCCGGGTGTTGACGAGTTCAGACCACTCTGCGAGACGACGCTGAGTGCGGTTCGCCGGCGTCACTATGCCAGCGGCTGCAAGCAAGAGCCGCTGCGCTTCTGGTACGGACGCGGGCACCGGTTGTCCGGTCTGAAGATTCGCAATCACCGCTTCGAGCCCGGGACCCAACCAGAACGGATCGATTCGACCAGTGGCAGGATCGCGCACCCAAGCCGTGGTGGCGTGCAGATTGAATTTTTCGAGCAAATCGCCAGCTGCTTCGAGGTCCGGCGGGAGTTCCCCAGCGGGCAGCACCTGACATTCCGGGTTGAGGAAGAGTGCCTGAGACAGGTCTTGCCGACAACCCTTGCGATTAAAGCTGCGGCGAGGAATCAAGTGCAGAGGCAACTCGTCCAGCAGGCAATGAAACTGCTGCGGAGGCAGCACCGCGGTGTGTCGTTGCCGCGATGCTGCCCCCATCAGGGCTGCGATCCACTCCAGCCCTGCCGTTTGTTTTACTGATGCAGCCATCCGTTTACCGTAAAGCGGCTATCCGCAAAGGCCCGCGACCGACAGTGCACTGGCGTGATTTCGTGCAGCGTCGAACACGGGAAGAATACGATCTGGTTCTGCTGGGGAATAATCGTCTGATAGCTGCCCGTGCCAACCGGAGGATCGCTGCTCTTTCTAGAGTCGTGGAGACGCAGATCGCCTCCCTCGAACTGGCTCGGTTCACGATGGAAAAAATATACGAACGTCATCCGCCGCGCTGCGATCCTCTCCTGCGCATCGTCGCAATGCGCGCGGAAGAAGTCTCCCTCATTGCTGGCCGTAATCTGCACTTCGGTCCTTGTAATATGAAACTCTTCCACCCCCAGTTGCTGCAGTACGCTGGGAAGTACCAACCGAATACGATCAAGGATTACTTCCTGATGCGGCCCCAGATCCATCAGCACTCGCGAACGGCGATGGTTGTAATCGGTCACTCCGGGTTCGCCGCTGGGCGAAATTACTTCGCTGGCGACGAACTGATCTTCGCGAGCCAGAGCATAGCAAATAAGCTCCTGCATTTCCTGCGGCGCCAGGAATTCGTCCAACACGACACACTCGGCAGGAATGGTCGCCGGTGAATCGAGAACCGCAATGCCGTTTCCAGAGGCTGGCTGGCTCAGCGTCGTCGCTTGGCGCATCGGCATGCTTTCGCGGCGCTGGCTTATACCCGGTGGCTGGGGTCCCGGCGGAGGGTGGGGTCCGGCTGGATCCTGAGGACCAGAAGGCGGCCGAGGTCCGCTTGGGGGACGCGGTCCTGGCGACCGGTTCACAGCGGGCAGACCAGACTGTAGCGCACCGGCAGACACTCCGTTTTGCGCCACCATCTGCTCTACGATGCTGCTACCCAATAACGCAAAAGCACGTTGCGCTACCGTCTCACCCACGGAGCGGGCAATGGTAGAGTTTACGGCCAATTGAATCTCTGGATTGCTGCTGGATTCGTTCCTCGCATTCTGCACGAGGCTTAGCAGCAGTTCCCTCTCACGAGCGCTCAGAATGCGCTCATCTCGCATTAGAGACTCAGAGAAAGCGTCAAGAATCTGCTTCGAAGTCATCAGGCACACTCCTCCCAAACGTTTCGGATGTTGTTAGTTCCTGGGCGAATGGGAAGCGCCTTCGCGGAGACAGTAGCAGGAAATGTCTCGATTATCAAACAGATTCTCGACGCGGACGCCGTGCGGTTGCCGTGGACGAGCTTATCTGCTCGCCATGGCGCCCACCACGGATTGGAAGATCTTCAGTCCATCGCTCGAACCCAGTTCGGGTTCGGCAGATCTTTCGGGATGCGGCATCATTCCCACGACATTGCCACCTACGCTGCAAATGCCCGCGATATTTTCCAAAGAACCGTTGGGATTGGCCGATTCTGAGATCTCCCCGTCAGCGGTGGAATAACGAAACACGATTCGATTGCTCTGCAACAATTCATCCAACGTTGCCTGATCGCAGAAATAATTCCCTTCCATGTGGCCGATCGGGATGGTCAACACTTCTCCTTGCGAACAGGCGTTGGTAAAGGGAGTGAGAGCATTCTCCACCCGCACCTGCACCGGCTTGCAAACATATTTCAGACCTGCGTTGCGCATCAGTGCGCCCGGCAGCAGTCCGGATTCGCATAAGATCTGGAAGCCATTGCAAATTCCCAACACCAGTCCTCCACCGTCCGCAAATCGACGCACTGATTCCATCACCGGAGAAAATTTCGCAATGGCGCCCGTCCTCAGATAGTCTCCAAACGCGAATCCGCCAGGGACGATGATAGCGTCGCAATTCTCCAGATCGCGCGACTCGTGCCATAGAAACGTCACGGGTTGCTTGGCAACCTGCTGAATCGTCCAGAAAGCATCATGGTCACAGTTGGAACCGGGGAAGATGATGACTCCAAATTTCATCGCCTGTCCTTGACGCGGAATTTGTGGTCAGTTTAACACGCGAGGTGAGGCGGCTCTGGGGGTTACAACCGTTAGTGTACCGTGGCATTCGGATTCGATGACGATAGATTGGACGACGACGAAATCGGCGGCGCTGCCGGCACGCCAGCGTCGGGCGCTGCCGGCGGAAGCTGCCCTGCCCCTCGCACCAGTTGCATCGTGGCCGCGTCCGGTGGAATCTGAGGCGGAACGCCCTTGGCTCTCACAATCGCCCAATGCCACTCCTGATCGGGAAAAAGAGCAAAGTTCAGCTGCGTCCGAAACAGCGCCGTCGCCGACGGAGGAGCTGAACCTTTCACTCGCAATAGCACGGTGACATCGGGCTGCTTCGGCACAGAGACTTGCACCTGGGGCGCGGAGGCGCCGGCCACGGCGGGCACGATTCGTGCTGGACCATAAGAGTAGACCGCATCAACGTCCTCAGAACGACGCAGGATGGTTAGGCCAATCACCACCTCGCGCAGTTCCCATGAGCTTCCGTTGTGCATCGAGACCTGCAGTGAATCTCCATCGATCGCTGCCGGTCCGTCCAACTTGGCCAATTCGCTCCTTGGCAACTCGTCCAATACGATCGGATCGGACAGGAGTGAACTAGTTTTGGCGCTAAATGAAAAGCTGCAACTGACGTCAGGCGAGGAAACGTGAAAGCTCTTGTCTCCGGGATCGAGCGAAAACACCATGGTAGAACCCGCTGCTCTCCGGTTCTCCGCGTCTTCCACTACTTTGGAAAAATTATCGTTATCGATAATCACTTCGGATGGAGCAATCTTCTTTCTAAAACTGCGTGCAATATCACCCAGCGGAGCATCGTTGGCGTCCTCTTGGGCGCTAGCCCGTTGAGGCAAGGCGAGCCCGGACATTCCCGCGAGCAGCAGGAGAATGATCAGGCGCATTGTCATCGGCGTTTGCACTAGGTTTTCCAGGTACCGCCCGCTATCCGGTGCGAGCTGCGAAAACGCGGTGAGGCACCACGAACCGCAGACGACCTACCAGGATTGTAGTGAGAATGGCGGGTGAAACAGAGATAACTCAGGCAAACCTTGGTGCTAGCACTTCGGGGCAGACAGAAAAGGAAATGAGCGCGCGCTGACGAAATGGAAGCGTAACGGGGCGCGCGCGCCCAAACCTCGAAGCGAGCCTCTACAACAGGCCCGAAGAACGCAACCGGGTTACCGGATCAACCACTGGCTGGCGACGAAATATCCAGCGAGCCACCGCGAAACCTACCGCCGCGTAACAAAGATGCATGAACCTCATGGACACCCCCGTGTCTTATCGGCCATCACCTCAGGGGAGGATCAGCATCACTATCGGCAAAATAACAGCGGACAGCACACCGCACAAGGCACAACCGTGCCATCGCCGTGGCACGGAAGTAATACCACCGAGCACGATTTGCGCCTATCGCGGCCCGGTCAGTGAGCGTCGATGCTTTCCGCATCCGCGATTCGACCCGCCGGGGGAACTACGACCGTGGAAAGACTGCCCTCAGCGGTGAGTTTCTGGAAAGCGGCCAGATCGCGACGTTGTAAATCGTCCCAGCGGCTGAGCAACTCTCCGCTCTCCCGCTTCAGCTTTTCGAACTCAACCTGTTCTGCCTCGGTGGGCGCAGAGTCTGCGCTGCCTACGCCGATTGCCAGGAACGCCAGTTTTGCATCAATCTGTGGCGGGTAAGCCAGTGAATCCTCGTTCGCGCTGATCGTGAGATTGACCAGTTGGTCGCGGACGGCTACCAGCTTTTTCTCCAGATCGTCAGCCGATGTAGAGATGGTTTTCGTACTGGCGTTCTGCGGCAACCGGCGCTTCAGGCCAGCGACCTGCGAGCGCACATCCTGGATCTGGTTGACCGCGTCATAGACCCGGTTCAGTGCCTCATGTGTCTGAGCCAGCAGGCTGAATTGCTGCGCCAGATCGGCTTGATCCACCTTCACCCGCGGATCCAACTTGACCTCCAAGGGCACAACCTGGCTGTCGGTGCCCACCGTCAGTCGCACTTGATACTGCCCGGGAGCGGCCACGGGTCCCTTGGCCCCGACGTTGTACTCCCACAGGTAATAACCGGGAATACGATGCGCTTCTTCGTAGCGTAGATCCCATACGAAACGATTCAAACCGGCATCCGGTTTAATTTCCTTTTCCGGCTTCTTGTCGTCTGGACCCAGAGGCTCATCCAGTGGCTCCGTTTCGGCACTTGAATAGCGACGAATCAGCTTTCCCGACGAGTCTAGAATTTCCAGCTTTGTTTCTGTGCCGGCCTTTGGCGCATCTTTCAGGTAGTAATAAATCACCGCTCCCGCCGGGGGATTCAGCCCCGTCCGTTTCGATGGGTGATGCTCGCCGGGTTCGCCCGCTTGAATGCGGTAAGCAGTATCCGGAGTGTAGAGATGTACATCCTTCTTCGCCGTGTCGTCGGTGAACTGTCGCAATGGACTGATGTCATCCAGAATCCAGAATGCCCTTCCATGGGTGGCGACCACCAGATCATTATCTTTGACTACCAAGTCGTGCACCGGAGTGGTGGGCAGATTCAGTTTGAGCGATTTCCACTCCGCACCATCGTTGAATGAAACGTAGACTCCATTCTCGGTTCCCGCGTAAAGCAACCCGCGTTTCTTGGGATCTTCGCGGACCACCCTGACAAAGGAACCGTCAGCAATCCCGTTAGTCAGTTTCGTCCAACTCCGGCCGTAATCGCTGGTCTTATAAATGTATGGTCTAAGATCATCGTTTTGATGCCGATCCACTGCAACATACGCCGTGGCAGCATCGTGCGGGGAGGCTTCTATCTGACTGATGCGGCTCCATTCCGGCAAGTCCTTCGGCGAAATGTTGGACCAATTCTTTCCTTCATCGCGCGTAATCTGAATCAGTCCGTCATCGGTACCAACCCAGAGCAGCCCTTTTGTGATTTGCGACTCGGCTAGTGCAAAGATCGTGTCATAATACTCAGTGCCGGAATCGTCGAGAGTGATTTCGCCGCCGGAGACATTCTGTTTGCTTTTGTCATTGCGCGTGAGGTCCGGACTGATCGCCTGCCAATGCACTCCGCCGTCGGTAGTTTTGAACAGTCGCTCGCCCGCGTGATACAGCGTATTGGGATCGTGCGGTGAAATCAGCACGGGCGCGGTCCACTGAAATCGATGTTCCAGGTTGCCGGCTCCGTGAGCATCGGAAAGCTCAGGCTGCTCGGTAATCGATTTCACCTGTCCGATATGCTTATCGAAGCGGGTGATGTTTCCCTGATAATCTGCAGCATAAACAATATTCGGATCAGGGGGATAGGGCGCAATGTAGCCCGCCTCGCCTCCACCAACGTCGTACCAATCGCTGCGATCAATAGCGCCGTCGTCGCTGCGACTGGCGATGGCCACCGTCCCGCTATCCTGTTGCGCACCGTATACGCGATACGGCGAGGCCGTGTCCGTAGTGACGTGGTAGAACTGCGCCGTCGGTTGATTGTCTTCGCGCGTCCAGTTCTTGCCACCGTCCAAAGTGACGGTGACTCCGCCATCGTTAGCCGCGATCATGCGCCGCGTATCTTTAGGATCGATCCATAGTCCGTGATTGTCGCCGTGCGGAACTCGAATCCTGTTGAACAGGTGCCCGCCGTCGGTCGATTCATACGCCTCGACATCCATGACGTAGACCACGTTTTCATCTCGCGGGTCGGCGATGATGTGCATGTAATACCATGGCCGCTGCCAAAGGCTGTGGCTTGGATTGACGAAGTCCCAAGTCTCGCCGCCATCATCGGACCGATACAACCCGCCATCGGGATTGTGCGCCTCAATTAGCGCGTAAATACGATCCGAGTTGGCAGCTACGGCAATCCCGATTCGTCCGTACGGGCCTTTGGGCAGCCCATGTTCTTCCAATCGCTTCCAGGTTGTCCCCCCGTCATTCGAACGGTACAGTCCGCTGCCCGCCCCGCCGCTGGCCAGACTCCAGGAAGTGCGGCGCGCCTGCCACAATGCGGCGAACAGAATATTGGGATTGTGGGGATCGAAAGCGACATCGATGCCGCCGGTGTTCTCATCTTTATAAAGAACTTTTTCCCAGTTCTTGCCCCCGTCGGTCGTGCGGAAAATGCCACGTTCGGTGTTCGGTCCATAGGGATGCCCCAGCGCCGCCACGAAAACGATGTCGGGATTATTCGGATTTACGATCACCTTGCCAATAGCACGGGAATCGTGCAGTCCAATGTTCTTCCAGGTCTTGCCGCCATCAAGAGTTTTGTAAACTCCGTCGCCGTGAGAAATGTTCCCGCGAATGCAGGCCTCGCCCGTGCCTACATAAATAGTGTTGTGATCGGAATTGGCGACCGCCAGGCTGCCAATCGATCCACTTCCTTCTTTGTCAAACACTGGCGACCAGGTCATCGCACCATCCGTCGACTTCCACACTCCGCCTCCGGTCGCGCCGAAATAATAGGTGGCGGGGTCACCCGGAATGCCCGCCGCCGTAAG
>DATNLE010000086.1:0-41428 GCA_035603035.1 Candidatus Acidiferrales bacterium | reverse complement strand
GATCCTCGGGAGATTACTGGGCGTGCTCCTGGCCGCGGGCGCCATTGCGGACGCCACTGCGCCTTGGTTGATAGGCCGGCTACGCGACACGACTGGAAGCTACTCCGTCAGCTGCATTGTTCTCGTCGGTCTGGCATTGCTAGGCGGACTTGCTGTTTTGGGTTTACCGGGACGGCGGAGAGCGGCATGAGCGCTGGAGCAATTCTTCGCATTGGAAGTCTGAAAGATGTTGGAGGCTTCCACGATCACCTGCGGGCCCTCGACCTGCGGATCCCGTGCGATCCTGAGGTCGTGACCGGAGCGCAATCGCCGCTGCGCTGGCCGCTCGAACGCGGTCCATTCAAAATCGGCAACCGGATCGCGGTGCAGCCGATGGAGGGTTGGGACGCAACTCCGGAGGGGGCACCTTCGGACAATACGGTTCGGCGGTGGCAGCGCTTCGGCCGCAGCGGCGGCAAGTTGATCTGGGGCGGGGAAGCAGTCGCGGTTTCCCATGAAGGACGAGCGAATCCCAATCAGCTTCTAGCTTCCCCGCGAACGCAAAAAGCCCTTGCGGATCTGCGAGCGGTTTTACTGCGCGAGCATATTCTGACAACTGGCAGCGATGATGGGTTAGTCGTCGGTTTGCAATTGACGCACTCCGGTCGGTACTGTCGCCCGAACGAACATACCCGCCCCGAGCCACGCATCCTGTATCACCATCCATGGTTGGACCGTCGATTGAAGTTGCCGCCCGACTATCCGCTACTCACCGACGGTGAAATCGAATCGATCATCGAAGACTTCCACCGCGCGGCCCATTTGGCCTGGGAACTGGGTTTCAATTTCGTGGACATTAAGCATTGCCATGGCTATCTCGGCCACGAGTTCCTCAGCGCTTATACGCGAGAGGGACGCTACGGCGGAACGTTCGAAGGCCGCACGCGCTTTCTTCGCGAAGTTGTCCAGGGGATTCGCTCGCTCTGCCCGGGATTGCATATTGGAGTGCGGCTGTCGGCAATCGATACGGTGCCCTTCCACGCTGATCCAAAGCAGAGCGTGAACCGGAAATCGGCCATCGGAGTTGCAGAGACGCACCCCGAGTTGCTCCCTTACCGTTGGGGGTTTGGCCTGAATCCGCATGACCCGACAGGCTCTGACTTGCGTGAGCCACAGCATTTCTTGTCGTTACTGGAACAGCTTGGAATTCAGCTGGTGAACATCACCGCGGGCAGTCCCTACTACAATCCGCACATCCAACGCCCGGCGCTGTATCCGCCTTCTGACGGATATCTACCGCCAGAAGATCCGCTCGTGGGAGTAGCGCGGCAGATGGAAGCGACCCATCGGCTCAAGCTGCGGTTCCCCAACCTGCTCATGGTCGGATCGGCATACACCTATCTGCAGGATTTCTTGCCGAACGTTGCGCAGGCGGCGGTCCGCGAAGGATGGGTCGACTTCGTGGGGATTGGCCGGATGGTATTGAGCTATCCCAGGTTTTTATGGGAGGCTTCCGCGGGCACGCAGATCCAGCGCAAGCTGGTTTGCCGGACCTTCAGCGATTGCACGACCGCCCCACGCAACGGGCTGCCGTCCGGTTGCTATCCGCTGGACAAATACTACAAGGAGTCTGAAATGGCGGAAAAACTGAAAGATGCCAAGAAGCGCTGAGGCCTTTCTCGGGCACGCATTCAAATCCATAGTGGATATCCAGGAATGACAATTGAGGATCTGATCGAGCGCAGCAAAGCTCGACGAAAAGTGCAGGGCATTGCCGCCGCACTGTTGCCCTACGAGCCAGATGGCCGAGTCGCCGTCGACGACTTTGCGAAGCAGCTGATTTCCACACATCAAGCCGGCCTGATGAACGCTGTCAACATGGACACAGGCTATGTGAACTACCTGAGCGATACGGAAAAGCAAGAGGTGCTGGACTGGACGCGGCAGGCTCTCGGAAAGGGTGTTCCGTTTGTGGCGGGCGCCTACATCGAACAGCACGCCGGCGACGACATCGTAATGCTTTATCGGCGGGAGATCGACACCATCATCCGTTTCGACGGCATACCCATCCTGTTTCAGACATCTCGCTTGCACGGCAAGGCTCCCGCGGAAATTGCTGAGGCCTATCAACACATATGCCGAGACTATCCACACGTGCTGGCGTTCGAATTGGGGCCGATGTTTGCTGCGAGCGGGAAGATCTACGACTCGGAGACAATCCGGCGCTTGATGGACATTCCGGAAATCAAGGGAATGAAGCATTCTTCTCTGGACCGACTTCTGGAACTTGAACGGCTTGCCCTGCGTGAGGCACACCGGCCAGACTTTCGTATCTACACTGGGAACGACCTGGGAATCAACATGATCGAGTATGGGTCGGACTACTTGCTGGGGCTGGCCGCCTTTGCGCCGGAGAGATTCGCAGAGCGAGACCGACTGTGGGAGGCCGGAGACCCTCAGTACTACGCTCTCTCGGATGCCCTGCAGTACTTGGGAAACGTGGCCTTTCGCGCTTCCGTTCCAGCGTATAAACATTCCGCCGCTGTGTTTCTACACCTGATCGGACGAATTCCCAGCGATCGGACGCACCCCAGTAATCCACAGCGTCCCGCGTGGGAGGCGGAAATCATGGCCGATTGCGCACGCCGTTTGTCTCTGCTCTGAGCTTGCCCTGGCGACAGCGCGGTACCCAGCAACTGGTTGGGCGGAGTTGTGTTGATCAGGTTTTGCTGACGGGCTTACCCCGAAAAAGGGCGACCGTCTCAGGCTGAGCCACTTTGCACAGCATTGGTGGAAGGCCGCGCGCAATCAGTTCCGCATCTGCAACCACCATCTTGCCGATCCCTTTAATCGTCGCTGCCATTGCTCCGGCCTGATGCGCGCAGAGAATAACATTTTCCGTACGCCGCACCGGGTGTGAGCCAGGCAGAGGTTCTTCTGGAAAAACGTCGGTCGCGACGCGGATGCGCCCTTGCGCGGCGAAATCGAGCATCGCGTCAAAATCCACGACTGCGGCACGACTGACCAGGACTAAGGCGGCTCCCATCTGCATTGAGGAGAACTGTTCTGCGCCCAGAAATCCCTGATTCTGCGAAGTGGCCCCCGCGACCACGAAAATAAGGCGCGAACTCTGCAGGACCTCCTCCAGGGAAGAGGCACCACATCCGAAGGATTGGATGTATTCCGCTGGTAGCCACGGATCGTACGCGCGAAGGCGGCAACCGAACGGGCGAAGCAATGGCAAGATCGCACGGCCCAGGTCACCTAATCCGATAAAACCTATCGCCTGGCGGAAGAGGGAGAACGCCTCGAGGTTCGCGGCCAACCCATACTGCTCGGTACCTTGGCGGAAATTGCGGTCTGATCGGGTGATGCCGCGGGCCAGGTCAATGGCCATGCCCAGCGCGGCTTCGGCAACAGGCTCCGCGAATACCGGACTTATATTGAGCACACGTATGCCGTGTTGAAAACAGTAAGCGTAGTCAATGTTGGGAAGGAAATTGCCCTCCACATTGAACACTGCCCTGAGCGATGTGGCGCGCTTCAGCCGCGACTCGGGCAGGTCAATCTGGCCGATGATGATGTCTGCTCTCGCGGCGCTCTGTTCAAAGGTTGCGTCTGTGACGAGGCCACCTTCGTGAATCACCACATCTCCAAGGGCGCGCAATCGAAGCAGGTTGTCCTGATCAAAAATATCGGCAACGATGCGTGGCGAGGGGGCAAGGAATATGCATTTCGACTTACTCTGTGGCATGAGGTCTCCTGGACATACGGTTACAGACCGGGGTCGAAGGGCGCTCCTGTTCTTATCGCTCAGGTGGTCGGCACAATCGGAAGAATCAGCGCCGAGGGATGCTCGGCGTCGTGAAAGATCGTGTTCGTAGCCGGCACCGGCTTTCCGTCGACTGAGGCGTTCCCACCCGTGTTCAGGTTCTTATCGAAACGGGGAAAATTGCTGCTGCTGACCTCCAGTCGCAACCTGTGTCCTTTGCGGAAGACGTTGGCTGTTGCCCATAAGTCCACAGTGAACATGTAAATCTGGCCAGGGTTCATGAGTTCTGATTTTTCCTGCGAATTACGATACCGGGCGCGCACTATTCCTTCCGTGAGGTTCTGCGCGAATCCGTCTGGCCCGACGTCGAGCAACTTGGCGGTAAAGTCGGTGTCAATGGCGGAGGACTTAGCAAAGAGTTCGAGTTGAACAGGCCCCGTTACTTCCAGGTCCTGCTCGAGCGGAGGCGTCGAGTAGACCAAGACATCTGAGCGCGTTTCCACCGGTCGCTGATCGCGGGGGCCGGGTCCGAGGTGCTCGGAGTCGCAACATAAAGGACCACCGACCGTGGGGGCGGGGTTTCTAGGATCGTAGACGTACTGGTCAGGCTTGTCCGACCGGGGAGTTGCTGTGACCAGAGCTCCGTCGCCGAGTGCTGAGTTGGCCTTTCCCTCCGAATGCAGGAAGTATCGTGTGCTGCGCGTACGTGCGAGGGGCCAGTCATCCTCCTCACGCCATTGGTTAGTGCCCATCACGAAGAGTTTTACGGTCTGGGGATGCGAGAACGTGTTGGCAACGTTTTTGAAGAGATAGTCGTACCAGCTCAAAGTAGTTTCGTCCTCATCAAACGGGGCGGCGGGCCCGAAATCAACATCGCCAATCTTACGGCTGGAACCGGCGTGGCCGCCGATCGTGACCAGGAGGCGTTGTCCTCGACGCGCGGCTTCGTCCTTGCCATGCAACTTCACTCCAATGTAGTTGCGTAGTGATCCGCCCAGAAAAATGTCATACCAGGCAGCGACGGTCAGCGAAGGTACGCTGATGTCGGCATAGCGATCCTCAATGGACCACCTCTTCCAATATTCGTCATAACCGGGGTGAGCCAACCAGTCGAGAAAGTAAGGAGCCAGAGAATGCAGCAGGTCTCGATCGGAGGATCCCTGGGGTAATTCAAAAAGTGGGTATTGAGTGAGAGGAAGTTTCGCGATGCCGTTCAAGGCATTTGTGTGACTTCGCACAAAGCGGTTTAGAGTATCCTGGGCCAGACCCGAGGTCCACGATTCGTTGAACCACTGTTCAAAAGCGCCGCCCTGGTAGGTCCACCCATCGTGATAGTTGCTCGCGGTCACGACCGGACAAATTCCCGCGAGATGCGGCGGATGGGCAATCGCCGCCAGCATCTGGGTGGCTCCAACATAGGAGCCTCCATACATTCCAACTCTGCCATCGGAATAAGGCAACGCCGCCGCCCATTCGACGGTGTCGTAGCCGTCGTTCGATTCGTGCAGAAAGGGATACCAGTCGCCGTCCGAGGTGTAGCGCCCGCGAACATCCTGGTTGATTACGATGTAACCGCGGGCCGCTCCCTTATGGCCAAAATCGACATCGCCGTCGCTCTGTTTATCATAGGGAGTTCGCGTGAGAAGCACGGGGAATCTTCCTGGAGCCATCGGCCGATAAATATCGGCACGAAGCACGGTGCCATCGCGCATGGTCACAGCGACGCCGCGTTCAACGATCACGGCATAGGGATCTGCTGCGAGAGTAAATTGCGGAACCAGAGTCAGAATTGCGAACGTGCCGAGCCGGACAACTCTGTTGATAGTCCACATATGCGAGCGATTCACTCCTTCTCCGCAAGCTTTTCCGCCAACCGCATCAAACCAAAACTTTCAGGAACGTGAAAGGAATCGTTCATTGGAGGCTGCCAGGTTACGGCTTGCTGATGCGAAGGCGGCCCCTGACTCCGAAACAGGTTGATGCGCAGGGTGTTCCCGACGACCGGGGAACGCGCGTCGATTGCCGCCAGGGGAATGCGCATCGCTCCATACCAGGTGTGCGTGCCTTCATCAATGCGCGCCTTCACTTCGAAGCCGGAGTTCCAGGTCCAGCCGTCTTCGTGGTGCGGATTGCTCAGATCAATATCGAGATCGACCCATTCTCCCTGGGGAGAGACTTCAAACTCCTTATAGCGCTTGATATTCTTAAAATCGGAGCCGATAAAGACTTCGGCGACGTCCCAATTCCATAGTTCGTTGGTTTCTTTCTGAGTATTTGGCGCAGGCCTAAGGTGCAGTTCCTCGTAGGGGCAGACGAACAGAAAGTAAAGATTGCCCTTCGTCCAGCGGGTGCGAACTTCGGTGCGATACCGGGAAACAACCCTCCCGAAACTATCTTTCTCCATGTACACCGGCCGTGAGGCACGCCAGAATTCTGACCTGGGATCGAGATCGAGAGCAACATCTCGAGGTGCGAGGACGCTCTCAATCACCGCCTGGTCCGAGCCTCCTGTGATGACCGAGACAAACAGAATCAGCAACCCGATATTAGCGAAGCCATTCATCAAGATGCTCCTGTACGAACGCGTCATCCTGAAGATGCGGATAGGCGCAGCATACGCGATCGAGTTCCGCACTCTGACCTGGAGAAAGTTCTTCCTTCGGATCGAGACACCAGCGCCCTTCGAGCAAGCCCTGACGCCGCAATATCTCATGAATGCCCGGAATACATCCCCGAAAATTGTGCGCCGCGTCGAAGATGGCGCTATTCGCATCGGTGATTTGCTGCGCCAGTGTCAGCAGTTCGCCGGGAACGGGATCGGAGTGCTGCTTGGCGAGGGCGAGGTGTGCAACGGCAGTCTTTGTCCACACCGCCCAGTGTCCCAGTAAGCCGCCGGCTATGCGGAGCGGCTGAGTGCCGAAGTCAAACCTGGTGAGCAGGTCGCTTAGAATGTTGTCATCGTTTCCGGTGTACAGAGCGACTTCCTGGGCGCGGCCTGACTGCGCAAGGGCGCGAACGACGTCAAGCGTTTGATAGCGGTTAAACGGCGCGATCTTAATCGCGACAACGTTTTCAATCTCTACAAACTGGCGCCAGAACTCGTAGGACAACAGACGCCCTCCAACGGCGGGCTGCAAGTAGAAACCGATAATCGGGAGGACGCTGGCAATGGCGCGAGCGTGTTCCAGAAGCTGCGGAATAGTGTCGTGCGTCAGATCGGCGAGACTCACGAGGGCGGCATCGTAGCCCAGCCTGGCAGCGAGGTCCGCTTCGGCTAGCGCCTGCTTGCTTTTGCCGCAAACTCCGGCAATCTTGACCGTGTCACGGCTTTCTTCGGCGGCCAATGTAAGCAGGGGTTCCAACAATCCAACGTTGGGATCGCGAATGGCGAACTGGGTGGTATGAACTCCTACCGCGATGCCGCCTGCGCCGGCGGCCAGGTAGTACCGAGTCATAGCGCGTTGGCGGCGTTCGTCCAATTGGCGCTGGGAGTTCAGGGCCAGAGGATGGGCGGGAACTACCAGGCCCGAAAGCAGTTTCGCGCGCAACTGCATCAGAATTTTCCATCCCGCGTTTGAAAATGGGTTGGCTTATTGAGCGTTGACCCGCCGTCGCGAATCCAGTTTGCAATCCATTCGATCATTTCCTTCGGCTGCACCGTGGGACTCCCGAAAAGGCCGCGCGCCTTTCTGGCGTCGCTTAGCAGGGCTGTGGGGCCTTCCCTAGAGGAAACAAAGGTGGGTTCGACGCCAAAATGTTGGCCAAATTCGAGTGCGAGTTCCCGCACCGAAAGCGTTTCGGGGCCCGTGATGTTCAAGACCAAGGGGGGTGACTGGCAGTGAGCAAAGGACCGCAGGCACCACGAGTTCGCATCGCGCTGCCAGATGACATTCACCCGTGGCATGCACAGGTCGATGGGACGGCGTTCGAATACAGCGCGTCCGATATCCAGGAGCACTCCGTAACGCAACTCGACTGCATAGTTCAGGCGCAGGATGACGACTGGCGTGTGCCATCGCATCGATCCATATTCGAACATGCGCTCGCGGCCCAGAGCCGACTGCGCGTACTCACCGACGGGATCCACCGGTGTCGTCTCCACTGCTCCACCATCCGCCAGTTGGCGCAGCGGGTAAACATTTCCGGTCGAAAAGGTCACTATTCTGGAGTTGCGGTAGCGTTCGGCGACCAATCCGGGCAAATAGGTATTCATAGCCCACGTCAGAGGTTGTTCGCCAGAGGTGCCGAATTTTCGGGCAGCCATGAAGATGACGTTCGGAATGTCGGGAAGCTGGTCGAGCGAGCCACGATCGAGCAGATCGCTGGCGATCGCTTCGATCCCCTGCACGGCGAACTCGGAGAGCAGTCTCTCATTCGTGAACCGGGCCACTGCGATCACGCGCTTCTTGACGCCCGCCTGGTCGATAGCGCGCCGCGCAAGACGGGCCAGGCTTGGACCCATCTTGCCAGCTGCGCCGAGGAGGAGAAGGTCGCCCTCCAACGCCGCAATGGCCGAGGCGGTGGCTTGGTCGGGGCGTGACAACAATTCTTCCAATTCTGATTCTGTTTTGATCTTCACGGTTATCCGAGTTCAAGTCCTGCGATCGCGTAGATCGAAAGTTCTTTTTCGCGCAATTGCTTCCCACGAGCCATGCGGACGAGATGCCGTTTTGGAGAAAATCCCAGATCGCGAGCCAGCGCCACCGCCTCCTGATTCCGTGGGAACAGGTCCCATGACCAGGCACACCCGGCATTCAGTACGCACTCCTCGATCAGGTGGCGAGCCTGTCTTGGATCTGGGCTGACGCACGGTCCCAGGTATGCCGTCACCCGGCCGGGCCTGGTAAACAAATACGATTGCGAAATTGATCTCGGGGGGGTGAACCGCGCCAGTCTTTCGAGAAGAGGTGAACGATCAGTTCCGAACACCAGCGAATCCAAATCGCGCCACGGTTCCTCCATCGATGCGTGGCGGGCTGGCAGTTGTTCGTTCCGGCCTGGCCGCGACCAGCGCTCAATTTCCTGCTCGCTTCGAAATCCGAGGCTCTCGTAGAGCGGCTCGCCCTGGTCGGTGGCATCGAGTTTTATGGTTGCGATTCCCATCGTATCTGCATTTTCTAACGCGTGTGCCAGCAGCCTTCTGGCAAAGCCGCGTCGCTGATATTCTGCCTTGGTCAAAACCATCCCGATCCACGCCAGCCTGCGCCCATAACAAAGCAGAGTCGTGGTCGCAGCCAGATGGCCATCCACTTCGATTGCCAGACAGCCTTGCGGACTGAGTTCGAGCAGGGTCCGCCAGTCGTCCTCGGTCTGATTCCATCCCGCCTGCGCTGATAGCTGGGCCGCGGCCGCAATATCTTCGGCACTCAACCTGCGCAGTTTCTCGCTGCCAGCTTCAGTCATGCGTAGTTCTTCCGAAACCAGCGGGCGAAGTGCGGAACAGCAATATCGGCGTCTGCAAGCTCTGGGTGCCACTTCTTTTCCCACTCGAAAGAAAGGAAGCGGTCGTATTGGAGTTCCTGCAGAACCGCTTTCAACTCAAGCAAGGGGAAATCTCCCTGGCCAGGCAGGACATAGCTCCACTCATCACGATCGCGCCGCAAGTCCTTGATGTGAACATGGCGAATTGCCACTCCCAATCGCGCCGCACCGTCCGCGGGGCGCTCTTGGGTTGTAACAAAACTGTTCACCGGGTCCCAAACCACTCCGGCTTTTGGAGAGGCGGTTTGCTGAAGGATTGCCGCGGCCTCGCCCGTGCCTGCAAAGTCACCATGATTCTCGATCCAGATCTCCACTCCTGTCGCCGCGGTGATTTCCGCCAATTCCCGAATGGACTCGGCGATCCAGCTTTGCGTGGAGGCGCGGTCCGCTCCAGGCTGGATCGTGTCACCAAAAACTCGCAAGCCCGGCGCACCCAGTTCCGCAGCCAGATCCGCCATCCGTTTTCCTTCGCTGATCCAACGTTGGCGCTCGGCTGCGTCGGGCGAATGAAATCGGCAACTTGTATCCAGACACGAGATGGTCAAAGCGTGATTCGCTAATGCGCGTTTGGTCGATGCCAGTTCCTTTCCTGAAAACACCGGCAAGCTCCACAGCGAGTCCTCGCCTTGCACGAAACGCAACTCAATGCCGTCATAGCCTTCGCTTTCAGCCATCGCGATGATTTGTGCCATCGTCCAGTCCGGGCAGGCCAGGGTTGAGAACGAAACTCTCATGCTCATGTCATCCGGTCCAGCATGGAGGGTTTCACCCGATTTTTAACTCTCTTGCCACTGAAAAATCTTTCCAGGTCATCCAATACCACGCGCGCGATGCCTTCCCTGACTCCGTGTCCGCTCCCCGCGATGTGCGGGGTAACAATCGCGCCTGGCATGGTCCGCAAGAGATCTCCCGCGGGAAGCGGTTCGAGCGGATCGGTCACGTCGAGAGCACAGCGCAGTCGCCCCCGTTGCACCTGTTTTCTAAGAGCATCCAGATTGATCAACCCCCCGCGGGCAATGTTGATGACCCAAGCGCCGTCCGGAAGGCGTGCTAGATTCTGCCGACCCAGCAGGCCTCGGGTTTGTTCGGTCAATGCCGCTGTCAGGACTAGCAAGTGCGCCTCGGCTAGCAACTTCTGTAAGCCAACGAAGCGCACGCCATACAGCCGCGACAAAGAGCGCGGGGCGTAGGGGTCATGAACCAACCACTGGATGTCGAAGCCTCGCAGCAAGTCCACCAGCGCGCGACCGATCCGGCCAAACCCGATCATGGCTACCGTCTGCCCGATCAGTGATGCAGAACTACCGTGGAGGTGTACCTCGTCATAGATCCGGTTCGACTGCGTTCGCAGTTCGGAACGATAGAAGTCTACATTGCGGGCGCAGTAGAGGAGCAGAGCAGCACCCAGCTCAGCGGTAGCGCGTGCCATGGGAGCTGGAGCGTTGGTGATGGTCAGGCGTTTGAAGAGGGATCGCGAGAAGCGCGATTTCACTTCTCCTCCGCAGTGCGCAATCATGCGCAATTGCGGGGCCCGAAGCGGCAGATCGTCGCCGAAATGAGGGCTGTCCCAGGTAGTTACCAGGGCCTGTGCGCTACCCAAGCGCTGCCTGAAATCCGCCGTGAACTTGCTGGTTGCTTGCCGTTCCCACCGAAATAGACGGCTCAAGCGCTGTTGCTCGTGCCGCGAAAAAAATGACGCAAACAGTTCTTCTCCAGAACTGATCAGAAGGGAAGGGTGAGGCATCGCGGGACCGAGTATAGCATTGACATAGCGCGGATTTCTTTCTTTTGTTGTTTTTTGGCTTCTGTTTCAAAGGAAAACAAAGTATAAGGAAGCCTGGCTTCTCTACCGATGGCAGTCGCAAACTTCGTAGATTACGCGGTCATCGCCCTCTACGCGCTCCTGATGGTGCGTGTGGGCTTTTATGTTCTGCGTTTCAACCGGGGTGCGGCCGAATATTTTCGAGGCGGGAGTCGCATTCCGTGGCTGGTCGCCGGTCTGAGTTGTTTCATGGCCGGCTTCAGTGCCTGGACGTTCACCGGGGCAGCCGGGGTCGCATATCGCTCGGGTGTCGCAGCCATCGGGCTCTACATCGGGAACGCCTTAAGTTTCCTGCTCGGCTACTTCATCTTCGCTAAGCGCTGGCGGCGCACTCGCATCACCACGGTGATGGAATATCTCTCGGGCCGCTTCAATCCGGCTACTCACCAAGTTTTTTCCTGGACCATGATCGTGTTCCAGTTGTTTACCAGCGGCAGCACTCTGTTTGGTCTGAGCCTCTTCGTATCTTCTGCCTGCGGCTTTCCTGTGACCTGGACTATTCTCGGCGCGGGCGCGCTGATTGTTTTTTATTGCGTGCTGGGCGGCTTGTGGGCCGTCGTCGTCACCGATTTTTTGCAAGCCTCCATCCTCATGCCGTTTTGCATGGTTCTTGTCGTCCTGTCTCTCGCCCGGGTGGGCGGAGTGAGCGGCCTGGTGCATTCGCTGCCGCCGGAAATGAAAACGCTTCATGTTTCGGGAGAGTTTGGCTGGCTCTACATCGCCGCGTGGACGATCATGGTCGCCTTCGGCTACAACACCAGCGCCATGGCACAGCGCTATTTCAGCGTGGACGACGAGCGTTCTGCGCGCAAGATCGCGTTGCTGTGCTGCGGACTGTTTTTCGCCGGTGCTTTCTTGTGGTTTATTCCGCCCATGGCGATGCGCGTGGTTTATCCGGAACTCCCCGCTATGGGCCTGCCCAACGCCAGCGAAGCGGCTTACGCGGTGGCCAGCCTGACATTGCTGCCGCATGGCCTCATTGGAGTCATGTTGGCGGCCATGTTCAGCGCCACCATGGCCAACCTTTCGGCCCAGTTCAACGTAAAATCTGCGATTCTGACCAAGGATATATATCAGTCGTTGTTCCGAAAGAGTGCGGGAGAACACGAACTGCTTCTCGTGGGTTGGGTCACGACATTTTTGATCGGGGGAGCGACGACTGTGATCGCCGTGATTATGGCCGCAAGTGGGCAGAGCGTCTTCCAGATCATGCTCACATTCAACACCCTGATGTCGCTGGCCTATGGGCCTCCCGCGTTGCTAGGGCTGGTGGTACGCCGGACGCCCCCGTGGTCTGGGCTGGCTTCCTTCGCCACCGGGCTGATTCTGGGCATGCTGGGCGCCTTCGTCTACCACTGGTCGCTCATTCAGCAGGTCGCCATTATTATTCCTGCGTCCTTCGGAGTTTTTTTCCTGACCATGCTGTTCGACCGGGGAGATACGCCCGGGCGGGCGCTGTTGTTCAGGAACCTGAATACCCCCGTCGATGTTGCCACGGAATTGAAGGATTCCGCGGACTACACCGTCCCCGTATTCCGCTTTCTGAGCCGCACGATTTCCTTCCTTGGGTTATTGAGCCTGGTGTTGCTGTTCGCCGTGCCGCCCAATCAGCGGATCACGGTTGTCTGGTTCGCCGGGCTCACGCTTGCGGTGGGAGGGTCTCTGTGGTTTGTGCGCGGAACGGCAAATGTCGCAAGACCAATGCCAGACAACAATGGAGCGCCCATTCCGGCCCCGCTTGAGTAATTCTCCAACTGTGATCGTCGAACATTGTGATCGTCGAATTGTGATCGTCGAACTATGATTCGCCTTGGATTGATCGGCTGCGGAGCACATTCCGAGAGTGGGCATGCCATCCCACTTGCGCGATACAAAGCCGCGCATCCTGACGAACTGTTACTGGCTGCGGTTTGCGATCTGCAGATGGAGCGCGCGAGGGACTTCAGCAGAAAATACGGCTTTCTGGCGGCTTATCGCGACGTCGACGAAATGTTGAGGCAGGAGAACCTCGACGGCTGCATCGCCGTCGTGCCGCCGAAACACATTTCTCAACTCGGAATCAAACTGCTAAGCCTGGGTATTCCCTGTGTGGTGGAAAAACCGCTCGGCGCATCGCTGGCCGAAGCGGTGGCGCTCAGAGACTCCGCCGCCCTAACCAAGACCCCGAACATGGTTTCCGTGAACCGGCGGTTCATGCCGCTCCTCAACCGGGCGATCGAGTGGACCAGAGATACCGGCCGTCTTCGCTACGTGCACTCGACTCTCGCCCGGCACTCCCGCCAGGAACCGGAGTTCCTGTGGGCGACCGCGGTCCACGCGGTGGATACTCTGCGCCACATCGCGGGGCAGGTTATCGCATTTGACCTCCGCCCGTTGAAGGCGCCCTCAGGAGCAACTGCCTGGTATGCCCTTGACCTGCAATTCGAGAACGGAGTTTCTGGACGTGTCGATGTGCTGCCTACAGCGGGAATCTCGGAGGAAACCTATGACTTGTTCGGCGACGGCTTTCGCGCGTCGGTTACTTGCCCCTTCGGTCCGCAACTCGGGTGGCGCTGCTTCCGGGAAGGCCGACTGGTCGAGGCGGAAAACGTACTCGCTGAGACGCCGGAAGACCTCGTGAATGGTTGCTACAACGAAGCCGCCGCGTTTCTTGAAGTCCTAAGCGGAGGGGCTCCAAAGCCCTCGATTGCCGAAGTTTTTCCGTCGGTCGAACTTTGCTTCGCGATCGCTCGGATTGCAGACGATGGCGCAACTCGCTAACCGACGTCTGGGGCGAATTCGATTGGCGAGCGACAGCGTCAAACCCCTTTTCGCCAACCGCGATCATTCTCCCCTTTGAGTTCCACGGTGATCGAGCTGTCTGGATTGATCGGCTGTTCACAGGCCCAGGCGATCGGCTTTTTCACACCGCTGCGAATCTCAAGCTGGGCAGAAAGATTGACCTGGCCGCTGTAGCCCTTAGGAAGCAGAAAGGACCCCTGCCGGAGGCCGCCGCCGTGAGGATGGCCTGGGTCGAGTGCTCCTTTCAAATTGACGGTTCCGTCGGGACTTTCCAAGTGCAGCCACAGCACTCCCGGAACCCCAGCCACCCCGCGGTTGCTGACGCAGACGATCACTTCAAAAGTGTCATATCTCTTTCGTTGCCATACCCAGGAAGGCCGCAGACGGTATCCCATTCTGGTGCGAAGACGTTCGAAGCCGCGAGGGTACATCTCGTTGTAGCGCGCCAGATTGTCAGCTTCGGTCCACAAGGCCCAGTAATTCGCCCGCAAATCCAGAACATGCAGCATGTAATTCTCCAGCACGTTGATTCCGGTTGCGTCTGGTTTGAGTGTCTGCGTGTCGTACTGGCGGAAGGAACCATCCTCGAGGATGGCCGCGGTCCAGGGCGGGCGATTGGCTAGCTCATCGATCTGAATCGGTTCCTCGACGATAATGCTGTCCGATCGCATCCACGCGCCTGCCCGCACGGCCATGTCAATCACGGTGCGGTTGCCGACGTTGCTGATATCCGGCTGGGTATTGACCGCGAGGGGCGTTTTCTTCCAGGTGTCGAGTTGACGCGCCGTCATGTTCACGAAAGTTCGCTCCGCAGTGACATAGTCGGGGAAAGGATTGGGAAAGTTGCTGGTGTGTCCTTCGCCCCAGAACCCGTACTGCATCAGATCCATCCATTCGATGAGTGGATTGCCCTCAAACTCGGCCGCCAATAAATCGTTCAACTCCGCGAATGCTTTCTGAAATTCGGCATGGTCATAACGCGGCTCTCGAAATGGTGCATCGCTCTGGCCAGGGATGCGTCCGATTTTCACCAGCGGAATTCGCTCGCGCAAAAATGGAGGAAGGGCCACCTGCTCCGGCTGGAAAGAATAATTCGACAACTGAATTCGAAACGCGACGCGCAGGCCTTTGCGCTTGGCCGCGTCCATCGTCAGAGCCCAAACCGGATCGAGATCGAGCCGTCCAGGGCGAGACTGCACGTTGCGCCAATCGCAGCGAATGTAGAGAACATCCACGAATGGCAGGCTGGAGATCTTCTCCACGTGCTGCTCCAGTGTTTCCCGTCCGGCCCTCGCGGCCAGCGACGGCCCACTTTCCTCCCAGCTGTAGCCGACCAGTCCCAGTCCAGGATTCCGGACAGGCCGCTCGGATGGCGTCGTAAACAGCACGGTTTGCCAGCCCTGATCCTGGTCAATATCAAACGGACCCTGATTCAGACGCTCTGCGACGGCCGGACCGAAGTTGAGGTCGCAGCCTTGACCAAGGGGAGTTCGAGCGCCGGCGCGGGCTAACGCCGGCAACAGTACTGCACCTTTCAGCAGATCTCTGCGACGCATTTCCGTGTTTCCTTCCGGGCGGAATTTTGTCAAAAGGCGAGAACAAAATCCTACGGCAAACTGCAGAGCACCCGTTCTCCCTAATTATCTACGCGCGTGCCGTTGAGAATTAGGGTCAACCCCGCGGAGTCGTGCGCGACGGCTACATCGGTGCAGTTATTCAGGATAAAATCGGCACCCGCGCGCCGTAGATCTGCCTCCGCAACGGTGGTGCGGAAAGCGATGACTCTCGCTCCAGCCGCCTTGCCGGCGCGGACCCCGGCGGGAACATCTTCCACGACAACACATTCAGAGGCGGTAAATCCCAACTTGGCAGCGGCCTTCAGAAACGGTTCCGGATGGGGCTTGCCCAAGGTTACATCGGTAGAGGTCACGATCCGCTCTGGAACCGGCAAACCCGCCGCCCGCAGTCGGACCTCGGCCAACGGCCGCGTGCAGGAAGTCGCGATCGTCCAGCGTTCCGCGGGAAGCTGCAGCAGCAGTTCGCGGGCTCCGGGAAGGGTCATGATTCCGTCCGCATCCTGCATCTCGCGACGCTCAATCTCGCGATTTTCCGCCGCGTGATCAGCGTTCGGTAAATATTCCTGTACCGTGGCTAAACTGGGCCGGCCGTGGACGCGAGCAACCACCTCCTCGGGATCAAAGCCGTGCTCCAGGGCCCATTGCCGCCAAACTCGTGTAACCGCCGGGGTCGAATCGATCAAGACACCGTCCAAGTCAAACAGAAGACCGCTGCAACGAATTTCGCTCATTTCCAGCCTGGTGCGGGGGAGTCAACCACCAAGATCCTGATACGCAAGCATTTCCCCGTCACTTTACTTTCGTTTACTGTATCATGCGTTTCTAATTCTTTCTTATTTGCCTCGGGCAAGGTTGCACCGTCTGATCTCGGTTTACTTTCGTCCCGGCTGGCTGGTTGCAAACACTCTCTGCAAATCTCAACCGATCGTAGCCGAGATGCGGGCGCGAAGCCCCTAAGAGCAGCACCGGCTGGGCTATTTCCACACGCTGCGCGAAATCCGCCCGCAGTCTTCGAGGTGGATTAGCAACGAAGTGAGTTAAGGCGGCAATCGCCGCCCGTATTATCCCGGATCATTGATCGGGGGAAGGGCCGAACACGTTTGCTTTTGTTTCTTCATTTTTCTTCATTTACTATTCTTTGTTTACTTTTGGTATGCAATGTGATAGAAAGCTTCGCAATAGAAACTCACCGCAATTCTTGGGGGATGACTATGACGTCGGTGAAGTGCTTTGCATTACTTCTCACCCTGCTAGCAGCGTTGGGCGCCGCCAATCTAGTGTTCGGGCAAGGAACTGACCTGGGGACGATCCGAGGGACCGTGAAGGATTCAACGGGTGCGGTGATTGCCAACGCGAAAGTGACTGCCACCGACCTCGATACCAACACTTCGCGGCTGACCAACTCGAACGGAGCGGGCGATTTTGAGATCTTCGGTTTGAAGTCTGGCCGCTATAAGGTGTTGGTCGCTGCCGAAGGGATGAGCACGGAACAGATTGACGATGTGATTGTGAACGGAAGCGGGACGGTTGGGGTCGACGTTAACCTGCGTCTGTCTCGAGTCGGGGAGAAGGTCGAGGTCTCGGCGGCCGATGTGACCATCGATACCGAGAATCCAACCATCGGCGACACCATCGATCACCAGGCGGTGATTGACCTGCCTCGCGACACCCGCGATATCTATTCGTTCTTGTATTTGAACCCGAATATCACGGGCGCGGACGAACCGGGAGATTTCAAGTTCATCGGCGGACAAAGTTATGGTGGCAGCTTCTCAGTAGACGGACAGCGCTCGAACGGAGGCATATTCGGTTCACAAACCGACAGCAAGCCTTCTCTCGAGGCCGTCGACGAGCTCACGGTTCTCTCCAACAGCTTTAGCGCCGAATACGCGGGCACGGCGAATATCCGTATTACCACCAAACGCGGGCAAAATCAGTTTCACGGTTCGGTTTTCTACAACAATGCCAATTCGGCGTTGGCTGCACTCTCGCTGCAGGATCTTGCGGGGATCGCCGATTTTCAGCCGAACGCATTTGCCTCGAAATATCCCACGCCCTATTTCAACATCAACGATCTCGGAGGATCCATCGGTGGCCCTGTGAAAGGACTAAAACGTACGTGGTTTTTTGCGGCCTATGAGCGGGACTACGATGTTTCGCCCGTGGACATCTCGACCACCAAACTTGCTCATCCATCGCTTTGGACGGGAAATTTTTCTGGGATGACGGACAATAGTGGGGGCGCGCCCGTGTACAACGAACCCGACGTGCCCGCCGGTGTCGTGCTCACACCGCAAGAGATTGCCGACGATACGGTCGGTGGCGCCGGCCAGCAGTTCTTACAAATACCGTCGCGGCTCTTGAACCCGTCGGTGCAGACCCTGATCACCAAGTACTTTCCGCACATCGGCGTGACGGCACCGATCGATCCGTCGACCGGCAGGATTTCTCCGAGCTACCAAACCCAGTTGCCGGGACGGGACACGCTAGACACGGGTTCTCTGCGGCTTGACCATGATTTCAGCGACAAAGATCACGTCTATGCCAGCTATAACACGTCGGCGGAAACCAGCGCGACCAGTCCGGTTGTGTCCCCGTATACGGGGCTTGGTCTGACGCAAAACAATCGTCAAAACCAAACCGTGCAACTTTCTTACACGCGTATCTTTAAGCCGACACTCGTCAACGAGGCACGCGCCGGATTCAACAAGCAGAACCTGCTCGAACACAGCAACACCACGCTCGAAGGTTTCCTTTCCAGCATCGGTTTTGACGCGGCTGATATCGCCGCTTATGGTTCGGTGGTAGGCCAGTTTGCGCTCACTACCTTCGGGCACCCCGCCATCAGCTTCAACAACACCTTTGCGACGTTCACCAATGGCGGACGCAACACATTTCGGCCGCAGAACCAGAATCTGATGACTTTCGGAGACACTCTGACCTGGGTACGGGGAAAGCACAATCTGCGGATGGGAGCGGATTTTGTTCGCAATCAGGCGGTGGACGGGTTTGCTCTGAACCGCGGAAACCCCCGCGGCTCGATGACCTACACGAACCCCACTGCTTGTGCCGCCGATCCCTGTTTTGACTCAAATGCGGACCCATTTGCAGAGTTTCTGCTGGGCCTGCCCCCGACGAGCGCGACCTATGTGTTGCAGGCGCGGCCTCCCATGAATGTCTATAACTGGGAGGAAGGATACTACGCTCAGGACGACTGGAAAATTTCGTCAAAGCTCACATTGAATCTGGGTCTTCGCTATGACCTGATCACCCCTTTTATCGAAAAGAGCGACCTGCTGATCAACTTCGACCCAACCGGTGCAAATCCAAACGGAAATCCGGGAGTGTTCATCATTCCCTCTGCAAAGACTCTGCCCTATGTGGATACGCGGATCGTCAGCTATGGATATATCACTGCTTCGAAGGCCGGATTGGGCCGTGGTCTTGTCCATACCGACAATAATAATTTCGCTCCACGCCTGGGTTTTGCCTACAAACTGGGGGACAAATCGGTGGTGCGCGGGGGCTGGGGCGTCTTCTATCCGACTTCGGCGGCGCAGGGAATCCGGGACGCCATCGGAACCAATCCATTCAACCAGGGAGTTACCTCGAGAACTACGCTTGAGGGATGGCCAACCGCTTCGCAGAATGGGATCAGTCCGATCACCGGTGGAACGGTTCAAGGGTTTGGCAATGCTGTGACCGCCAACGCCATACCCTTAGGCATCCAAAGTCCACGCATCCAGCAATACAACGCCACGTTTGAACGTGAGATTGTTCGCGACGGAACTCTGCGGCTGTCCTATCTCGGGACCCACCTGAGCGGCTTGATCGCCGGCAAAGACCTGGATGAACTCCGTCCGAACAACACTCCGTTCGGCACAACGCAGGGGGACGGCGTCACGATTTGCGACCCGACTCAGGGAGACTGCGCGTACTCGCCGCAGGACTTGGCTCGACTGCCCTTTCCGCTGGTGGGAGAGTTCTTGCTGACCTATGGAAACTTCGGACATGCAAATTCCAACTCCTTTCAAACCGAATTCACGCGGCGTTACAAAAGCGGGTTTATGTTGGATGTGTCCTACACCTATCTCGATCAGAAGAGCAGCGCGTTGGACACGGCGAACTCCAGCCTGGGAGGAATCGCCTACAACCCATTTAACCCCAACTCGGACTACGGCACCGATGGCTACGTCTCCAGGCATCGTTTCATTGCCTATGGAATTTACGATCTGCCCGTCGGACGGAATCACAGAATTGGCCATTCGTTCTCGAGGCTGACTGACACTCTAATCGGCGGCTGGCAAACGACCTTCAACATGTTTGCGAAGTCCGGAACAGGTTTCACCCCGTTCTGGGTCTGCGATGATTGTGACCCGGTAGAGCCGGGGAACATCGCAGTGTCGTCGATCGATGCGGTGGGAGACTTCAATGCGGAGCCCTCCTTCAGGCCCTTGATCCTGAGCAACCACATCAATACCGGAAAGAAGGGAAGCAACGCCATAATTTGGAACGCCAACTCATTCGGTCTCCCCTCGGTCGGATCCGATCTGCTCGGCAACCCGGCTGTTGCCAAGAGAAATATGTTGACCGGGCCGGGGGCATGGGGCGTGAATCTGGGCATCCACAAGGCCTTCCCGATCGGAGAGCGCGTGGTTGCGACTTTCGGGGCGGATTTCGATAACATTTTCAATCACCCCCTGCTCGCACCGGATGCCAACTTCGGCGGCGGTGGAGGTACATTCGCGCAACTGGGCGATTTTAATATCCGGGTCGACCAAACCACTGGAGCGGTGCTGCCGATTGCCGCTTCCGACGTCAATATCAATCCTCTTTTTGGCCAGCTGACAAATAGTTTCGAGCAGGAAGGTGTGCTCAGCCAGCGGACCATTCGTCTGCGACTGCGAGTCACTTTCTAGCCCGCTGGCGCCAGGCGGCATTGAGTTGGGGAAAGGCAAACATGCGCGCACTGCAGTCGGTGCGGGCGCAACAGCCTCAGGAACCGATGAAACTCCATATCCTGCGTTTATTGTTCGTGGTGGTGTGCTTCGCCGGCGCCTTCGCTGAACGGCCTGGTGGGTTTCGCGTCATTGGGCCGGGCGGCGGCGGGGCGATGTTCAATCCCACCATAAGCCCGCACGATCCGGAGACCGCGCTGGTTTCCTGCGACATGACCGGCTCTTACATCACCCATGACGGGGGACGTACGTGGCGGATGTTTAACTTGCGGGGCGTGGTAAATTTCTTCGTCTTCGACCCGCTGGATCCGAAGACGATCTATGCCCACGCGACAGGATTGTGGCGCAGCACGGATGGTGGCGAACGCTGGGATCTGGTTTATCCCAGTGCGTCCGCAGTCAGGGGCGTGAAGATGAATTCGGATCACTCTGACGAGAAGATTGTTGCTGATCCGGATCCCTTGAATGAGATCTTCGCCCTAGCGGTTGATCCTTCCGACTCTAAAACTCTTTACGCCGCCGCTGGGGAGAAGCAGAGTCCTGCGCTGTTTGTTTCGCGTGACTACGGGCAGAGTTGGGAAAAACAAGTGGGCTTGTCCGAGGTTCCGCACCGGGTTTGGGTGGACCCGAATTCCGTGGCCGAGCACCGCACGTTATTTCTGGCAAGTCAACATGCGGTCACGGTGATCAGTCGTGGAGAAGCGCGCAGCTTCCCGGTTCCGGCGCCTGTCAGTGACATCTCGATGGGTTTTGATTCGAGCCCGCACCCGACGATCTATGCTAGCTCGGAGCAGGGCATCTACGTTTCGAACGATGCAGGGAACTGGCGCAAAACTGAGCTGCCGGGTTCGGGAGCAAAGGTGCGTGCCATCGCGACCTGCCTGCATCATCCGGAGACGGCATACGTCTCCTACGATCAGCTGAGGGCCGATGGAGAGTCTTGGATGGGCGTGGCCAAGACCATCAACTCTGGTTCCGACTGGAAGTTGGTGTGGAAGGAATCAGCGGTAGCGGCAAAAAACGTGAAGGACGCGTGGATCACCGAGCGTTTTGGGCCCGCTTGGGGAGAAAATCCTCTAGCCCTTACGGTAGCTCAGCAGGATGCCGATCTGGCATATGCGACGGACCTGGGAAGAACCATGCGGACGGTTGACGGAGGCGCTACGTGGGTGGCGGTCTACTCCCGCAAAGTAGATGACGCGGGCTGGACCAGCCTTGGTCTTGACGTTACCACCAGCTACGGAATTCATTTCGACCCGTTTGATTCAAAACGCCAGTTCATTACCTACACCGATATCGGACTCTTCCGCAGTGAAGACGGCGGCGTTTCGTGGACCAGCTCAACGGCCGGAGTCCCCAGGGATTGGATGAACACGACGTATTGGGTCGTCTTCGACCCCAAAGTGCGTGGCCGGATGTGGAGCGTGAACAGCTACACTCATGATCTTCCTCGCCCCAAGATGTGGCGGCATAATTCAGTGCTGCATTACAAAGGTGGCGTTTGCCGCAGTGCTGACGGCGGAAAGCACTGGACGAAGTCCAATACCGGGATGGATGAGACCGGTGCGACCCATATTCTGCTCGACCCCACCAGCCCGGTAGATTCACGAGTATTGTACGTAGCCGGTTTTGGCCGAGGAGTCTACAAGAGTTCAGACGGTGGACGCAGCTGGGTCCTGAAGAATGCCGGGATCACACAAGAGGAGCCCTTCGCCTGGCGGTTGGCGCGCAGTTCGAACGGGACGCTATACGTGGTGATAGCACGACGATCGGAGGATGGAAGCATCGGCAATCCGGGAGACGGTGCCCTGTACCGGTCGACCGACGGAGCGGAGCATTGGATGCCCGTTTCCTTGCCCGAAGGAACGAATGGACCGAATGGGCTCGCGACCGATCTGGAGTCGCCAGATCGTCTTTACCTCGCCGCCTGGGCTCGAGCGACCGGAGAACACGGAGATGGCGGAGGGGTTTTTCTCTCGGAGAATGGCGGCAAGAGCTGGACGCAGGTGCTCGACAAGGATCGCCACATTTACGACGTCACCATTGATCCGCAGGACCCCAATGTTATCTACGCCACTGGCTTCGAATCGTCGGCTTGGCGATCGGCAGACCGCGGGCTGCACTGGAGCCGTATTCCCGGCTTTAACTTCAAGTGGGGACACAGGGTGATTCCCGATCCGCTGCACCACGATGAGATCTACATCACGACATTCGGCGGTAGCGTGTGGCATGGTGCGATCAGTGGGCAACCGCGGAGCGCGGACATCGCCTCCCCAGTGCTCGAGCCTGGGCACTAGACGGAGGAGGTAGGTGATCAATCGGCGCCAATGGCTGTATGGAATGGGAATGGTGACAGGATCTGGAATGCACTTAGGCGGGGCCGCCGGTGTTACGGCCAGCAACCAGGCCCATGCCGCGCCCTTAGAGCTTTCGCAGTACGAGCCACGAAGTATGCTCCGCGTGCACGAGTCACACGTAGATCGTTCGAGATTTCCACTCATCGACTTTCACACGCACATCTCCGCTTCGACAAAGTCGGAGAAAGGTGTGGAACTCTCGCCCGATCGCGAATACCTGGGCACTCCCCAAGAACTGCTCGCAGTAATGGACCGCAAGAACATTCGGGCAATGGTCAACTTGACTGGCGGCTATGATCGCGGTCTTGCCGAAGCCGTAGTTAAATACGACCGGGCGTATCCCGGCCGTTTTTACACCTTCACCGAACCCTCTTATTCCCGCTGCAAGGAAGCCGATTACCCGGCGCTGCAGGCAAAGGCCATCGAGCAAGCGCACCGCGACGGCGCGCGCGGCTTGAAGATTCTTAAAACATTAGGACTGTATCTGCGGGAAAATATAACTTCGGGTTCGCTGGTGAAAATCGATGACGCGCGTTTTGATCCCATGTGGGATGCCTGCGGCCAGCTTAATCTCCCGGTGGCGATCCATATTTCGGATCCGATCGCATTTTTCACACCCACGGATCGCTTCAACGAGCGCTACGAGGAGTTGAATAATCATCCTGACTGGTCGTTCTATGGCGGAGATTTTCCCACGAATGACGAGTTGATGGCGGCTCGCAATCGAGTCTTCGCTCGACATCCGAAGACGCAGTTCGTTGTTCTGCACGTAGGCAACTTCGCCGAGGATCTGCAAAACGTATCGGAGAATCTGGACCGCTATCCGAATATGTTCGTTGACCTGGCTGCGCGCATTGGAGAACTTGGGCGCCAGCCGAGAACTACGGGTAAGTTCTTCGATAAATATCAGGACCGGATTCTGTTTGGCACCGATGCGACCCCGCATGGTGACGAGTTCCCACAGCAAGTGTTCAACGACAAGCTGTATGAAATCTATTTTCGTTTTCTCGAAACCGAAGACGAATACTTCGACTATGCTCCAGCCAAAATCCCGCCGCAAGGCCGCTGGAGAATTTACGGGATTGGACTGCCAGAGACGACCCTCAAGAAGGTGTACTACGAGAACTGCGCCCGGATATTGCGAATCTAGATGCGACGCTATTTCAATGTCTTTCTGGTCCTGACTCTGGCGACGTTGTCGCATGCGCAGGTTCGTGTGTGGGAAGGGACGCTCGCTCTGCCCACCTACGAAGAGGGAATGCCCGACCCCAATCCTCCCTTTGACCAGTTCACGAACAACAAGTTCAACTATCCGTACGTCCTGCGGGAAAACCTGACGAGCCGGCGGCTGAATCACGATTGGCGTGCGGTTTATCTGGAAAATGAATACCTGAAATGCTCCGTACTGCCTGACATTGGCGGACACCTCTACACCTGTATGGACAAAATCTCGGGGCAGTCGATGTTCTATGCCAACCCGTCCATCAAGAAAGCGGCGGTGGGTTATCGGGGGGCGTGGGCGGCTTTTGGCATCGAGTTCAACTTTCCTGTTTCCCACAATTGGGTGAGCATGTCACCGGTAGATTTCGCCTTTCATAAAAATGCGGACGGCAGCGCCTCTGTGATTGTGGGGAACGTTGATCGCGTTTACGGAATGGAGTGGACCGTCGAGCTGATGCTTCGGCCCAAGTCAACGCTCCTGGAGGAGCGCGTGATGCTCAGTAACCGCAGCGACGTCAGGCATCGCTTCTACTGGTGGAACAATGCAGCGGCGCGAGTTTCGGACGATTCGCAGATTGTCTACCCGATGCGCTTCGCCGCGACCCATGGTTTCACGAGTGTCGTTCGCTGGCCCGTCGATGAGGACGGGCACGACTTGAGTGTCATTCGCAATCATGTTCACGGCGCGGTATCACTTTTTGTGCACGGAAGCCGCGAGGAGTTTATGGGCGTTTGGCACCCCGCGACCAGAACCGGCACGGTGCACTTTGCCCGGTACGAAGATCTACCCGCCAAGAAAATCTGGTCCTGGGGCGTGGATGAAGAGGGTATGGACTGGCGCAAGGCCCTCTCGGACGACGACAGTGGATACATTGAAATTCAGGCTGGCTTGTTTCGCAATCAGGAGACGTATGCTTTTCTGGCACCGCGGGAGTCCATTCACTTTTCAGAGTATTGGATGCCGGTGCGGGAGATTGGCGGCATCTCGCGGGCCAATCTTTCGGGAGTACTCAGTCTTGCGCGCCATGGCAACGCGTTGGTTGTGGGATTCAACGCCAATCGTGGCGTGCCTAAGGCAACGGTTTCCATCTTGAACGGCAGCAGTCGCTTATTCAGGGAGAAAGTTGATCTCGTCCCCGAACGCGCCTGGACTCACGAACTTCCCATCGTCGATGCGCAGATTAAATACACGGTTGAAATTCGGGACGCATTGGGAACGGTCCTGATCCGCCAGACGGAAGGCGAATATGACTGGCCTCCGGAGTCTGAAATTCGGGTTGGCCCTCAGCCTTCCTATGTCATACCCGACCCGGAACGGAGAACCTGCGATGACTGGATTCAACTTGGGAAAGACCTTGAACTGAACGGGAAAAATCTTCAAGCGCTCGATATCTACAAGGAGACGCTGCGCAGATTTCCCGGCAGCTTTGGTACCTTGAAATCGGCTGGCCGCCTGACCGCGAGCCTGCTCCGATTTGATGAGGCGAAGGAGTTCCTTGAGCCAGTGCACGCGCGCGATACGTCTGACCCAGAAATTTCGTATTACCTTGGGATCGCATACGATGGGCTTGGAGAAACGCGGAAGGCGCGGACGTCATACGAGGTCGCGCAGCGATTTGCCTCGTTTCGCGCTGCTGCTGCCCTGCGTCTCGCAGAGATGCTGGCGCGGGAAGGCAATCTAGAGGAAGCCGAGGGGCATCTCAACGAAGCGGTTCGAGTTGCACCTGACGACGCGCGTGCAACCGAAGAGTTGGTTGCGGTAAAGATCGCGTCCGGCAAGTTCGAGGAAGGGAAGACGCTGGCGCGTCAGGGAATCGCCCGTTTCCCACTGAGCTATCTTCTCAGTGAAGAGCTCGGAGAACCGAACACCAAACAGCTCGCAAGTGACACGACTCGCGTGCTGAATCTGGCCACGCAATACATGCGTCTCGGACGGTACCAGCGGGCGCTGACTGTGCTCTCGCGGGACTATCCTTCGCCGCGGCTTGATCAGATTGAACCGGGCGCGCTCGCGCCCGGCGCCCACCCGATGATCGCCTACTTCCGCGGATATTGCCGCGAACGTCTCGGACAATCGGGAGTATCCGACTACAAAATCGCGTCGAAACGATCGACCTCGTATGTTTTTCCGAACACGGCCGAAGAACTCACCGTCCTGAGTAGTGTCGTGCGTACAAACCCTCAGGACGCTACGGCGCAATATCTATTGGGCACGTTAGATTTCTCCCGCGGATTGACGGACTCGGCGCTGGAAGAGTGGTCGCTGGCTCGCAGGTCGAACCCGCAGATTCCCGTTCTCAATGCCAGCCTGGGTCTGGCTCTGCTGCACGAGAAGCATGACGCAGAGCAAGCTCTCTCTGCTTTTCGGGACGGTCTGCGCAGCGACGCGACGAATGTGACGGTTTACCTGGGTGCGGACCAAGCTTTTAGCCTATTGTCGAAACCCGCCAGCGAACGAGTGCAAGTTCTCGAGAGGTATCCGAATCTCGCGGATGCGCCTTCCAGCCTGATCTTCGAACTGATTCTCAATTTGGCTGAGGCCGGCGATTTTCACCGCGCCGAGAGTCTGTTCCATAACCGATTCTTTCCGCGCGAAGAAGGGGGGACGAACGTCCGCCAAGTTTGGGTTGAAGTCGAATTGCAAAAGCTGCTGGCGTCGGCAAGAGACGGTCACTGCGCAGACGCTATCATGGTTGCAGAACACTTGCGCACGCCGGTACCCGATCTTCCATTTACACAGGACGGGCTGGAACCGATTCTGCAATCCGCGCGGACGGCCTATCAGTTGGGTACAGCTTATGCCAGCTGTGAAATGCCAGAGGAGGCAGCAAAGCAATTCCAAATGGCTTCTATAGCTTCCGCTCCTGACCAGGTGTTGTGGGCTTGGCGGGCAGCACAGAGACTACCCGGTTTCGACGCGAAGCCATGGCATGAGCGCCTGCAAAATGCTCTCGCGCAGGCAAAGAGTCGTACCGACACCAGCAGTTATACCAGTTGGTGGGACTACACAGCTGGTGCGCTCGCGGGCGCACTCGGCAATCAACAGGAAGCGGACCAGAGGTTTCAGAAGGCGCTGCTGCTCCCGGATCGGATGCTGGCGTACCACTTCACGCGCATGGCACGCGCTGAAGCTGTCCAGTAGTTCCAAGGGATCGGCGAGAAGCAATCAAAGCGGCCAACGCAGCATGCGAGTTGCACTTAAGCATGAAGCAGGGAATGGTGGATTAAATGAATAATGTCTTGCAATCTAAAATAGAAATTCTTGCAGACAAGTACTCTTTAGGACAGGCTGCAGCCGACCATGCCGCAGGCTCTCTTCGGCGGACGATCAGCGATCAGGGAAGCGCCCGCCTTGTAGCCGCGACCGGGGCATCTCAGTTTGAATTCCTGGATGCGCTGACCAGGGCACCCAACATCGACTGGAGCCGGGTCGAGCTTTTTCACCTGGACGAATATGTCGGCCTGGCTTCCACCCATCCAGCCAGTTTCCGCAAATATCTCTTCGAGAGGTTGATTCACAAAACGGGAATCACCCAGTATCACCTGCTGGACGGCGATGGAGACCCAGACGGGGCGGTTACAAGAATTGGGGCCGAACTCCTGTCAAAACCGGTTGATATTCTCTTTGCCGGAATCGGAGAAAATGGGCACCTCGCGTTTAACGATCCGCCGGCAGATTTTCAGGTCGCTGACCCCTATCTTATCGTTGATCTCGACGAGGCATGCCGCCAACAGCAGGTGAATGAAGGTTGGTTCTCGCAGCTACCGGATGTGCCTAAGAAAGCGATTTCAATGTCCGTGCAGCAAATCTTGCGCTCCAAACAGATCATTGTGGTAGTGCCGGACACTCGGAAAGCACGTGCGGTCAAGGAGTGCCTTGAAGGGGAGATCAGCCCCATGATGCCGGCCTCGATTCTGCGGAACCACCCAAATGCTACTATCTACCTCGACGCGGATTCGGCGGCGCTCTTAAGTCCAGGTTTTTCAGCCGCGCCATAAGCACGCAAGGGATGCCCGCATTTGCGCAAGTCACCGAACTGGAACGCGCGGCCCATTTGCAACTTGCGCTAGCCCTAGGTGCGCTGCTGCTTGCGTCGACCGCCAGAGCCTGAAGCGGCGGTCGTACAAAATCATCCGGGCCGCTAGTGAATGTATGCGCCGCCCGGCAGCAGATACTGAATGGGCCACTGTTCGCGCTTCTGGATTAGAAGATCCGACCACTTCATGATCGTCGCACCTGGGTGCGGGGTTTGGTCGACCGCCGGCAATGTCTCTGAAATTGCATTCGCCAACGTGAGTCCTTCTTCATCACTGGCCACGGAAAACAGTACCGCATGCAGTCTTAGCTGCGAGAAACGAATTGCGATTTCGGCATCTTCGATCATCTGCAAGAAATAGGGTCTGCCCGTCAAGAGCGAATTGTAAACGTAATCCGCTAGCACACTGGAGAGCGGATTGACGTAGGCGCGGTCGAAATCGAGCTGAGCAAAAGAGGGATCGTCTTCGGAAACCGCCTTGTAGGGCATTCGTGTCTCGCCAAGCCCGCGAAAGTCGAAACTGATGATATCGAAGCCGGCATCCATATACTTGCTGAGCACGGGCCAGTCGTCTACGGTCGCCTTGCCATTCTTGCTGAACCACAGCAACCAGCGGCGACTCTGGCTCCCAGTTCGGTGAATGTGCAATAGAGGCATAACAAGGTTACCGCTGTGACGCAAAATGTAGCGATCGATGGAAGTGTCTTCGAATATCGAGGTTCCTGCACTCTCCCACGCGATCTCGCTCTGGGCCGCAGCTATGCCGCTATACTGGCGGATGTTCCAGGTCGCGATGCCGGGATAGTTGCTGCCCAGATAAACCTGCCGAATAGATTCAGCCAATCTTGTTTGGTGCTCCGTGTAATAGTCCCGCATTAGATCGATCAGCGACCTCGCATCTTCGAAGTCCAACATCACCTGACCAGTGCGCGTGCACTGCAAGCTTTTCTCCTCCAAGTCTTTGGCCCGAGCGAGCGTGTGTTTCTCCGGCAACTGATTGAAATGATCCAGAAAGTCAAACGCTGCCTTCTGATTTTCATCGGAATACTGATGGCCGTGATAACCCTCCGCCATCGCGATGCGATCGGCATGACCAAAGCGGCGATACAACCTCGACACTTCTTGAAAAGTCTTGTGCACGCCCTCAATCGGAAAGAAGTCGAGCGTCGCTGCGGCAACGAAGACCGGGCGCGGATACATCAGGAGCAAGAGCCCGGCATGGTCGACGCCGTTCGATATCATGCCGTACAAGTCCTGCTCAGGATCGCTGTCTGGGTCCTTAAAAATCCGATTGTGAATTCGCATGGGCAGTGAGGTGATGTAGCAGGAGACAGCGGCTACCTTGATGCGGGGTTCGAGCGCTGCGATGTGCATCGCCTGAAAGCCGCCTCCGCTGGTGCCTGTAATATTGATGCGCTCGGCGTCGACTTCCGGACGCGTCAGCAGGTAATCGAAGGCG
This sequence comes from Candidatus Acidiferrales bacterium, assembly GCA_035603035.1. Classification (GTDB taxonomy): domain Bacteria; phylum Acidobacteriota; class Terriglobia; order Terriglobales; family Acidobacteriaceae; genus Sulfotelmatobacter. The sequence continues at coordinate 11,984 of DATNLE010000086.1, read as the reverse complement.
CGTAGACCATCCCAGATTTCCCAACGCGCCAGGTTCGTGCTCGCGAGATAAGCCAGATTGCCGAGCACCGCGTGTTCCGCGCAGATCCGGTTGTAGCGGCTCTTGCCTGCCTTCGCATCCCAGAACTGGCTGCGCTCCCCCTGACCCACGGGATCCCAGCTGATGACTACATAGCCGCGCTGCACCAGCCTCTGACAGAGCGCCTGATAGTGTGCCTTCCCGTTTTCTGCGTGGCCGGCCGGGACTAGAATGGCAGGGTGCTTCGTAGGCTCTCCGCTGTTGGGGTCGTCAGGCAGGTACAGAAGCGCCGTCACATATACGCCCGGAAGGCTTTCGTAGATCAGCTTTTCAATGTGAAAGCCTTCCATCGCGATGCGTCCGGTGACGTGGGGGTGCAGCGGAGTTCTCGTCGTGGGCAGTCCTCCAAGCATGGTCAGAAGCTCTTGCCGTATCTCCTTCTGCACGCGCAGTAGATCCTGCTCGGTGCGAATCCCGTCCCAGACCCTCATCCTCGCTTCGTCTTCGCGCCAAGACAACTCAGTTTGATACTGAAGATAGGGCGTGATCTGCGGACCACTCGAAGCCAATGGCAATACCGAGAACGCCCCCGGCGGCGGAGCCGATCCGCCTAATGCGCTGGCGGCTGTCCAGAACACCATCACGAAGCAAAGAAATATTCTGTTTTGTGACTTCGGCAGGCTCCGAAGAAACGCTCTGGTGCTGGCTCTCACAGGACTTTTTCGTGAACGTGAAGGAGGGAAGTCAGCAACGTATGGCCAGACGAAAGGGGGCGCACGCTTTCCCGCCGAATCAGTTCGGTCGGCATGACGAGTTGCTGGGGGGGCAGGTCTGGTTCCTGAATCCGCCGCAGCACAAATTCGGCCAGATGGCCGCCGAGCTCTTTAGGAAATTCGCGCACCGTTGTAAGCCCGGGATGCAGCACTTCGCCGATGGTGTCATTGAAGCCAGAAACACTGATGTCATCGGGAATTCGAATTCCAGATTCCTGCAACGCCTGGTAAACGCCAGACGCAGCCTGATCCGTGCCTGCAAAAAGCGCGGTGGGCTTCTCTCCACTGGCCAGTAGGGCTTTCACTGCCAGGTATCCGAGTTCGCGATCCTCGGAACTAATCTCGCTGAAACGGGGTTCGAGGCCGGCCTCCTTCATAGCCTGGCGGTAACCCGCAGCACAGCGCGCGAACCATGGAAGACGTTGATTGCCGATATACCAGATGGCTCGGTGTCCTTGGGCGATAAGATAGCGGGTGATCTCAGTGGAACCCCGCACGTCGTCCGTGAAAACGCAGTCGTACTGTTCCGGTCGCGAGTCGCCGACAATGTTGTTTCCCACGAGGGAGAACGGAATCTTCTTCTCCGAAAGCGCGGCGAGAATGCTGCCAGAGTGTGTGCCCGTGAGAATGACGCCACTCGGTCGATTGGATCGCATCAGCGCCTCGGGAAGACGCAGGCTACCCAAGGGGGCGTTCAAGTCACAACGAAAACTAATGAAGTGCAAGTCCCAGTCATGCTGGGCGCAGTACACCTCCGCCCCCAACAGCACCTTCGACTGGAACTCGTTAACCGTGTCGCGGTTGCCGAGGATGAACGTGATCGTGCGATTTCCTCTTCCTGCCGCCAGCGTTACACCTAGCTTTCGAGCCGCGGATAGGACGTTTGCCTGGACGGAGGGCGCGAAATGGGAACTTCCGCTGGCGATTCGCGAAACCGTTGTCAAGCTGACCTTCGCGAGCCGGGCCACCTCGGCGTAACGCAGTGTTTCCTTCGAGTCGGAGGCCGAATCTCGACTTACGTCTAAACTACGAACTGCGCCGCCGTGAGATCTAACCGCCATGCCCTCTGAGCACAGGCCATCCAAGTCCCCCCGTGCCGTGACCGACGAGACCGCAAACCGCTCAACCAGCTCGCGTACAGTGATTTGCCCTTTCTGTTCGATCAGATCAACGATCTTGCGGCGGCGTTGCTCCGCCAAGAGACGGGAGTCTCTCCCAGTCATCATTAAAGTAGGATCCCTCGCAGAAGCAGTACTTTCCTCTGGGTTTGCATTCCCATATTTATACACCCCATTCAAGGAAAACAAAAGAAAGCGACAAAGAATGCGCGATCTTCCGCCTCCGAATTGTCATAAACCCAGCCACTGAAGCGGGTTCGGGACGCTGCTAGGTGGCCTTGCTGCCGGCGGCTGAACCTTTAGATAAAGCTTTTAGATAAACCTTTGCTTGCGACTGCTTGTGTTTACTTGCGTCAGCGTGTAAAAAGGGAACCACCCTCCGCCTGAACCGCAAAAGGGCACGACTTTGGTTCGCAGGGAGCGATTCAAGAATGAAGCGGCGCGACTTCATGGCAGGCGTGGCGGCCTCAATTTTTCTCGCGGTCACGAAGGGCAACGCTCAAGTCCAAGCCCAGCGCCCTCGGCTGCTCATCTCCAATACCGATGCCTTTACGGGTTTGGCGCTGCTAAGAACTAGGTATGCCAGTGGGATGCGCCCGTCGGAAGATATGGAGGGATGGGCTCTTTCATGGCAACTCACCCGGCAAGAGAGTTTTGCGGAGAAGGCCTTGGCCGCGATGCGCGCCGGCCATATCACAAAAGGGGTGAAGCCTTCGCATTCCTGGGTTGACTACGCCCGCTGGTCGCTGGCGTTCGATTGGCTTTCTGGATATCCCGGCTTCGCACCTGCCTTACAGAATCGGATTGCGGATGAGTTGATGGAGGGGGCGTCGGCCATGCTCGCGAGCCCTGACTTCGCCGATCCAGGCAACTACTCGTACCACAATTATGCGGTGCGCTATCTTTCGTTACCTGCGTTCGTCTCCGCCGCACTCGATGGCTTCGCAGGCTGCAACGATCGTTGCAGTTCGTGGCGTGCACAGGTGGCAAAGTGCGTCGCCAATGTTCTCGAAACCACGAATATGGTTTCTCCCGAGGGTAGCTATCACGAATCCATGGATTACATGCGAATCACATGGGCCGGCCTGACTTTGCTGGCCGAATTACAGCGCACGATAACTGGTCTAGATCCGGCACACCACTACTCCCTGTTTCGCAATATTGGAAACACTTACCTTTATAAGCTGCTCCCGGATGGCACGCCCTCGCGCGAAGGTGATAACGAATATCCAATTCTGGATTTGCGCGACACCTCCGTTCTCGGTTACGCCGTCAATCGATTTAAGGATCCCTATAGCGCATGGCTCCTGCGCAAGAGCAGCTTCTTCCCAAAACAATGGACGATTCCGGTTCTTGAGTTTCTTTGGGACGACCCTGAGGTCACGCCGCGCGATCCGGCGCTCGCCAGCGAGAGTGAGTTGGCGCGGCAGTACTATTTTTCAGGCGTAGGACATCTGGTCATGCGCAGTGGATGGAAGCCGGACTCGACCTGGATTGAATTTGACTGCGGCCCTTACCTGGCGAAACATCAGCATCTCGATCAGAATCAGATCACGATTTATCACAGCGGGTATTTGGCAATTGACAGCGGGGCTGACTACACCGACAGCGAGAGCCCTCACTATCTCAACTATTACCGGCGCACGGTGGCTCACAATTCGATATTGATCTACGATACGTCAGAAAAATTCTTTTGGTCGCAGAATCTCTTGGCGGCGGCCAACGATGGCGGGCAGCGCATGGACTCCTCTCGCTTCTGGAACACTATCCGCAGCCCTGAGGATTTCCGGCGTACTCGCGATCTGTGGAATCTTGGCTCGATGCTCGTAGTAGATCATGTGGCCGGCCAATACCACTATGCGATGGGTGATGCCAGCAACGCATATTCGCGCGAAAAGCTGAAGAGGTTCACACGCGAAGTTCTCTATGCACCTGCGCAGGATCTGCTCTTCGTCTTCGACCGGGTCGTCAGCACGCACCCATCTTTCAAAAAGGCGTGGCTATTGCATGGAGTCAACGAGCCGAGTGTAGACCAAGATCCAGGGCAGGGAGCACCGGGCGCGAAAGAATTCAAGAACCCTTCGACTTTTCGCTTTCGGGAGGGCTCGGGAGAGTTGCTGGTCCATTCTCTACTACCGCTTGAGCGGATGGTCACACGCCGCGGCGGTCCGGGAAATGATTTCTACACTCCAGGCGACGACCACGGCGGCTCCTGGGGAACCGGCGAAAACTGGCCGCTGGAGCCGCAAGAGGGCGGCCCGTTGCCGCAAGACCCGAAGCTCCGGCACATGTGGAAGACTTTTTGGGGGGACGACTTCTCCAAGATTTCCCCTTCGAACCGGAAAAACGTGGTGCCGGGTGCCTGGCGCATCGAAGTGTCGCCATCGGTCCCCGCCGCGGAAGATTTCTTTCTTCACGTTTTCGAAATCGGCAATACTGGCGCCACTGGCAAAAGGCGCACTGAGCTGATCGACGGAGTTAATTTTCTGGGCGCTGCCTCGGAGGCCGGTCCCTTCGTATTGTTCGCTACATCGGACGCTGCTTCTCAGGGAGGGGAAGTCTCGTTGCCGGACGTGGCGTGCGATTCGCTCATCGTGTCCGGCCTGCTACCGGATACGGTCTACGAGCTTAGTCTCACCGGCCCAAATGTTTCGTCGTTACCCGCTGCAGTGTTGCCAGGCGTTCTAGCCAACATGCTCCGCTTGCGCACCAACAGTAAGGGCGTACTGCGAATGGAGAAGACGAATCTCGGGAATCTGCGTCTTCGGATTGCACGAGTTTGAGACTTGAGTCCGCTCTGAACCAAATGGGAGTCAAAATCTTCCGCCGACGCTCGGCGGATTGTCCGAGATAAAGCAGATGGTTACGCCTCCCAGTGTGGCTGCCTCCTGAGGGGCGAGTTCAACTGGCCTCAGGCCCAAACTACTATCGATGGGAAGAGGGTCCGGCAGGGGCAGAACAAGTGGACTCTCAAGACCCGAACAGAAGCGCACAAGCTCGTCGGCACGCCGCCAAGCTTGAGAACGATTTGGAGGCGTTGCATGAGGGGTGCCCATCCGACAGAAATCTATCACCGTCGAGGCCGCAGTACAGGAATGGCTGACCTTCCGGTCGAAGAACGGACTCACGAACGCTAAGCCGAAGTTCATGGGGGGCAAGCTCGTGAGTGGTGCAAAAAGAACGACGTGCCACTTCTCTGTGCCAGCACGCCCGATCGGCAATCAAGTTTCGGATGTTGCTACCGGTCCGCACGGGTGACAGCTGCAGCCTGTCGGTTCACTGGTCAGTCATCTGCGGCTCCTTCAATTGGCCGTGGACATGGGCTACATTCCAGCGAGCCCGATTCCTAATACCCGTATACCCGTAAGAACCCGCAGTTTTACATCCGCTGCGAGAAGCCGGATGTCGTGACCGGACTGCGTCTCAGACGTGGGGGCAGCCTTTGTGGCCACGCTGGCATCAGCCCCCTATCAGTATCAGCAGACGTTCCCACGAACCCACGCCCGACGTTTTCAAGGAACGTAAGACCATGAGATGATAAAGCTTTGCCACCTGCTCGTTGGGCGCGGTGCATGGTGCCATGTTGGGTCGCCTTTTGGGCCGTGAATTGGCCGTGATTGCCGCGATAAATAAGGAGAAATCGAATGGCCTTGATGAAGACCTCGAATCCGGCCTTGAACGTCAATAGCTTTCGTGTAGATCAAGCGGTATCCGGCGAAGCGATGACATTGACCGGGACCGTCAATAAGACGGGGATTCTGCTGATTTGCGTGGTGGCGACTGCGGCGTGGAGTTGGAGTCGGTTTTTCCGCGCTGCTACTTCAGATGCCATATTACCGCTGATGGGGATCGGGCTAGTCGGTGGATTCGTTGTCGCGATGGTGACTATCTTCAAGAAAGAATGGTCTCCCATTACTGCGCCGATTTATGCCTTGCTGGAAGGGCTGGCTCTGGGTGGCATTTCCGCAATGTTCGAACGGCGCTATCCCGGAATCGCAATACAAGCGGTCGGCCTGACCTTTGGCACGCTGTTCGTTCTTCTGATGGCCTATCACTCAGGCGTGATTCGAGTGACCGAGAAATTTAAGCTCGGCGTGGTGGCGGCTACTGGTGGCATCGCCGTCTTCTATTTAGTTCAATTTGTTCTCGGGTTCTTCGGTGTCCGCTTTGCTGCCATCAACGGTTCTGGTCTCCTCGGGATCGGATTCAGTGTAGTGGTGGTAATTGTCGCTGCCTTGAACCTCGTCCTCGATTTTGACTTCATCGAAAGCGGCGTCAGCGCGGGTGCTCCGAAGTACATGGAGTGGTACGGGGCATTCGGCCTTATCGTCACGTTGGTTTGGCTCTATCTGGAAATTCTGCGCCTGCTGTCCAAGATTAACGGTCGCAGATAGCCGCCACGGGGTTGGGAGATATTACGATTCCAGCAACCTGGCAACACAGAGAGTTGAGCGTCTGACCCAAACACAAAAGCCTACTGCGAACTCGCCGCAGCAGGCTCCCCGAGACTACGCCGCCTTCTTCCCCGCTCGTATCCTCGCCCAGCGTGCCCTTTGCGCGACGGCGATCTTCCTGCGGGCAGATGCCGACATGGTATGACCTTTCCCGTGAGTCAAACCCGTTGCTTGTTTTGCTGGGGGTGATCCTTTACCAGCCCTCGCCCATCTCGCCTTTTGAGCTAGGGCCATTTTCCGCCGCGAAGCCGCCGATACAATTCGCTTGGGCCGGTTTGTGTCCGGGGATGTTCCCGAACCGTTTAAGGACTCAATCACCGAAATTGCTTGATCCAACTTCTGTACGTGCAACTGCGATTCTCGCCGCTCGGCGCGAAGCTGTTGAAGCGCATTGTTAAGATTCGCCATTGTTGCCCCCTTTGTCTATAACAGCGACTTTGATTGTATAGGATGGGAATGATCTGTCCTTGAAATCGGAGAACTGGCGACAGATCAAGGCGCCCCAGAACGGTATCCATGATTGGCGCTGTTGAGTCGGTAGGGCGGATCATCAGAAAAGATGAACAACCACATTGCAAGTGTAAAACAGCCTCACCGGCTGCAGATGTCGTTGGGATCGAGTTCTACTCTTGTATCCTGTTGGCAACCAGGAACGGCAATCAACAGGGATCGAACATCGCTCCGGTTGCTGCTGTCACCACGGTAACCCTCGATGCACAGGTTTTGCGATAGGTGCGGGACCGCTCTAGTCGATGCGAAGGGGACTTGCGGGGCTTGCGGAGCTTCCATTGATTCCGAGGTTGCTCCCACCGAACTCGGCGTGCCCCCAGGGGGAGCCGCGTCAGGGGCGATTGAAGCTCACAAACGACGGCGAGTTCGTTTAGTTCTCACAGTGGTGGCCTTGGGCGTGCTGCTCGGAATCCTAGTAATCTTTGCAAACCGGAGTTCGCCGCCCAACAGTAGCACGACAACAGATTCTCGGCAGGACGCGAAGCCGATGATCGCATATGGTGAGAAGCCATCGCCTGCTATAAGACAGATGCCCGAAGTTGTGCCGCACGTCGTAAAGCCTCATAACGATTCTCAGGATCAGGTCACCCGCCCCGCCCAGACTACGAACGAGAAGGCAAACAACGGCGCAGTAAAAGCGGGCGGCACACAACCTAAACCCTCCGTTACGACGCAGGCTGCAGATCATCGCTCTCTTCTCCAGTTCGAAGCCGGCGTTCAACTGTGGATTAGACTGAACTCGATCAGGCATCAGCCCGATGGAAGCTTTAGTTTCCGGGGCACTCTATTGCAGCCAATAACCCTTGCAGATTCCGTTTCCCTTGATCAAGGCACGGAACTGGTCGGGTGGGGGACAGTGAACGGTGGACACGTTATAGTTTCAGTAACAGAATTCACCGTCCGGGGAGAAAACTACGGATTGCGGTCTGCGGGCAGTGCAAACAAGAAATCCGGAAGCGGACCTGCGGTCGAACTTAATCCCGGCAAGTTGCTAGAGATGTGGTTCGCGTCAGCGTCGGTTTATGAGAAGAAGACCCCGTGACCCCCGTGTGCCGAGAACCGCTCGATGCGGAATCCCTCGGCTCGTGAGAGCCTTGCTGGAATAGACCCCACCGCGCCCGAATGGAATGGACCAGTCGTGTAACTGGGCATCGAGTACGCATCCAAGCTTTTTCAAAGCATACCAGGCGCTCAAGCCCATCTTTTTGATGTTGAGGTAGCGCAAGATCGTCTGGCTGACCATGGGAACGCCGCAAGATTCAGGTGTGCCATATTAGTAGTGCGCGGAAGACGAGTCAACAAAATGCGGGAATCTACTGGGGCTGCGCAGGGAAATGTTCATGTCGATGAAGTCGACGTTCGCGAGGCGGCCATCCTGGATCTGATATCCAAAAGTCCTTTCTTTATCGCGGCGCACTCTTCGGATACCACTGCTGTCCAAATTAACGGTCGATCCAACTAGCGGCGACTGAAATCAAGGCAGATCTTCACTGAATACCAGAGGCCACGAATTTAGGGCAGCATTATGGTACGGAGTCGTCATCTCTCCATCTCTCGACAGAAACTTGGAAGGTTGTTGTACTAGCACGGGGGAGGGGTTGAGGGTTTTCGACTAGCATTCAACGCTATCCAAGAGCAGTTAATTCGGCGCTTGAAAACAAACTAGTTGGCCCCTCGTCGGGCAGATCCCTTTTGAACCACTTACGAAAAGAGGGGATTTAGGCGTTAGGAATCCTCCGGTTTCACTGTCGTGCAATTGCGGCTCGACCGGAGCGCAAGACGTACTTTTGAATCTTACCCGTTGCCGTCTTGGGCAGTTCGGTCAACATCGTGAACGCTGCTGGAACCTTGAAATGCGCCATGCTCTTTCTGGCAAACGCTCTCAGTTGGTCTTCTGTTACGCTCGCCCCCTCCTTGAGGACGACAAAGGCATGAGGCGCTTCACCCCACTTTTCGTGAGGCATCCCCACCACAGCGACTTCCTGCACGGCGGGATGGGTCAGCAGAATGCTTTCCACTTCCACGGAGGAGATATTCTCGCCACCGCTGATGATCACGTCTTTTAAGCGGTCACGGATTTCCACATAGCCGTCACAATGAATCACGGCAGCATCCCCTGTGTGCATCCACCCGCCACGCAGAGCATGCGCCGTCGCTTCTGGATCGCGGAAGTAACCGCTCATGACCACGTTGCCACGGGCAATGATCTCGCCCATGGTTTCGCCGTCGTGCGGCACTTCGCAGCCATTGGTGTCTACTACTCGCAACTCCCCTGACGTAATCAATTCGACTCCCTGACGCGCTTTGAAGTCGGCACGCTGCTGAGGCGGAAGCATATTATGCTGCGGGCGCGGTTCGCAGATCGAGATGAAGGGAGAGGTCTCTGTCATGCCGTAGACGTGCGTAATTTCCCAGCCCAATTCTCCTTCGATGCCCTGAATGGTAGCCGGAGCGGGCGGTGCCCCCGCAGTGAGGACGCGAACGCCACGGCGAGCATTACGGCGCATTTCTTCGGGTGCGTTAGCCAGACAGATCAGCACGGTTGGGGCGGCACAGAGGACGGAGACGCACTCCTCTTGTATCAGTCCGAATACTGCCTGGGGATCGACTTTGCGCAAGCAAATGTGTGCCGAGCCAACTGCTGTGACCGTCCACACAAAAGTCCATCCGTTCGCGTGAAACATTGGCAGAGTCCAGAGATACCTGTCAGCACAAGTCATAGGGAAATGGAGCAACGTGCCAACAACGTTCATGTAGGCGTTGCGATGGGTGATCATGACACCCTTGGGTCGGGAAGTCGTGCCGCTTGTGTAGTTGATCGTCAATAACTCGTTCTCACCGATTTCCGGCCTTTTGTAGGCGGGTGGTGTCGTGGCGATCACCTGTTCGTAATCGAGCCAGCCTGCGCGAGTTCCATCGAACGCAACGAAGTGCTCGACGCCGGGGATTTGAGCGCGAATGGAATCGAGGACATCTATGTAATCGGAGTGGGCACAGACCACGCGTGAGCCGCTGTGTTGAATCAAGTAGACGAAGTCTTGCGGGGCAAGCCGATAGTTGATCGGAACAAGCACCGCGCCCAACTGGGGGACAGCATAAAAAAATTCGAGCTGCGCGTGGGCATTAGGTGAAATGGAGGCGATACGGTCGCCCTGTTGAATGCCCAACGATTGAAGGGCAGACGACCAGCGGTCACAGCGGTCGAAGAATGCCTCGTAGGTAAAACTCTGGCTACAATCGACAACTGCCTCGCGGTCGCCATAGAGTCGGCGTGCTCGTCGTGCGAAATCCAACGGGCTGAGAGGTATCTCCATACCGGTGGTCTGCCATATTAGCCCAAGGCTTTCCCGCCTGATAGAGGTCTTTTGCCAACCCAAATCCAAGTACGAGAGACGCCAGTTCAGATCGATGCGGACCGTGGTTCGCAAGGAAGTCACGTCGTTCGGAATATTCCTGAGTACTCTCTGCCATGAATTCTGCCATCAGTTTCGATTTCAAAAAGTTCCGCCTGGCGGACTCGTGGCACACGCGGGGTTTCTATGAGAGGGCAGGTGTGCTCTATCACCATGCGATGGGAACTCCGCTGAAGAAGCTATTGTGCGTTGCTGTGGTAAGAGAACGCTGGCGAATCGACTGGCTGCGGACGAATCGAGGGGCGTGATCGGGGAGTGCCTGATCCAATGTCCGATGCCCTTGCCGCTACACATCCTTCAGTTGCTCCTCGGTCATCCCAAAATAGTGCCCCAGTTCATGGATGAGAGTCTGGCGAATTTGATGACGCACTTCGGCCTCGCTTGAGCAGACCGCCTCAATATTCTTCTGATAAAGCACGATGTGGTCCGGTCCCGTGGGGAGGTTGAAGAGGCTCCTCTTCGTCGCAGGCACGCCGTGAAAGATGCCTAGAAGCAGTCGCCTGCGCTGCCCCAGCTTGGGTGGTCGCTGGTTTGCCGGAAAATCTTCAACCAGGATCGCGACGTTGTGGATGCGGATTCGGAACTCTTCCGGCAGCGAATCCAAAGTCTCTTCGGCAACTTTGACGAAATCTTCGCGCTTCATCCTTCACCACTGACACAAATGGCACACCTGCATGGAGTAGCCTCCGCCATCCTCTTCCTCATCGTCACCTTCATCGTCCGTGACGTTTCCTTCATCTTCCTCATCGTCCTCTTCCTCTTCCTCGTCTGGCTCTTGCCGGAGAAGGATATCGCTTCGCGCCGAGCGATCCGAACAGCCTGCGTCGAGGCGTTGTGGGCGTATTCTGCCGATGTCCACATGGTACTCAGTGCCCGCCGGCAAGAGCAGCGCGTGTTCGTTGCGGGCGCCGGCGCATGGACTGGCAATGCACGAATCGCTGAAGAAAGACCAATCTCGTTTCCGTTTGACCCATTCGCACTTCGTAATAGATGATTGTGACGCATGGACATTGAACGCATTATTGACGATATCGAGCAGATAGAGGAAATGTTCGAAGCGCCGGATACGAGGCCATTCAGCGCAACCGACATCTCGGCTGCGAATCGAAGACACGACCAAATGCTCGCGCATAGCCCGTGGTTCCGACTGTGGCAACAGTACGGAGTTTGCTGCCGAAGTAATGCAGAAGGCGGGCTTCGGATTCAAAGCTAGTGCCGCCTTTCCCGACTCGAAACCGATAGCCATGCTGAGATTCCGGGTGGGAGTTTTCACCCGCTGAAGTCCAGCGCCTTTCACGGCGCACTTTTTCGACCAGTGGCGCAATTTAGCACGTTAGTGAACTTCAACAGTCACACCGGGAATCTAGCGGAGACGATCCTTCGGAGGATCGCTGCTACAGCCTTCAGTTTGCGTGGGAACTCGTCGGATCGTCAGTCGGCCTTTTCCGTTGCCGCCTGCGCTCCGGGGTGCGTGTAACCTTCAGGAACCTCAAACAATGCCGGATCGGGTTCTGTTCGCGTAACTTGAGCGACCTTCATCGTGGTCATTCCCTGGCGTGGATCGCTATGTTTAATCATCAAGTTGATGCGGAGGTCCTGCGAGTACCAGTATTCGTCGGTAATAACGACCTCTTTGCCATCGTTGTCGTCCGTGACGGTTTGGGTCTGTCGAATCCCGTGCGCAGGCACGCCCTCGAT
>DATNLE010000078.1:0-22936 GCA_035603035.1 Candidatus Acidiferrales bacterium | reverse complement strand
CGCTGGCAGCGGCTGAAACCCATGGAGAAGCTAGCCGGCATGTTGCTGGGTCATCTCGAGGGCATCTTGAACTATTGCCGGACGAAAGTACCGATGGGTGTGGTAGAAGCCGTCAACGGCAACATCAAAGCTCTGCTCCGTCGTGGCCGTGGTTATCGAGACATGAACTACCTGCTGCTGAAGGCGCAGCGCTTGGCCGCCACAAAGACCGAATTCGTCGCTTTTCAGAAAGCCGCTTAGAATGCGCACTCTTACAGATTATTGTGCAGAACCTTGAAATGAAAGCAACTCAAAGTGACGGACTTCGGTCCTAGCGCCACTTTCTTCTCACGAATTGGTGCTGTATAAGAAGGGGCGTGGTAGATGCGAATGGATTCGACCAACAGCAAAAGAGGAGTGGACCAGATGCAAAAGATCGCAATTCTTGGTGGCGGCATCGGAGCTCTCGCAACGGCCGCGGAGATAACCAATGACCCCGACTGGCAGAAAAACTACGACATTACGATTTACCAGATGGGTTGGCGGCTGGGAGGAAAGGGCGCGAGCGGGCGGAACCGGAGCGTGTCAGACCGCATCCAGGAGCATGGGATCCACCTGTGGATGGGTTTCTATGAGAACGCATTCCAGCTGATCCGGCAGGCCTATAGCGAGGCCCACCAGAAAAACCTGATGCCGACTTCGCCATTTACCGATGCGCGGAGAGCATTCTCGCCAATGAATTACACGCCGATGATGGAGCAGGTGGGTAAGGACTGGAAGTTGTGGAACTTGAACTGGCTGGCGAGTAGTGAGTTTCCGGGCGAGGATAGCAGGTTTGAGAATAGCGAGCAGCCGCCGACTCCGCTTGGGTTTGTGAAACTCATTCTGAACCGGGCCACGGCATTCCTGGATGAAAAGAAGGACAAGCACCCGATCCTGGTCAAGCTCTATGAGGACGCGGCGGGGCATATCTGCAGCGCAGTCGGTGCCACGCCAGTGCTGCCCGCCGAGGCAGAACCGGAGGGCGAACATACAGCTTTGCATTGCATTACAGCGTTTACGCATATGCTCCCCGAGGACGTGGCGCTGCATACCCGCGAGGTGCATCTGCAACTGGCGGAGTGGATTAAGGAATTCAATGCCATGCTGTTCAAGCTGGTTGCCCATCTGATCGAGCGGGACGACGAGTTACGCCGTTTTTTTATCATCATGGACACCGGACTGTCGACCGTCGCGGGGATGATCGAGGACGAGGTGCTGAGAAAAGGCTTCATGGCGATCGAAGAGTACGACATGATCCAGTGGCTCCAGAAGCATGGCTGTTATAGCGCCGTTTCACCAATCACTTTGGGGATGTACGACGCCTGTTTCGGCTACCAGAATGGCGATCCGAACTTGAGAAGGATGGGTGCGGGCAGCGCTCTTTATGGCCTGCTGCGCCTGATGTTCACGTACAGGGGCGCGCTGATGTGGTGGATGAATGCCGGCATGGGCGAGACGATCATGTCGCCCCTGTATCTCGTGTTGAAGAACCGGGGAGTGACGTTCAAGTTTTTTCACAAAATTAAGGCTCTGCATGTATCCGCTGACGGTCATGAGATTGACTCGGTCGATCTGGAGATTCAGGCGACGACAAGGGACGAGTACGATCCGCTGTATCTTGGTGTCGACGGAATTCCGGTTTGGCCGACTGAACCGCTCTGGGAACAGGTGATGGAAGCAGATAAGATTCGAGAGTGCAAGAATCCCGACCTCGAATCGTGGTGGACGGACTGGCACGGGCAGCCGGCGTCGCTGGCACGGGGCAAGGATTTCGATCTGATTGTGCTGGGGATTTCGCTGGGCGCGCACAAGTACATCTGCAACGAGTTGATCGATGTTTCACTGCGCTGGAAGGATATGGTGGCGAATGTGGAACTGGTTCGCACTCAGGGGCTTCAGCTGTGGATGAACAGGACACTGGAGGAGACGGGTTGGAAGAATGCGCGCGGGATACTCTCGGGCTATGTCGAGCCTTTCGACACGTGGTCGGACATGTCCGACCTGATTGTGCGGGAGAGGTGGCCCGAGGCTGCGAATGCGAAGCAGATCGCGTATTTCTGCAACGCGATCCAGGACGATCCGCTGAGGCCGTTCGACGATCCGAGCTACCTGGCGGCGGAGCGGCAGCGGGTTGTAGAGTCCGCACGGAAGTTTCTAGACGGACCGCTGTTGCCGATCTTCCCGGCGGCGGAGGACCCGGCAAATCCTGGACATTTCAACGATGATTTTCTGGTGAACTGTACGGGCGATCCGCAGCAGAAAGCCTTTGATACTCAGTTCTTCCGCTGCAATATCGATCCCTCGGAGTTGTACGTACTGAGTGTGCCGGGTTCGGCAAAGTACCGACTGGCATCGCACGACTCGGACTTCAACAATCTTTACCTGGCGGGCGACTGGACGTTTACCGACCTGAATATAGGCTGCATTGAGGCGGCAGTGATCTCCGCTCGCATGGCTTCGCGGGCAATTTGCGGAAAGCCGGACCACATCTACGGCGCCTTCGGTAGCATCACACCAATTGTGAATTCAGTGTGATAACAGAATCCGCGCCTGTCCTTCGCCAGAATTGGATCGTCAAAAGGTCATCGTGAAGTTGTCCTGGAAAATCTTGCATTACGTCAGCAGCTCTCCAATATCAAGAGGTGGAACTTGGAGGCGTTTGGAAAAAGTCATTTTGCACCGCAAGAATGCGCTCTTCTATAAAAGCCAGAACGGCGCCATGGTCGGGGACCTGTTCATGAGCATGATCCACACTTGCGAACTTTCTGACGCCAATCCGTTTGATTATCTAACCCAGTTACAGCGGCACGCCTCGGAGCTGGCAGAAAGTCCTCGCGATTGGATGCCATGGAACTATTGCGCTACGCTGGCGCAGGCGAATATCGTCGCGTGATCGGGAACCCCCACCCAGGAGCAGTTCATGCCATCGGCTAAGAAGAAGTCCAACAAGCCAACCTCTTGTCCAGAATGCGGAGGCGTGGACCTGGTCAGAAAGATCACCACTTATCCCGTCCTACTCTCCGTCCCGCTGCAAGGTAAGCAGGTCCACGTTGGCCGTGTTGCTCTCCACGAATGCTTGACCTGCGGACACCTCATGCCCACCCCTGCTGGCCAGGCGAAAGTCGATCGCAATGTCGATATGGGCATCCGCCTCTTCCTCGGACAACTGCATTGATCGGCTATCGCCCACGCTCCCACACGCTTGCCGCAAACTCACAACCAAATCAAAACAATCCAGCCAGGATCTTGGGCGCTTGCCTGCCCCGGAGAAAGACAGACTCAAGTGAGCAATAATCACGAATCTGCACGACACCATCACTCGCCAACAGTGGGAAAGCATTGGACAAAGCTGCTAGTCTACGTGGCGTTGGTCTTTATCTGGATATACGCTATTCCAGGTTGGGTAGCTTACCGTGGCCATGCGTTCACCGCCGCCCAAATAGCTCCGCTACTCCATGGTCAGGCGAAGAGAGACTGGGATCAGTATCAAGTAGCCCTGCACAACCTTCAGAATTGCGTCGCGGTAGAAGATGTGGGTTTGGCAAATCCGACAATCGATCAATCGAGGCTTGCTGGGTTATTGTCCGTCCAGCGCGCCTGCTCCTCTCTGCTCAGCGAAGAAAAGCCGCCGCTGACGCTCGCAGGATTTATAGGCAATTGGCTCTTGGAAATTTGGATCATCAGCTATTTAGGTCTACTGATGTTAGTAAGCCAGTGGTCTTCACGACCGGAGTCACGCGTTAACTGGTTACGGATGGTGAGCCTTGGATTATGTCTCTACATAGCATTCAACTGGAGCTCTTGGATCAGAAACTTTGGATTGACAGAAGTGGCAAATGGCCGCAGAGTATTTTCGTTTGTGAACTGGGATATCAGTCACGCATCCTTCGCGTTGCAGGAGCTACGAGTGTTAGGCATGATGATCCTTTTAGGGCTGCTTTGGGAGCGTTACTCAGGGGTCTGCAGTCATCTCGAGCAAGAATTGGCAATCCGATCGTCAAGAGCCATTTCGGCGAATGGCCTAATAGATGATGAGATGCTATATCGAAATACTCTTCAGTCCTGGCAAACAACTTCCATTGTTCTTGCCGTGACCTTTATGCCGTGGGGCTATTTTTATTGGAGAAAAATCCAAGAGCATCACGATATCAGATACTTTCCTTCAGCAGTGACTATACAGTTGATTTGGCTGGCGACGTGGTACTTAAGCAGTCGGCCTTTGCTTATTGTCTCTACCTGGTGGCGTCGTCGGAAGCTACTTACGCTCTCTGCGAAAGATGATGCTCTCGAAACGTTCAAATCAATAATTGGGACCGCCGAAAACTCAAGTGAGTGGCAAGTACTCGGGGCAGCGATCGCCGCGGCGGCGTCTTTAATAATTCCGATCATCCGAGCCCTTTTTCACGGCTCCTAAGATCGTCTAACAAAACCCCACGCCGACAGCCCGACGGCTTGAGCGCTTGAGCTGCCCTCATTGCAACTTCGCGTACTCGGTTTTGGCCTGCTTCAGGATGCGGATGTCGGGGTCGGCGTCTTTCCAGAGGGTGAGGAAATCTTTGTAGGCGGCGAGGGCGCGAGTGCGGGCGAGGTCAGCCTCGGCGCCCTGCCCCTGTGCTTGAAGATTTCTCGACTGCAAGGCATTAGCGCGAGCTACTCCCAGATGGGCTAATGCTCCGGTCCAGCAGTTTCCAGACGATGCCGCTGTGGTCAATGATCTTCTGAAACTCGGCTGCAGCGTCCTTGCCTTGTCCGGCGGCCAGATAAGCCTCTCCACGTACGTACGTCGGATAGAGGCAGGAAATGTTGCAGACGAAACTGACTGTCCCTAGCTCGACCGGTGAAGTAGCAGCTTGCAGCGCACTCAGGGCGGAGGCGGGGTTCTTCTTGTTGAGTGCCAATTGCGCCTGAATCGCCGGCAGCCACAGCGACTGCACTTGGGTGTCCAGCGGAAAGCGTTTCCCCAAGTCTTGCGCCAGAGATTCGGCTTTTGCCGTATCGCCCGCAATGGCAAAGGCAAGCGCGGCTTCGACCTCGACACCCTGACTGTTGGGAACCAGCTTTAAAGCCTCTGCCGCTGACTGCCGCGCTTCGGCAGCGTAGCCGAAAGCCGCTTCGCGCTGAGCGGCAATCGCCTGCCAGATTGCCCCAGTTTCCTTGCTGTCCGCGCGGATGGCAGAGTCCACGGCTCTCTTGGTCAGTTCCCGCGCCTTGCCGAGATGACCAGCATACGCGTCGGTGTCCGATGCCAGCGACAGTCCAAAGTTCTCTTCGGGCCTGCCGGCAAACCACTGCTGCTCCTCGGCCATCGCCGCTGAATCCGCGCCGAGAAAGGCAAGAGCGTAAAGAGCATTGTGGAGTATGAAATTATCCAGTCTTTGCCCTTGCCCGTCGTGGATGGCCTGCCGCGTCTCGTCGAAACGTTGCGAGGCAAGGGTGTGGTTGGCGAGACTCTCGTAAGCAGCCAGCCGCTCCGGTGCAAGGCGCACGGATTTCTTCGTAACTTCGACGGCTTTCTCATACTGCCCCTGCGCGCCGTACACGTTGCCCAAATTGCCGTACGCTGCGAAGTATCGTGGGTAGCTCTCAATCTCCTCCTGATATGTCTGAGCGGCTTTATCCAGTTCTCCTGTGGCATTCTGATAGTAGTTGGCGGTGATCGACAGCTTTTCCCGTTCGCTGGCATGCTCCCGTAACTGAAATGCTTTGGCGAAGTAATCACTGGCCCGCCCTAACTCGCCGAGACTGGCGTATTCGTTGCCGACTACCTCATAGCCCATGGCAAAATTCGGATCAAGCTCGATGGCACGCTGAGCGTAAGGCAGGGCTATGGCGGCGCCTTTCTCGTTAACGGCCTTTCGCGCAAGAGTAAACGCTTTCAGGGCTTCGAGCGAAGATGTGGTGGCCTCGACGAGCGGAACATCAAACTTCTGCACCGTGGCCAACGACTCACCCAACTCGCCCCGCAGCTTTGATGCCGCCTCACCCAGCGCATCCAGCACTTTTTCCTTGGACGCTGCCGTAACTTGCTGCTCGGCCAGCGGGTCTCCACTCTGGCAATTCACCGCCTTTAATCCCAGTACATATTCATTGCCCAGACTGGCAATCGACCCGGCAATGTAGGCCTTGCTGTCTGCCCGCTGGCAAAGTTCGCGCGCAACGTCGGGCGTGAGCTTGGTGTCGCGAGGGCGGATCATCAATTTCAAGGTTGCCGCGACTTTGTTCTCCGGGAGCACATTCAGAAACGGTGACTGGTTGAGAGAGACGCTGAGAGCGGTTTTGAGCGTGTCGTCGAAGACGGTATCGCCGGTGCTGTTGGCGAAGTCGGCGAGCACGATGGTGTCTTTGTCGGTCAGGCGGTGCGCGGTCTGCCGCGAGCGGAAGTAGAACGCTCCCCCCATTGCCACTGCGACAAGAATCACGGCGGCGGGAACCAGAATCTTCCAGAGCTTCCTGCCTGCTACAGGAGCGTCGGCAACCCTCACGGCGCTGGATGACGGAGTTGGCGCAACCGCAGAGGAACCTGACGCGGGTGACGGCGGTTGGTTGACCTGAGAGCCGCCTTCCTGTGAAACCGCCACTGTCCCGGAAGTGGCTGCTCTGGCTCGTCCCGTCTGGGTATCCCGCTTCAGCCGTTGCAGGTCGGCTCGCATTTCCGCCGCGCCCTGATAGCGCAGATTGCGATCTTTCTCTAGTGCCTTGTTGATGATGTCTTCCAGCTTGGGCGGAATCTCGCGATTGAGACGAATCGCAGGCGGCGGATCGGAATTCAATATGGCATTGAAGATCAGCGCCGTAGTTTCACCATGGAATGGCAACGCTCCTGTTGCCATTTCGTATAGAACTGTACCGAACGAAAACAGATCGGTGCGGGCATCCAGTTCCTTGCCCTTGGCTTGCTCCGGGGACATATAAGCGATGGTGCCGAGCGTGGAACCGGGACTGGTGAGATGATCCGCGTCCACCGAACCCGTTTGGGTGTTAAGAACCGCAATCTTGCTCGAAGAACTCGCCGTCACCATGACCTTCGCGAGACCAAAGTCGAGAATCTTGGCGTGCCCACGCTTGGTGACAAAAATGTTCGCGGGCTTGATGTCGCGGTGGACGATGCCTTCGGCATGGGCGGCATCGAGGGCGTCGGCAATTTCGATGGCGAGCGACAGAATCGACTCGGTTTCCATCGGACGCCCGCCGATGCGATGCTTCAGCGTCATGCCATCCAAAAACTCCATGGCGATGAAGTGTTGACCCTCGCGCTCGTCAATCTCGAAGACCATGCAGATGTTGGGGTGGTTCAGGGCAGAAGCGGCCTTAGCTTCGCGCTCGAAGCGGCTGAGTGCCTGCGGGTCTTTGGCCACGTCGTCAGGCAGGAACTTGAGGGCCACAAAGCGGCCGAGCTTTATGTCCTCGGCTTTGTACACCACTCCCATACCGCCGCCGCCCAGCTTCTCAACGATGCGGTAGTGCGAGATGGTTTGGCCGATCACCGGGAAAGACGGCTCCGTGAGCCGCCATGTTAAAGGCCAAACTGAGCCTAGTCAATGCATAGCCGGGCCAAGCTGAGTTTCAACCGGTTACCCAATCAGCTCGCAGGAAGCGCCAGCAGATGAGAGCGCAACCCAAGATCTCCGACTCGGTCGACCCACAGCATCCCTGGTTTTGTCTCGGTCTTGGAAGGCAGCGGCTGGTTGGATATACTGCAATATCTCTTTGTGCCTCATAGTAAGTCTACCGACACCTATTAGTGAGTTTTAGTGAGTCAAGGAACATGGCCGAGCAAGCAGTTTTCGGGCATGGGAATATCCAGATTCTGGTAAAGGAATCTGCCGACGTTCACATTGAAGTGAGTGGCGTCAAGGTCGCTAGTCTCTGGGTGCCTCCATTTCGCAAGCCTCTGCCGGTAGGTAAAACCCGGGATCTGTCTCTGCTGCTGCCTTCTACAGCGATTACCGAGTTGGTCGGGCGGGAGCAACTGTGGCAGGACTGCCTAGGGTGGTGTAGCGTGTTCCTCTGTGACGCGGGTTGTGGTGTGACCAAACACATCTCGTGCTGCCGTGCTGTTGCCGGTGAGACTGCGCAACTCCGAACCAAGGCCGCGCCTGCCCGCATGGAAGCCTTTCCATGCAATCTTCGCTTTGCGCAACGCTGGCCGGATTACCTCCCGCGCGAACTGGTCAAGGTTCAACGCTCCACCTTCGCTGTTGGTGAAGACCCAAACCCCATCGGGATTCTTGGCACGCCATAACATCAGCAACCCGCGCACGGGTTGAATGATGGGGATGGACCGAACAGACTTCTTACTTTTTGGTGCGCCAACCACACCCCGGCTGAAGGCACGGCGAACGTGAATGAAATCACCATCAACGTCTGACCACTGAAGGCCCCAAATTTCACCCTTGCGCATACCGGCAAAGAAGGAAAGAGCCATCACCAACTGCGCTGCAACGTTGTCAACCAACGCGGTGATGACGTTCTCCATCTCCTCAAGCGTGTACGACTTGGTGTCACCGTGCCCCAACGTCTTGCCTAGCACCTTCGCATCTCTGATGGGGTTTGTTTCGCAGTGGCCGGAAGCAACCGCGTGAGCGAAGATCGCAGAGGCCAGCCATTTGATGCTGTTCAACGTGCGCGGCCTGAGCGTCTTTGCCAGACCGGTGAGGAAGCCAGACATCATGTGAGTTTTGTAGTCGGAGAGGTTCACTGAGCCGAAGTGTGATTTCAGGTGTTGGTTCCACACCTGTTTATAACCGTGGATTGTGGCAGGCTTCAGGTTGTCTGCTGATTCGATGAAGGGCAAGTACACGGCATCCCAGAAAGCAACCACACCCATTGGCCCTGCGTTCGCGGCTCCAATGTTAACGTAGTCGCGCATGTACTCATCGCGGAGTTGTTTGACGTGGGATTTCTTCTGCTGATCGTCGCAGAGCCGGTGAGACTTCAGTTTGCGCCGCCCGTTCTCAGTGATATAGTACGAGACATGCCAGGCACCAAATCTTTTCCGCAGGTATCCTTCTTGGTAGCGTCCCATGATGTTGGCCCTCGAACCAACATCTTACCAAATGTGGGATACGGTGGGAGAGATAAAATTGGCAACTGGTTGTAAATAAAGGCCGGAGAGGTGGCAGAGTGGCCGAATGCGGCGGTTTGCTAAACCGTTGTACGGGCTAACACCTGTACCGAGGGTTCGAATCCCTCCCTCTCCGCCAGATTTTCTACGCTTTTATTTCCAACCACTTGCAGCGTAATTCCGAGCTAAAAGGCGCTGCTTACGGATTTCAAGGTAATCTTTGAAACGCGATTTGGAAAGAAGCGAATTTTAGGAGGAAACGAATTTACCTCGGTAGGTCGTGATTGGAGCTGAAAGCGATCGACTTGCGCCAACTGCAATCGACGGCGTGGAAAACCGCCCCCTACAAGGGTATAAGGATCATGCGGAGAACTTGCGTCCAATCCGATCATTTAAAATTCCTGATCAAGATCACATCACCGCTAATGTCACCGCGCACCAGGAGCAACTGATTGCCGTCGCGGGACCAACCGAAGCGGAAGATGTGTCCCGACTTGAAGTCGGTGATCTGCTTTGCCGGTCCGCCGGTCAACGGTTGTCTCCACAAGTTGGAGGCGGCATCTCGCATGATCGCGTAATCTACGGCCTGCCCATCCGGTGCCCAGTGAGCATCGTCTATACCAGCGGGGATGTCCCATGAATACATTCGCTGCCCGGAGGCGGATTCAACCACCACCATGGTTTCGCGTTCATCATTCGGCGGCCCCGTGTACACGATGAGTCTTCCGTCTGGGGAAATCCGAGGACCATACGTAAATTGACGGGTCAATTGGACGGGCGTACTGCCATCCATGGCGACTCGCCACGCGGTAAAGGTTGCGGACTTGTCCAACGATTGATAGACCACCCATTTTCCGTCGGGAGAACAATCGGGAAGCGATTCTCCATTCCCGCTGGTTAGTTGAGTCGAATTAGATCCGTCCGCCTCCATCATCCAGACGTGTTCTGTCGAGCGAAGAAACTCGAAGACAATATGCCGGCCATCTCCGCAGGCCGCAATCGCACGAACATTGTGCGCGTCGGGAGTTAGTAATATGTGGTTGGCTCCGTCGCGGTCTACGGTCAACAGGTCGCCTTTAATGTTTTGCACAACAATCTTGTCGTCCGTCAGCCAACTCGCGTCAACTATTGCCGCGTTCGATGTGATCTGCCGCACCTTATCAGTCGCCCCTGCTGGCGCGAGCCAAAGGTCGGCGACATAGTTATTTTCGAGCGTCGCAATCGTGTTGGCATTTGTCGTCAAATCGAGGCAACAGAGGTTGTAATTGGTTAGATCGTTGGTGAGCCTTTGCGCTGTCCCATGCGGGTAGGGCAGATACCAGATTTGGCCACTCAATCCCGTCACTGGATCGGCCAGAACCATGAGCAGGCCGTCGCCGTTTGGCAGCCATCGCAGGCGACCAATGAAGCTTTTGCTTGAGTAGATTTTTTGTACTTTGCCGTCAGAGACAGAAACAGCGAGAACTGAAAAAACGCCGTCCCTTATTCCCTCGCTGACTGACGCGACAATCGTTTTCCCATCTGGCGACCAGGCAGGGCCTACAAAACCGAAGTAGGTGGGGAAGTTCGCCAAAGCAAACGAGTGGAGATTGTTCTCGGTGGCAAGCACCTTTTCGTTGCGGCCGTTGTTGTCGGCAGTGACGAGGTAAGATTCACCTTTTGCAGGATTCCCTCGAATGAAAGCTGCCCTCTGTCCATTGGGAGAGAAGGCGATAGGAGTATCGATATCTTGAATCAGCAAACGCGGAGTGGCTCCGAGGACCGGCATCTGGTAGAGGCTTGCGAAATTGAAGGTCCCCCCGTCGCTGCGTTGGAAGTAGATGTAATTGCCGTCTGGAGAGAAGCTCAATCCAGATAAGGGCGCCGAGTCAGGAGGCAAGATCTGCACCGCGCTCTCAGCCGCCACCTGGCGCACCCACAAGCTCTGTTTTTGCTCTTCCGATAGAACATAAACGACATAGCGCCCGTCGGGTGAGATGGCGACATCGTCAGCCTTGCCATTCTCGGTAAGTCTTGTGATCCGCATATTTTGCAGGTTCAAAGGGGAGCCATGGGGGGTGCTCAACTCGTAAACTCCGAACCCAACTGCGATTAGAAGAAGCAAAGCGCCGAGGAGCGCCGCGACGGCGAAACGATAAGGTTTGCCTTCGCCTGTCGGCACTTGTGGTGGCTTGGGAACAGGACCTACGGGGATGGGCGGATTACTAGGTTCCAGATGTGCGATGAAGCGATATCCGCGTCGCGGAATCGTCTCCACAAAGCGCGGCGAGTCTGCAGAATCTCGCAGTACGTCCCGCAACTTGTTGACCGCTTTGTTGAGACCGCGTTCGTAGTCGACGAACGTTCCATCCGGCCAAAGCCGCTGAACTAATCTCTCGCGACTGACTAACTCACCAGGCCGTTCAAGCAGCGCGAGCAGCACCTGAAGGGGCTGCTCGTTCAGGAGCATCTTGCGCCCGTTGTGTTGCAGTTCGCCCGAGCGAACGTCAAGTTCGAACGGCCCAAAGCGAACGTACGGGCCAACTTGGCTGTGACTTTCCAATGGGTCACATCCCTGGAGTGCTTCGGGCGAGTCTACCACCCCCACCAGAACTATCCAACTGCACCGGAATACGCCAGGAACAAAGCACGTAAGTTGCTGTTGCAGCGAGAGTAAGTGGGGAACAACTGCGAGTCCAGCGTCCCACACAGAGAGCATCTCGAGGTGTCTTGAGGTCCTGATCTAGGAGGCTCAATGTCCGCGTCACCACAGGCACTTGCGGAGGTGACGTATGAAACCATTCTGGCCCTTGATCGCTCCAGCAGCGGTCCTAACTTTGCTTTGTAGTCCTTCACTAGCCCAGTCCGATCCAGCTCCCGTGCTGGGCGTGACACATCCCACCTCCAATCATGCCGTCGAGCTTCCCATTCAGCTCTACCGGGATTACTTAGTGGTGGTGGAAGGGAAGATCGGGAATCTGGAGAAGTTGTCCTTCCTCATCGATACGGGAGCCTCCCCAAGCGTGATCGATCAGAGAATTGCAACCGCTCTTGGTCTAAAGCGAACCCCTGGCAAGATGGATTTGGCCAACAAGACTGTGCAGACCGAACTTGCCACTCTGCCCTTCATTGAGGTTGGTCCCGCCCGCGCCGAAGGTCTTCCAATCTTTGTGCAAGACCTTTCCTCAATCGAGAAGAGACTGGGGCGGAGAATTGACGCCGTCGTTGGTCTGGACATTCTGGGGAAAAGGAGTTTCAGCATCCATTACAAAACCAAACAACTGCGCTTTGGCCCGGTGGAGCGAACCCGATCCACAGTCTCGTTCGAACCCGGCACACCCTTTGTCATCGTAGAAGTGCGTTTGCACAACCGGCCGGTACGGTTGCTGGTCGACACGGGAGCTTCGGCCTTGATGCTGTTCCAAAGTCACGTAACGGATCCCCTTTTCCTGCTGACGGGAAGAACGTCCAAGACGACCAACCTCGGCGGAGATTTTCAACGCCAGCCCGTACAAATCCCGGGCACGCGTCTAGGGAAGGAAGAGTTTGGCCCACTGACCGGCTTCGTGGTGGCAGACCACGGAGATGATGGCCGCATCTTCGATGGCCTGTTGAGCGTACGGGGTTTGCACCTGGAAGAAATCGGATTTGACTTTGAGAATCACGAGATCAGTTGGAAGAAATAGCTGGTTAAGAATCACCACTATACCTGAACCCGTAAATCGGAGTCTTGAGAATAGGTTGAGTGCGAAAGGGGGTGTTTGAGGGCAGCTTGGCCGTTGAAGAAGAGTTTAAGGGAAGAACTGAAACGCAATGCATTAGGTAAAAGCACGATTTGTGGGGGTGTGTCCGGGCCATTCACACTCACTCCCAGCGGATACTGGGCAACCAAAACGGCCCTTTTGAGGTTAAGAAAGAATTTCAATTTGAAAAGGAGCAACACATGAAGCACAAGTCTGGAGTGTAGAGCTGGTCGCTCGGCATGGGCACAGTCTTTCTGTTTCTGGTTCAGGGACTCTGGGGACGCGGCGCTACGAGTCTCGGAACCTGCATGAGGATGCCCTCCGGGAGAGCGCGATCTTGGCGCACATCCCGCCTCCCTCGCAATCGTCCGAATTGTTTGACCATTTGAGAGTGGCGTAAGCTGCGTTCGGACACCCTCAGAATCATTACCCGAGCCGTGATCGATAACCGGAAGCCATCAGGCGTCCCAGGGATTGACCACTGGAACCCGCGCCTTGTCGTAGTCGCTTCGATCACGAGTGACAACCGTCAGGCCGTGGTGAATGGCCGTCGCCGCGATGATCAGGTCCGGTTGAGAGAATGTGTGTCCCGTTTTCCGGCCTTCCTCCACTAGAAGCCGCCACTTGAGCATGATGTCTTCGGTCAACGGGAGAACGCGCCCGTCAAACATGGGCCGCACCTTGTGCGTGAGCCAGTCATTCAACTCGGCCCGGCGATTGGGTTCCGCAACACGCTCGATGCCGAACCTTATCTCGGCCAGGGTCACGACGCTGATCTGAAGCTGGTCGAGCGGACAAGCGGCGACGAAAGCCACAACCCGTTGTTCAGGCCTTGGCCGACGCAGTTCGGAGAGGACATTGGTATCGAGCAACCACGCCATTAGAACCTAACATCGCGCACGGGCAGGCGGTCGCGGGTTGGCTCAAGATCAATCTCCTTATACGGCGAGGCTTGCATTGCCGCCACCAGATCGGCTCCCGTGAGAGCAGGCTTTCCGTTCGATGCGTCGGCCTCTTGCTCCGCTGGAAGCGGCGAAGATTTTAAGGCCTGCATCAGGGCATCCTCGACGGTCGGGAACGCGCCCGTCTTCATCCACTCCCGGATGAGGGCTTCGAGTTCCGGCCTATGAATTTCAATCGTCATCGCGGCAGCCCTCCTGTCCCCATATCGGCGCGATTGGCGTCGATTTCCTGGGCCGAGGGAGCCTGCCCGTACTTGGCGAACATGCCGCGTCCCGTTTTGAACGGGGCACCCGATGATTGGCCTTCGAGGGCGGACGCGAGATCACGTTCAAGGACTTCGCAAACATAACTTTCGGGGGAAACGCCATGTGCGTTGACCTGGACCTTCAGGGCCGCTTCAAGCTTCTGTGGAAGTTCAATCATCATGGCCGATTTCCTTTCTACATGACCAATTGTAGCGAATTCCTTGGGGCGGTCAAACAGCGACGGCAAGCCCCTATTCGCCTATTCCCCCTGCCCGCTGCTGGTTCGGCCGTTTGAATTCTCGGGACAGATCTGGAGCACAAAGCGGAGCACAATAACAGCCGAATGAGAACCCTGAGCCCGACTTGGAGGCCTTGAGTCCGACTGTAAGTCCTTGAAACGAGTGAGGGCGGCGAGAGATGATCCATTTGCTAAACCGTTGTACGGGCTAACACCTGTACCGAGGGTTCGAATCCCTCCCTCTCCGCCAGATTTTCTACGCTTTTATTTCCAACAGAAACTTGTCGCCGCACCAGTGTTTGCGATTCTTGTCGAGGATTCGGTTCGGCGAACTAAGGCCGACGTCCCACTGGTGTCTTTGTGCCCGGTAAAAAGGATGGCTCCGGTATTGGCGATCGCTGGCATGGTGGCAAGGGCAGTCGGTGGGAGCTTCGTATGCCTGACCGGAATGTTACCGACCATTCCAACCTCGAACAATATAAGAAGCAGGCCAAAGAACTACACCGCAGCGTTACTGCCGGAACCGTCGACACCACCCGCGCTTCCGCCACGCAGGATCGGATGCATTCCGCGCCCTCAGCTTGGCCGATGCACAACTTGTTCTAGCCCGCGAACATGTGTACGAGAGCTGGCCTGAATTTGCCAAGCATATTGAGACCCTGCGAGTCATTCGCGGCAACCATCGCTGCAAACCGCGGCACAAGCGCGACATTCCTGGCTCTGGTCGAGTGACTGCCTACTGGGCAATTACTCTTAGCGTCGAAACTGGCGACGGATCGCCAAGAGAAACAGTGCGAATAAGGTTGAGGTCAGCAGCGTCTCAGCGATTGCCAGCGATCGTCCCCAGGGATAGGCCCTCAGGGGTCACCCAAAACCGGCCAATGAGGGTCACTTGAAAACCGGCCAACGAGAATGAGACCCGGGACGTTGATTTCGGCGTGAGGCATGTAGCCTTCGTCGATATGAGCAACGTCTTGAACGAAGCGAAAAAACAACAGGTGATTGCGCTGGGACGACTCGGATGGCCACTGCGGCGCATCGAGCAAGAGACCGGGGTGCGTCGGGAGACGGCCGGAGCCTATCTGAAAGCGGCCGGGATCGCGGTGCGGCCGGAGCCTATCTGAAAGCGGCCGGGATCGGGGTGCGGCCGCCGGGTGCGTGGGGACGGCGACCGCCGGCAAAACCGGCCAACGAGAACCAGGTGACCACCGGGTCGGACGCGGCAAAACTAACCTACACGATCAACCTCAACCCCGAAAACCTTTCTCGAAAAAAGGCGGCCTCGAAGTAGGTCGCCTTTGTGTTGCGCTTTAGCCCTATGCGGCCTTAGTCGTCACCACAGGAGAACGATAGCCAGATTCTCCTGCCTTTTTCATCGCCAGTAGCGCTTCTTCCTGCGACATCAGTGGCGTTGTATGCACGCTCTTGCAAGCACCTCCTCCAGCAAAGGAGATGGCTAAGGCAGCAGCACTCACGTTGTCCGGCATCTCTGTTATCGCGACAACATCATAGTCGCCAAAAGCGAACCATCCGTGCACGAGTTTGCCACCGAGCTTCTCGATCGCCGAGCGTACGATGGAAAGCCGGTCTTGCGGCTTAGCGACAATCGCATTCCAGCCTTCGCTAGAGTATGCAACCTGGTGTAGGTAATGTGGCATGGAAGCCTCCTGTTCGTTCTGCGGGCGAATGATCTCATCGGCGGAGAATGAAGTCAAGCACGCGAGTTGCCGAGGGGCCGAGCCTGATGTGCCCAAAGGATACGCTGCGGAGAACGCAGACCGGCTGCCACGCTCGGGACCCTGTAGATCGATCACGTGGCGGCGGCGGACGCGAACGTATAATTGAAGGGGCGAGCGCGGGACCATTCCCGCGTCCCGCCCCTCGAAATTCCCCTTACAGCAAATCCTGAATCGTGGTGTGGATCGTGACCCGTGTTGCTGAGAGTACGCCGGTGATGTTCGCCGTGATTTTTCCCGAAGTGTCCGAAGCCCTGAGCAGGAATCTGCCACTTAGGCCGTTTCCGTCAGCGGACACGGTAATCGTTTCGACGATGCGGGTTGGTCCCGTTGGGTTTCCAATGCCGGTCGGGGCGTTAGTCGTATCGTTTCCTGCCCAGGGTAAGTGGTTCACCCTGTAGGTGTTCCTCCCGGTTTTTTCCCAGACCCCGATACAGATGTTTCCATCCTGGGGAGGCCGTGCGGAATTCATTACTTCCGTGCCATCGCTATGCAGGATGAGCAGAGCGTTGTCGATCACCGTGCCGTCCGGCAGGCCATCCGCGTTTCCTTTGGCAGTAAAAGTTACGTGCCACATCCCCACGATTGGTTCTACGGCATCCGCCGTCTGAATGAGCGACGGCGCTGGATCGCCGATTCGCCATGCCTGCTTATGATATTTAGCGACGGGAGTCGCGCACTGGGCGGCGGCCATGGCACTCAAGCTAGCTGCCATAAGAAGGATGCTGAGTCCTGAACTGCAAGTCTTGAAAATCGCTTTCATAATCCTCTCCTTGGAATTTCGGTTGAAGAGTTCTCGGTAAAAGAGCATTTCCCGAGCTCATGGGGCTGCATCCTCTCCCGATCAGAAGCAAATGGCAAGCTATAGGGGATAAAGATCAGATGAAGAAAATCTAAAGCCGCAACTAATTGATAAGTAGGCTGTTAGCAGCAGAGTCCCACAGAATGCTATAGTCTTTTACCTCTGCTGTAGCTTCCATGCCGCAGTCGTTGTACAAATTCGGTGAGTTTGAGCTCGATTGCTGCGATTTCGAATTGCGCCGTCAGCGATCGGCCGGGAAAATCGAGCGCGTCGGGTTGGAGCGCATCCCGATGGAATTGCTGATTCTCCTCGCGGAGCGTCATGGAAACATCGTCACCCGGCAGGAAATCGTAGAACGTCTGTGGGGCAAGGATGTCTTTGTAGACACCGACCACGGAATCAATACCGCCATACGGAAAGTCCGCAGGGCGCTTCGAGACAATCCCGAGCGGCCCCGTTTCGTACAAACCGTCACGGGAAGAGGGTACCGCTTTGTCGGCGCGGCCAACGGCCAGGAGAGTCACTCTCCTTCTTCTCCGCCGCCGGCGGAAATATCTTCGTCCCCTGGAAACCAGGCTGCGCAGATACCAGAAGCGCTGACGACCGAGCGGGCCTCACCCACACCCGCGGCAGGTCTTTCGGCGGACACATCCATCAAAGTCAAGCGAGGGGTCGGAGCGGTGGTGCTCGCCCTGGTCGGTATCTACCTGGGCCTGAACGCACATTCTTTTTACGATCGCGTTTTCCATCGCGCCCAGGCTTTCCATATCCGCACGATCGCCGTTCTGCCCCTGGTCAATCTGTCCGGCGATGAATCGCAGAACTACTTTGTGGATGGCATGACCGATGAAGTCATCACCATGCTGGCCAAGAACACGTCCTTGCACGTGATTTCCAGGACTTCGGTCATGAGGTACAAGAACGTGAAGCGGTTGGCGCGGGACATTGCCCATGAACTCGGGGCAGATGGCATTCTCGCAGGCTCGATCGAACGTTCTGCCGATCGAGTCCACATGACGGTGCAGTTAATCGATGCCCCCTCTGGTTCACGCATTTGGGCGGAGAACTATGACCGCGGCGCATTGCAGGCAATGGCTTTGCCGGCAGAGATTTCCGAGGCGGTCGCGATCAGAACCAACGCACGTCCAGTCTTGCCGGCGAAGCCGCCACAACTGGTGGATCCCGAAGCCCACAACCTTTTCCTTAAAGGCCAGTACCTATGGTATGTCGGGGAAATAGACAAAGCAGAGGCGTTGTTTCATAACGCTCTCAAAGTTCAGCCTGACTACGCGGCCCCCTGGGCTGGTCTGGCGGAATGCTACGGCTTGAGAGTCATGGCAGGCATGCTTCCGCTGGGCGCCGTACGAGAGGAACTCAAAGTTGCAACTCAGAAGGCCGTCGAGCTCGACGACACACTCCCGGAAGCACACAATGTGATGACCGGCTGGTTTCTATTTTTCAACTGGGACTTCAATGCCGCGGAGGCAGAATCTCTACGTTCCATTACTCTGAATCCAAATTTCGTCGAGGGCTATCACATTAGATCTTACGTTCTCATGGCGCTCAACCGTAGGGGCGAAGCAATGCAGGCGCAGCGGCGGTCCACTGAACTGGATCCCTTCTATCACCCTGCGGCTTTGGGTCGCATGCTGATTTTGAATCATCAGTTCGAAGCCGCCATCGCGGAATTACGTCTTCGCGAGCAAGCGCATCCCAAGGATTCCAACGTGCTTTTCGGACTGTCGGAAGCCCATGCGTTTTCAGGCAAATGGCAAGAGGCCGCAAATGAAATGGCCGAGGCCTTCCGGATTGAGCAGAATCCGCAATTCGCGACGCAAATTCAACGCGCCTATCAGCGCGGAGGATACCCGGCTGTCGCGGAGTGGAAACTCAAGATGGAACTGCAGACCGCCGGCAAACAATATTTCTCTCCCTACTGGCTTGCCCGCGACACGGCCCAATTGAGGCTCAAAGAGCGGACACTAAGGTATCTCGAAGACGCGTTTCGCGAGCATTCTCCTCGCCTGATCTTTCTGCAGAATGAGCCGGTCTTCGATTTCCTCCACACGGACCCGCGCTACCAGAGACTGGTCAGGAAGGTAGGCCTGCCGCCTGTCGATGAATCAGTGCGATAGCCTTCCCCTTCCAGCATATTGACCGGGACGCACTAAACTGCAGTGGGATGTTGGTCAATTTATCGTACGATGATTGGAACTTCGTGAACAAGCCTCCGATTCATTGGCAACCAGTTCATCAGTGCAATTTGGCGAAGTATTTGATGGACACTAATAGTTGTCAATAGTAGGTGCGATGCGGAAGATCAGACAAGAATCATGACCAGTGAGAACAAACGTAATAGCACGCCACAATCCTTGCCACTTTGGATTGCGTATCTGCTCTCGTTGAAATTGCATGGATAGTCATATGGCACTACAGAGTGAGCAGCCACGCATTGTTTTCTTGGCATGGAGCTGCGCTGTACATTGGGGAACTAGCTGGGCGCCTGCGCATCAGCGATGCCGGCGACCGTTCTTGAGCAGCTGGTATGGTTGCTTGCTTTCAGCGTAGTTGTTTTCTCTCTGCTCCTCTTGCCCACGTTTTTCCCGTCACTGCGGAACCTTGTCTATTGTCTCGCCGGAGTTTCTGTTCTCGCGGGATTTCCTTTACTTGCTGTTTGTTTTCCTGGGGATTTGTTCTACCCGACACGTATCAGATCGTACAGTTTGTTGCTGCTCCTTGAGACGGTTGCGGTCCTCATCCCGGGGTCGCTCTATTACTTTCGAAAATTGCCCGTTCCGTTAGGCCGAAGCACTGTACTGCTCATTTTCCACTTCAGCATTTGGTCGTGGGCCACAGGAAGCTGCCCCTTTGCGAAATCCATTGGCAGGGAGGTGGCGAAAGATGGTTAGGTCACGAAGCCGTCCTAGCGGAAATAACAACGCCGTCACTACGCCGAACCTTCTTGGAACGGGAATTTGAGTATAAACGGAGCAAGACCAATATTCATCTGACATTCACAAGTCGGTGACAAACTCGCGACATGAGGCTGGTATCCTTCTGCGTGCTTTAACCCTTTCCATTGGAGGAAAATATGTCGACCTCTCCCACTCTAAAAGTATGGCATCCGCGCGCGCTGCTGAGCTTGTTTCTCGCGGCGTACATGTCGATCGCTAATTCTGCATTCAGCCTCAACGTGGGCGACAGCGCTGCTACTGCTCCAACTACCGCTACTCCCATACATCACGTCATCGTTCTCATCGGTGAGAACCGCACGTTCGATCACATTTTCGCGACCTACGTGCCGCGGAGCGGGGATTCAGTCTCCAACCTGCGGACCAAAGGGATCGTCAATGCTGACGGTACCCCCGGCCCGCGTTTCTCGAAGGCAGCCCAATTCCAGGCTGTCGCGCCTTACAACACGACCTTCTTCATCAGCCTCGGACCGGCTGACAAAGTGCCCTATGATACGTTGCCCGAGCCTACACTAAACTTTGCCCCCACCAAGCCGGTCTTCCCACCGGGTACGCCGACATCCTTGCTCGCGGCAGTGGAACCTTCCCTGGAGACCAAGGACCTAAGGCTGCTGACCACAGGCGCGGCGACACAGTTCAAGCAGACCTTTGTTCTGCCTGATCCAGACACGCGAATCCAGGATTTCAGCAGCTTGCCGGATGGTCCGTTTCCACTGAGGGGGAAGAATCTCCCCTACGACCGCTATACCGGTGATACAACGCACAGGCTGTTCGAGATGTGGCAGCAATCGGATTGCAGCATGAACAACGCTACCCGCGAGAACCCCTCAGGCTGCCTCAGCGATCTCTATCCCTTCGTGATCACCACCTACACTGCGATCCTCGATCCCTTTGACAACCCTCCGGCGGTCGACGACAACGGTGGCAGCAATTCGATGGCGTTCTATAACATGGTACTCGGAGATGTTCCCGTCCTGAAAAGCTTGGCCGATCAATACACGATGAGCGACAATTTTCATCAAGCGGTCATGGGCGGCACGGGCGCCAACCACATCATGCTCGGAAGCGGCGATTCGTTCTTCTGGAGTGACGGCGAGGGGCATCCCACCGTCCCACCTTCGCATATCGCCAACCCCAATCCGATCCCAGGAACAAACAACGTTTACACAGTTGACTTGGGTTTCGACGGCAACTTCACGGAGTGCGGTAATCTGTCCCAGCCCGGCATCGAACCGATCATGGAATACTTGAAAACCCTTCCTTACGCTCCCGGTTCGAGGTGCCAAGGCGGGCATTACTATCTGGTGAACAACGACAATCCAGGCTTTCTCCCTGATGGCGCCGTTGACACCGCTGGCATTGCCAAGGGCAGCTCCATCCCGCCGACCAATGTGCGCACGATCGGCGAGGCGCTGAACGAAAAGAATATCTCTTGGGCCTATTATGGCGGCGCTTACGACGCCGCGATTAAACTGCAGCACGATCCAAAGAGCACCGATCCAACAGTGTTGGTGGGCTCGGCCTACTGCAACATCTGCAACTTCGAGTCCTATACCAACGCGATTATGGGGGACTCGGCACAGCGTGCTGCTCACATCAAAGATGCGACGGATTTCTTCGCCGCAGTCGATAACGACACCTTGCCTGCAGTGTCCTTCGTCAAGCCCGACGGCCTGCTTGACGGCCATCCGGCATCTTCGAAGCTTGATCTCTTCGAGGGTATGGTCACGAAGATCATGGATCACCTTGTGGCCAAACCCGACCTAATGGCGGACACGGCGCTCTTCATCACAATGGATGAAGGCGGCGGATTTTATGACTCCGGCTACATTCAGCCGCTGGATTTCTTCGGCGACGGACCACGTATCCCCCTAATCATCGTCTCGCCTTACACCACAGGCGGCCACATCAACCACAACTACGCGGATCACGTCTCAATTCTGAAATTCATCGAGCGGAATTGGGGTTTGAAGCCGTTGACCGCACGAAGCCGGGACAATTTCCCGAACCCGGTTGCTCTCCCCGGCAATCCATACACACCGCTCAACAGCCCGGCCATAGACGATCTTTTTGACATGTTCAAGTTCCCCAAATAGAGATCACGACAACCTTCGACGGAGCGTGGGTGAGGTTTCAAGCCTTCCACGCTCCGGCTGGAGAGTTTGATCGGCGTGACACGCAACCAGCCGTATGTTTTGCATTCACACATCGTTGGACCCTCGCGAAAGCCTGAAACCGTCCTAAAGGGTTTTCCCTGGAGGGGAAAGTGCAGCGCAACGCGAACGACCATGGAGAGATAAAATGTAAAGCGAAAGGATGGAGCCATGGAAGCCACTCTCAGCAGCAAGAACCAGGCGACGATTCCGAAGTCGGTGCGGGAATACCTGAACCTTAAACCGGGTGACCGTTTCAAATTCTTCCTTCAGCCCGACGGTGCCGTGGTTATTCTGCCGAAGATTCGGACATCGAAGCTCAAGGGTAGCGTGCCAAAGCTTAGCCCGCCCATATCTTTGGAGGAAATGCACGCGGCAATCGAAGTTGGCGCGACGGAGAGTTTTCGCAGATGACCGGTCTCGACACCAACGTCCTCTTGCGCTATTTGCTTCAGGACGACCCAAAACAAGCGCGCCAAGCCAATCAGATCATCGATCGGCAATTGAGCGAACAGAACCCGGGATTTGTGAACATCGCTACAGTTCTCGAAATCGTTGGGTTTCTCCGCAGCCTCTTGAAGCGGAGCCCTTTCCAAATCGCCGCTCACATTGAAAATCTTCTCGCCGCAGACTCCCTCGAAGTCCAGAACGAACAACAGGTCTTCGATGCGGCTTTCGCCCTCAAACGCGGCACAGGCGAATTCGAGGATGCCTTGATCGGTGCGCTCAATGTCTGGGCAGGCTGTTCCCACACATTGACATTCGACCGAAAGACCGCGCGACTACCCTATTTCCAAGTGATGACCTGAGGGGTGACGACGACAGTTAAGAAGTCTACGCGCACTTGAATCGGTGCCCAAGCCGATCTTCACGCCAGCTTCGATTGCTTTCTTTCATATACCGATTCGCGGAGTGTCGGAGTGAGAGCCGTGAATGACAAAGGCTTTGCTTACAATTTACGCGGCTGGAGTGCGACGGGAAACTGGGCCGCCACCATGACGAGCACCGGCTCCAGATACG
>DATNLE010000051.1:0-1612 GCA_035603035.1 Candidatus Acidiferrales bacterium | reverse complement strand
TCAGCCGCGCGGAAAATCTTTCCTCTCAACGGGAATATATTGCCGCTTCCAGCCGCTTTCCGGCGCTCGTCGTAAAGAAAAAATAAGTTTTTTCAGACTTATTTTTTTCCCGCATCTAGTGTAGTGTTTCATAAATAGATTTCACTTTGGAAATCTTGGCCAGGATCGATTCTGGCGTGGCCGACCAGGTGAAGGGTTTGGGGTTTTCGTTGCTGGCGGCCAGGTAAGTTTCAATGGCGGCGATCAAGTCCGGGACGCTGACGAAGGAGGCCCGGCGCAGGGCCTTGCGGGTGAGTTCGCCAAACCAGCGTTCCACCAGGTTGAGCCAGGAGGAACTCGTCGGCGTGAAGTGAAGCACGAAGCGGGGGTGATTTTTGAGCCAGCGCACCACGGACGGATGCTTGTGGGTGCCGTAGTTGTCGACGATAAGGTGAAGGGATTTATCCTGGGGGAAAGCCGAATCCAAGGTGCGCAGGAACTTTAAAAACTCCTGGTGACGGTGGCGCGGCAGGCATTGACCGATGACCCTGCCTTCCAGGACATCGAGAGCGGCAAAGAGCGTCGTGGTTCCGTGACGGGTATAGTCGTGGGTGAGCGTGCCGCAGCGCCCCTTCTTGAGCGGCAGTCCGGGCTGGGTGCGTTGCAGGGCTTGGATTTGACTCTTTTCATCCACGCAAAGCACGATGGCCCGCTCGGGTGGGTTGAGATAGAGGCCTACCACATCGGTGAGCTTTTCCACAAACCGGGGATCGCGCGACAACTTGAAAGTCTTCACCCGGTGCGGGGCCAGACCGTGGGCATCCCAAATCCGGTGCACGGTGGAGGCACTGACCCCGGCGACCGCAGCCAGGGTGCGGCGGCTCCAGTGGGTTTGGCCCGCCGGCTTTTGCTTCTGAGTCGTGCGGACAATCGCCGCCACCTTGGCCGCGCGATAGCGGGGCTTGCGCCCTCGTCCGGGAGCAATCTGAGTCAGGCTCTCCAAGCCTCCCTGGGTAAAGCGCCGCTGCCACTTGCGAATGGTCGGCTGGCTGACCCGAAGCTGGCGTCCGATCTCCTTGGAGTTAATCCCGGCCAGTGTCGCCAGGACAATGCGCGCCCGCTGCACCACCCCCTGCGGAGTTCCCTGGGCGCGAACCCAGCGTTCCAGTTCCTTTTGCTCTTGGACGGTGGCAGTCACTTTGACGGCTATGGTGCGCATCGCCCATCCTATCCACCAAGCCGTCTTAATGAAACTTATTTATGAAACACTACACTAGTTAGCCACAAAAGAACGCTGAGAACACAAAGATGTTAAGAAGGAAATCAGACCAATTCTTTGCTTTGTTGCAGCCGTTTTAACAGGAAGACATGAAATCATGAAAACAGGAAGGTAGAGAAGTTGGATCCCTTCTCATCTTCATTTTCATGTCTTCATGTTTTCCTGTTAAAAAATTATGAAAATTGCACGGAAGGCGAGAGCGGCACGAACTGGTACCATTGCTCGGAGTGGGCGCATAGGACGGGGAGAAGCGTAGCCGCAATCTGCTGGCTGTAAAACCGGAGAGTTTCCGCGCGCGAATCCCGTTCCTGGATGAAAACGGGAGGAAAAATCCGGGAGTGATAGGTGCCGTCG